>NZ_CBDAHM010000003.1:0-636733 GCF_965195605.1 Leclercia sp. M-A074-M | reverse complement strand
CTGTAGCGCGGTGGTCCCACCTGACCCCATGCCGAACTCAGAAGTGAAACGCCGTAGCGCCGATGGTAGTGTGGGGTCTCCCCATGCGAGAGTAGGGAACTGCCAGGCATCAAATTAAAAAACCCCGTACCTTATGGTGCGGGGTTTTTTGCTTTTCCACCCTGGCGGGCACAATCAACAATCTCTGGCTAAAATAACAAGATACGCATCGTCAGCGAGGTTATTTTGCCGAACCCCCCCTTTAACTATCAACAAGATTTCGCCAACATAAACTTTCGCGACCATCCTGAGCTTTACCAGGTAGGGCGGGGAGAACAAGGCGTTCTGCTGGTTGAACCTTACAAAAGCGAAATTCTGCCCTACTGGCGATACAAAAATGCTGAGGTTGCGACAAAATCTGCGCAGGAAATATACGCACTCTTTGAGCAATACCGTCAGCAAGACGATTTTGTGGGCATGGATATGGCCAGAAAATTCATCCAGATGGGATATACCCGCGCCAGACGCTACGCCAACCACAAAGGCGGAAAAAAGTACGATGATGAACGCAATGTTCGTCCACTGGATCACGATCCCGTTAAAGCCGAAGCCGCAAAAGTATTCAAAGGATGGTGGGACAAAATTCGCGCCGATGAGGATTATTTACAGAGAAAACAAGCGCATCAAAAAAAGTGGGGCTGATGATGTTATCCGTGCCAGGACGCATTTTGTGACGGAGATAACAAAATTAAATGAAACATAATAGAAACAATTATTTTACCTAACGTTAAATTTTAAATCTGGTTTTACTGGAGTGGGTGCTTTGGCCCGCATTGTAAGACAGGGGATTTAAAATGACAGAAACCGTAGCAAGTACAGATACGGATAGTAAAAAACTGGCAGAGGACGATACTCGCCGCAGGATTTGGGCAATCGTCGGCGCATCTTCAGGCAATCTGGTTGAATGGTTCGACTTTTACGTTTACTCGTTTTGCTCGCTCTATTTTGCCCATATCTTCTTCCCATCCGGCAACACCACTACCCAGCTTCTGCAAACTGCAGGCGTTTTCGCCGCAGGCTTTTTGATGCGTCCAATCGGCGGCTGGCTCTTTGGGCGTATTGCCGATCGAAAGGGGCGAAAAACGTCCATGCTGATCTCCGTCTGCATGATGTGTTTCGGCTCCCTGGTTATCGCCTGCCTTCCGGGCTATGACACTATCGGCACTTGGGCTCCAGCCTTACTGCTGTTGGCGCGTTTGTTCCAGGGACTTTCCGTTGGGGGGGAATATGGCACAAGCGCGACATATATGAGTGAAGTTGCCGTGGAAGGGCGTAAAGGCTTTTATGCCTCATTTCAGTACGTCACCCTGATCGGGGGACAGCTCCTGGCAATTCTGGCCGTCGTGATCCTGCAACAGGTTCTGAGTGATGAAGATCTCCGTGCCTGGGGATGGCGTATTCCTTTTGCGCTTGGCGCCCTCCTTGCCATTGTGGCGCTGTGGCTGCGCCGTCAGCTGGACGAAACGTCGCGTAAAGAGGTAAGGACGTTAAAAGAGGCAGGTTCTTTTAAGGGCTTGTGGCGTAACCGGAAGGCCTTTTTAATGGTGCTCGGCTTTACGGCTGGCGGTTCGCTCACCTTCTATACCTTCACTACCTATATGCAGAAGTATCTGGTTAATACAACGGGTATGCACGCTAACGTGGCGAGCATGGTCATGACGGTGGCGCTCTTTGTCTTTATGCTCATCCAGCCCATTATCGGTGCGCTGTCGGATAGAATCGGTCGTCGTAGCTCAATGCTGATTTTCGGCGGGTTGTCGGCAATATGTACTGTGCCCATTCTCACTGCACTCCAGCATGTCACATCTCCTTATGCCGCTTTTGCACTGGTGATGGTCGCATTGGTCATTGCCAGTTTTTACACCTCGATCAGCGGCATTCTTAAGGCAGAGATGTTTCCGGCTCAGGTGCGTGCACTGGGCGTTGGGTTATCTTATGCGGTGGCTAACGCGCTGTTTGGCGGCTCAGCGGAATATGTAGCCCTGTCATTAAAATCGGTGGGGAGTGAGGCAATCTTTTTCTGGTACGTCACGCTGATGGGGGCGCTGGCATTTATGGTTTCTTTAATGCTGCACCGCAAAGGGAAAGGCGTGCGTCTTTAATGATCCGCCATCTGCCAGACGGCATAGCCGGTAGTCGCACCGGCTATGTCCCAGGCAAAATCTTTCCAGCTCCAGCCGCTCCCTGCCGGGCGGCTGTCCCAGAGCTCTTTCGATGCCCCCAGACTGACCGAAAACATCAGGCCGTATGCAGCGCTGCGGTCGCGGCTGTAGCCCTGGCGCTGTGCATATTCATTACCCGCAGCCGAGAGCATCGCCGAGGCTAAAAAGTGTTGCGCCTTATCCTGACCCGACCAGCTATCCTGAGCCATATGGCTGCATCCGCCCAAAACCAGGCAGCCCATTAACAGCAAATAACGCACAACGACCTCCATAAAAAAGCCCCGTCAATGACAGGGCTGAAGATTACAGGATGCGGCTAATCAACCGGTCGATTCGGATGCGACGTAAACGGCGAATTAGCTTACGCACTTTCACCGGATAGTCAGCGATACTTTGCAGATCGCGGTAATGGTTCACTACAGTGGTGTGCGTGCGGATCAGATCCAGTTCACGGTCGCGCGGAGCAGCCAGCTCCTGGCGGGGATCGTGGATCAAAATCGCATTTTCAAGATCCAGTCGCCACGCGCGTGGATTGAGGTTATTGCCCGTCAGCAGCATCCATTCATCATCAACCCACATGCCTTTCAGGTGATAGCTGTTGTCTTCATCTTTCCACAGACGCACAACCAGCTGATCGGTATTCACATAGTACTGCAGGCGACTCAGGAAGCGGCGCAGGTTGATCTCATAGAGATAAGGCAGGGCGCCGATGATCTTAAACGGCTGATCTTCAGGAATGAAGAAATCGTTCGCGGTTTTATCGCCAACGATAATTTCCACCTTTTTACCGTCGCGTAACAGCTGAATGATGTTACGCACCAGCACCGCCGGCAGGTTGAAGTACGGTGTACAGATGGTCAGCTTATGTTCTGTACACGGCATCAGATGGAAGATGGTCTTGTTGAGCAGGCTGGATTTACCCAGCCCAACCAGTGGGGTCACTGCAAGCTGTTCATTATCGGCATCGCCCTGGAAATGGAACATGGCATCGCGCAGTTCCTGACGGAAAAGGCGGATCTCATTTTTGATCTCCGGGCTTTTTGGTCGCTGCGGATCGTCAAGCCGATTCACGCCGCGGCCATGCACCAGATGTTGGTCCACCCACTCAAACATGACGTCAGCCATGCGGGCATTACGCACCAGGTGATAACGATCGTAACGGTATTTATCTAGTTGATGCAGATAGACATCGTTCAGACTCGCGCCGCTATAGAGCACGCTGTCATCAATGATAAAGCCTTTGAAATGGAGAACGCCCAGAGCTTCGCGGGTGTTAACAGGAACACCATAAACGGGGACATCTACGCCAGGGTTTTCCTGCGCCATGCGGCAATACCAGTCGGCATTGGTGTTGGACGCAGCGGCGCCAATACGACCGCGCTGGGCGCGATGCCAGTCGACCAGGATACGGACATCCAGCTCAGGGCGCTGGCGTTTGGCTTCGTACACGGCGCGTAAAATGGCGCTGCCGCCCTCATCCTGTTCAAGATAAAGCGCGATAATGCAGATACGATGCGTTGCGCTGGCAATTTTTTCCAGTAGCGTCTCCCGAAAGTCGGCGGGAGCATAAAAAAACTCTACATCATCAACTGACTGAGAAATCTTCGGTAGTTGAGCAAGGTGTTGTTGATGTTTATTACGCTTAAATTTTGACAACATCACAGTGCGTTTCTTCTCTGTTCATTGAAGGATTATATGTACTATGTAGACAACAGAAGCGGGCAATCATACCACCAGTGCCGTTTAAAGTGGTCAACATTTCCAGTACCTTACTCTTGTTTACCTGATGGCATAAGCTGCAGAGTCAACCCGACGATCCCATCTTCAAGCTGGATATCAACGGTAAAGCCCAGCTTTCGCGCCAGGGCGACCATGCCACGGTTGTTAGGCATGGTAATGCCATTGAGGCGGATCAGTCCGTGATCGCGCGTATAACTGATCAGTTTTTCGAGTAATCGTCTTCCCAGCCCAAGACCTTTCAGATCGGAGCGAACAAGCACCGCAAACTCCGCATCAACGTTATCAGGATCGGAGATGGCACGTGTGACGCCAAGGATTTCATCGCCCTCTTCAGTGCGTCGGACAGCAACGAAAGCCATTTCCCGATCGTAGTCGATCTGCGTCATATTGGCTAAATCTTCGTGGGTAAATTCGTTGATTTCGCTAAAGTAGCGGTAATACAAATCTTCTTTTGTGACCTGGGCGATAAAGCGCTGAAGCTGGGGTTCATCTTCTGGAAGGATAGGGCGGAACAGCGACAGTTCGCCATTTTTCATCTCCACCCACTCTTCAAGCTGATGGGGGTAAGGGCGAATAGCAAGCCGGCTTTCGCGATCGCCGGTATAGGCCGCCACATCCATCGTCACATCCAGCGCCGTCAGTTCGCTGCCGGATACCAGTAAAGGATGAATATCCAGACGCTGGATTTCCGGGCTATCGACAATCAGGTTCGATACCTGCACCAGGAACTGGCTCAGGGCGGCGATATCCAGCGGTCTTAAGGCACTGCGTCCACGGATCTTTTTGCTCTTAATCCCCTGAATCACCAGATAACGCGCCAGGTTCATGTTCAGGGGCGGCAGGGCAACCACCGCCTGCTCTTCAGGGCGCCACTCCACGCCCCCTTCGCCCAGCATAATCAGCGGACCGAAGACCGGATCGTGTTCCACTACCACCCGTAGCTCCTGCGCGCCGGCACGATTAGCCATGCTCTGCACCAGCAGGCCGTGGATCCGCGCCTGGGGCCAGGCCATTTTAACGCGATCGATAATGGCATCCGCCGCCTGCTGGACTTCCGCCGCGGTACGCAGATACAACATCACCCCCTGAACTTCAGATTTATGCGGGATATCTGGCGAACGCAGTTTCAGTGCTACCGGATAACCGATCTGCTCGGCAATATGCACCGCTTCCGCGCTGTCGCTGGCGATCCAGGTGGGCAGTGTATGCAGGCCATAGGCGGTGAGGATCGGCTGTACCTCATGGGTATCCAGCGAACGCGCGCCGTCATCAATGGCACGCTGCAACAGGTCGTGAGCATGACCCGTATTGGCGGTCAGGTTTCCCGGCAGGGCAGGCGTCTCCCGCAGCTGTTTCTGATTGCGCCGGTACTCCACCATATGCATAAAAGCGGTGATAGTGCCTTCCGGGGTACGGTAAGTGGGGAGGCCAGCCTCGCTAAACAGACGTCGCGCCTCCTGAGATGAAAATTCACCGCACCAGTTGGTCAGAAGCGACACATACTTTCCACGCGGATGCTTCTTCACAATATCAATCAGCGCACGAGCGCTTTCGCTGCCCGGGGCTACGGCACTAGGGGAGTGAATAACCATCAGGGCATCAAAATCCTGGCTGTCCAGCAGGATAGTGAGTGCCATGAGATAGTGCTCGCTGCTGGCATCGTCGCGTAAGTCGAGTGGATTACCCGGCTCCACGCCGGACGGCAATGCCTCACGCAGGCGCTGCATTGTCTCTTCGCTGAGTGTGGCCAGCTTACCGTTACGCAGCCACAGTTCATCCAGCGCCAGCGCGGCCGGTGCGGCCCCGTTACTGATGATCATCAGCCGTTCCCCGCGCAGCGGGCGCATATGGCTGAGCGTTTCGACAGCGGAAAAGAGTTCGTGGGTGTCCTGAACACGCAGCAAGCCGGCACGCTGGATAGCGGCATCCCATGCCGGATCCATGCCTGAATGAGAATGCAAAAGACGCTGGGCGGCCGGGCTACGCCCGCTTTTGATCACCAGAATCGGTTTGTTGCGTGAAGCGCTACGGGCTGCCGAGACGAAGCGTCGCGCGTCGCTGAGATGCTCAAGATAGAGCAAGATGGCGCTGGTTTTGCTATCGCGCGCCAGAAAATCCAGCAGCTCGTCAACGTCAATGTCCAGACCGTCGCCCAGCGCAATGAAATAGGAAAAGCCCATTTCGCGCTGCTGGGCCCAGTCGAGGATGGTATTAGAGACCGCCGCCGACTGGGAAATAAAGGCCAGCTTGCCTTTACGTATCGGGACGGGAGAAAAGCTGGCATTCAGCCCCTGCCACGGTGCCAGCAGACCCAGACTGTTTGGCCCCAGCAGTCGCATCTGGTAGCGCGTCGCGCAGGCCAGCAGCTCCGCCTGTTGTTCAGGGGGCGAAGAGAGAATAATGCAGGTTTTGCAGCCCTTCTTCCCCAGCGCGTCGAGCAGGGCGATGTTACGTCGGGCGTGGGTGCAGAGCACCGCGAGATCGGGAATGAAGGGCAGGCTCTCCACATCCGGCCAGGCAAGGACACCCAACACCGCCTTATACGCGGGGGTAACCGGCAGTATCGGGCCATTAAAGCCGCCAGCGAGCAGGTTACGCATCATCAGATAACCGGCGCGTTCAGGCTTCATCGACGCGCCAATCACGGCTATGGATTTAGGGCGGAGTAAGGCTTCTAGCCCGCGCTGGCTCATACAGATCTCCTGAAAAGGCGAGTGACCTGATGATTTTAAACGCTTTCCGGCTCCGCCGCTGTGATGCTTCCCTTATGAATGGTTTTTCCGGCCAGATAACGTTCGCGAAAGCGTGAGAAGTGATCGCCCAGGGCGCCTGCCGCCTGAACGTCCCCCGCCAGATCCAGCAGGGCAATGGCCACTTCGGCAGTACAATACTGGCCTTCTGCGTGGGCTTCACGCAGCCGGTAAGCCGAGACGCGCGACAAATCGACGGAGATCACCGGCAGCGCATCCAGATAGGGGCTTTTGCGAAACATTTTACGCGCTTCAGTCCAGGTGCCATCCAGCATGATAAACAGCGGCGGTTTGCCGGCGGAGGGCGCGGTAATTACCTGGCGCGTCTCACCGGCGTAGGAGGCCGGAAACACTACCATCGGTTGATAGTCGGGGCTGGCGACCAGATCGAGCAGCGCCTGAGGTGGCTCAGTGCGTGACCACTGGAAGGCTGCGGTATCCGGTAGAATATCGGCGATCAGCCGTCCGGTGTTGCTGGGCTTCATCGGTTCGGTATCGAACATCACCAGGCAGAAACGGCTTTGAGCATGGCTGGGCGCCAGCGTCGCGCAGAGACACTGCCTGAGCGGCAGCAGACAGCGCTGACAGCGACGAATGCGGTTACCACGGGCAAGAAAAGGGCGAGTCGCACGCGCCAGGCGTTGGGCGCGCAGTTGCAGTACGGCGTTATCAGTCATGGGAAGGAGCGCAGAAAAAACGCCATTCTCGCAGAGGCGAGGGCGGGGCACAAGTTACGTGCCCCGGAATGTCAGAGGGATTCGTTCAGCCAGCTATCAAAAGGTGCTTTCGGAACGGCACCATTGAGCATATCGACGACTTCACCATTTTTGAAAATCATAATGGTCGGGATACTACGAATGCGGAAGCGGGAGCTCAGTTCGCGCTCAGCTTCGGTGTTCACTTTCACAAAACGCATTTTACCGCTACGCTCTTCGGCGACATCTTCAAAGATCGGCGCAAAGTTACGGCAAGGGCCGCACCAGGGTGCCCAGAAGTCTACAACAACCGGCAGATCATCCTTCAGCAGTTTATCCAGAGTTTCGCCGGTAGCATTAATCACGTCACCATCGAACAATTCATGACCGCAGCGTCCGCATTTTGCTCCGTCATCAATGCGATCTTCCGGAATGCGGTTAAGAGCCTGGCAGTTGGCACATACGGTATTCATAACTAACCTCAGGTAGAGCAGGGGGACAAATCGGCAACATGCCGGTTATGTTTCCAATATGTTACATATTATCAACGACCCTGTTTGAAACGACAATGCGTTTTGTTCAATGAGAACAATAGTCACAGGCTTTTATACGAAGTAATGGCTATGCGCCGGGACATCGGGTAATCTGCGCGCTTCGCGCAGCGCTGGTGGAGAAAAGCATGAACGACGAACTGAAAAACAAAAGCGGCAAGGTCAAAGTGATGTATGTCCGCAGTGACGATGACTCTGATAAACGCACCCAAAATCCGCGTACCGGAAAAGGTGGCGGACGTCCAGGGCCATCTCGTGCAGACGGTGGCCGTCGCCCCGCCCGCGATGAGAGAAGCAGCCGCGGTGATGACCGCAAACGTGACGACCGTAAGCGTGATGATTTCAAACGCGACGATTTTAGCCGCGACGCCTCACCGTGGCGTACCGTCTCCCGCGCGCCGGGCGACGAGTCCACAGCGCCCGTCGATCACGGCAGCATGGCCGGTAAAACGGTTATCGATCCGGAAGTGATCCGCCGTCAGCGTGCCGAAGAGACGCGCGTCTATGGCGAAAACGCCTGTCAGGCCCTGTTCCAGAGCCGTCCTGATTGCATCGTGCGCGCCTGGTTCATCCAGAGCGTCACGCCGCGTTTCAAAGAAGCGCTGCGCTGGATGGCGGCCAACCGCAAAGCCTACCATGTGGTGGACGATGCTGAGATCACCAAAGCGTCTGGCACCGAACACCATGGTGGCGTCTGCTTCCTGATTAAGAAACGTAACGGTACCACCGTTAAGCAGTGGGTCAGCCAGGCTGGCGAAGATGATTGCGTGCTGGCCCTGGAAGACGTGGGTAACCCGCACAACCTCGGCGCCATGATGCGCAGCTGTGCCCACTTCGGCGTGAAAGGCGTTCTGTTGCAGGATGCGGCTCTGCTGGAATCCGGCGCAGCAATCCGTACGGCGGAAGGCGGCGCGGAGCACGTTCAGCCGATCACTGGCGACAGCGTGCTGGAAGCGATTGAGCAGTTCCGTCAGGCGGGCTATGCCATCGTGACCACCTCCAGCCACAAAGGCACCACGCCGCTGTTTAAAGCGACACTGCCCCGTAAGATGGTGCTGGTGTTGGGTCAGGAGCGCGATGGTCTCTCCGATGCGGCACTCTCCAGCGCCGATCTGAGCGTCTCTATCGATGGCACCGGCAATGTAGAAAGCCTCAACGTATCCGTTGCGACCGGCGTTCTGCTGGCGGAATGGTGGCGTCAGAACAAAGCATAATCCCGCTTTGTTCGTCGTTCGTAGGCCCGGCAAGCGTAGCGCCGCCGGGCAATGTGCCGGGTGGCGGCTTCGCCTTACCCGGCCTACAACAACTTACTCGCTTTCAGCCGGTAACTCCGGCATCCAGTCAATCGGCGTTTCGCCCTGTTTCTCCAGCCACTCATTCGCCAGCACAAAATGATTGCAGCCAAAAAAGCCGCGATGGGCTGACAGCGGTGACGGGTGCGGCGCTTTCAGCACATGATGGCGCTGAGTATCAATGATCGACCCTTTCTTCTGCGCATGCGATCCCCAGAGCAAAAAGACCACGCCTTCCCGGTGCTGGTTAATCAGGCTGATGACCTTGTCGGTAAATGTCTCCCACCCGAGGCTGGCATGAGAATGGGCCTGCCCGGCGCGAACCGTCAGCACGGTGTTGAGCAACAGAACGCCCTGACGCGCCCAGCTTTCCAGGTAACCATGTGAAGGTCGGGTAAACCCCGGTACGGAGGCTTCCAGCTCCTTATACATATTCAGCAGGGAAGGGGGGATAGCAACGCCCGGACGCACAGAAAACGCCAGGCCGTGTGCCTGACCCGGTCCGTGGTAGGGATCCTGTCCCAGGATAACCACTTTGACATCTGCCAGCTCGGTAAAACGAAAGGCGTTGAACACATCTTTCTGGGGCGGATAGATGGTGATGCCGTCCTGACGTTCCGCGGCAACGGTATTCAGAGTATTAACGAAGTAAGGCTGTTTTTTTTCATCGGCCAGTACGTCGTGCCAGGTTAAAGGTGCTGTCATCTCGCTCTCCTGCGAATTTTCACTGTCTTTAGCTTAACTGCATATGACGAGGGAACAAAACTGGCGAGCCAAAAATGTCATTGCACTGAAAAATATTGAAAATTTACACGGAATTTTGAAGCCAATTGCGAGGTTAAAATTGATATAAAACAATAATCTCCGTTTATCACCCTTTTACTGGTGTGGTTTTTGTTGATTTAAGTCAAGGAATGGCGAGGGTTTGACTGATATATATACACTCAAGCAACAATGGTTTTACCAATTGCCCGGACGAACGGGCGACACCCAATATTGTAGTGTAAGGGAGACATCACATGATTACTGGTATCCAGATTACTAAAGCTGCAAACGACGACCTGCTGAACTCTTTCTGGCTGCTGGACAGCGAGAAAGGCGAAGCGCGTTGCGTATGCGCAAAAGCAGGCTTTGCTGAAGATGAAGTTGTTCAGGTTAACGCGCTGGGCGAGTTCGAATACCGCGAAATCCCTATGGAAATCAAACCTGAAGTCCGCGTTGAAGGCGGTCAGCATCTGAACGTTAACGTGCTGCGTCGTGAAACGCTGGAAGATGCTGTTAAGCATCCGGAAAAATATCCGCAGCTGACCATCCGTGTTTCTGGCTACGCGGTACGCTTTAACTCACTGACTGCCGAACAGCAGCGCGACGTTATTGCCCGTACCTTTACTGCCAGCCTGTAATCGTTACCAGCGTACAGATAAAAAAAGCCGGGTTAGAACCCGGCTTTTTTATTACTCTTCTTTCTGTGTCACCGGCGCGCTGCCGCTAGGCTTACGACGCTTGCCCACGTTTTTGGTATCACGGTGGCGTTGCTTCACGCGCGGTTTCTCTTTCTCTTTCGCCTTTTTCTCGGCACGTTTAGCGAGCACTTTCTTGGACGGTTTGCCCGTCATTTTTTCGCTCGGCGCACGGGTGCTCGGACGCAGTTCGTCGATCACGCGGGCCTTCAGCGGCTCTTCAACGTAACGACCAATTTTTTGCAGCAGCAGATGGTCATGCGCTTCGACCAGCGAAATGGCTGTCCCTTTACGCCCGGCACGACCGGTACGGCCAATGCGGTGGAGATAGGTATCCGCAGTGCGCGGCAGATCGAAGTTGAACACGTGGCTGACATCAGGAATATCAATACCGCGCGCAGCAACGTCGGTCGCCACCAGCACGTTCACGCGGCCATCGGTCAGACGTTTGATCGCTTCGTTACGTTTAATCTGCACCATCTCGCCTTCGAGATAGCAGTTATTGATACCCGCTTCACGCAGCCAGGTCGCCAGCTCGTGCACACGCTCACGTTTCCGTACAAAGACGATAGAGCGGGTGGCTTCAGGCTGTTTCAGCAGGTGGATCAGCAGCGCGGTTTTATGCTGAATATCATCGGCGCGGTAGTACCACTGATGGATCTTCTTGCGCTCGCGGGTGGACGGGGTGGCGGAAACCTCAACTGGGTCCTCCAGAAGACGCTCAGCAAAATCTTTAATTGCATCGCCTTCCAGCGTCGCGGAGAAGAGCATAGTCTGCTTACGCCAGCGGGTCTCACCGGCAATGTGTTCGATATCCTGCGCAAAGCCCATATCCAGCATACGGTCAGCTTCGTCAAGAATTAAGGTTTCAACCGCACGGCAGTCGAAGTTCTCTTCTTTGATGTATTGCAGCAGACGCCCGGTCGTCGCAACGACGATATCCTGGTTCTCACTGAATACTTCGGCGTGGTTCATATAGGCCACACCGCCGGTAATGGTTGCGATATCCAGGTGGGTATTCTTCGCCAGCTCACGGGCATGATCGGTAACCTGCATCGCCAGTTCACGGGTCGGGGTGAGGATCAGAATACGCGGCGGACCTGATTTCTTACGCGGAAAATCCAGCAGATGCTGCAACGCAGGCAGCAAATAGGCTGCCGTTTTACCCGTGCCGGTTGGCGCAGAACCGAGCACGTCACGGCCCTCCAGTGCAGGCGGAATTGCCGCTTCCTGAATAGCGGTCGGGCGTGTGAAGCCTTTTTCCTGGAGCGCGTCCAGAAGGCTTTCATCGAGTTCAAGTTCGGAAAAAGTCGTTACAGTCATGTTCTACCTCTGTGTGGGGCGCTGATTATAGACGTTACGGCTGCAATCTTCATCTGTTTGTGTGGATATCCCTTTTCCGTCGTTACGCTTTCACCTATGCTACTCCCGTTTCACTTTGAAGGTTGCTCCGACATGTCTCAACTCAAAGCGCAGCTGCGCCGCGATGGTTTTACTTTTAAGCAGTTCTTTGTTGCCCACGATCGCTGTGCAATGAAAGTCGGCACTGATGGCATTTTACTGGGGGCATGGGCACCGGTAGCAGGCGTTAAACGTATCCTCGACATTGGCAGCGGCAGCGGATTATTAGCCCTGATGCTGGCGCAGCGTACCGAACACGCTGTCACGCTTGACGCGGTTGAACTGGATCCCCAGGCGGCTGAGCAGGCAGCGGAAAACGTAGCGGAATCCCCCTGGGCTTCGCGCGTATCTCTTCATTGTGCGGATGTTCTTGCCTGGGCGCCAGAACAAACGGGCCGCTATGACCTGATTGTCAGCAATCCTCCCTATTTTGAACCGGGCGTAGCCTGTGCTACACCCCAGCGAGAGCAGGCCCGGTATACCGACACGCTCGATCATGGCGCGCTGTTAGCCTGCGCTGCCGGGTTGATCTCCGAAGAGGGATTTTTCTGCGTGGTATTACCGGAGAGCGCAGGCAGTGCATTTATTGCCAGCGCGCTGGAGATGGGCTGGTTTTTACGCCTGCGCACCGATATTGCGGAAACCGACGGCAGGCTGCCGCACCGGGTGCTGCTGGCGCTGTCGCCGAAAGAGGGAGAGTGCTTCAGCGACAGGCTGGTGATACGTGGGCCAGATCAGCGTTATTCCGATGACTACACGGCGCTGACCCACCCCTTCTATTTATTTATGTGAGCCAGCGGTGAGAGCACCGACGGGCCGGAATGCTCAAGCTGCTCCGGGTAGTCGAGCGTGTAGTGCAAACCGCGGCTCTCTTTGCGCATCATTGCGCAGCGCACAATCAGCTCCGCCACCTGAACCAGATTACGCAGTTCCAGCAAATTATTGGATACGCGGAAATGGGCGTAATACTCATCAATTTCCTGCTGCAGCATGGTAATACGGCGCAGGGCGCGCTCCAGACGTTTGGTGGTGCGCACAATGCCGACGTAATCCCACATAAAGAGGCGCAGCTCGTGCCAGTTATGCTGGATCACGACCAGTTCATCCGGGTTCTCCACGCGGCTTTCGTCCCAGTCCGGCAGGTTTTCCACCTGGCGGGCGTAAGGCATGCGCTTCGTGATATCTTCCGCCGCTGACCAGCCATACACAAGGCACTCCAGAAGCGAGTTTGATGCCATTCGGTTCGCGCCATGCAGGCCGGTGTAGCTCACCTCGCCGATGGCGTACAGGCCGTCAACGTCGGTCCGGCCATGATCGTCGACCATCACGCCGCCGCAGGTATAGTGCGCCGCGGGCACCACCGGCATCGGCTCTTTGGTGATATCGATGCCGAGCCCCAACAGTTTTTCATAGATGGTCGGGAAGTGCTGGCGAATAAAGGCTTCGGGTTTGTGGCTGATATCCAGATACATGCAGTCCACGCCCAGGCGTTTCATCTCATGATCGATAGCGCGGGCCACGACATCACGCGGCGCCAGCTCGCCCCGCTCGTCGAAATCCTGCATAAAGCGCGTGCCATCCGGGCGTTTTAAATGCGCGCCTTCACCGCGTAGCGCTTCGGTCAGCAGGAAGTTGCGTGCCTGCGGGTGGAATAGCGCAGTGGGATGGAACTGGTTAAATTCCAGATTGGCCACGCGACAGCCTGCTCGCCAGGCCATGGCAATACCGTCCCCTGAGGAAATATCCGGGTTGGTGGTGTACTGATACACCTTAGAGGCACCGCCGGTTGCCAGTACAACCGATTTTGCCCGACAGGTTTCCACCTTCTCTCTATTACGGTTCCAGACCCAGGCTCCCACAACGCGCCGCGTGCCCGGCAGACCAATCTTATCGGAGATGATCAAATCCACCGCGTTGCTGCGTTCCAGCACCCGGATGTTGGGATGGCTTAACGCCTGGCTGACCAGCGTCGTTTCGACTGCTTTACCAGTGGCATCTGCGGCATGCAGGATCCGGCGATGGCTGTGTCCGCCCTCACGCGTCAGGTGGTAACTCTCTTCTCCATTGGCCTGCACGTGGGTATCAAACAGCACGCCCTGATCGATCAGCCATTGCACGCAGTGGCGGGCATTACTGGCGACAAATTCAGCCGCGTGTCGGTCCACGATACCGCCACCTGCAATCAGGGTATCTTCGACATGGGAGTCGATACTGTCAGTTTCATCAAACACCGCAGCAATTCCGCCCTGGGCATAGAAGGTAGAACCTTCGCTAACAGGACCTTTGCTGAGGACAATCACTTTCTGGTGTGGGGCGAGTCGCAGCGCCAGTGAAAGGCCGGCGGCACCGCTGCCGATAATCAGTACGTCACAGGTGAGTTCGGAAATTGCGTTCATGATGTGTGTTTAATTTACTAAACAGTGTTTGGCCAGCATAGCACCTGAATGCGATGAATCGCACGTTTTTTTTAAGAGTTGTTGCAATGACTAAACAAAGGCTGGACAGCGATAAGGGACTAAAAGGGCGAAAATATTTTGCGTAGCAGATCGTTAGCTTCAGATTTTGTGGTGAAATAAAGCCCGTCTTGCGTTACCCTGCAAGCGGTAAAAGACCATTTCTTAGCAGAAACTGGGTACGTATCGGTATCAGACTTATAATGATAGAAAATGAACGGTCTGCGACGTGATTAACAAAAACAAAGGCGTGACGGAACTAATTGAAATAAAGACCCTCAAAGCAACTGCTTGCTCACAGTGCAGTGTTTGGAGTGGCGTTTCGATAACGCGTGGAATTTAGGTTTGGGGAGACTTTACCTCGGATGAGCGAGCAGTTAACGGACCAGATTCTGGTTGAACGGGTCCAGAAGGGAGATCAGAAAGCCTTTAACCTACTGGTGGTGCGCTACCAGCATAAGGTGGCGAGTCTGGTGTCCCGCTATGTACCGTCAGGGGATGTTCCTGATGTGGTACAAGAGTCTTTCATTAAGGCCTATCGTGCGCTGGAATCTTTCCGGGGAGATAGTGCTTTTTATACCTGGCTGTACCGTATTGCCGTCAATACGGCTAAGAACTACCTCGTCGCTCAGGGCCGACGTCCGCCTTCAAGCGATGTCGATGCTATCGACGCTGAAAATTTTGAAAGCGGCGGTGCGTTGAAAGAAATTTCGAACCCTGAGAACTTAATGTTGTCAGAAGAACTGAGACAAATAGTTTTTCGCACCATCGAGTCGCTCCCGGAAGATTTACGCATGGCAATTACGTTGCGGGAGTTAGATGGCCTGAGCTATGAAGAGATAGCCGCTATCATGGATTGCCCGGTCGGTACGGTTCGCTCACGGATCTTTCGTGCGCGAGAAGCTATTGATAATAAAGTTCAACCGCTAATCAGGCGTTGACGATAGCGGGATACTGGAAAAGGTATTAGGCATGCAGAAAGAACAACTTTCCGCTTTGATGGATGGTGAAACGCTGGACAGTGAGATGCTCAACGAGCTCTCTCGCTCTCCTGAGATGCAAAAAACCTGGGAGAGTTATCATCTCATTCGCGATACTCTGCGCGGCGATACCAGCGATCTCCTCCATTTTGATATCTCAGCTCGCGTAATGGCGGCCATAGAGAACGAACCTGTTTCTCAGGCCACCCCGCTAATCCCCGAAGCCCAACCTGCACCGCACCTGTGGCAGAAGATGCCTTTCTGGAACAAAGTGCGCCCCTGGGCGAGTCAACTGACTCAAATGGGTGTGGCTGCTTGCGTATCGCTTGCAGTTATTGTGGGCGTCCAGCACTATAACACTCAATCTGAAGTGAGCCAGCAACCAGAAGCGCCAGTGTTTAATACACTGCCGATGATGGGCAAAGCCAGCCCGGTAAGTCTGGGTATTCCTTCTGATGCCTCGGCCGGTGCCGGTCAGCAGCAGCAGGTCCAGGAGCAGCGCCGTCGTATTAACGCGATGTTGCAGGATTATGAATTGCAGCGTCGTCTGCATTCTGAACAGCTTCAGTTTGAACAGGCGCAAACGCAGCAGGCTGCTGTGCAAGTGCCAGGAAACCAAACTTTAGGAACGCAATCGCAGTAATGAAGCAACTTTGGTGCGCCATGTCTCTGATGGCGGGTAGCCTGTTGTTCACTGTCAACGCCTCGGCTGATGTATCGTCCGGGGCGTTGTTGCAGCAAATGAACCAGGCCAGCCAGTCACTCAACTACGAGCTGTCTTTTATCAGTATCAATAAGCAAGGTGTAGAGTCGTTACGCTATCGCCATGCCCGTCTTGATAAACAGCCGCTTGCCCAGCTTTTGCAGATGGATGGTCCGCGCCGCGAAGTCGTGCAGCGTGGCAATGAAATCAGCTATTTCGAGCCGGGTCTCGAACCCTTTACGCTGAATGGCGACTACATTGTTGATTCGCTGCCTTCGCTCATTTATACCGATTTTAAACGGCTCTCCCCTTACTACGACTTTATCTCCGTAGGACGTACCCGTATCGCCGATCGGCTCTGCGAGGTGCTGCGGGTGGTCGCCAGAGACGGAACACGTTACAGCTATATCGTCTGGATGGATGCAGAGACCAAGCTGCCAATGCGGGTCGATCTGCTGGATCGGGATGGTGAGACGCTGGAGCAGTTCCGGGTGATCTCTTTCACCATCGACGATCAGGTCGGTAACAGCATGCAGAATCTGGCAAAAGCGAACCTGCCGCCGCTGCTCTCCGTCCCGGCGGGGGATAACGTCAACTTTAACTGGGCGCCCAACTGGATCCCGCAGGGCTTCAGTGAAGTCTCCAGCAGTCGACGCCAGCTGCCCACCATCGATACCCCGGTTGAATCCCGTCTTTACTCCGACGGCTTGTTCAGCTTCTCGGTTAATATCAACCGGGCAACACCGGTCAGTGCCGATCAGATGTTGCGTACCGGGCGTCGCACCGTCAGCACCACAATACGGGATAACGCAGAGATCACCGTTGTCGGTGAACTGCCGCCGCAAACGGCTAAACGTATCGCCGACAGCATTAAATTCAGGGCTGCACAATGATCAAAGAGTGGGCAACGGTCGTTTCATGGCATAAGGGCGTCGCGCTGGTCAGCTGCGACGTCAAAGCATCCTGCAACAGCTGCGCCTCCCGCGCCGGTTGCGGCAGCCGGGTGCTGAACAAACTTGGACCACAGACCTCACACACGATCAGCGTGCCCAGCGCAGAGCCGCTGGTGGAGGGGCAAAAAGTCGAGTTAGGAATCGCTGAAGGTAGCCTGCTTGGCTCGGCGATGCTGGTCTATCTCTCCCCGCTGGTGGGGTTGTTTGCCCTTGGCGGTCTGTTCCAGGTACTGTTTGGGACCGATCTCGCCGCCATGTGCGGCGCAGCGCTGGGCGGCGTAGGCGGTTTTTTACTGGCTCGCGGCTTTTCCTCCCGTCTTGCGGAGCGTGAAGCGTGGCAGCCCGTTATTCTCAGCGTCGGATTGCCACCCGATCAGCTGCGTGTCGACACGCTCTCTTCAGAAGCCCGGTGATGTTACCGGGCTTTGTTTTATTTACATCTCATAAAAGAAAACGCCAGATCTTCGCGCTAAGCTTGCTGGAAGAGCATTTCCTGGTGACGGAGATGTAGTGTAGAATGCTGCGTTTTCGCACTGAAAAACGTCAGGCTAAGAACAGCGGCCTCCAGGAATTCGTAAGGCATAATTATTTAACTATATGAAGAACATACGTAACTTTTCGATCATTGCTCACATTGACCACGGTAAGTCGACGCTGTCTGACCGTATTATCCAGATTTGCGGTGGCCTGTCTGATCGTGAAATGGCAGCCCAGGTACTGGACTCCATGGACCTGGAACGCGAACGCGGTATTACCATTAAAGCGCAGAGCGTTACGCTCGACTATAAAGCGTCTGACGGTGAAACCTACCAACTTAACTTTATCGACACCCCAGGCCACGTTGACTTCTCTTATGAAGTTTCCCGTTCGCTGGCGGCCTGTGAGGGCGCGCTGCTGGTAGTGGATGCGGGGCAGGGCGTAGAAGCCCAGACCCTGGCGAACTGCTATACCGCGATGGAAATGGATCTCGAGGTGGTGCCGGTTCTGAACAAGATCGACCTGCCAGCCGCCGATCCTGAGCGTGTGGCGGAAGAGATCGAAGATATCGTCGGCATCGACGCGACCGACGCCGTGCGCTGCTCGGCAAAAACCGGCGTGGGTGTAACCGACGTGCTGGAACGTTTGGTGCGTGACATCCCGGCGCCGGAAGGCGATCCGGAGGGGCCACTGCAGGCGCTGATCATCGACTCCTGGTTCGATAACTATCTCGGCGTTGTCTCGCTGGTGCGTATTAAAAACGGCACCATGCGTAAAGGCGACAAGATCAAAGTGATGAGCACCGGACAGGTTTACAACGCTGACCGTCTGGGTATCTTCACGCCAAAACAGGTCGACCGTACCGAACTGAAGTGCGGCGAAGTAGGCTGGCTGGTTTGCGCCATCAAAGACATCCTCGGCGCGCCAGTGGGCGATACCCTGACGGGCGCCCGCAACCCGGCAGAAAAAGCGCTGCCAGGCTTTAAAAAGGTAAAACCGCAGGTTTACGCCGGTCTGTTCCCGGTCAGCTCTGACGATTATGAGAACTTCCGTGACGCGCTCGGCAAGCTGAGCCTGAACGATGCTTCCCTGTTCTATGAGCCAGAAAGCTCGACGGCGCTGGGCTTCGGCTTCCGCTGCGGCTTCCTCGGCCTGCTGCACATGGAGATCATTCAGGAGCGTCTGGAGCGTGAATATGACCTGGATCTGATCACCACCGCACCAACGGTCGTGTACGAAGTCGAGACCACCTCCAAAGAGGTTATCTACGTCGACAGTCCATCCAAGCTGCCGCCGCTGAATAATATTCATGAGCTGCGCGAGCCGATCGCCGAATGTCACATGCTGCTGCCGCAGGAGTTCCTCGGCAACGTCATCACGCTGTGTATCGAAAAACGCGGTGTGCAGACCAACATGGTTTACCACGGTAACCAGGTGGCGCTGACCTATGAAATCCCGATGGCGGAAGTGGTGCTCGACTTCTTCGATCGTCTGAAGTCAACTTCACGCGGTTATGCGTCGCTGGATTACAACTTCAAACGCTTCCAGGCCTCCAACATGGTGCGTGTGGACGTGCTGATCAACGGCGAGCGCGTCGATGCGCTGGCGCTGATCACCCATAACGACAACGCCCCATATCGCGGTCGCGAACTGGTAGAGAAGATGAAAGATCTCATCCCACGCCAGCAGTTCGACATTGCGATTCAGGCGGCCATTGGCAACCATATTATCGCCCGTTCTACGGTGAAACAGCTGCGTAAAAACGTTCTGGCAAAATGCTATGGCGGTGACGTCAGCCGTAAGAAGAAGCTGCTCCAGAAGCAGAAAGAAGGTAAGAAGCGTATGAAGCAGGTCGGTAACGTTGAGCTGCCGCAGGAAGCGTTCCTCGCCATTCTGCACGTTGGTAAAGACGGAAAATAACCCTTAAGGAGTTGGCATGGCGAACATGTTTGCCCTGATCCTGGTGATTGCCACACTGGTGACGGGGCTGTTGTGGTGTCTGGATAAGTTTATCTTTGCTCCGAAACGTCGCGAACGTCAGGCCGCCGCGCAGGCTGCCACGGGCGACCAGTTGGATCCGAATACCCTGAAGAAAGTCAGCCCTAAGCCGGGCTGGCTGGAAACAGGCGCTTCGGTCTTTCCGGTGCTGGCCATTGTGCTGGTGGTACGTTCGTTTATCTATGAACCTTTCCAGATCCCATCCGGTTCGATGATGCCAACGCTGCTGATCGGTGATTTTATTCTGGTCGAGAAGTTTGCTTATGGCATTAAAGATCCGATCTACCAGAAAACGCTGATCGAAACCGGCCATCCAAAACGCGGCGATATCGTGGTGTTCAAATATCCGGACGATCCGCGTCTGGATTACATCAAACGTACCGTTGGCGTACCGGGTGATAAGGTAACCTATAATCCGGTTTCCAAAGAGGTGACGGTTCAGCCTGGCTGCAGTTCCGGCACCGCTTGCGGTAGCGCATTACCGGTGACCTATTCCGGCGTTGAGCCAAGCGACTTTGTGCAGACCTTTGCCCGTCGCAACGGCGGCGAAGCGACCAGCGGTTTCTTCCTGCTGCCGAAAGGCGAGACCAAAGAGAACGGTATTCGTCTGAACGAGCGTAAAGAGACCCTGGGCGATGTGACGCACCGTATCCTGACCGTCTCCATCGCGCAGGATCAGTTGGGCATGTACTATCAGCAGAAGGGGCAGCAGCTGGCGACCTGGATCGTGCCACCGGGACACTACTTCATGATGGGTGATAACCGCGATAACAGCGCGGACAGCCGTTACTGGGGCTTTGTGCCGGAAGCGAACCTGGTGGGTAAAGCCACCACCATCTGGATGAGCTTCGAGAAACAGGAAGGCGAATGGCCAACCGGCGTACGGTTAAATCGTATTGGCGGCATCCATTAATTCCTGATAAATGAGCACGTAGCCTCTTTAACCAGAGGCTACGTGAATTATTTCACTGATAAATCTCTTCTGACTAACGACAACCCCTGTCGTTGCGTATAGAATATTCCCCCGAAGTTTAAGGTTGGCGCTGATTCAGTGCCACGGCACACGAAACCGCGTTGGCTTTCTCAGGACGGTTTCGTGTGCTGCATTTTTGACGCATTTATTCTATTGGTATCGCATGAACCCCATCGTAATTAATCGGCTTCAACGGAAGCTGGGCTACACTTTTCAGCATCAGGAGTTGTTGCAACAGGCATTAACCCATCGCAGTGCCAGCAGCAAACACAATGAGCGACTCGAATTTCTGGGCGACTCCATTTTAAGTTTTGTTATTGCGAATGCGCTTTATCACCGTTTCCCGCGTGTGGATGAAGGCGATATGAGCCGCATGCGCGCAACGCTGGTACGTGGCAATACGCTTGCCGAAATTGCCCGTGAATTTGAACTGGGTGAATGCCTGCGACTCGGGCCTGGCGAACTGAAAAGCGGCGGCTTCCGTCGTGAATCTATTCTCGCGGATACGGTCGAAGCGTTAATCGGTGGTGTTTTCCTCGACAGCGATATCCAGACGGTGGAGCAGCTGATCCTGAACTGGTATCAGACGCGTCTGGATGAGATCAGCCCGGGTGATAAACAGAAAGATCCAAAAACCCGTTTGCAGGAGTATTTGCAGGGTCGCCATCTGCCGCTGCCATCTTATCTGGTGGTGCAGGTTCGTGGCGAAGCACACGATCAGGAGTTTACCATCCATTGCCAGGTCAGTGGCCTGAGTGAACCGGTGGTTGGCACAGGTTCAAGCCGTCGTAAGGCGGAACAGGCTGCCGCCGAACAGGCGCTGAAAATGCTGGAGCTGGAATGAGCGAAGAAAAAAGTTATTGTGGATTTATTGCCATCGTCGGACGTCCGAACGTAGGCAAATCAACCCTGCTGAATAATCTGCTGGGGCAAAAGATCTCTATTACCTCCCGCAAGGCGCAGACCACGCGTCACCGCATTGTCGGTATCCATACCGAAGGGGCATATCAGGCGATTTATGTCGATACCCCGGGTCTGCATATGGAAGAGAAGCGCGCCATTAACCGTCTGATGAACAAGGCGGCGAGCAGCTCTATCGGCGACGTTGAGCTGGTGATTTTTGTTGTCGAAGGTACCCGCTGGACCCCGGACGACGAGATGGTGCTGAACAAACTGCGTGACGGTAAAACGCCGGTGATCCTCGCGGTCAACAAAGTGGACAACGTGCAGGAAAAAGCCGATCTGCTGCCGCATCTGCAGTGGTTGGGTAGCCAGATGAACTTCCTCGATATCGTCCCGCTCTCTGCCGAGACCGGTCTGAACGTCGACACCATCGCGGGCATCGTGCGCAAGCATCTGCCGGAAGCGATTCATCACTTCCCGGAAGAGTACATCACTGACCGTTCTCAGCGCTTTATGGCGTCTGAAATTATTCGCGAAAAGCTGATGCGTTTCCTTGGCGCGGAACTGCCGTACTCTGTCACCGTTGAAATCGAACGTTTCCAGACTAACGAGCGCGGCGGATATGACATCAACGGGCTGATCCTCGTTGAGCGCGAAGGGCAGAAGAAGATGGTGATTGGCAATAAAGGTGCCAAAATCAAAACCATCGGTATCGAAGCCCGTAAGGATATGCAGGAGATGTTCGAAGCGCCGGTTCACCTGGAACTGTGGGTGAAAGTGAAATCTGGCTGGGCCGATGACGAGCGCGCACTGCGCAGTCTTGGTTACGGCGACGACGTATAAGCCACTAAAACGTGGATGGATGGCAAAGAGCCTTTGTCCTTCACAGTCGTCCCTGGAGCGAAACCAGCCTGATGCTGGACGTCTTCACGGAAGAGTCAGGCCGCGTGCGCCTTGTTGCCAAAGGCGCACGTTCTAAACGTTCTAATCTGAAAGGTGCTTTGCAGCCCTTCACACCGCTGCTGGTGCGCTTTGGCGGACGTGGGGAAGTGAAAACCCTGCGCAGTGCTGAAGCCGTCTCTCTGGCGCTCCCTCTCTCTGGTATTACGCTCTACAGCGGTCTGTATGTTAACGAGCTTATTACGCGCGTGCTTGAACATGAGACCCGCTTCTCTGAACTCTTTTTCGATTATCTGCACTGTCTTCAGGCGCTGGCTGGCGTGAGCGGCTCGCCCGAGCCTGTGCTGCGCCGCTTTGAGCTGGCGTTGCTCGGGCATCTGGGATACGGCGTCGATTTTCTGCACTGCGCGGGCAGCGGCGAACCAGTCGAAGACACCATGACCTACCGCTATCGCGAAGAGAAGGGCTTTATCGCCAGCGTGGTTATCGACAACAGCACCTTTACCGGGCGGGATCTGCGGGCGCTGGCGGAACGCGAATTTCCGGACGCCAGCACCCTGCGGGCGGCAAAACGCTTTACCCGTATTGCGCTCAAGCCGTATCTTGGTGGCAAGCCCTTAAAGAGCCGCGAATTATTCAGGCAGTTTATGCCAAAGCGTAAATGAACAACGAGAAACCGAGGATTGTCATGGCTGAATTACTGTTAGGCGTCAACATTGACCATATCGCCACGCTGCGCAATGCGCGCGGAACCGCCTATCCTGACCCGGTCCAGGCGGCCTTTATCGCCGAGCAGGCGGGTGCCGACGGCATTACCGTGCATCTGCGCGAGGACCGTCGCCATATTACCGACCGCGATGTGCGCATCCTGCGCCAGACCCTGGACACCCGCATGAATCTGGAGATGGCCGTCACCGAAGAGATGCTGGCGATTGCCGTTGAGACCAAACCGCACTTCTGCTGCCTGGTGCCGGAAAAGCGCCAGGAAGTGACCACCGAAGGCGGGCTGGATGTGGCCGGTCAGCTGGATAAGATGCGTGACGCCTGCAAACGTCTGGCCGATGCCGGGATTTTAGTATCCCTGTTTATCGATGCCGATGAAGCGCAGATCAAAGCCGCCGCCGACGTTGGCGCGCCGTTTATTGAGATCCACACCGGCTGCTACGCCGATGCCGAAGACGAAGCGACCCAGGCGAAAGAGCTCGATCGCATCGCCAAAGCGGCAACCTACGCGGCGGGTCTGGGTCTGAAGGTGAATGCTGGTCACGGTCTGACCTATCATAACGTTAAGGCCATTGCGGCGATCCCGGAGATGCATGAGCTGAACATCGGCCATGCGATTATCGGGCGCGCGGTGATGAGCGGTCTGAAAGAGGCGGTGTCAGAGATGAAGCGTCTGATGCTGGAAGCCCGCAAGTAATGGCTATCCTCGGCTTAGGCACGGATATTGTTGAGATCGCCCGCATCGAAGCGGTGATTGCCCGCAGCGGCGATCGCCTTGCCCGTCGGGTGCTCAGCGATAACGAGTGGGCCATCTGGGAAGCGCACCAGCAACCGGTGCGTTTTCTTGCCAAACGTTTTGCGGTGAAGGAGGCGGCGGCAAAAGCCTTCGGTACCGGCATCCGCAACGGTCTGGCGTTCAATCAGTTCGAAGTCTTTAACGATGAGCTGGGTAAACCGCGCCTCAGGCTGTGGGGCGAGGCGCTAAATCTGGCAGAAAAGCTGGGCGTGGCGAACATGCATGTGACGCTGGCGGATGAACGCCATTACGCCTGCGCCACGGTGATTATCGAAAGTTAAATTTTATCGGCGTGGTGCATCAGAACGAACTTGTCCCACAGCTGCTCTTCCGATTCAGGATGTGCCGGATCTTTCAGGATAGTATTGGGGATCGGGCACACCTTCTGGCAGGTTGGCGTCTCATAATGGCCCACGCACTCGGTGCAGCGGTCGCTGTTAATCTCGTAAATGCTCGCTCCCATTGAAATTGCCTGATTAGGGCATTCGGGTTCGCACATATCGCAATTGATGCATTTTTTGGTGATTAACAGCGCCATCAGGAAATTCTCAGAAACAACACAAACAGGGCGGGCATTATACGCTCATTGTCTGTTCAAACCAGTTTTTTTACCAATGCCTCGCTGTGGCGAATACGTTCCGGGGCATGCTCCAGATCCTGCTGAACCAACGCCATAAACAGCAGATCGGTCAGCATCATCTGCGCGCTGGTGGACGAGATCGCCGCGCTGCGGGTGGCCTGCTCTTCGGCAATGGTATACAGACAGCGCGTGGCCCGCTGCTGCAGGGCATTGGGAGTAAAGCCGGTGATCGCCAGAATTTTGCCCCCCACGCGCAGCGCTTCATCAGCGGCCAGATTAATCTCGCGGCGTTCGCCAGAATAGGAGAGGGCCAACAGCAGATCATCAGGCTCCATCGCCTGTACGGTAGCCAGCAGGGCATGCATGTCCTGTTCGACAATGGCAATCACACCGATTTTATTCAGCTTCCAGCCGAAGTTACGCGCCACCAGCCCCGAGGCGCCGATGCCGGTTAGGATCACCCGTCTTGCCGCCCGCAGCATGGCCACGCTCTCCAGCAGCTTCTCTTCGCTGTTGACGTCGAGGGTGGCATGCATCGCCGCCACGTTCTCTTTGATGAGCTTTTCCCCGACCAGGCGCATCGGATCGTCGCCGCGGATCTGGTTATGAACCGGCATGGATTGCGGATTTGGGTTGCTGGCCAGCGCCTCGCTGAGCGCCAGTTTCAGGGCGGGGAAACCTTTGAAACCAATCTTTTGCGCGAATTTCACTACGCTTGACTGGCTCACGCCCGCCTCGCTGGCAAGCTGCTGAGAGCTTAAATGGCGGGCACGATCGGGCTGCGAGAGTAAAAAATCCGCCAGCTTTTTATCGCTCTGGGCAAAACCCGCGTATCGCTGGCGGATGCGAATTAGACAGTTCATAGGGACTCCTGGCGAAATGTGATGACTGCAGCAAATGCGAATTCTGCTCGCCTGAATGAATTTTATATTCCATGATAATGCGATTATTATGAATTAAAAATTCTTGAGGTACAAAAAAATGAATCTCGGCTCACTGGTATCAGAATCCCGCAACCCACAAACCCTGGACCTGGACGCACTCTCCACGCTTGACCTTGTTCATCGCTTCAACCAACAGGATACGCTGGTCGCGCAGGCAGTGAAAGAAACATTGCCCGAGGTGGCGAAAGCGGTGGATGCCGCGGCAGATGCGCTGAAAGCGGGGGGACGCATTATCTATATGGGGGCGGGCACCAGCGGGCGTCTGGGGGTGCTGGATGCTTCAGAGTGCCCACCCACCTTCGGCGTACCACATGGCCTGGTGATCGGCCTCATCGCCGGTGGGCCGGGAGCGCTGCTGAAAGCGGTGGAAGGGGCAGAGGACAGCAAGCAGCTCGGTGAAGACGATCTCAAAGCGCTTAACCTGACCGCGCAGGATCTGGTGGTCGGGCTGGCGGCCTCCGGGCGCACGCCGTACGTCATTGGCGGGCTGGAGTATGCGAACCAGACCGGCTGCACTACCGTGGCCATCTCCTGCAATCCCGGTTCCCCCATCGCCCAGGTGGCGACGATCGCTATCTCGCCGGTGGTAGGCCCGGAAGCGCTGACCGGCTCCACCCGCCTGAAATCCGGCACGGCGCAAAAGCTGGTGCTGAATATGATCTCCACCGGGGCAATGGTCAAGTTCGGTAAGGTCTACCAGAACCTGATGGTGGACATGAAAGCGACCAACGTGAAGCTCATTGACCGGGCGTGTCGCATGGTGGTCGAAGCCACAGGGAGCTCCCGCGAAGAGGCGGAAGAGGTGCTGAAACAGACCGGGTACGACGTCAAACCGGCCATTCTGATGATTTTAAGCGGGCTGGATGCCGCTGCGGCGCGCGCCAGGCTTGACGCGCATCAGGGATTCTTACGTGCGGCATTAGAAAACTAAAGAGGCGTACATGGAAAAAACAGTAGCGCTCGCCAGCGGTATTCTTGCGGGGATCGGCGGAGAAAAAAATATACGGCGTCTGGAAAACTGTATGACGCGAGTGAGGGTGGAAGTGCAGGATGACGACAAGCTCGATCCGGCCACCCTGAAAAAACTGCCTGGCGTCAGCGGATACGTAAAGCAGGGGGAGCAGCACCAGCTCATCGTCGGGCCGGGTAAAGCCGCGCAGGTAGTGGATGCCATGCGCTCCCTGATGGGCGGGGCGGTGATTGATGATGCCGAGCGCACCAAAGCGCAGGCAAAAGCGAAATATAAAGCCCCGATGAGCGATGCGCTACGCATGCTGGCGAATGTCTTTATTCCGCTCATTCCGGCCTTTATTGCCTCGGGGCTCATCACCGGCATTATCAATATCCTCAAACGCCCGGACATTGTCGGGGATTTTGCGACCCACTATCCAAACCTGCTCGGGATCCTCGGCATTTTCGGCAGCGCGGTCTTTGCCATCATGAACATTCTGGTGGGGGTTAATACCGCCAAAGTGTTTGGCGGCTCGCAGGCGTTAGGCGGGGTGATGGCCGGCATTCTCTCCAGCCCGCAGCTGGCGCAGATCACCCTGTTCGGTGAAGCGCTGCAGCCGGGGCGCGGCGGGGTGATCGCCGTGTTGCTGGTGGTGGTGCTGATGTGCTGGCTCGAGAAAAAGCTGCGTAATGTCCTGCCAGGCTCTCTGGAGCTGATCCTCAATCCGCTGCTGACCACGCTTATCACCGGCAGTATCGCCATCATCGCCCTGCAGCCGCTGGGAGGCTGGATCTCGGAGTCCATTGCCCACGGTGCCTCCTGGGCTATCGATCGCGGTGGATTCCTGGTGGGGGCGGTGCTGTCGGGCACCTTCCTGCCGCTGGTGCTGACCGGTTTACATCAGGGGCTGGTGCCGATCCACGTTGAGCTGGTGCAGGCGCACGGTTACAACGCCCTGCTGCCTATTCTGGCGATGGCCGGAGTCGGACAGATCGGCGCGGCCATCGCGGTGCTGATGAAAACCCGCAACGCACGCCTGAAAAAGGTAATTAAAGGGGCGCTGCCGGTCGGGCTGCTGGGCATCGGCGAGCCGCTGATTTTTGGCGTCACCCTCCCGCTCGGCAAGCCGTTTATCGGGGCCTGTCTGGGTGGCGCGGTCGGTGGGGCGCTGATCGGTTACTGGAAAGTGGCGACCGTCATCACCTTTGGTATTTCCGGATTACCGCTGGCATTAACCATCGTGACCGGAAAAGTCATGCTCTATCTGTTAGGCTATCTGGTAGCGGTGATCGCCGGGTTCCTGTTTACCTGGCTGTTAGGGTTTAACGATCCAGAGGAGTAAGGTTTGGCAAATAACGAGCGTCGTGTTGTCTTTTTTGACCTGGACGGAACGCTGCATCAGCAGGATATGTTCGGCACCTTTATGCGCTATTTACTGCGCCGACAGCCCCTGAATGCCCTGCTCGTATTGCCCTTGCTGCCAATCATTGGCGGCGTGTTGCTGGTGAAGGGGCGCGCCGCTCGCTGGCCGATGAGCCTGTTGCTGTGGGGGTGTACCTTCGGCCACAGCGAAGCCCGGCTTAAACAGCTGGAGAAAGAGTTTGTCACCTGGTTTCGCAAACATGTCACCGCCTTTCCGGTGGTGCAGGATCGGCTGACAAACTACCTGGACGCCAACGATGCCGACATCTGGCTCATCACCGGCTCGCCGCAGTCGCTGGTGGAACAGGTCTACTTTGATACCCCCTGGCTGCCGCGCGTTAACCTGATCGCCACCCAGATTGGCCGCGCCTATGGCGGCTGGGTGCTGACCATGCGCTGTCTCGGGCATGAGAAGGTGGCACAGCTGGAGAAGAAAATCGGCACCCCGCTGCGGCTCTACAGCGGCTACAGCGACAGCAAACAGGATAACCCGCTGCTCTACTTCTGCCAGCACCGCTGGCGCGTTACGCCGCTGGGCGAACTTCAGCAACTGGAATGATTTTGTGATTATGCATAGCGGGTGTGTATAATGCGCCCGCTTTTCAGACTGGAGTATGCTGCGTTGTCCGACCCTGAACTTAATCATGAATACTGGATGCGCCATGCGCTCCAGCTTGCCCAACGTGCCTGGGATGAAGGCGAAGTCCCGGTCGGTGCCGTGCTGGTACACAATAATCAGGTGATCGGCGAGGGCTGGAATCGCCCGATTGGTCGCCATGACCCCACCGCCCATGCCGAAATTATGGCCCTGCGCCAGGGCGGACTGGTGCTGCAAAACTACCGCCTGCTGGACACCACCCTGTATGTCACTCTCGAACCTTGCGTCATGTGCTCCGGCGCCATGATCCACAGCCGGATCGGTACGGTGGTGTATGGGGCGCGGGATGAAAAAACCGGTGCGGCAGGTTCGCTGCTGGACGTGCTCAGCCATCCCGGCATGAACCATCAGGTCAAGGTTATTGGAGAGGTGTTGGCACCAGCGTGTTCGGCGATGCTAAGTGACTTCTTTCGAATGCGGCGTCAGCAGAAAAAGCAGCAAAAGGCAGAATGGAAGTTATCGGGTGAGTAAGCTCCTCCGGTGCCACCACCGGATAGGCCTGGGCCAGCTGCTGGGCTGCCTGCGCCTCTTTCTCTTTCTCCATCAGATACCCCACCAGGCTTATCTGATATTTGCGGATGTTTTCCACGTAGGCGTACGCCTCGTGGCCGCGCGCGTAGCCATAGGTCAACTTGCTGTAATAAGGCTTCTGGCTCAGCAGCGGCAGACGCTGTTTTACGTCTGACCAGCTGTCGGGGTTGCCTTTGGTTTTCGCGGTCAGGGCGCGGGCGTCGATCATGTGGGCATAGCCCATGTTATAGGCCGCCAGCGCAAACCAGATCCGCTCCTCTTCCGGGACGCTCTCCGGCACTCTGTCCATCATCGCCTGCAGGTAGCGCGCGCCGCCGCTGATGCTCTGCTCAGCATCGGTACGGTCGGTTAGTCCCAGGCTTTGGGCGGTATTTTTGGTCAGCATCATCAGGCCGCGTACCCCGGTTGGCGAGGTGGCCAGTGCGTCCCAGTGAGACTCCTGATAAGAGATGGCGGCCAGCAGTCGCCAGTCAATCTCCTGGGCATACTTCACAAACAGGGGCTTCAGCGTCGGCAGGACATTATCCACCGCCCGCAGGAAGCTGCGGGTATCGACATAGTCGAAGCCCTCCCCGTGACCGAGGTACTTCTCCTCCAGACGCGCCAGCGTGCCGTCTTCATTCATCCTGTTAAAGAAATCGAGCATGGCGGCGGAAAGCGTCTGGTCGGCGTCGAGAGGGCTGAACCAGGTGACAGGCTGCTCGTCAGTGACGTCCAGCGCCACGGCCAGCTCCGGGTGAACGCGCTGGAACAGGCTGATGGCAACCGAGTCGGCGATGGTGTAGGGCAGTTTCCCGTCTGTCACCTGCTCCAGCAGCGCCGTGGTGCCGAGCTTCTTATCAACCTTCCAGCTAAGTTCAGGGTACTTTTTTTCTTTCAGCGCCCGAAGGTCGTCAATGACAACATGGCCCGGGGCAACGGTGAGCTGCTCGGCGGTGAGCCCGGCAAGCGTGCGTGGTCGCAGGCTGCCCACGCGATAGACCAGCTGCTGCGAGACAGAGTAGTAGGTTGGGCCTGGCTGATAGTTTTTGCTGCGCTCGCTGTTATAGACCAGGCCAGCAGCCAGCATGTCAGCCTTATCATTGTCCAGGTCGTCAAACAGCTGGCTGATGTTCTGGCGTACCGTAATTCTGAGCTTTACGCCCAGATAGTCAGCAAAATGCTGCGCCAGCTCGTAATCCAGCCCAATGACTTTATCGTTGATCGCACTGTAGGTGAGGGGAGAGGCCACGGTACTGACGCGCAGCTCCCCCCGCGCCTGAATGGCGGCGATGCGATTTTCGGCTTTACCGAACCAAGGGATTGAAGGCCACAGGGCCGCTGCCAACAGCAGGGTCACGATGCCGATGAACAGATAATTAATCTTTAATTTTTTCAATAAGTTGATTCTATGCGCTGTGTATTATTCTGTTGTTTATTGGCCATAGTAAAAACAAGTATTACCAAAGATTTCGCGGCATTTTGCGTAAAGTTGCGCCACTTGGCAACTTATTAGCGGGAAAGGCAACACCAATGGTTAAATGACGACGACGATTTTATTACGACGCAAACGGTTTCGTCGGCGCGCAGGATCCACTATAATGGCGCCCGTTTTCCCCCCTTGCGCACACTGTAAGCGCCTCCGGCGCTTCGAAGACGAGAGACTTATGATGGAAATTCTGCGTGGTTCGCCTGCACTGTCTGCCTTCCGTATCAATAAACTGCTGGCACGTTTTCAGGCGGCCGACCTTCCGGTAAGCAATATTTACGCTGAGTATGTCCATTTTGCTGACCTGAATGCTCCCTTAACGTCAGAGGATTTAGTCCGGCTTGAGCGCCTGCTGAAGTACGGGCCAAGCCTGAGCAGCCATACCCCGAACGGTAAACTTCTGCTGGTTACGCCTCGTCCGGGTACCATCTCCCCCTGGTCTTCTAAAGCAACCGACATCGCCCATAACTGTGGTCTGAGCCAGATTAATCGTCTGGAGCGGGGCGTGGCCTATTACGTTGAAGCCGCAAGCCTGACTGATGAACAGTGGTCAGCCGTGGCAACAGAACTGCACGACCGCATGATGGAGAGCGTGTTCGCCTCTCTCGACGACGCGCAGCAGCTTTTCTCTCACCATCAGCCTGCGCCCGTGCAGAGCGTGGACCTGCTGGGTGAGGGCCGTCAGGCGCTGATTGACGCCAACCTGCGTTTAGGCCTGGCGCTGGCAGAAGATGAGATTGACTACCTGCAGGACGCGTTCATTAAGCTGAACCGCAACCCGAACGACATCGAACTCTATATGTTCGCGCAGGCCAACTCAGAGCACTGCCGCCACAAGATTTTTAACGCCGACTGGGTTATCGACGGCGAGCAGCAGCCGAAGTCGCTGTTCAAAATGATCAAAAACACCTTCGAGCAAACCCCTGATCATGTGCTGTCCGCCTACAAAGACAACGCCGCAGTTATGGAGGGTTCCGAGGTGGGCCGCTTCTTCGCCGATCGCGAAGCGGGGCGCTATGATTTCCATCAGGAGCCGGCGCATATCCTGATGAAGGTGGAAACCCATAACCACCCGACGGCTATTTCGCCGTGGCCAGGTGCCGCCACCGGCTCCGGCGGTGAAATCCGTGACGAAGGTGCAACCGGCCGTGGGGCAAAACCAAAAGCGGGTCTGGTCGGCTTCTCCGTCTCCAACCTGCGCATCCCGGGCTTTGAACAGCCGTGGGAAGAAGATTTTGGCAAACCAGAGCGTATTGTTACCGCGCTGGATATCATGACCGACGGACCGCTGGGCGGCGCGGCGTTTAACAACGAATTTGGTCGTCCGGCACTGAACGGTTACTTCCGTACCTACGAAGAAAAAGTGGACAGCCACAACGGCGAAGAGCTGCGTGGCTACCATAAGCCGATCATGCTGGCTGGCGGGATCGGCAACATTCGCGCCGATCACGTGCAGAAGGGCGAGATCGTCGTAGGTGCCAAGCTGATCGTGCTGGGCGGCCCGGCGATGAATATCGGTCTGGGCGGCGGGGCAGCCTCCTCTATGGCATCCGGCCAGTCTGATGCAGATCTCGACTTCGCCTCCGTACAGCGCGACAACCCGGAGATGGAGCGCCGTTGCCAGGAGGTGATCGACCGCTGCTGGCAGCTGGGCGATGCCAACCCGATCCTCTTTATTCATGACGTGGGTGCGGGCGGTCTCTCCAACGCCATGCCGGAGCTGGTGAGCGACGGCAACCGCGGGGGCCGCTTCAACCTGCGCGATATCCTGAGTGATGAACCCGGCATGAGCCCGCTGGAGATCTGGTGTAACGAATCTCAGGAGCGCTACGTGCTGGCCGTTGCCCCGGATCAGCTGCCGTTGTTTGACGAGCTCTGCCGTCGCGAGCGCGCCCCGTATGCGGTGATCGGTGAGGCCACCGAAGAGATGCACCTCTCCTTAAGCGATACCCATTTCGACAACCAGCCGATCGATCTGCCGCTGGACGTGCTGCTGGGTAAAACGCCGAAGATGACTCGCGACGTTGAATCCCGCAAAGCGAGCGGTAAAGCGCTCGACCTGCAGGGTGTGACGATTGCCGAGGCGGTAAACCGCGTTCTGCATCTGCCGGCGGTGGCGGAGAAAACCTTCCTTGTCACCATCGGTGACCGTACCGTGACCGGCATGGTCGCCCGCGATCAGATGGTGGGCCCGTGGCAGGTCCCGGTGGCGAACTGCGCGGTCACTACCGCCAGCCTTGACAGCTACTATGGCGAAGCGATGGCGCTGGGCGAACGCTCCCCGGTGGCGCTGCTGGACTTTGCCGCTTCTGCCCGCCTGGCGGTAGGTGAAGCGCTGACTAACATCGCCGCCACCCAGATTGGCGACATCAAACGTATCAAGCTCTCCGCCAACTGGATGGCCGCAGCCGGTCACCCGGGTGAAGACGCCGGGCTGTACGAAGCGGTTAAAGCGGTGGGTGAAGAGCTCTGTCCGGCGCTGGGCCTGACCATTCCGGTGGGCAAAGACTCCATGTCGATGAAAACCCGCTGGCAGGAAGGTAACGAGCAGCGCGAGATGACCTCTCCGCTGTCGCTGGTGATCACCGCCTTTGCCCGCGTGGAAGACGTGCGTCACACCATCACGCCGCAGCTCTCTACCGAAGATAACGCCCTGCTGCTGATTGACCTGGGTAAAGGTCATAACGCACTGGGTGCCACCGCGCTGGCGCAGGTTTATCGCCAGCTGGGTGACAAAGCGGCAGACGTGCGCGATGTGGCGCAGCTGAAGGGCTTCTACGACGCTATTCAGGCGCTGGTGGCCCAACGCAAACTGCTGGCCTACCATGACCGTTCCGACGGCGGCCTGCTGGTCACCCTGGCGGAAATGGCCTTCACCGGCCACTGCGGCGTGGAAGCCAACATCGCCAGCCTGGGCGAGGATCGTCTGGCAGCGCTGTTCAACGAAGAGCTGGGTGCGGTGATTCAGGTGCGTGCGGCCGATCGCGAGGCGGTGGAAGCGCTGCTGGCGCAGCACGGCCTGGGCGACTGCGTCCATTACCTGGGTAAAGCAGTGACCGGGGATCGCTTTGTTATCGACGCCAACGGCCAGGCCGTCTTTGCCGAAAGCCGCTCCACGCTGCGTATGTGGTGGGCGGAAACCACCTGGCAGATGCAGCGTCTGCGTGATAACCCGGCGTGTGCCGATCAGGAGCATGAGGCGAAAGCCAACGACAACGATCCGGGCCTGAACGTCAAACTCTCGTTCGACATTAACGAAGACATCGCCGCGCCGTACATTGCGAAGGGTGCGCGTCCGAAAGTAGCTGTCCTGCGTGAGCAGGGCGTGAACTCCCACGTTGAGATGGCGGCCGCCTTCCACCGTGCAGGCTTCGATGCCATCGACGTTCACATGAGCGACCTGCTGGCAGGGCGCACCGGTCTGGCCGATTTCCAGGCGCTGGTGGCTTGCGGCGGCTTCTCTTACGGTGACGTGCTGGGCGCGGGCGAGGGCTGGGCAAAATCCATCCTCTTCAACGAACGCGTCCGCGATGAGTTCGAAACCTTCTTCCACCGTCCACAGACCCTGGCGCTGGGCGTCTGTAACGGCTGCCAGATGATGTCTAACCTGCGTGAGCTGATCCCGGGCAGCGAAGCCTGGCCGCGCTTTGTGCGTAACCAGTCCGATCGCTTCGAAGCGCGTTTCAGCCTGGTGGAAGTGACCCAGAGCCCGTCTCTGCTGCTGCAGGGAATGGTGGGATCGCAGATGCCGATCGCTGTCTCCCACGGTGAAGGGCAGGTTGAACTGCGTGATGCCGCGCATCTGGCGGAGCTGGAAAGCAAAGGTCTGGTGGCGCTGCGCTTTGTCGACAACTTCGGCAAGGTAACGCAAAACTACCCGGCAAACCCGAACGGCTCTGCCAACGGGATCACCGCGGTGACCAGCGAAAGCGGTCGCGTCACGGTGATGATGCCGCACCCTGAGCGCGTATTCCGCACCGTCAGTAACTCCTGGCACCCGGAAAACTGGGGCGAGGACAGCCCGTGGATGCGTATCTTCCGCAACGCGCGTAAGCAGTTAGGTTAAGAGATCGTTGTTGTGCCCGGGGGCGCTTCGCTTACCGGGCCTCCAAAAGCCGGATAAATTTTGTAGGCCGGGCAAAGGCAGTGCCGCCCGGCAATTCCTCAGTGTCGCAAATGTGCGACAACTCACATTCTGCGGTGTCGCCAAAAGGCGACACTTAAGTTTGTGATTTTTATAATGGTAGTAAGGATTCTGCCAGAGTGTTGCTGATTAGCGACAGATAGCCTGAAAATCATCACGCGCTGAATAAGTACGCAAAGCTCTATAAATTCATATTTTTCAACACATTAATATTTTTATTTGCATTTTGGCACATCTGTTGCATAATAGTAACCAGTGGCTCATTCACCTTCTTATGTCAGCCCCTTCGGGACGTGCTACATAAACTTCGAATGACGCACAAAAAGGTGCCTGCCGTCCAACTACTGATCATAGCGTTGCTTTATCAGACCCAGGGCGAAACGTCGAGTTAGGCACCGCCTCATTCCGCAACAAAGCCGGGTTTTTAACCCGGCTTTGTTGTATCTGAACGCATGTCCGGCTAGCATCCCCTTACCCCCTCGCGACAGAGAGTAATGCGTTGAAACGCTGGCCAGTTTTCCCTCGCTCCTTACGACAGTTAGTCATGATGGCCTTCCTGCTGATCCTGCTGCCTTTGCTGGTGCTGGCATGGCAGGCGTGGCAGAGCCTGAACGCGCTCAGCGCGCAGGCGGCGCTGACCAACAGAACCACCCTGATTGATGCCCGCCGCAGCGAGGCGATGACCAATGCCGCCCTGGAGATGGAGCGCAGCTACCGGCAGTATTGCGTCCTCGACGACAGAACGCTGGCGCGGGTGTACCAGGATCAGCGTAAGCGCTACAGCGATATGCTCGACGCCCATGCCGGTGTACTGCCCGACGATAAGCTCTATCAGACGTTGCGCCAGGATCTTAACGCTCTGTCCCAGCTGCAGTGCATTAACAGCGGGCCTGATGCCCAGGCCGCTATGCGACTGGAAGCCTTTGCGAATGCCAATACCGAGATGGTTCAGGCGACCCGGTCGGTGATCTTCTCCCGCGGGCAACAGCTCCAGCAGGAGATTGCCGAGCGCGGCCAGTTCTTTGGCTGGCAGACGCTGGTCCTTTTTCTGCTCAGCCTGCTGTTAGTGGTGCTCTTCACCCGGATGATCATCGGCCCGGTTAAGGGCATTGAGCGGATGATCAACCGGCTGGGGGAGGGGCGCTCGCTGGGCAATACCGTGGCCTTTACCGGCCCGCGCGAGCTGCGTTCGGTCGGGCAACGTATCATCTGGCTGTCGGAGCGGCTGTCATGGCTCGAATCCCAACGTCACCAGTTTTTACGCCATATTTCCCACGAACTGAAAACGCCCCTCGCCAGCATGCGTGAGGGCACCGAACTGCTGGCCGATGAGGTTGCCGGGCCGCTGACCCCGGAGCAAAGAGAGATTGTCGAGATCCTTGATGCCAGCAGCCGCAACCTGCAAAAGCTGATTGAACAGCTGCTCGACTACAACCGTAAACTGGCCGACGGCATCCCGGAGCTTGAGCGCGTCGAGCTCGCGCCGCTGGTGGATATGGTGCTGTCTGCTCACAGCCTGCCTGCTCGCGCTAAAATGATGCATACTGAACTGGCGCTGGCGACACCCGCCTGTTTAGCCGAGCCGATGCTGCTGATGAGCGTGCTGGATAATCTTTATTCCAATGCGGTGCACTATGGTATTGAATCCGGTACCATTTATGTTCGCAGTTTTACGCGCGGCTCGCGAGTCTGTATCGATGTCGCCAACACCGGAAGCCCGATCCCCGACGATGAAAAAGCGATGATCTTTGAACCCTTTTATCAGGGTAGCCATCAACGAAAAGGGGCGGTGAAGGGAAGCGGCCTGGGGCTGAGTATCGCACGCGACTGTATTCGTCGTATGCATGGAGAGCTTAACCTTGTCACTGACGACCGTACCGATGTCTGTTTTCGCATCGAACTGCCGCTTGAGTCGGAAAAACCACTAAAATGAATCTAAATCTGGTGAGTATGTCACACGTCTTTTCCCGCGCCATTAACGCGGTATTTTCCGGTCACTCTCTCTTTCTGAGCCTTCCCTGCCTGCTGCTGGCCGGGTGCGTCACCAGTACGCCGACCAGTGCCATCAGCGACAAGCAGGGTGAAAAATTGCCTGAGCATCAGCTGGCGGACTTCCTGTCTACCGACTGCAATAATATCTGGCAGCTGCACGGTCAGGAGACCGACAGCAACCCGCTTTACTGGCTGCGCGGCATGGACTGCGCAGATCGCCTCTCACCCGCCGCCGCGCGCGCAGAGGCGAGGGGATGGGACGATGATACCTGGCAGGAGAGTTTTAAGCGCGGGATCCTGCTGGCCAATGCCAAAATTAATCCCGTGGAGCGGCGCCAGTTGACCACCCGGCTGGATGCGCTGAGCCCGCAGATCCCGGCCCAGGTGCGCCCGCTGTATCAGCTGTGGCGACACGGTCAGGTGCTGCAACTGCAGCTGGCAGAGGAGCGTTTCCGCTACGGTAAGCTGCAGCAGACCACCGACGGTGAACTGGATACCCTGCGCCAGCAGCAGCAATACCTGCGGGCGCAGCTGGACACCACAACCCGCAAGCTGGAAAACCTGACCGATATTGAACGGCAGCTCTCCACCCGTAAGCCGGTCAGTAACTATCTGCCGGACGCGCCGAAGAGTGCCGCGTCGCCCGCCGGCACCGAGGGTGATGCGACAGAGCCGAAAAGCGATGCCCCGAAACAGGAGGACGTAAAGCCATGACAAGCCGAAAACCTGCGCATCTTTTGCTGGTGGATGACGATCCCGGTTTGCTGAAGCTGCTGGGGATGCGTCTGGTGAGCGAGGGTTACAGCATCGTGACCGCCGAAAGTGGTCAGGAGGGGCTGAAAGTGTTGGGCCGCGAGAAGATCGATCTGGTGATAAGCGATCTGCGGATGGACGAAATGGGCGGCATGCAGCTCTTCACCGAGATCCAGAAGCTCCAGCCCGGCATGCCGGTGATTATTCTTACCGCCCACGGCTCCATCCCCGATGCGGTGGCCGCCACCCAGCAGGGGGTCTTTAGCTTCCTCACCAAGCCGGTGGATAAAGACGCGCTCTACAAAGCGATTGATGATGCCCTGGAACACGCCGCCCCCTCCGGCGACGAAACGTGGCGGGAGGCGATCGTTACCCGCAGCCCGATTATGCTGCGTCTGCTGGAGCAGGCGCGCATGGTGGCGCAGTCCGATGTCAGCGTGCTGATTAACGGCCAGAGCGGCACAGGGAAAGAGATCCTCGCCCAGGCCATTCACAACGCCAGCCCGCGCGGCAAAAACGCCTTTATCGCCATTAACTGCGGGGCGCTGCCCGAGCAGCTGTTGGAGTCCGAGCTCTTTGGACACGCGCGCGGCGCCTTTACCGGCGCGGTCAGCAGCCGGGAAGGGCTTTTCCAGGCGGCGGAAGGCGGCACGCTATTCCTCGATGAAATTGGCGACATGCCGGCGCCCCTGCAGGTTAAACTGCTGCGCGTGTTGCAGGAGCGCAAGGTCAGACCGCTCGGCAGTAACCGCGATATCGACATCAACGTGCGCATCATCTCCGCGACCCACCGGGATCTGCCCAAGGCGATGGCGCGCAACGAGTTTCGTGAAGACCTCTTCTACCGTCTCAACGTTGTTAACCTGAAGATCCCGGCGCTGGCGGAGCGGGCAGAAGATATTCCGCTGCTCGCTACTCAGCTGCTGCGCCAGGCCGCGGAGCGGCACAAGCCGTTTGTCCGTGCATTTTCCACCGACGCCATGAAGCGGCTGATGACCGCCAGCTGGCCCGGTAACGTGCGTCAGCTGGTGAACGTGATTGAGCAGTGCGTGGCGCTCACCTCCTCGCCGGTGATCAGCGATGCGCTGGTGGAGCAGGCGCTGGAGGGCGAAAACACCGCCCTGCCGACCTTCGTTGAAGCCCGCAACCAGTTTGAGCTTAACTATCTGCGTAAGTTACTGCAGATCACCAAAGGCAACGTCACCCATGCGGCGCGCATGGCTGGGCGTAACCGCACCGAGTTTTATAAACTGCTCTCGCGCCATGAGCTGGAAGCAAACGATTTTAAAGAGTGATGCGCTAAATTCCGCCTGAATATGATACTGTGAGCAACCGATTACGAGGCAGCTGACAGGCATAAGTTTAAGGACCACCATGAAAAAGATTGATGCGATTATTAAACCTTTCAAACTGGATGATGTGCGCGAAGCGCTGGCAGAAGTCGGCATTACCGGCATGACGGTGACAGAGGTGAAAGGCTTTGGTCGTCAGAAGGGCCACACCGAACTCTACCGTGGCGCAGAATACATGGTCGATTTCCTGCCAAAGGTGAAGATTGAGATCGTGGTGTCGGATGACATCGTGGATACCTGCGTGGATACCATTATCCGCACCGCACAGACCGGCAAAATTGGTGATGGCAAAATCTTCGTCTTTGACGTGGCGCGCGTGATCCGTATCCGTACCGGCGAAGAAGACGACGCAGCGATTTAATTACCCGTTGTTTGACATCCCGTAGGCCCCTGCAAGCGCAGCGCCGCCGGGCAAAAAAAAGCCCCTCTACTGAGGGGCTTTTTGCATTACAGCACCTTATGCGGGCCGAAGCATTCGTAGTGAATGTTCTCTTTATTCACCCCCAGCTCAAGGAGCTGCGCGGCGGCATACTGCATAAAGGCCACCGGGCCACAGACGTAGAACTGCATCTCCGGGGCGTGGAACTGCTCTTTATGCTCGCTTAACGCCATCAGGCCTTCGCTGTCGAAGCGGGCAGCGGCACGGTCGTCATCCGACGGCAGGCGATACCAGGTATGAGCGGTAAAGTGCGGCAGGCCGGCAGCCAGGCTTTTCACTTCATCAGAAAACGCATGCACTTCGCCATTCTCTGCGGCGTGGAACCAGTTCACCTGCGCCTTATGCTGCGCCTTCGCCAGGGTGTCCAGCATCGCCAGCATCGGAGTCTGACCGACACCGGCGGAGATCAGCGTCACCGGGGTATTGCTTTCAACAGCCATAAAGAAGTCGCCCGCAGGGGCGGCCAGATGCACCACATCACCCACGCGGGCTTCGTTATGCAGCCATGTCGAAACCTGACCGCCTTCCTCGCGTTTTACCGCAATGCGATAGCTTTTGCCGTTTGGCTTGCGGGTCAGAGAGTACTGGCGGATCTCCTGATGCGGGAAGCCTTCAGGCTTCAGCCACACGCCCAGGTACTGGCCTGGCTGGTAATCGGCAACCGGCTGGCCGTCGACGGGTTCAAATTCAAAGCTGGTGATAAGCTGGCTGCGCGGGGTTTTTTCCACGATACGGAAGGCACGGGTACCTTCCCATCCGCCGGTCTTACTGGCGTTTTCGCTGTAGATCTGCGCTTCACGGTTGATAAAGACGTTCGCCAGCACGCCGTAGGCTTTGCCCCAGGCGTCCAGCACCTCCTGGCCCGGGCTGAACATTTCGTCCAGGGTCGCCAGCAGGTGGGTGCCAACAATGTTGTACTGCTCAGGTTTGATCTGGAAGCTGGTATGTTTCTGAGCGATTTTTTCCACTGCTGGCAGCAGGGCCGGCAGGTTCTCGATGTTGCTGGCGTAGGCGACAATGGCGTTGAATAACGCTTCGCGCTGATCGCCATTACGCTGGTTGCTCATGTTAAAAATCTCTTTGAGCTCCGGGTTGTGCGCGAACATACGATCGTAAAAATGGGCGGTAAGTTTAGGACCCGTTTCGACCAGCAGGGGAATCGTGGCTTTTACGGTAGCGATGGTTTGGGCATCTAACATAGCAGCTTCCTTCAAATGTTACTTTAATAGTGTATTTTGAATGCATCTTATAAAAAATAACCCTGCTTTGTAAATGGTTCTTTGCAACATGAATTAACTGCATCACAAACCTGAAAAGAATTCCCTTTTGCAGGGCGAGAACGCTATTCCTCAAACCCTTGCGTGGAGGGGAGGTAAACGTTTGCGTAAAATCCTTTGTCAAGACCTGTTATCACTCTGCTAATCAGTTATACTGTTGCCCGTCGTCCATCAGGACTGCCTTTTCAGGCCAAAATTTACTTGTTAGCTGAGTCAGGAGATGCGGATGTTAAAGCGTGAAATGAACATTGCCGATTATGATGCCGAACTGTGGCAGGCTATGGAGCAGGAAAAAGTACGTCAGGAAGAGCACATCGAACTGATCGCCTCCGAAAACTACACCAGCCCGCGCGTGATGCAGGCGCAGGGCTCTCAGCTGACCAACAAATATGCTGAAGGTTACCCGGGCAAGCGCTACTACGGCGGTTGCGAGTATGTCGATGTGGTTGAACAGCTGGCAATCGACCGTGCAAAAGAGCTGTTTGGCGCTGACTACGCTAACGTGCAGCCGCACTCTGGCTCTCAGGCTAACTTCGCTGTCTATACCGCACTGCTGCAGCCGGGCGATACCGTACTGGGTATGAACCTGGCGCAGGGCGGCCACCTGACTCACGGCTCCCCGGTTAACTTCTCCGGCAAACTGTACAACATCATCCCTTACGGTATCGATGAGTCCGGTAAAATTGACTACGCCGACATGGAGAAGCAGGCCAAAGAGCACAAACCGAAGATGATCATCGGTGGTTTCTCTGCCTACTCCGGTGTTGTTGACTGGGCAAAAATGCGTGAAATCGCAGACAGCATCGGCGCATACCTGTTCGTCGATATGGCACACGTTGCCGGTCTAATCGCCGCAGGCGTCTACCCGAACCCGGTTCCACACGCACACGTTGTCACCACCACTACCCACAAAACCCTGGCCGGTCCGCGCGGCGGCCTGATCCTGGCGAAGGGCGGTGACGAAGAGCTGTACAAAAAACTGAACTCTGCTGTCTTCCCAAGCGCGCAGGGCGGCCCGCTGATGCACGTTATCGCGGCAAAAGCCGTGGCGCTGAAAGAGGCGATGGAGCCAGAGTTCAAGGTTTACCAGCAGCAGGTTGCTAAGAACGCCAAAGCGATGGTGGAAGTCTTCCTGAACCGCGGTTACAAAGTGGTCTCCGGCGGGACTGAAAACCACCTGTTCCTGCTGGATCTGGTTGATAAAAACCTGACCGGTAAAGAAGCTGACGCTGCCCTGGGCCGCGCCAACATCACCGTTAACAAAAACAGCGTACCAAACGATCCGAAGAGCCCGTTTGTGACCTCCGGTATCCGTATCGGTTCTCCGGCTGTCACTCGCCGCGGCTTTAAAGAAGCGGAAGTGAAAGAGCTGGCGGGCTGGATGTGCGACGTGCTGGACAACATCAACGACGAAGCGGTTATCGAACGCGTGAAAGCGAAAGTGCTGGAGATCTGCGCCCGCTTCCCGGTTTACGCATAAGTCTGCCTCGCAGAACAGAAAGGCCGCGCAAGCGGCCTTTTTTATGGCTAACGCCGGTCGATGGAGATAGCGCCCGGCCCGGCCACCGCCAGCAGCAGGAATCCGCCAGCGATGCTGATGTTCTTGAAGAAGTTAATCATGTTCGGCATTACCGCATCGCCACTCATATCCCAGTAGTGGTGCCCAATCAACGCCGTTCCCAGCGTATAAAAGACAAACAGGACCGCCAGCGGGCGAGTAAAAAAGCCGAGCACGATGAGAATGGCGGCGGGCACTTCCATGATCACCGCCACAATGGCCGCCAGCATCGGCATCGGGGCGCCCAGCTTCACCATATACTGCACCGTGCCGTCAAAACCGAACATTTTAGGCACGCCGAAAATAATGAACAGAAGGATAAGGGCGAGACGGGCAATCAACAGGATCAGCGCCCGGGACTGACCAAAATCGAAATACCGTAGTGTGTTCATGGCAGGCTCGTTTGGGGTGGGATTTATCTTAAAGCTAATACACAAATTGCCGCCCCGCCATTCCGCTTTTCGCCATAAATCAGCCATCAGGATGATTTAAATTCCCCCCCCTTTCAGCATGTTCTCCGCTAGCCTTCCGCCAGCGCGTCCTCCACGAACAGAAAGCCAATGCCGATAATCTGCTGCTGCCGGGTTAAGCCGCCAAAGGCGATTTCCGTTTGCCGGTTACGCACCGCATCGCCGTGATCGAAGGGGGTAAATCCAATCTGGCGATTGATGGTCTGCAGCCAGCGTTCGCCAAAGGCGCAGCTGCGGCCATAGAACCAGATTTGGTTGATATTAAGGATATTGAGCAGGTTGTAGAGCGTCAGTCCGATAGCGTTGGCGGCCTCGTCAGCCCAGCGCTGAATTGGAGCATTCCCCTGACGCCAGGCCTCAATCAGCTGCAGACTGGTGAGGCTGTCCGGATCAAGCCCGAGGGTGCCGGGCTGGGATTTCAGCCATAAACGCGCCTGTTTTTTAAGGGCTGAGAGGGAGGCGACCGTCTCCAGACAGCCGTAGCGTCCGCAGGCGCAGGCTACGCCGTCGCGATCGAAAATGGTGTGGCCAATTTGCCCGCTGCCGTTAAGCGTCCCGCGATAGACCTGGCCATTAATCACAAACGAGGATCCGATACCGTAATCGACGTTAATCACGCAAAAATCGTCGCGGTTGGCCGGGTTTTGCCACTTCTCTGCCAGCGCCAGCATCACACAGTCGTTATCCACCTTCACCGTGATGCCCAGTTTTTCTTCCAGCAGATACTTAATCTCAACCGGTTTTTTCCACGGCGCCTGGGGCATCATCTGCGATACCCCGGTGGCGGTATCGACCTGGCCGTGGATCCCCAGCGCCAGATTAATGCGCTGCCCCGGCCACTGTTTGCGCTGCTGCTGCCACAGGTTCTCAATGGCCTGTAACAACGCTTCGGGCGTCTGTGCGTTCACGTCAGTCCAGCGAAACTCGCCTAACGGCGACATACGGGCGTCGATAAGCTGGCTCTCAATGCTGGTGGGGCTGACATTCATGCAGAGTATTAATGGCCCCGCATCCGGGATCTGATAATGGCCGCTGTTCATTCCCCGGGTGCTGAGGTTTTCACTGGAATGCCCAAGCTTTTTGTCCGCCACCAGCTCATCCAGGATCTTGCTTACCGCGGGAATAGAGAGCCCGGTGTGCTGGGCCAGCTGGGATTTGCTCAGGCGCTTGTAGCGCCAGACCAGGGACATGATCGTGCGGCGGTTATGCTGTCGTACCCTGTGATTGTTCAGACCGGATAGCTGCATTCACTAAACTCCGTTAATTATATTGCGTGAGCATTACGCAATCAGCGCGCTGAATTCCTCTCTACACTGCCATCTTATCGCGTTTTACTGTTATTTGTTTACTGGAGAGTGAATATGTCTGGAGCAGTGAAGGTCTGGCGGGAGACCGTGGCATTACCGACGTGGACCACCGGCGCAGAAGATACCAACCCGATGTTCCTGGAAAAGCGCGTCTATCAGGGCTCCTCTGGCGCGGTCTATCCCTACGGCGTGACCGATACCCTGACCGGCGTTCGCGAAACCCGTAATTACCAGGCCGTCTGGATGGAAAACGACTTCATCCGCATTATGCTGCTGCCGGAGCTGGGGGGACGTATTCATCGCGCGTATGACAAAGTCCAGCAGCGTGATTTCGTCTACTACAACGAAGTGGTGAAACCGGCGCTGGTGGGGCTGCTGGGGCCGTGGATCTCCGGTGGGATCGAGTTTAACTGGCCGCAGCACCATCGCCCAACCACCTTTATGCCTGTCGACGTCACCATTCAGGAGCAGGATAACGGGGCGCAAACCGTCTGGCTGGGCGAGGCCGAGCCGATGCGCGGCCTGCAGGTGATGACTGGGTTTACCCTTTACCCGGACCGGGCGTTGATTGAGATCGCCGGCAAAGTCTTCAACGGCAATGCCACGCCGCGCCACTTCCTGTGGTGGGCAAATCCGGCGGTGAAGGGTGGGGACGATCACCAGAGCGTCTTCCCGCCGGACGTCACGGCGGTATTTGACCATGGCAAGCGCGCCGTCTCCGCCTTCCCGATCGCCACCGGCACCTACTATAAAGTCGATTATTCCGCGGGCGTGGATATCTCCCGCTACAAAAACGTGCCGGTGCCAACCTCCTACATGGCGGAAAAATCGGACTACGATTTCGTCGGGGCATACCATCACGGCGAGCGCGGCGGCTTGCTGCACGTGGCCGACCACCATGTGTCGCCGGGGAAAAAGCAGTGGACCTGGGGTCATGACGATTTTGGCCGTGCCTGGGATCGCAATCTGACCGATGAAAACGGCCCCTATATCGAGCTGATGACCGGGGTGTTTACCGATAACCAGCCCGATTTCACCTGGCTTGCACCCTACGAAGAGAAGATCTTCGTGCAGAACTTCCTGCCCTATAGCGAACTGGGACAGGTGCATAACGCCAACACGCAGCTGGCGCTTAAGCTGGAACGGCGTGAGCAGCAGCTTCACCTCGGCCTCTACGCCATCGCACCGCTGCATGATGTGCGGCTCGAGCTGACCGCCGACGAAAAACCGGTCTGGGAGACGCACCTGACCCTGATGCCGGGCGAAAGCTGGCAGCAGGCGCTGCCGGATACCTGGCCGCAGCGCTTAACGCTGAGGGTGAAAGAGGCCTCGGGCCGCACGCTGCTCCACTACCAGGAGCATATCCCGCAGGAGACGCCGCTGCCGGATCCGGCCACCGCGCCCGCCATGCCGGAAGAGATCAGCAACAGCGATGAACTCTATTTTATCGGGCAGCATCTGGAGCAGTACAACCATGCCAGCCGCTATGCGGAAGATTACTATCGCCGGGCGCTGGCGCTGGATGCTAACGACTATCGCAATAACGTGGCGCTGGGCACGCTGGCGCTCAACCGTGCCGACTGGGCGCTGGCGCAACGCTGCGCCGAAGCCGCGCTGGTTCGCGCCCATCGTCTGAATAAAAACCCCCGCGACGGCGAAGCCAGCCAGCTGCTGGCGACGGCCCTGGAGCGGCAGGGGCAGGACGACGCCGCATGGGATCACTACTACAAAGCCTCGTGGAGCGGAAACTGCCGTGATGCGGCTTTCTTATCCCTGGCGCGGCTGGCGATGAAGCGCGGCAACGCGGCTGATGCGCTGGAAAAAGTTGATATCAGCCTTAGCACCAACGCCAGCAACAACCTGGCGATGGGGCTGAAAGCCCTCGCGCTGGCAGAGGTGCAGGGCGAAGGCGCAGCGCTGGACTACATTCAGCGCTGCCTGCAAACCCATCCTCTGAGCTACGCCCTGCACTATGCCCGCTGGGCAATCAGCCGGGATGATGCTGCCTGTGACCAGCTGTTGCAGGTGACTGGTCGTCGAGGGGCCAATGCCTGCCTGCTGGCGGGCTGGTTAATCTCGATGGGCATGCGCGACGCCGCCCGCGAGATGCTGGATCTGCTCGACAGCCAGGAGACGTTGCCCCAGCTGTGGCGGGCCGCCTTAAGCGACGATCCTGCTACCCGTGCCCGCTATATTGCCGCGGCGCGGCGCTGCGAGGCCAACCGGGTACGTTTCCCGAATGCGCTTGATGAAGTGCAGATGCTGCAAACCCTGCACGACGACCCATATGCCTGCTATCTGCTGGGCTGCTTCTGGTACAGCAAACGCCGCTATGACGATGCGGTGAAATGCTGGCAGACCACGCTGGCGCAGGAGCCGGAGTTTGCCCCTGCCCACCGCCTGCTGGGGATCTACGCCTGGAATAAACAGCACAACCTGGCGCTGGCGGCGCAGTGTCTGCAGCGCGCCGTGGCCCTGGAGCCGGACAATCCGCGTTTCCTGTTTGAGCTTGATTATCTCAATAAGCTCACCGGGCAGCCGGTGGCGAAACGCCTCGCCATGCTCACCGAGCGGGAGCGCGTGGCGCTGAAGCGCGATGACCTCACCGCAGAACTCCTGAGTCTGTGGAACGGTTCCGGGCGCTACGATGCTGCGGCGCAGGTACTTCAGGAGCGGCAGTTCCATCCGTGGGAAGGGGGGGAAGGCAAAGTGACCGGGCAGTATCTGCTGAACCAGCAGCATCGTGCCCTGCAGCACATAAGCCGCGGGGAATTCCAGGAGGCGATGGCTCTGCTGCAGGCGGCATTGCACTATCCGCACAATCTGGGGGAGGGGCGTCTGCCGGGGCAAACCGATAACGATATCTGGTATCTGCTGGGGTTCTGCCATGCGCAAAGTGGCGTACATGCCGACGCGCAACGCTGTTTTGCCCGGGCGGCACAGGGCGGCTCCACTCTCGATGCCGGACGCTACTACAACGATCAGCCAGCGGACTATCTGTTCTGGCAGGGAATGGCGCTGCGCCAGTTGGGCGATCCCGCCGCGGCGGAGCGCCACTTCCAGGGATTCCTGGCGTGGGTGCAGGCCCATCGCGACGACCTGCCCGAAGCGGATTTCTTTGCAGTTTCGCTCCCGGATCTGGTGGTACTGGATACGCCAGCGGGTCATCAGCACCAGCAGCATTGCCTGTTCATTGAGGCGCTGGGCTATGCAGGGCTGGGCGAGCTCGCGGCCTGCAAACGCCTGTTGGGGAACTTACTGGCGCTGAACCCGGCCCATGACAAAGCGCATCTGTTTCAGCATGCGCAGGCCACGGGCATTTTCCATTAACTGACCTCGCAGGTGGGGAAACCCACCTGTTAACCCTCTGTACCCTGCGTTTCCCTTAAAGAGGAATCAACATGAATAATAGCGCGCAGACACAACTGAAAATGGGCTACGTCTGGACTATCTGTCTGGTCGCCGCCTGCGGCGGACTCCTGTTTGGCTACGACTGGGTGGTGATTGGCGGGGCCAAGCCCTTCTATGAAGCCTGGTTCTCCATTACCGACCCGGCACAGTCCGGCTGGGCGATGAGTTCCGCCCTGGTGGGCTGTATCTTCGGGGCGCTGATCTCCGGCTGGTGTGCCGATAAATTTGGCCGCAAGCGTCCGCTTATCCTCTCGGCGGTGCTGTTCAGCGCCTCGGCGTGGGGCACGGCGGTGGCGGGCAGTTTTGATATGTTTGTGGTCTGGCGCATCGTCGGCGGCCTCGGTATCGGCCTGGCCTCCGCCCTGAGTCCGCTCTACATCGCGGAGGTCAGCCCGGCGGAAAAGCGCGGTCGCTTCGTAGCCATTAACCAGCTGACCATCGTGGTGGGCGTGCTGGCCGCACAGCTGATTAACCTGATGATTGCCGAGCCGGTAGCGGCAGGCGCCACTCAGGAGGCCATCATTCAGACCTGGAACGGGCAGACCGGCTGGCGCTGGATGTTTGGCGCTGAGCTGGTTCCCGCCCTGGCGTTTCTGGTGTTGATGTTCTTTGTCCCGGAATCGCCGCGCTGGTTGATGAAGGCGGGCAAGCCAGAGCGTGCGCGCGCCATGCTGGAGCGTATTGGCACCCCGGCGTACGCCAGTCAGACCTTAAAAGAGATCGCCCACACCCTGGAGAAAGACACCCAGAAGGTGGCGTTCTCCACGCTCCTGCAACCGCAGGTCAAACCGATTGTCATCATCGGCATCGTGCTGGCGATGTTCCAGCAGTGGTGCGGGATCAATGTGATCTTCAACTATGCCCAGGAGATCTTCGCCTCCGCCGGGTTTGATATCAACGACACCCTGAAATCGATCGTGGCGACCGGCATCATTAATCTGGTCTTTACCCTCGCCGCGCTGCCGCTGGTGGATAAGATTGGCCGCCGCAAGCTGATGCTGCTCGGCGCCTCAGGCTTGACCATTATCTACGTGCTGATTGCCAGCGCCTACGCTATGAACATCATGGGCTGGCCGGTGCTGCTGCTGGTGCTGGCGGCGATTGCCATCTACGCCGTGACGCTGGCGCCGGTCACCTGGGTGCTGCTGTCGGAGATCTTCCCCAACCGCGTGCGCGGCCTGGCGATGTCCGTGGGCACGCTGGCGCTGTGGATCGCCTGCTTCCTGTTAACCTACACCTTCCCGCTGCTCAATGCCGGTCTGGGTGCGGCGGGGAGCTTCCTGCTCTACGGGGTGATCTGCGCGGCGGGCTATCTCTACATTCTGCGTAAAGTGCCGGAGACCAAAGGCGTGACGCTGGAGGCGCTGGAGGCACAGCTGGAAAAACAGCACGGCAAGGTTGCCTCCGCAAATCATGCTGAGCGCGTGCACTAATGGAAACGCTGTTGATTGAAAACGCGCATCTCCGGATGCGCGTCAACCCGCAGGGCGGCGGGTTACAGGAACTCTTTTCCCTGACCTGCGGGCAGCCGGTGTTATGGGACGGCGGCGACAGCGCGCTGTTTCCGATGGTGCCGCTGGCAAACCGGGTGGCGGGGAATCGCTTCTGGTTTCAGGGGCGGGAGGTGGTGTTGCCGCAAAGTCCGGTTGATGAGCGCTTCTTCCTGCACGGTGATGGCTGGCAGTCGCGCTGGCAGATAGCTTCGCATTCCGACACGGCGTGCGTCCTCACCTTGCGCAGCCAGCATCAGTGCGGTTTTGATTATCAGGCCGGGCTGCGCTACCAGCTGCGCGGGAACGTTCTGCGGGCGGAGCTGACGCTCACCCATCTTGGTCAGGCGCCGATGCTGTACGGCCTGGGCTTTCACCCGTGGTTCTGTTTTGATGCGCAAAGCCGCCTGCGCTTCTCCGCCAGCGGCTACTGGCCGGAAGGTGCACACCATTTACCGCAAGCCTGGCAGAGCGACATCCCGGCGGATATCGATTTCAGCACGCCACGCCATGGCGGCGATCGCTGGCTGAACGTCGGCTATTCCGGCTGGAACGGCGTGGCGACCCTGGATCATGATGTGATGAATATCACAATTACAGCGCAAACTCCGTGGTTGATGCTGTTCAGAATGTCGGGTCAATCGTTCTTATGCCTTGAGCCCCAGAGCCATCCGGTCAATGCCCACCATATGGCCGGGCAGCCTGGCCTGGTGGCGTTAGCCCAGGGAGAGAGCAGTCGTTTTGCGATGGAAATCGCCGTCGAAAAGGCTCGCCGAAACTGTTAAACCGCTGTTAATACTCCCTTGCGCCAGCCCGTTTTTGCCGCCAGACTATCGCCTCCAAAACGGGAGGGATTCATGGTTTTGCATTCCACACGCTGGCTGGCGCTCAGCTACTTCACCTACTTTTTTAGCTACGGTATTTTTCTGCCTTTCTGGAGCGTCTGGCTCAAGGGAATTGGCCTTACGCCGGAGATGATTGGCCTTCTGCTGGGCTCGGGCCTGGTGGCACGTTTTCTCGGTAGCCTGCTTATTGCGCCGCGCGTCAGCGATCCCTCCCTGTTAATCAAAGCCGTACGCGTGCTGGCGCTGCTCACCCTGGTGTTTATGGCCGGTTTCTGGGTCAGCCAGCAGTTTGCCTGGCTGATGGTGGTGATGGTGGGCTTTAACCTCTTCTTCTCGCCGCTGGTTCCGCTGACCGACGCGCTCGCCAATACCTGGCAAAAGCAGATCACCATGGACTATGGCCGGGTGCGGCTGTGGGGCTCGATTGCCTTTGTGATTGGCTCGGCGCTGGTGGGCAAACTGGTGAGCCTTTACGACTATCGCGCGATTCTGGCGCTGCTAAGCGTGGGGATCCTGTCGATGCTGCTCGGTATGCTGTTGCGTCCTTCGGTGATGCCGCAGGGGGAGAGCCGTCAGCAGGAGAGCGCAGGCTGGCCCGCCTGGCGATCGCTTGTCGCCCAGAGCTGGCGTTTTCTGGCCTGCGTCTGTCTGCTGCAGGGGGCGCATGCCGCCTACTATGGCTTCAGCGCTATCTACTGGCAGGGAGCCGGGTATTCAGCCTCCGCTGTCGGCTATCTCTGGTCGCTGGGCGTGGTAGCGGAAGTGATTATCTTTGCTCTCAGCAACAGGCTGTTTCGCCGCTTCAGCGCCCGGGACCTGCTGCTGTTATCGGCCCTCTGCGGGATTGTACGCTGGGGTCTGATGGGCTGGACCACGGAGCTGCCGTGGCTGATTGTGGCGCAGATCCTGCACTGCGGCACCTTTACGGTGTGCCACCTGGCGGCGATGCGCTATATCGCGGCGCGCGAAGGCAGCGACGTGATCCGCCTGCAGGCGGTCTACTCCGCCGTGGCGATGGGGGGCAGTATTGCCATCATGACCGTGTTTGCCGGTTTCCTTTACCAGCATCTGGGTCACGGGGTCTTCTGGGTGATGGCGCTGGTGGCGCTGCCCGCGGTTCTGCTGCGTCCGCGCGTGGCAGTGCGCTAAGTTTCCAGCATGGCGCGAATATGTTCCTGCTGCTGCGCATTCAACGCCTCGACGGCATGGATAAGCGGCGGCGAGAACAGCGGCAGGGCGGTGGTGTAAGGTGTGACCACCAGGGCCGCTTCGCGCGGGGCACCCTCCTTCTGAAAAGACTGTAGCGTCACATAGCGAATGTTCAGCGGCAGCAGGGTCAGTTCCCGGAGCTGCTGTTCAATCAGCTCCTCGCACGCTTTATCCTCACCGGTCAGCAACACCACCTGCTTTTCATGCAGATCGGTCTCCTGCATCAGCCAGGCGCCAAAGATCACCGCCACCAGGCTCGCCTCCTCCTCGGAGAACCGCAGGCCGAATTCGGACTCCAGCTCAAACAGCACCTCCCGGGTGGTACGCATCAGGCGCGGATAGAGGCGGTGGATCTCCTCCGGCAGGCTGTTGTCGATGCCAATGCCAAACAGCGAGCGGTCCAGCGCCTGGGCAAGGTGGATATAGAGCTGAGCGGTCAGTCCCTGCTCGTCACTGAAATGCATCCCCGTTTGTTCCCGGAAGCGGTCGATCATCCGGGTAATGGCGTGGCGCAGGCGTTCATCTTCCTGGTGCGCATCGCGCAGCGGATCGGGGGTACGCAACATCATAAACAGCAGAGCCAGAAACAGCTGTTCATCCGCGTGGGGTACCTGCACCACGCGGCGCTGCCAGTGGCGTACAATCTCCTGCGCCATCAGATATTCGTTACGCGACTGGGTCCAGTTACGCTGAACCACTGTAAACTGCGGCGTCTGGCCCAGATGGTGCTGGAGCAGGCAGTATTGCAGGTAGAGCTGTAAAAACTGCGCGTCACGGCATTCAAACTGCCGTTGCAGGCGGCGGGAACAGAAATTGACCAGCGCCTGCAGGTTAGTATCGTCATATAACGTGCGGGCAATGCCGAGCTGCTTTAGCGCGATCTTCAGAGATGGGGTAAACTGCTGCGCGATGAAGTGGGGGCAGAGGCGTAACGCCCGGCGCAACCAGTGCAGCAGGCATAAGCGTTGATTAAGGTGGCTACCTTCCAGCAGGTAGCAGCCATCATGCTGTGTCGCAATGTCGAGCTGGTGATAGCGCTGGATCTCCATGCGCATCTCGTCGATATCCTGCCGGCAGAGGGCATCATCGACACCATTGATTTCCCCGATGCTTTGCAGAGTGGCGCGAAAGCCTGGCACATAGAGCATCAACAGAACCTGGCAGCGGCGCTGCGAACTGGAAAGTGCAGATGGCATTTCGAGAGTCGTCATCATCTGTCGGGTTCCAGTGAGTGTGTTTGATAAGAATAGCTAAAGGATGTACGCCATAGCACGGGATGCCGGGCTTTCCTTCAGGAATGCGGGTGAACATCACAGAATTTTTGACGTGAGGATGAGATGCAAATAGTTAAACGCAGCGCAACTGCGCTTTTTTTGGCGGTTTTGTCTTTTTCCGCCGTCGCGCACCCTCACAGCTTTATCACCCTGAAAACGCAAATCATGGTGAAGGATGAGCAGGTCACCGGCCTGAAAATGCGCTGGGTAATGGACGAGCTAACATCCGCCGATCTGCTTTATGATGCCGGGAACGCAAAGCCCGGGGATGAAATCTGGAAAAAGCTGGCGGCGGAGGTCATGGCCAACGTGCTCGGCCAGCACTACTTTACCGAGTTCTGGCATAACGGGGAGAAGGTGAAATTTCTTAACCGCCCCACTCAGTACGGTATGAGCCGCATTGATCACCAGGCGGTGCTGACATTTATCCTGCCGCTGGCGGAGCCCCAGCCGCTGGCCGGACAAAAGTACACCTTCTCGACCTTCGATCCCTCTTATTACGTCGACATGAGCTATGCAGAGGATAGTGACGTGACGCTGCCTGACGGCCTGAAAAGTCAATGCGCCCTCACTATCGATACCCCGGAGCCCAGCGATGAGACGCTCAACTTTGCCAGCTCGCTGGATAAAGATGATGCCCCGCCGGAAGATATGAATCTCGGCAAACAGTTTGCCCAGACGGTGACCTTACAATGTCAGTAATGCGCGCGCGACGTGGGTGGGATCTCTGGCCGCTGGCGCTGTTCCTCGTTGTGGCGGCGGCGGGAGCCGTGTGGTTATGGCAGGCGTGGCCGCAGGTGATGCGCCAGAGCATTCTCTGGCAGCGGGAGGTCAACCAGCAGATGAGCGGTTTGTTGAAAGCGGTGGCCGATAACCCGACGGCAGCAGGCGGGTCACTGCTGATCTTCAGCTTCCTCTATGGCGTGCTGCACGCGCTGGGGCCGGGACATGGCAAAATTGTTATCACCACCTGGCTTGCGACCCACCCCTCAAAACTGAAATCGAGCATCGGCTTAACCCTGGCCTCCTCTTTATTACAGGGGGGCGTGGCGATCGCCCTGGTGGTGGGGGTATTAATGCTGCTGCGGCTCCCGGCGCGGGATCTGCACATGAGTAGCTTCTGGCTGGAGAAGGGCAGCTACGCCCTGGTGGGCGTGCTGGGGATTATGCTCTGCTGGCGGGCGCTGAAAAAACTGCGTGCCTTGCTGCGCAAACCGACCTTCAAAGCCTTTACCCCGCACCACGTTCACGACGCAAACTGCGGCTGCGGCCATCAACATCTGCCCACGCCGGGACAGATGCAGGGCGCGGACGACTGGCGGACGCGGCTGATGATTATTCTGTCGATGGGGATGCGGCCCTGTTCCGGGGCCATTATGGTGCTGCTGTTCAGTAAGGTAATCGGCGTATTCAGCTGGGGTGTGGCCTCGGCGCTGGCGATGGCGGCGGGAACGGGGTTAACCATCTCTTCGCTGGCACTGCTGGTGCACGGCTTTCGCCATCTGGCGGTCAGGCTCAGCGGCAATAAAACGCCGGTGCTGTGGCGACAGGTCGGATGGACGACGCTGGCATTAGCGGGCGGTGTGGTGTTGCTGGCGGCGGCGGTCATCATGTGGCTGAGCGCGGTGCCGGTGGGCAGGGGGCTGAGGCCGTTTTAGTCGTCCCGGCCGGGCAAAAATCCCAAAATGGCGGGACATGATTGTCGCTTCGACAGGGATGTTTTAGTTTGCAGCTTTGCTTTGGGGTCATGACAAGGAGTCACGATGACCGATCATAATACTACTGTTTCAACACGCAATCTCTGGTTAGCCGCCGGGTCCGGCCTGCTGTCGGCCTGAAGATCTCCCCCGCATCTATTCCACCCTCTATTTTCTTATCGGTATGGGGCAAACCAGCATCGACACGCTTCCGCTCGCCATGTACGGCAAGCTGCTGGTGGCCGGTTTTGTGCTGGCTTTTCTGCATCCCGGCTACAGCAAAATACCTCTCGTCGCCTGGATGCTGCATAACCAGCCTTCGGCCAGGCAATTCTTTGACTGGATAGTGCGCAGCTGGATCCTGCAGGGCGGTTTTTTTGTCATTGTTTTCTGGCGCATCGGATTTACGCAGAATCTCTCCCACGAGGTATTGCTGCGCTTTGTCGCAGCGTTCAACTACGTCTGCTATTTCGCCACGCTGGTACTGGGTGTGTTGCTGGTTCGCGATGCCTTGTGCTGGCGGAAAAGCGCTGAAGGTCCCCGGAGCAATATTCGGCTGCCGCTCATTTTCGCGCTGAGCTTCTATATGCCTTCACAAATCGTGTGGCTACTGCTGGGGGCGCGGGAGCATGATTTGATCCTGACAGGATGGCTGCTATTCGTCCCCACCATGATTGGCGTGCTGTTAGCCAGACTGGCGACGGGCGGTATCGCCTGTCTGCTGCATCAGTGGCTGGGGGAGGCGCGGTGTCAAAAAGGGTGGCGGTATTTTGCGCTGTTTAACGGCATGGCGGTGCTGGCGATGGTCACCAATACCTTCATTCGTATACTGCTGTCACGGCTGCAGTAATCGTTAATTGTCTGGGGCGGGCAGGGCAGGAAAAGAGGCGGGTGAAAGATCTTCACCCGCCTGCTGAGATTAACGCTTCAGCGCTTCGCTCAGTTCGTCACGCATGTTCGCCAGCATGGCTTTTACCACGCGTGGGTTACCCGCAACGATGTTGCCAGACAGCATGTAGTTGTGGCCACCGGTGAAATCACACACCAGCGCACCCGCTTCACGCGCGATCAGTTCGCCAGCGGCGAAGTCCCACGGCTTGAGGCCAATCTCGAAGTAACCATCAACGCGGCCAGCGGCAACATAAGCCAGGTCCAGCGCAGCGGAGCCGGTACGGCGGAAGTCGGCGCACTCGGTGAACAGTTTGCCCAGAATTTTCATGTACGCAGGGGCGTGCTGTTTGGCTTTGAACGGGAAGCCGGTCGCCAGGATGGTGCCGTCGAGGTCGCGAGCGTTGGTGCCGCGCAGACGGTAGCCGTTCAGCTGTGCGCCCTGACCACGGGTGGCGGTGAAGAGTTCGTTACGCATTGGGTCGTAAACCACGGCCACTTCAGTACGGCCTTTGATGCGTACGGCGATAGAGACAGCGAAGTGTGGCAGACGTTTAACGAAGTTGGTGGTGCCATCCAGAGGATCGATAACCCACTGAACATCCTGATCTTCGCCTGCATGCTCACCGCTTTCTTCGGTGATGATGGTGTGCTGCGGGTAAGATTTGCGAATGGTGTCGATAATGACGGCTTCTGCGGCTTTATCAACGTTAGTCACAAAGTCATTGCTGCCTTTCTGGCTGGTTTCTACGGAATCGGGTGTTTCGTAGTGCTTGGCAATTACATTACCCGCCTTGCGCGCTGCGCGCACGGCGATGGTCAACATAGGATGTTGCATCGGTTACTCTCACTGGATGTTAAAGAACGGGGAAACGAAAACGGCGCAGAGTATAGCAGCGGGATCGGAATATGTCTTCCGTTTATGATAACATCATCGAATATTCTCCATACTCAGAAAAATTATGCTGCAAAATATCCGAATCGTGCTGGTCGAAACATCGCATACCGGCAACATGGGCTCCGTAGCCCGCGCTATGAAAACCATGGGCTTAACCAATCTCTGGCTGGTTAACCCGCTGGTCAAACCCGACTCCCAGGCCATTGCCCTCGCGGCAGGGGCCAGCGACGTGATTGGCAATGCCCAGATCGTCGATACCCTGGATGAAGCCTTAGCGGGTTGTAGCCTTGTGGTGGGTACCAGCGCGCGTTCCCGCACCCTGCCGTGGCCGATGCTCGACCCGCGTGAATGCGGGCTGAAAAGCATCAGCGAAGGCCAGCATGCGCCGGTGGCGCTGGTGTTTGGCCGTGAGCGCGTGGGGCTGATCAACGATGAGCTGCAGAAGTGTCACTATCATGTCGCCATTGCCGCCAACCCGGAGTACAGCTCGCTGAACCTGGCCATGGCCGTGCAGGTCATCGCCTATGAGGTGCGTATGGCCTGGCTGGCAACCCAGGAAAAAGATGTTCCCGCCGCGCAGGAAGAGACGCCTTATCCGCTGGTGGACGATCTGGAGCGGTTCTACGGCCATCTGGAGCAGACCCTGCTTGCCACCGGCTTTATCCGCGCCGGTCATCCGGGGCAGGTGATGAACCGACTGCGCCGCCTCTTTACCCGCGCGCGGCCGGAAAGCCAGGAGCTGAATATCCTGCGCGGTATTCTGGCGTCGATTGAGCAGAAGAATAAAGAGTAGTGCCGTTTGTTTTCCCCCTTTCCCCGTGGGAGAGGGCAGGGGTGAGGGCATCAGGCCGCACGTAAGCGAAGCGCCGCCGGGCAAAAACTGATGAGCGCACAGAAGGTTAAATACCTGACTAAATCAGTCAAGTAAATAGTTGACCATTTTAGTCAGGAATGTCAGACTTGGCCCTGCTATGCAATACCCCCACTTTACAATAAAAAACCCCGGGCAGGGGCGAGTTTGAGGTTAAGTAAGACATGAGACTGACATCTAAAGGGCGTTATGCCGTGACCGCGATGCTGGACGTTGCGCTCAACTCCGAAGCGGGCCCGGTTCCATTGGCTGATATTTCTGAACGTCAGGGAATCTCCCTCTCTTATCTGGAACAGCTTTTTTCCCGACTGCGTAAAAATGGCCTGGTTTCCAGCGTTCGCGGTCCTGGCGGTGGTTATCTGTTAGGTAAAGACGCGGGCAGTATTGCGGTTGGTGAAGTGATTAGCGCAGTTGACGAATCCGTCGACGCGACCCGTTGCCAGGGTAAAGGCGGCTGTCAGGGCGGCGACAAATGCCTGACGCACGCGCTGTGGCGCGATCTGAGCGACCGTCTGACCGGTTTCCTGAACAATATCACCCTCGGTGAGCTGGTAAATAACCAGGAAGTTCTGGATGTATCAGGCCGTCAGCACAGCCACGATTCCCATCGTAATACCCGCGCGCAGGACGCTATCGACGTCAAATTACGCGCGTAATAAAAAGATAAGTATTTCAGAATCAGGCCGGGGCGTAACGCCCCGTGTACTCGGTCGTACATCCAGCCGGTTGCCTGATTCCTTGCATTGAAGCGATGTACGGAGTTTATAGAGCAATGAAATTACCGATTTATCTCGACTACTCCGCAACCACGCCGGTGGACCCGCGTGTTGCCGAGAAAATGATGCAGTGTCTGACCCTGGACGGAAACTTTGGTAACCCAGCTTCCCGTTCACACCGTTTTGGCTGGCATGCTGAAGAGGCGGTAGATATCGCCCGTAACCAGATTGCCGAGCTGGTTGGTGCCGACCCGCGTGAAATTGTTTTCACCTCTGGCGCAACCGAATCCGATAACCTGGCGATTAAAGGTGCCGCTAATTTCTACCAGAAAAAAGGCAAGCACATCATCACCAGCAAAACTGAACACAAAGCCGTGCTGGATACCTGCCGTCAGCTGGAGCGTGAAGGATTTGAAGTAACCTACCTCGCTCCGCAGCGCAACGGTATCATCGACCTGAAAGAGCTCGAAGCGGCAATGCGTGACGACACCATTCTGGTCTCCATCATGCACGTTAACAACGAAATCGGCGTGGTGCAGGATATCGCGACAATCGGCGAGCTGTGCCGTGCGCGCGGCATTATCTATCACGTGGATGCGACCCAGAGCGTGGGCAAACTGCCTATCGATCTGAGCCAGCTGAAAGTGGACCTGATGTCCTTCTCCGGCCATAAAATCTACGGCCCGAAAGGTATCGGCGCGCTGTACGTGCGTCGTAAGCCACGTATCCGCATCGAATCCCAGATGCACGGCGGTGGTCACGAGCGCGGCATGCGTTCCGGTACGCTGCCTGTTCACCAGATCGTGGGCATGGGTGAAGCTTACCGTATCGCCAAAGAAGAGATGGAAACCGAGATGGCGCGCCTGCGTACGCTGCGCAACCGTCTGTGGGAAGGCGTGAAGGATATGGAAGAGGTCTACCTGAACGGCGATCTCGAGCAGGGCGCACCAAATATCCTCAACGTCAGCTTCAACTATGTTGAAGGCGAGTCGCTGATCATGGCGCTGAAAGACCTGGCCGTCTCTTCCGGTTCTGCGTGTACTTCCGCAAGCCTGGAGCCGTCCTACGTACTGCGTGCGCTGGGCATGACCGACGAACTGGCACACAGCTCTATCCGCTTCTCTTTAGGTCGTTTTACTACCGATGAAGAGATTGACTACACCATCCAACTGGTTCGCAACTCCATTGGCCGTCTGCGTGATCTTTCTCCACTGTGGGAAATGTACAAAGAAGGCGTGGATCTGAACAGCATTGAATGGTCACATCACTAATCGGTTTGTAAGGAGAATTCAGCATGGCATACAGCGAAAAAGTTATCGATCATTACGAGAATCCACGTAACGTGGGCTCCTTCGACAACAGCGACGACAGCGTGGGCAGCGGCATGGTGGGTGCACCAGCGTGTGGCGACGTGATGAAGTTGCAGATTAAAGTCAACAATGAAGGTATCATTGAAGACGCGCGCTTCAAGACCTACGGTTGCGGTTCCGCAATCGCGTCGAGCTCCCTGGTTACCGAGTGGGTGAAAGGCAAGTCTCTGGACGAAGCGCAGGCGATTAAAAATACCGATATTGCTGACGAACTCGAACTGCCGCCGGTGAAAATTCACTGCTCTATCCTGGCGGAAGATGCGATCAAAGCCGCAATTGCGGATTACAAAAGCAAACGTGAAGCAAAATAATTAGTTGAGGTTGTTATGTCGATTACCCTTAGCGACAGCGCTGCCGCGCGAGTAAGCGCCTTCCTGGCAAACCGTGGCAAAGGCTTTGGCCTGCGACTGGGTGTACGCACCTCCGGTTGTTCCGGTATGGCGTATGTACTGGAATTTGTTGACGAACCTGCGGCGGAAGACACCGTGTTCGAAGACAAAGGCGTGAAGGTGGTGGTCGATGGTAAAAGCCTGCAGTTCCTGAACGGCACTCAGCTGGACTTTGTTAAAGAAGGTCTTAACGAAGGGTTTAAGTTCACCAACCCGAACGTGAAAGACGAGTGCGGCTGCGGCGAAAGCTTCCACGTATAATTGCGCATCACCTGTTAACCCCACCGCAGCCAGGCTGTGTGTGGGGTTTGCTTTAATCAGCTAACCCTGAGATTGTTATGGATTACTTCACCCTCTTTGGGTTACCAGCCGGGTATGAAATTGATACTCAGGCGCTGGCGGCCCGTTTCCAGGATCTGCAACGTCAGTATCACCCGGATAAATTCGCCAGCGGTACGCAGGCGGAACAACTGGCGGCGGTGCAGCACTCTGCGACCATCAATCAGGCGTGGCAAACCCTGCGCAATCCGCTGAGCCGGGCAGAATATCTGCTTTCGCGTCACGGGTTTGATCTCTCCAGTGAGCAACACACCGTCCGCGACACCGCGTTCCTGATGGAACAGCTGGAGCTGCGTGAAGAGCTGGATGAGATTGAACAGGCCAAAGACGAAGCCCGTCTGGAGCGCTTTATCAAGCGCGTAAAAGGGATGTTCGATACCCGCCATCAGCAGATGGTTAACCAATTGAATAACGAGACGTGGGACGTGGCAGCGGACAGCGTTCGCAAGCTGCGTTTTCTCGATAAACTGCGAAGCAGTGCTGAACAACTCGAAGAAAAGCTGCTCGATTTTTAATTTCGGAAGCGATTATGGCCTTATTACAAATTAGTGAGCCTGGTTTAAGTGCCGCACCGCACCAGCGTCGTCTGGCGGTGGGCATCGACTTAGGCACCACAAACTCGCTGGTGGCGACCGTGCGCAGCGGCCAGGCTGAGACGCTGGCGGATGCGCAGGGTCAACATCTGTTGCCTTCTGTGGTCCACTATCAGCCTCAGGGCCACAGCGTGGGCTTCGATGCCCGCGCCAATGCCGCGCAGGATCCTGCCAACACCATCAGCTCGGTAAAACGCATGATGGGCCGCTCGCTGGCGGATATCCAGAACCGTTATCCCCATCTGCCGTATCAGCTGCAGGCAAGTGAAAATGGCCTGCCGATGATCGCCACTGCCGCAGGGTTACTGAACCCGATCCGCGTCTCTGCCGATATTCTCAAGGCGCTGGCCGCCCGCGCCACCGCGACCCTTTCAGGCGAGCTGGATGGCGTGGTGATCACCGTGCCGGCCTATTTCGATGACGCCCAGCGTCAGGGCACCAAAGATGCCGCGCGTCTGGCGGGCCTGCATGTGCTGCGTCTGCTCAACGAGCCGACCGCGGCCGCCATTGCCTATGGTCTCGACTCCGGCCAGGAAGGGGTGATCGCGGTATTCGATCTCGGCGGCGGGACTTTTGATATCTCCATCCTGCGCCTGAGCCGAGGGGTGTTTGAAGTGCTGGCGACCGGCGGCGACTCTGCCCTCGGCGGTGACGACTTCGACCATCTGCTGGCGGATCACATCCGCGAGCAGGCGGGGATTGCCGATCGCAGCGACCTGCGCGTCCAGCGCGAGCTGCTGGATGCGGCCATTGCCGCCAAAATCGCCCTCAGCGATGCCTCCTCCGTGACCGTTGAGGTGGCGGGCTGGAAAGGCGACATCAGCCGCGAGCAGTTCAATGAACTGATTGCCCCGCTGGTGAAACGCACCCTGCTGGCCTGCCGCCGCGCGCTGAAAGATGCGGGCGTGGAAGCCGAAGAGGTGCTGGAGGTGGTGATGGTCGGCGGTTCAACCCGTGTGCCGCTGGTGCGTGAGCGCGTGGGCGAGTTCTTTGGCCGCACGCCATTAACCTCTATCGATCCGGATAAAGTGGTCGCTATCGGCGCCGCTATCCAGGCCGATATTCTGGTCGGCAACAAGCCGGACAGCGAAATGCTGCTGCTGGATGTCATCCCGCTCTCCCTCGGGTTAGAAACCATGGGCGGCCTGGTGGAGAAAGTGATCCCGCGTAACACCACCATTCCGGTGGCCCGCGCGCAGGAGTTCACCACCTTTAAAGATGGCCAGACTGCAATGTCGATCCACGTGCTGCAGGGTGAGCGCGAGCTGGTTCAGGACTGCCGTTCGCTGGCGCGTTTCGCCCTGCGCGGCATTCCGGCGCTGCCTGCAGGCGGGGCGCACATCCGCGTGACCTTCCAGGTGGATGCGGACGGCCTGCTGAGCGTCACGGCGATGGAAAAATCGACCGGTGTCGAATCCTCCATTCAGGTGAAACCGTCCTACGGTCTGACCGATAATGAGATCGCCACCATGATTCAGGACTCAATGAGTTTTGCTGAGCAGGATGTAAAGGCGCGTATGCTGGCCGAACAGAAAGTCGAAGCCGCACGCGTGCTGGAAAGCCTGAATAGCGCACTCACTGCTGATGCCGCGCTGCTAAGCGCCGCTGAACGTCAGGCCATTGACGATGCCGTCGCACAGTTGATTGCGGTGGCCGAAGGCAATGATGCTGACGCCATAGAACAAGCGATTAAAAACGTTGATAAACAAACCCAGGAGTTTGCCGCTCGTCGTATGGACCAGTCTGTCCGTACCGCGCTGAAAGGCCACTCCGTGGACGAGGTTTAATATGCCAAAGATTGTTTTTCTGCCACATGCGGACCTCTGTCCGGATGGCGCAGTTCTGGAAGCTGAGACCGGCGAAACCATCCTTAACGTTGCCCTGCGTAACGGTATTGAAGTGGAACACGCCTGTGAAAAATCCTGTGCCTGCACAACCTGCCACTGCATCGTCCGCGAGGGGTTTGACTCCCTGGCGGAGAGCACAGAAGATGAAGACGACATGCTGGATAAAGCATGGGGTCTGGAGCCGGAAAGCCGTCTGAGCTGTCAGGCGCGCGTCACCGATGAAGATCTGGTGGTCGAACTTCCGCGTTATACGCTTAACCACGCACGCGAGCATTAATATGGGACTGAAGTGGACAGACAGCCGTGAAATCGGCGAGGCGCTGTACGACGCCAACCCGGATCTCGATCCGAAGACCGTACGCTTCACCGATATGCATCAGTGGATTTGCGATCTGGAAGAGTTTGACGACGATCCCAACGCATCCAATGAAAAAATTCTGGAGGCGATTCTGTTAGTCTGGCTGGACGAAGCAGAATAAAAACGTAACGGGCTGCCTTCAGGCGGCCCGTTTGCTTGTTGCTAATAAGGAAAAATAAAATGACCGAAGCGATGAAGATTACGCTCTCTACTCAGCCTGCCGATGCGCGCTGGGGTGAAAAAGCCACTTACAGCATCAACAACGACGGTATTACCCTGCACCTGAACGGCAGCGACGATTTAGGCCTGATCCAGCGCGCGGCGCGTAAAATTGACGGCCTGGGCATTAAACATGTGTTACTCGACGGCGAAGGCTGGGACACCGATCGTAGCTGGGCCTTCTGGGCCGGTTATAAAGGGCCAAAAGGCAGCCGTAAAATTGAGTGGGCTAATCTGGACGAAGCCGGCAAGCGCGAGCTGGAAAGCCGTCTGACCATTATCGACTGGGTGCGCGACACCATCAACGCCCCGGCGGAAGAGCTGGGTCCGGAGCAGCTGGCGCAGCGTGCTGTCGATCTGCTGAGCAAGGTGGCGGGCGACAACGTCTCTTACCGCATCACCAAAGGCGAAGATCTGCGCGAGCAGAACTATATGGGCATCCACACCGTGGGTCGCGGCTCTGAGCGCCCGCCGGTGCTGCTGGCGCTGGACTACAACCCAACCGGCGATAAAGCGGCCCCGGTATTCGCCTGCCTGGTCGGGAAGGGCATTACCTTTGACACCGGCGGCTATAGCCTGAAGCAGAGCGCGTTCATGGACTCCATGAAGTCCGACATGGGCGGCGCGGCGACCATCACCGGTGCGCTGGCCTTTGCCATCACCCGCGGCCTGAACAAACGCGTGAAGCTCTGGCTCTGCTGCGCCGACAACATGGTCAGCGGTAACGCCTTTAAGCTGGGCGACATCATTCGCTACCGCAACGGCAAAAACGTTGAAGTGATGAATACCGACGCCGAAGGCCGTCTGGTGCTGGCGGATGGGCTGATCGATGCCTCGGCGCAAAAACCAGAGCTGATTATCGACATGGCGACCCTGACCGGGGCGGCGAAAACCGCGCTGGGCAACGACTACCACGCGCTGTTCAGCTTCGACGATAAGCTGGCAAACCGCCTGCTGGCGAGCGCCGCCGCCGAGAACGAGCCGTTCTGGCGTCTGCCGCTGGCCGAGTTCCACCGCAGCCAGCTGCCGTCGAACTTTGCCGAACTGAACAATACCGCCAGCGCGGCCTATCCGGCAGGGGCAAGCACCGCCGCCGGTTTCCTGTCGCACTTTGTCGAGAACTATCGCGAAGGCTGGCTGCACATCGACTGCTCCGCGACCTACCGTAAAGCGGCGGTTGAACAGTGGTCCGCGGGTGCGACCGGTCTGGGCGTGCGTACCATTGCGAACCTGCTGACGGCAGAGTAATTAGCTTGCCCGGCGGCGCTGCGCTTGCACGGGCCTACGGGTGTTGTAGGCCGGGTAAGCAAAGCGCCACCCGGCGTTTTTTGAAGTAGTGAAACTATGTCAGAAACCAAAAACGAATTAGAAACCCTGCTGGAGAAAGCGGCCACCGAGCCCGCCCATCGTCCGGCATTCTTCCGCGCGCTGCTGGAGTCCACCGTCTGGGTGCCCGGTACGGCGGCGGAAGGCGAGCAGGTTGTTGAGGACAGCGCCCTGGATCTGCTGCACTGGGAAAAAGACGACGGCACCTCGGTGATCCCGTTCTTCTCCTCCCTTGAGGCCTTACAGCAAGCCGTTGAAGATGAGCAGGCGTTCGTGGTGATGCCGGTGCGCACCCTGTTTGAGATGACGCTGGGCGAAACCCTGTTTCTGAATGCCAAACTGCCGACCGGGAAAGAGTTCACCCCGCGTGAAATCAGCCATCTGATTGGCGAAGAGGGCAACCCGCTTAGCACCCAGGAGGTGCTGGAGGGCGGCGAGTCGCTGCTGCTGTCGGAAGTGGCCGAGCCACCGGCGCAGATGATCGACTCCCTGACCACCCTTTTCCAGACCCTCAAGCCGGTTAAGCGCGCGTTTCTCTGCTCCATCAAAGAGCAGGCTGACGAACAGCCGGTACTGCTGATTGGTATCGAGGCGGATGGCGAGATCGACGACATCATTCAGGCCGCGGGCAGCGTGGCGACCGACACCCTGCCGGGCGACGAGCCGATCGATATCTGCCGGGTAGTGGCGGGGGAGAAGGGCATCAGCCACTTTATCACCGAGCACATCACGCCGTTCTATGAGCGCCGCTGGGGTGGCTTCCTGCGCGATTTCAAAAACAACCGCATTATCTGAATCTTACGGGGTGGCACTCACCCCGTTGCTTCCAGCAGCAGTAAATCCATCAGCAGCACCAGGTTCGACTCAAACGAGGTCACCCCTGCGGCTTCGGCGGCGAAATGCACCGCTTCGTCGTACAAAGCAAAATGCAGATCCGCCATCCCCGCCAGGCTATTCGCCGACGCGCGGGTAAAAGCCACCACCGTCATCCCCACGTTTTGCGCAATGCGCGCCTTATCCAGAACCTGTTCCGTTTCCCCGCTGCGCGAGACTGCGATGAAGACCTGATAGCGCGAGGCGTTGCTGAGAAAGATATTACGGCTGTCGCCCGGGCCGGAGATAAAGGCCGTCTTGCCCAGCACCTGCAATTTTTTGGTCAGGTACTCGGCAAAAAGATAGGAAAAGCCCGCCCCGTAGAGAAAGAAGCTCTCTTTTTCCCGCAGCAGTTCGGCAAAATAGTGGCGCTTTTGCGCCGTCGCCCACTGAAAGGTCTGCTGATAGTTGGCGATAAACTGATTGAACAGCGCGGGCAACTCCGCAGGCTGACGGCTTTCGGCGGCAATGTGCGGCGTGTCGCTCAATAGCTGCTTGCAGTGCCAGATGAACTCGCTAAAGCCGCTAAACCCCAGCTTGCGGCAGAGGCGCATAATGGTGGCGGTAGAGACAAAGGTCGCCTGCGCCAGCTCCCGCACCGTGATCTGACCCACCAGCAGTGGATGCCCGGTCAGATGGGCCAGCACGCGATATTCCGCGCGGGTCAGGGTCTCCCCGCGCGATAACAATGTCGCCAGGCGGTTATCCATTACTGCGCCGGTTCAACCGGCAGATCGTCCCGGGCACCCCATTCACTCCACGCCCCGTCGTAGAGCGTCACGTCGGTTTTGCCGAGGGTAGCCAGCGCCAGGATCACCACACAGGCGGTGACGCCCGAGCCGCAGCTGGTGACGATGGGCTGATGCAGATCCACACCCTGACGGGCAAAAATCTCACGCAGCTCATCGGTGGTTTTCAGCTCGCCTTCAAACACCAGATCGCCCCAGGGCACGTTACGTGCGCCTGGGATATGGCCGCGCTTAAGGCCAGGGCGCGGCTCGTCGGCCTCGGCGTTAAAGCGCGGGGCAGGGCGGGCATCGACAATCTGTACGGTCTGTTCGTGGCTCGCCAGCAGCACGTCGGTGACGCGCTTGATCGCCCCGGCGTCGAAGGTGGCTTCAAAATCGCTGTCCGGCAGGGAAACATCGCCCTGCTGGAGCGGGAGCTCCGCCCGCTGCCAGCCCGCAAGCCCGCCCGCCAGAATCGACACTTTTTCCACGCCGAAGGTTTTCAGCATCCACCACGCCCGTGGTGCGGAGAAGAGATTCCCTTCATCATAAATCACCAGATGCTTATCGTGGCTGACGCCCAGCTCGCGCATGGCGACCGCAAACGCTTCCGGGCGCGGCATCATGTGCGGCAGGGGAGAGGTGTGATCGGAGAGGGCTTCAATATCAAAAAATACCGCCCCCGGCAGATGCCCGGCGCGGTATTCCGCGGGAACGTCACGATGCTCCTGACCCGGCGGCGCCATGCGCGCGTCGAGGATCTGGACTTCAGGATCGTCACTGTGCTCAATCAGCCAGTCGGCTGCGACAAAATATGAGGTGGACATGGTTGCCTCCATAAATGAATCCAATAATGGATTGTCGGTGTTTTTTCTGACACCGACAAGGGAACCACGTTCAACTCGCGAGCAAGCCCTTATTTTTTCACCGCTTCTCCGTCCTGCCACGCTTTCTGCAATGCAGGCCAGTATTCACGGTTAGCTTCGATCATCTCGTCCAGAATGGCTTTGGCATGCTCCATGGTTGGCACGGTGCGGTTCAGGGTGAACGCCTGCAACGCTTTCTCGTAGCTGCCTTCGATGGTGGCCTCTACCAGCAACTGCTCCGAGGCCAGCTGTTGTTGCAGCAGGGTCTGGTGGAACAGCGGTACCTGGCCGATGCGGATCGGCTCTGGCCCTTCGCTTGTGATATAGGCCGGCACTTCAACCATAGCGTCATACGGCAGATTAGTAATCGCCCCGCGGTTTTCCACCATCACCAGATGGCGCTGACGCAGGTTAAACGCCAGCGAGCGGGCCACATCCACGATAAACTCGCCGTGTACCCCCACGTGGAACGCATCCGGCAGGATCCCGGTCTGTTTATACTCTTCCGCAGCCGCAAACAGCTTTTTCTCGCGACCGTTCATCACTTCGTTGGCGCGGGTATAGTCCGGGTTCTGGTGCTCCACGATCTGGTTTGGCATCAGGTAGTACTGCAGATAGGGGTTAGGCAGATACTCCGGGAAGTTATCCATGATCGGCTTGATGTTGCGCCAGGTTTTCACCCAGGATGGATCGGAGTGCTGCGGGTCGGTTTTAGCCGCATCTTCCGTCAGCAGGCCAAATCTGGCGACATGGCGGCGCAGCTCCGGCAATTTATCTTCGCCATCCACCAGCACGCGGGTAAACCAGCCGAAGTGGTTCAGACCGAAGTAATCCACCTCCAGCTTGTGACGATCCACGCCCAGAATGGCCCCCATATTGCGCATCGCCGCGACCGGCATATCGCAGATGTTCAGCACCCGGGCGTCAGGTCGCAGGCGGCGCACACCCTCTGCGACGATGGCCGCCGGGTTGGAGTAGTTAACGATCCACGCTTTTTCATGCGCATAGCGCTCGACCATGTCGATCAGTTCAACCATCGGCAGGATCGTGCGTAAGCCATACGCCAGCCCGCCCGGGCCGCAGGTCTCCTGGCCAACCACGCCGTGACGCAGCGGGATCTTCTCATCCTGCTCGCGCATTTTGTACTGACCCACGCGCATCTGGGCGAAGATGAAATGGGCACCGCTGAAGGCCACTTCCGGGTCGCTGGTGACGGTGAATTTGATGCTCTGACTGTGATCGCGAATCACCTTCTCCACCACCGGCGCGATGGTATCCTGCCGCGCGGCGTCGATGTCGTAGAGGCGAATTTCCGCCAGCGGGAATTTGTCCAGCTGCACCATCAGGCTTTTCACAATTCCTGGCGTATAGGTGCTGCCACCACCGGCGATAGAGAGAATGAATGGGGGTGTAATCATGTTTATCTCCTTCAGAGAACCGTCTCGACCGCTTCTCGCATTTTTTTGACATGCAGCCCGTAGACCACCTGAACGTTGTTACCTTGTTTGATAATGCCTTTCGCGCCCGTCGCCTTGAGCCGCGGCTCGTCGATGACGGCGACATCTTTCACCGTGACGCGCAGGCGGGTGTAGCAGTTGTCCACTACCTCGATGTTTTCACGTCCGCCGAGGCCGACCACAATCGCCTCGCCCAGGCCATTATTGCTGCCCTTCGCCTGATACTCCTGCTTGCTGTACAGACGGGTCTCCTGATCTTCCTCCTCGCGTCCCGGCGTTTTCATGCGGAAATGCAGGATCAGGAAGCGGAAGACAACGAAGTAGACGGTGAACATGATCAGCCCGACCACGATGTACATCGGCCAGTTAGACTTCTCCGTGCCCAGCGGCAGGTTATAGAGAATAAAATCGATGATGCCATTGGCGCCGATGGCGTGAACGCCGAACAGGGAGAAGAGCATCATGCCAATCCCGGTCAGCACCGCATGCACCACAAACAGCAGCGGGGCGACAAACAGGAAGGAGAACTCAATGGGTTCGGTCACGCCCACCAGCAACGAGGTGAGCGCCGCCGGGATCAGAATCGCTTTCGCCGCGGCTTTACGCTCCGGTTTCGCGGTGACATACATCGCCAGCGCGGCGGCAGGCAGGCCAAACATCTTGCTGATACCGCGAGCATCCCAGACCACGGTGCTGCTGAGCTGCTTCACATCCGGGCAGGCCATCTCGGCGAAGTAGATATTACGCGCGCCCTGGTAGGTAGCGCCGCAGACCTCCTGGGTACCGCCCAGTTCGGTATAGAGGAAGGGGGTATAAACCAGATGGTGCAGGCCGGTCGGCACCAGGATGCGCTCAAGGAAGCCGTAAATCGCCACCCCAAACGGTCCGGAACCTTTTATTGCTAAGGCCATCGTGCTGATCCCGTGCTGGGCAAACGGCCACAGCTCGCTCATCACCACCCCCAGCAGCATTGAGACCGGCAGCATAATAATGGCGACAAAGCAGTGGCCGGAGTAGATTGCCATGGCGCCGTTAAACTGCACCCCGGAGTATTTGTTATACAGGTAGCCCGACAGCGCCCCGGTGAGGATCCCGGCGAACACGCCCATCTCCAGCACCTGTACCCCCAGCACCATGCTCTGTCCGGCGGCTTTCATCTGCTCCGCAGGGGCCAGCGCGCCCTGCAGTTGCAGCGTGACGTTCATGGCGTTGATAAACACCACAAAGGTCACCAGACCAATCAGCGCCGCGTAACCTTTGTCACGTGTTGCCAGACCAATGGGAATCCCCACGGCGAACACCAGCGCGAGGTTAACCAGCACCGAGACGGCGGATTTGGCGATCAGCTGGCCAATACTCTGGATCAGTGGATGGCCGAGGAATGGCAGATAGCCGGCAAGACCACCGTTACCCAGCACGTTTCCAAAGGCAATAAACAGACCGACAATCGGCAGGATAAGTACCGGTCCGTATAATGATTTTCCGAAATTTTGTAGGGCGTTCACGGCTCGTTTCATCATGTTCTCTCTTATTGAACCGCGCACTCAAGGTGCGTCTGAGAGTAAAACTAGCAGTGGGAACGCCGGTTTATCCATATATCTTCTTGTTTTAAAAACAAATGACGTTAAAGGTTACATGTAACCTTATGCGCTGTGATCGCCGTAGCAGCGGAATTTTTAATGCTGATAATTATTTTGCGAGGTGCTGTCCGTAATTGGATTGAGTGCTTTTGTATTAATGAAACTTGCGGATAATACTTACCCCGACGACGACCAACAGGCCCGAGAGGCCAGGGATAAAGGATGAAACCGTTTCGCTTCGCCGCACTTTCATTAGCGCTGCTCACTTCACTGGCGCTTATCGGCTGTGACAACAGTGACGATAAGCCCAAACCCCAGGCGCCCGCTGCGGCGGCTGCATCCACCACACAACCGACTGTCCCGGCGAAGCCTGACGGCGCCACGCTGGAAAAACTGGCAGCGCAGAGCCAGGGCAAGGCGCTGACCCTGCTGGATGCTTCAGAGCTCCAGCTCGACGGCGCGGCAGCCCTGGTGCTGACCTTCTCGGTTCCCCTCGATCCCGCCCAGGATTTCGCCCGCACCGTGCACGTGGTGGACAAAAAAAGCGGCAAGGTTGATGGGGCATGGGAGCTGGCGCCTAACCTGAAGGAGCTGCGCCTGCGCCATCTGGAGCCAAACCGGAATCTGGTGGTCACCGTCGAGGGCGCGCTGCTTGGGCTGAATAAAGCCACGCTGGGCAGCGATATCGAAAAAACCATCACCACCCGCGATATTGAGCCGACCGTGGGCTTCGCCAGCCGCGGCTCGCTGCTGCCGGGCAAGGTGGTAGAAGGGTTGCCGGTAATGGCGCTGAACGTAAACAACGTCGATGTGAATTTCTACCGGGTCAAACCCGAGTCCCTGGCCGCGTTCGTCAGCCAGTGGGAGTACCGCAGTTCGCTTACCAACTGGGAATCTGACAACCTGCTGAAGATGGCCGATCTGGTCTATACCGGCCGCTTCGACCTTAACCCGGCGCGCAATACCCGCGAGAAACTGCTGCTGCCGCTGGCGGAGATCAAGCCGCTACAGCAGGCGGGGGTCTACATCGCGGTGATGAATCAGGCCGGGCACTATAACTACAGCAACGCCGCCACGCTCTTTACCCTCAGCGATATTGGTCTCTCCGCCCACCGCTACCATAACCGACTGGATATCTTTACCCAGAGCCTGGAGAACGGCGCGGCGCAGTCGGGCATTGAGGTGCTGCTGCTTAACGATAAAGGGCAAACGCTGGCCCAGGCGTCGAGCGATGCCGACGGTCACGCGACGTTGCAAACAGATAAAGCGGCCGCGCTGCTTCTCGCCCGTAAAGATGGGCAGACCACGCTTTTGGATCTCACCCTTCCGGCGCTGGATCTGGCGGAGTTTGCCATCTCCGGCGCGCCAGGCCTGAACAAGCAGTTCTTTATGTTTGGTCCGCGCGATCTCTATCGCCCGGGCGAAACGTTGATCCTCAACGGCCTGCTGCGCGACAGCGACGGCAAACCGCTGCCCGACCAGCCGGTGAAGCTGGAGGTATTACGCCCGGACGGCCAGGTGGCACGTACCGTGGTCAGCCAGCCGGAAAACGGTCTCTATCGCTTTAACTATCCCCTTGATAGCGGGGCGCAGACCGGCATGTGGCATGTGCGCGCCAGTACCGGCGATAACCAGCAGCGGATGTGGGATTTCCACGTCGAAGATTTTATGCCAGAGCGCATGGCGCTGAATCTTACCGGGCAAAAAGCGCCGGTTGCGCCGCAGGATGATGTCGCGTTCGACGTGACGGGGTATTACCTGTACGGCGCTCCCGCCAACGGCAACAGCCTGCAAGGACAGCTCTTTTTACGCCCGCTGCGTGACGCCGTGGCCGCACTGCCGGGCTTCCAGTTTGGCGATATCGCCGAAGAGAACCTGAGCCGCAGCCTCGACGAAGTGCAGCTGACCCTGGACGAACAAGGGCAGGGTCAGGTGACCAGCGAAAGCCAGTGGAAAGAGACGCACTCCCCGCTGCAGGTTATTTTGCAGGCCAGCCTGCTGGAGTCCGGCGGACGTCCGGTGACCCGCCGGGCGGAACAGGCCGTCTGGCCAGCGGCCACCCTGCCGGGCATCCGTCCGCAGTTCGCCAGCAAAGCGGTCTATGACTACCGCACCGATACCACCGTCAACCAGCCGATTGTGGAGGAGAACAGCCAGGCCGGATTCGATATTGTCTACGCTGATGCCAGCGGGGCGAAAAAAGCCGTTTCTGGTCTGCAGGTTCGCCTGATCCGCGAACGTCGGGACTACGCCTGGACCTGGTCGGAAAGTGACGGCTGGCAGTCGCAGTTTGATCAAAAAGATCTGATCGAAGGCGAGCAGGCGCTGGATCTGGCCGCGGGCGAAACGGGGAAAGTGAGCTTCCCGGTGGAGTGGGGCTCCTACCGTCTGGAGGTGAAAGCCCCGGATGAGGCGGTGAGCAGCGTGCGCTTCTGGGCGGGCTACAGCTGGCAGGATAACAGCGACGGCTCCGGCGCGGCCCGGCCAGATCGCGTCACCCTGAAGCTGGACAAACCGGCCTATCAGCCAGGGGATACCATCAAGCTGCACATTGCCGCCCCGGCGGCAGGTAAAGGCTACGCGATGATCGAATCCAGCGAAGGGCCGCTGTGGTGGAAAGAGATCGACGTCCCGGCTGAAGGGCTGGATATGACGATCCCGGTAGATAAAGCCTGGAAACGTCACGATCTTTACCTCTCCACGCTGGTGGTTCGCCCCGGCGATAAATCCAAATCGGCCACGCCAAAACGAGCTGTGGGCTTACTGCATCTGCCGATGGGCGATGAGAACCGTCGCCTGAGCATCGCCCTGGAAAATCCGCCCAAAATGCGTCCTGACCAGATGCTGACGGTGAAAGTGAAAGCCAGCGTGAAAGAGGGGACGACCCCGCAGAAAATTAACGTGCTGGTTTCGGCGGTGGACAGCGGCGTACTCAACATTACCGATTACGTCACCCCGGATCCGTGGCAGGCGTTCTTTGGCCAGAAGCGCTATGGCGCGGACATCTACGACATCTACGGCCAGGTGATTGAAGGCCAGGGGCGTCTGGCGTCGCTGCGCTTTGGCGGCGACGGCGATGAGCTCAAGCGCGGCGGCAAACCGCCGGTTAACCACGTCACCATTATCGCCCAGCAGGCGCAGCCGGTAGAGCTGGACGCCAACGGGGAGGGCACCGTCTCGTTACCCATTGGCGACTTTAACGGCGAGCTGCGTCTGATGGCCCAGGCGTGGACCGATGATGATTTTGGCAGTAGCGAGAGCAAAATCATCGTTGCCGCACCGGTGATCACCGAGCTAAACACACCGCGCTTCCTGGCCAGCGGCGATAGCGCCAGGCTGACGCTGGATCTGACTAACCTCACCGATCGTCCGCAGACCCTGAACGTCGCCCTGACCGCTGGCGGTAATCTGGCGCTGGAAGGGGCCCAGCCGCAGCCGGTTACACTGGCCGCGGGTGAACGCTCGACGCTGTTTATTCCGGTGCGGGCGCTGGAGGGTTACGGCGAGGGCGAAATCGTCGCGCAGGTAAACGGCCTGACGCTGCCCGGCGAAACCTTTGCCCCGCAGCAGAAGAGCTGGAAAATCGGCGTGCGCCCGGCATTCCCGGCGCAGACGGTGAACACCGGCACGATGCTCAATCCGGGCGAAAGCTGGCATGCGCCGGAACAGCACCTGGCGAATTTCTCGCCGGTGACTTTACAGGGGCAGCTTCTGCTCAGCGGCAAGCCGCCGCTCAACCTGGCCCGCTACATTCGTGAGCTGCAGGCCTATCCGTATGGCTGTCTGGAACAGACCACCAGCGGTCTCTTCCCGTCTCTGTATACCAATGCCGCCCAGTTGAGCGCGTTAGGGATTAAGGGTGACAGCGACGAAAAACGTCGCGCGGCTATTGAGATCGGTATCTCCCGCCTGCTGCAGATGCAGCGTGACAACGGTGGCTTTGCCCTGTGGGATAAAAACGGTGAGGAAGAGTACTGGCTCACCGCCTACGTCACTGATTTCCTGGTGCGGGCGGGCGAGCAGGGTTACAGCGTCCCGGCTGAGGCCATTACCAACGCCAACAACCGCCTGCTGCGCTATCTGCAGGACCCGGGCATGATGGCTGTCCGCTACAGCGAGAACACCACCGCCAGCAAATTTGCCATCCAGGCCTATGCCGCGCTGGTGCTGGCTCGTCAGCAAAAAGCGCCGCTGGGGGCGCTGCGTGAAATCTGGGATCGTCATGGTCAGGCCAAATCGGGCCTGCCGCTGATGCAGCTTGGCCTGGCGCTGAAGCTGATGGGGGATGCGCCGCGCAGCCAGCAGGCGCTCGATCTGGCAATCAAAACGCCGCGCAGCGAAACGCAAAGCTGGCTGGCCGATTACGGCAGCCCGCTTCGCGATAACGCGATGATGCTCAGCCTGCTGGAAGAGTACAAACTGCTGCCGAACGCTCAGAATACGCTGCTGAATGTGCTTTCTGAGCAGGCGTACAGCCAGCGCTGGCTCTCAACGCAGGAGAGTAACGCTCTGTTCCTGGCGGGGCGTTCCGTACAGAAACTCACCGGAGAGTGGCAGGCCACCACGTCGTTTAAAGAAGGCAATATGCGGGGAGACAAACCGCAGGTGCAAAATCTTAATGCCGATCAACTGGCCGCCCTGCAGGTGACCAATACCGGCACTGCACCGCTGTGGGTGCGTCTGGACAGCAGCGGCTACCCACAATACGCGCCGCAGCCCGCCTCGAACGTGCTGAAAATTGAACGGCAGATTCTGGCCACCGATGGCAGCAGCAAGTCGCTCTCCTCCCTGAAAAGCGGGGAGCTGGTTCTGGTCTGGCTGACCGTGCGTGCCAGCAAGAACGTGCCGGATGCGCTGGTGGTGGATCTGCTGCCTGCGGGGCTGGAGCTGGAAAACCAGAACCTCGCCAGCAGCAGCGCCAGCCTGCAGGAGAGCGGCAGCGAGGTACAAAACCTGCTCAACCAGATGCAGCAGGCGGATATCCAGCATATGGAGTTCCGCGACGATCGCTTTGTCGCCGCCGTGTCGGTGAAAAATTATGAGACAGTGACGCTGGTCTATCTGGCCCGTGCCGTCACCCCGGGAACCTACACGGTGCCGGTACCGATGGTGGAATCCATGTACGTACCGCAGTGGCGGGCAACGGGTGCGGCCAGCGGCCCGCTAACTGTCGTTCCGTAACGTGCAGCGCCGCTCTCTGTTACGCTCCCGCTGGCTGTGGCTGGCGGGAGCGCTTCTTCTGCTATGGGGCGCTGTCGTGGCCGCCGATCGCCTGTGGCCGCTGCCGTTACACGAGGTCAACCCTGCCCGCCTGGTGGTGGATGAAAAGGGCATTCCGTTGTGGCGATTTGCCGATCGCGACGGGATCTGGCGCTATCCGGTCACCATTGAAGAGGTTTCACCCCGCTATCTTGAGGCGCTGATCCAGTATGAGGATCGCTGGTTCTGGGATCATCCCGGCGTTAACCCATTCTCTGTTCTGCGCGCCGCCTGGCAGGATCTGCTGGCCGGAAAGGTGATCTCGGGCGGCAGCACGCTGACGATGCAGGTGGCGCGACTGCTGGATCCGCATTCCCGTACGCTGGGGGGCAAAGTGCGTCAGCTCTGGCGGGCGCTCCAGCTGGAGTGGCACCTCTCCAAAGCTGAGATCCTGACGCTCTATCTGAACCGCGCCCCGTTTGGCGGCACGCTACAGGGCGTGGGGGCCGCCAGCTGGGCCTATCTGGGAAAATCCCCTGCGCAACTGAGCTACTCCGAAGCCGCCCTGCTTGCCGTTCTGCCCCAGGCGCCGAGCCGTTTGCGACCGGATCGCTGGCCGCAGCGGGCAGAGGCGGCGCGTAACAAAGTGCTCAACCGGATGGCATCCCAGGGCGTCTGGTCCGCCCGCCAGGTCAAAGAGTCACAGGAAGAGCCCGTCTGGCTGGCGCCACGCCAGATGCCGCAGCTGGCGCCGCTGTTCTCGCGCATGATGCTGGGCAAAAGCCGCGACAGCAAAGTGGTGACGACGCTGGATGCCACGCTGCAGCGTCAGCTGGAGGAGCTGGTCCTGAACTGGAAATCCCGCCTGCCGCCCCGCAGCTCGCTGGCGATGATCGTCCTGGATCATACCGATATGAAGGTGCGCGGCTGGGTGGGGTCGGTCGACATCAACGACGACAGCCGCTTCAGCCATGTGGATATGATCAGCGCGATCCGATCCCCCGGATCGGTGCTGAAGCCCTTTATCTATGGCCTGGCGATGGATGAGGGGCTGATCCATCCCGCCTCGCTGCTGCAGGATGTGCCGCGACGCACCGGCGATTACCGTCCGGGTAACTTTGACAGCGGCTTTCACGGCCCAGTGAGCATGAGCGAGGCGCTGGTGAGATCCCTGAACCTGCCCGCCGTCCAGGTGCTGGAGGCCTACGGGCCGAAAAAGTTTGCCGGAATGCTGCGTAACGCTGGTTTACCGCTTCTCCTGCCTGCGGGGGCTCAGCCGAACCTGTCCCTGATTCTCGGGGGCGCCGGGGCGCGTCTGGCGGATATCGCCGCGGCATACAGCGCGTTTGCCCGTCAGGGTCGGGCAGGGAAGCTGCGCCTGAAACCCGACGACCCGCTGCTGGAACGGCCTCTACTCTCGCCTGGGTCCGCGTGGATCATCCGACGCATTCTTGCCAGTGAGGCGCAGCCGTTACCCGACAGCGCGCTTGCTCAGGTAGTGCCCCTGGCAATAAAAACCGGCACCAGCTATGGCTATCGCGATGCGTGGGCGATAGGGCTGAATGCGCGCTACGTCATCGGGGTCTGGACCGGCAGGCCGGACGGCACCCCGGTGGCCGGGCAGTTTGGTTTTGCCAGCGCCGTGCCGGTGTTGAATCAGGTTAATAACCTGCTGCAGTCGCGATCGGCGCTGGATGAGGCGCGTCTGCCGCGCGATCCGCGCCCGGCCTCCGTTAGCCGCGGGGTGATTTGCTGGCCGGGCGGGCAGTCGCTGCCAGACGGGGACAGCAACTGCCGCCGTCGACTCGCGACGTGGCTGCTCGAAGGGAGCCAACCGCCGACGCTGTTACTGCCGGAGCAGGAGGGCATCCGCGGCATTCATTTTCCGATCTGGCTGGATAACAGCGGTAAGCGGGTGGCAGCAGACTGCCCGCAGGCGCAGGAAAAAAGCGTCGACGTCTGGCCGCTGCCGCTGGAGCCGTGGCTGCCCCAGGCAGAGCGACGGTCTGCCCGCATCCCGCCCGCGTCTGCAACCTGTCCGCCGCTCGGTCAGACCTTCCCGGCGCCGCTGCTGCTCTCCGGCATTCGTCAGGGGGCAGTGATTAAGCGTTTGCCGGGGGAGTCGCGCGTCTCGCTGCCTCTGCTGGTCAGCGGCAGCGAGGGACCGCGCTGGTGGTTTCTTAATGGCGAACCGCTGAATGTCCAGGGGCGAATGTATACGTTGCAGCTTGAAAATGCAGGAGATTATCAGCTACTGGTAATGGATGAGGCGGGGCAGGTGGCGACTGTGGATTTCACGCTGCAATAGATAAAAGGTGTTTTGACGAGGATCTGTTGTTAAAACTCGTCTTATTTTAAAAAAATGTTACATGCATCCATAGGCAATGGCGCCAATGCTCATTATAATCCGCGCCATATATTTCGCATGAATGCAAAACAACAGAACAAATCACAGAGGTAATCATGGCTATTGAACGTACTTTTTCCATCATCAAACCAAACGCGGTGGCAAAAAACGTTATTGGCAGCATCTTTGCGCGCTTTGAAGCGGCAGGGTTCAAAATTGTTGGTACCAAAATGCTGCATCTGACCGTTGAGCAGGCTCGCGGTTTCTATGCTGAGCACGAAGGTCGCCCATTCTTCGACGGCCTGGTTGAGTTCATGACCTCTGGCCCAATCGTGGTTTCCGTTCTGGAAGGCGAAAATGCCGTTCAGCGTCACCGCGATCTGCTGGGTGCCACTAACCCGGACAACGCGCTGGCAGGTACACTGCGTGCAGACTACGCTGACAGCTTCACCGAGAACGGCACCCACGGTTCCGACTCCGTAGAATCTGCTAAACGCGAAATCGCCTACTTCTTCGCGGAAGGCGAAGTGTGTCCACGTACCCGTTAATATAACGGTTTCGTTTACACATTATTTTCGTAAATGCCGCGTGCAAACGTGGCATCCCTGCACCAGACTTTGTACAATGTAACGCCCCGGATGAGCCGATCGCTTTCCGGGGCGTTTCTTTTCAACCCTCCACGGGCCATAACGTGTAACAACGAGGCCGGAATATATTATGTCTGAATTAGTTAACACCTCCGAAGTCGCCATTCCTGCGGTTCCGAATAAAAATGGAAAAATCAACCTGCTGGATTTGAACCGTCAGCAGATGCGCGAGTTCTTCAAAGAGATGGGCGAAAAGCCGTTTCGTGCCGACCAGGTCATGAAATGGATGTACCACTATTGCAGCGACAACTTTGATGAGATGACCGACATCAACAAAGTGCTGCGCAACAAGCTGAAAGAAGTGGCCGAAATCCGCGCGCCGGAAGTGGTGGAAGAGCAGCGTTCCGCTGACGGCACCATCAAATGGGCGATTGCGGTTGGCGATCAGCGTGTTGAAACGGTTTATATCCCGGAAGACGATCGCGCTACCCTCTGCGTCTCCTCCCAGGTGGGTTGTGCGCTGGAGTGTAAATTCTGCTCCACGGCGCAGCAGGGCTTTAACCGTAACCTGCGCGTGTCAGAGATCATCGGCCAGGTGTGGCGTGCGGCGAAAATCGTCGGTGCGGCAAAAATCACCGGCACCCGTCCAATCACCAACGTGGTGATGATGGGGATGGGCGAGCCGCTGCTGAACCTGACCAACGTGGTTCCGGCGATGGAAATCATGCTCGACGACTTCGGTTTTGGCCTCTCCAAACGTCGCGTCACACTCTCTACCTCAGGCGTTGTTCCCGCGCTGGATAAGCTCGGCGATATGATTGACGTGGCGCTGGCGATTTCGCTGCATGCGCCAAACGATACCATCCGCGATGAGATCGTGCCCATCAACAAGAAGTACAACATTGAGACCTTCCTGAACTCGGTTCGTGGCTACATTTCGAAGTCCAACGCCAACCAGGGTCGCGTCACCATTGAGTACGTCATGCTGGATCACGTCAACGACGGTACCGAACACGCCCACGAGCTGGCGGCACTGTTGAAAGACACGCCGTGCAAGATCAACCTGATCCCATGGAACCCGTTCCCGGGCGCGCCGTATGGCCGTAGCTCAAACAGCCGTATCGACCGTTTCTCCAAGGTTCTGATGGAGTATGGTTTTACCACTATCGTGCGTAAAACCCGTGGTGATGATATTGATGCCGCCTGTGGTCAGCTGGCCGGTGATGTTATCGACCGCACCAAGCGCACACTGCGTAAACGCATGCAGGGCGACGCCATCGCGATCAAGTCCGTGTAATTATTATGCCGTCACGGCGCGTCTATTGCGCCGTGGCGGCTACGGATGCGAATAAACAGTCATTGCGCCGGCATATGGGTAATAATTACGGTGCGTTTTATATGACTTTGAGGCAGTATGTAACGATGCAACAACAGTTTAGCCTCACTGCCAGACCGCCTCTGTCAACGATAACCTGACAGCATTGGGCGGGGTTACTAAGGTTAACTGACCAGAAGTTTCGCGGTGCAGGTGGCATTGTGACTCACCGGCGCCAGGATACTCACTTTTCACGTACCAGTAGTTGTAGCGAATGAATACTGAAGCCACTCACGACCAAAATGCAGCACTTTCCACTGGCGTACGTCTTCGTAACGCCCGTGAACAACTTGGACTAAGCCAGCAAGTCGTTGCGGAGCGCTTATGTCTGAAGGTTTCCACGGTCCGCGATATTGAAGAAGATAAGGCTCCTGCCGATCTTGCTTCAACGTTTCTGCGTGGTTATATCCGCTCCTATGCGAAACTGGTTCATATCCCTGAAAACGAACTGCTGCCAATGATGGAAAAACAGGCACCGGTCAGAGCGGCGAAAGTCGCGCCGATGCAGAGTTTTTCGCTGGGCAAACGCCGTAAAAAACGTGATGGCTGGCTGATGAGTTTCACCTGGCTGGTGCTGTTTGTGGTCATCGGCCTGACGGGCGCGTGGTGGTGGCAGAACCATAAAGCGCAGCAGGAAGAGATCACCACCATGGCCGATCAAACTTCCGCCGAGCTCAATAACTCAGCGGGCGATGGTGCCCAGAGCATCCCGCTGAATACCGACGCCTCTGCAAGCGCCAGCGATTCACAGACGCCAGCAACCGGCACTCAGGATATGGCAACGGCGCAAACTGCTGCGCCAGCCGCGGATCAGACGGCGCAGGCACCGGCAGACAATGCGGTGGTGTCGCCTTCTCAGGCTAACGTCGAGACTGCACCTGCAACCGCACCTGCAGCGACGGCGGATGCCACTCAGACCTTACCTGCCGATCCGGCAGGCGTGTCGGCAGCACCTGTTGACCCGAACGCGCTGGTGATGAACTTCACCGCCGACTGCTGGCTGGAAGTGACCGATGCGACGGGCAAAAAGCTGTTCAGCGGTCTGCAGCGTAAAGACGGTAATTTAAACCTGACAGGCCAGGCGCCGTACAAACTCAAGATTGGTGCTCCGGCTGCGGTCCAGATCCAGTTCCAGGGTAAACCTGTCGATCTGAGCCGTTTTATCAGAACTAACCAGGTTGCGCGTCTGACCGTAAATGCCGAACAATCAGCAGCACAGTAAGTAACGGACAGGCAACGCGGGAGATTTTTCATGCATAACCAGGCTCCTATTCCACGTAGAAAATCGAAACGTATTTACGTCGGAAATGTGCCAATCGGCGATGGTGCCCCCATCGCCGTTCAGTCGATGACCAACACCCGCACCACGGATGTGGAAGCGACGGTCAATCAGATCAAAGCGTTAGAACGCGTAGGTGCGGACATTGTTCGCGTTTCCGTGCCAACGATGGATGCGGCAGAAGCATTCAAACTCATCAAGCAGCAGGTCTCTGTTCCGCTGGTTGCCGATATTCACTTCGATTACCGCATCGCGCTGAAAGTGGCGGAATACGGTGTCGATTGTCTGCGTATCAACCCCGGCAATATCGGCAGCGAAGAGCGTATTCGTGCGGTGGTGGATTGCGCCCGCGATAAAAACATCCCCATCCGTATCGGCGTAAACGCCGGTTCTCTGGAAAAAGATCTGCAGGAAAAGTATGGCGAACCGACGCCGCAGGCGCTGCTGGAATCGGCCATGCGTCATGTGGATCATCTCGATCGCCTGAACTTCGATCAATTCAAAGTCAGCGTGAAAGCCTCTGATGTTTTCCTTGCCGTTGAATCCTATCGTCTGCTGGCGAAGCAGATCGATCAGCCGCTGCACCTGGGGATCACCGAAGCCGGTGGCGCGCGCAGTGGGGCGGTGAAGTCAGCCATTGGCCTCGGCCTGCTGCTGAACGAAGGCATTGGCGATACCCTGCGCGTCTCGCTGGCCGCCGATCCGGTCGAAGAGATCAAAGTCGGTTTCGATATTCTGAAATCCCTGCGTATCCGCTCCCGTGGCATCAACTTTATCGCCTGCCCGACCTGTTCGCGTCAGGAGTTTGATGTCATCGGTACCGTGAATGCCCTTGAGCAGCGTCTGGAAGATATCATCACCCCAATGGATGTCTCGATTATCGGCTGCGTGGTAAACGGTCCGGGTGAAGCGCTGGTGTCAACGCTTGGTGTAACGGGCGGCAACAAGAAAAGTGGTCTCTATGAAGATGGCGTTCGCAAAGATCGTCTGGATAATAGCGACATGATCGATCAGCTTGAAGCCCGAATCCGCGCCAAAGCGACCATGCTTGATGAAGCGCAGCGCATCAGCGTGCACCAGGTCGAAAAATAACGTGATGGGAAGCGGTATGCTTCCTGTGTATGATTGAACCCTTCGGTTATGAACCCCAGGGTTCATTTTTGTCTATAGAAAGAGAACAAACGTGGCAAAGAATATTCAAGCCATTCGCGGCATGAACGATTATCTGCCTGCCGAGACCGCCATCTGGCAGCGCATTGAAGGCACCCTGAAGCAGGTGCTCGGCAGCTACGGTTACAGCGAAATCCGTTTGCCGATTGTAGAGCAGACCCCGTTATTCAAGCGCGCTATCGGCGAAGTGACCGATGTGGTTGAAAAAGAGATGTATACCTTTGAGGATCGTAACGGCGACAGCCTGACTTTACGTCCGGAAGGTACGGCGGGCTGTGTTCGCGCCGGCATCGAGCATGGTCTCCTGTACAATCAGGAGCAACGCCTGTGGTATATCGGCCCGATGTTCCGCCACGAACGTCCGCAGAAGGGTCGCTACCGCCAGTTTAACCAGCTGGGTGTCGAAGCCTTTGGCCTGCAGGGTCCGGATATCGACGCTGAGCTGATCATGCTTACCGCGCGCTGGTGGCGTGCGCTGGGCATCGCCGAACATGTTACGCTGGAGCTGAACTCTATCGGTTCTCTTGAAGCGCGCGCGAACTACCGCGATGCGCTGGTGGCCTTCCTGGAACTGCACAAAGAGAAGCTGGACGAAGACTGCAAACGTCGTATGTACAGCAACCCGCTGCGCGTGCTGGACTCCAAGAACCCGGACGTGCAGGCGCTGCTGAACGATGCGCCTGCGCTGGGTGATTACCTGGATGACGACTCCCGCGAACACTTTGCTGGTCTGTGCAAACTGCTGGAAGCTGCTGGTATTACCTATACGGTTAACCAGCGCCTGGTACGTGGCCTGGATTACTATAACCGCACCGTCTTTGAGTGGGTCACTACCAGCCTGGGTTCCCAGGGGACTGTCTGTGCCGGTGGCCGTTATGACGGTCTGGTTGAGCAGTTAGGCGGTCGCCCAGCACCTGCCGTTGGCTTCGCCATGGGCCTTGAGCGACTTGTTTTGTTAGTTCAGGCAGTTAATCCGGAATTTAAAGCCGATCCTGTTGTCGATATATACCTGGTAGCCTCAGGCGCGGAAACGCAGTCTGCGGCAATGCAGCTTGCCGAACGCGTGCGCGATGCGCTCCCGGAGGCTAAGCTGATGACCAACCACGGCGGCGGCAACTTTAAAAAACAGTTCGCCCGTGCCGATAAGTGGGGCGCGCGTATCGCACTGGTACTTGGCGAGTCAGAAGTGGCTAACGGCGAAGTGGTAGTGAAAGATCTGCGCTCTGGTGAGCAAACAACGGTAACGCAGGACGGCGTTGCGGCGCACTTGCGCACTCTACTGGGCTAAGGAGAAGGACTGCGTGGAAATTTACGAGAACGAAAACGACCAGGTTGATGCACTTAAACGCTTCTTTGCTGAAAACGGCAAAGCCCTGGCTGTTGGGGTCATTTTAGGTGTTGGCGCCCTGGTGGGCTGGCGTTACTGGAACAATCATCAGGTCGACTCTGCCCGTGGTTCTTCCTTACAGTATGAAAATACCGTTAGCGCAATCCGCGCCGATCAGCCACAAACGCTGGCGGCGGCAGAGAAATTTGCCGCAGACAACAAAAACACCTACGGTGCGCTGGCTTCCCTGGAAGTGGCTCAGCAGTTTGTTGATAAAAATGAACTGGACAAAGCGGCAGCCCAGCTGCAGCAGGGTCTGGCATCAGCAAGCGACGATAATCTGAAAGCGGTTATCAACCTGCGTCTCGCCCGTATTCAGGTTCAGCAGAAAAAAACTGACGACGCGCTGAAAACGCTGGACAGCGTTAAAGGTGAAGGTTACGCCGCCATTGTTGCCGACCTGCGTGGCGAAGCATTGCTGAGCAAAGGTGACAAACAGGGCGCGCGCAGCGCGTGGGAAGCGGGCGTGAAAAGTAACGCCTCGCCAGCGCTGAGCGAAATGCTGCAGATGAAAATAAATAATTTGTCCGTCTGAGAGGGACCCGATGCAATTGCGTAAATTACTTCTGCCAGGACTGCTTTCCGTTACGTTATTGAGCGGCTGTTCACTGTTCAGCGGTGAAGAAGATGTCGTGACCATGTCGCCACTGCCGACGGTTGAAAACCAGTTTGAACCTTCTACCGCCTGGAGCACCTCCGTGGGCGACGGGATTGGTGATTTCTACTCTAACCTGCATCCGGCTTCTGCGGACGGCGTTGTCTATGCGGCTGACCGTAAAGGCACGGTGAAAGCCCTGAATGCCGACGACGGCAAAGAAGTGTGGTCGGTTAACCTCGCAGAAAAAAGCGGCTGGCTGTCACGCACGCCTGCGCTGCTCTCCGGTGGTGTAACGGTCGCTGGTGGCCATGTCTATATCGGCAGCGAGAAGGCACAGGTCTATGCTCTTAACGCCAGCGATGGCTCCATTGCCTGGCAGACCCGCGTGGCGGGCGAATCGCTCTCTCGTCCGGTCGTCAGCGACGGCATGGTGCTGGTGCATACCGCAAACGGTCAGCTGCAGGCGCTGAATGAAACTGACGGCGCGGTGAAATGGACCGTGAACCTGGATATGCCTGCGCTCTCCCTGCGCGGCGAATCGGCTCCGGCTACCGCGTTTGGCGCCGCCATTGTCGGCGGTGATAACGGTCGCGTTAGCGCCGTACTGATGCAGCAAGGTCAGCTGATCTGGCAGCAGCGTATCTCTCAGGCTACCGGTCCGACCGAAATCGACCGTCTGAGCGACGTCGATACCACGCCGGTTATCGTGAATGGCGTTGTGTATGCGCTGGCCTATAACGGCAACCTGACCGCGATGGATCTGCGTAGTGGTCAAATCATGTGGAAACGTGAGCTGGGCTCGGTGAACGATTTCATCGTTGACGGCAACCGCATCTACCTGGTCGATCAGAACGATCGCGTGCTGGCCCTGAGCACTGAAGGCGGCGTGACGCTGTGGACGCAAAGCGATCTGCTGCACCGTCTGCTGACCGCGCCGGCACTCTATAACGGCAGCCTGGTGGTGGGTGATAGCGAAGGCTATATGCACTGGATTGACCCGAGCAACGGTCGTTTTGTCGCGCAGGAGAAGGTCGACAGTTCCGGCTTCCTGACCGAGCCGGTATCGGTTGACGGTAAACTGCTGATCCAGGCAAAAGACGGCACGCTGTACGCGATCACGCGTTAATCACCGCGGTTGTAGTATACTCAACGGCTCCTGTTGCTTCAGGGGCCGTTTTGATTTTTTAAAAAACGCCGCAAATGCGACGTGATATCGAATTTTATGAGGCTTTAAACATGGTACCTGTGGTCGCGCTTGTCGGGCGCCCGAACGTTGGAAAATCCACTCTTTTTAACCGTTTAACACGCACCCGTGATGCGCTGGTTGCGGATTTCCCGGGGCTCACGCGTGACCGTAAGTACGGTCGTGCAGAAGTGGAAGGTCGTGAGTTTATCTGTATCGATACCGGTGGTATCGACGGTACAGAGGACGGCGTGGAAACCCGCATGGCGGAGCAATCCCTGCTGGCGATCGAAGAGGCCGATATCGTGCTGTTTATGGTCGATGCGCGCGCGGGCCTGATGCCTGCCGACTCGGCTATTGCCAAGCATCTGCGCTCACGTGAAAAAGCAACGTTCCTGGTGGCGAACAAAACTGACGGTATCGATGCCGACCAGGCGATGGCCGATTTCTGGTCATTAGGCCTGGGTGATATCTACCCGATCGCCGCCTCTCACGGTCGTGGCGTGACCAGCCTGCTGGAAACCGCGCTGCTGCCGTTTGTTGATGAGATCAACCCGCCAGAAGAGGTGGATGAAGACGCGGAATACTGGGCGCAGTTTGAAGAGAGCGAAGAGGGCGAAGAAGAGCCTGAAGACGACTTCAATCCACAGGATCTGCCGATCAAGCTGGCGATTGTGGGCCGTCCAAACGTCGGTAAGTCAACGCTTACTAACCGTATTCTCGGTGAAGACCGCGTGGTGGTCTACGACATGCCGGGCACGACCCGTGACAGCATCTACATCCCGATGCAGCGCGACGAGCGTGAATATGTGCTGATCGACACCGCGGGCGTGCGTAAGCGCGGCAAAATCACCGATGTAGTGGAAAAATTCTCGGTAATCAAAACCCTGCAGGCGATTGAAGATGCCAACGTGGTGATGCTGGTTATCGATGCCCGTGAAGGTATCTCCGACCAGGATCTCTCCCTGCTCGGCTTTATCCTCAACAGTGGGCGCTCACTCGTTATCGTCGTCAACAAGTGGGATGGCCTGAGCAATGAAGTGCGTGAGCAGGTGAAAGAGACCCTCGACTTCCGTCTGGGCTTTATCGACTTTGCTCGTGTGCATTTCATCTCTGCCCTGCACGGTAGCGGCGTCGGCAACCTGTTTGAATCCGTACGCGAAGCCTACGACAGCTCTACCCGCCGTGTCGGTACCGCGATGCTGACCCGCATCATGACCATGGCGGCAGAAGACCACCAGCCACCGCTGGTGCGTGGTCGTCGCGTGAAGCTGAAGTATGCGCACGCCGGTGGTTATAACCCACCGATCGTGGTGATTCACGGTAACCAGGTGAAGGATCTGCCCGATTCTTACAAACGTTACCTGATGAACTACTTCCGCAAATCGCTGGACGTAATGGGTACGCCGATCCGTATCCAGTTCAAGGAAGGGGATAACCCGTTTGCTAACAAACGCAACACCCTGACGCCGAACCAGATGCGTAAACGTAAGCGTTTGATTAAACACATCAAGAAAAGCAAATAATCTTTGCTGCTCTGCCAAAAAACCCGCGCCTGTCGCGGGTTTTTTTATGCCTGACAGGAACGAATAATTATTGATGTGATGTCAATCACTATTCATGTTTATCCAACATAAAATCTAAGAAATAAGACGATTGTCGAACTTTCATCTTTTGGTGGTGCACCAGGGGCTGGACAAAAGTTGCTTCAGGTTATCAAATGGTTAAATAACATTTCGCCGGATGTAAAAAAGCCACCCGAATGCTAACGGGACGGCTGACTTCCGGTGCTAACAAGTACGACGACACATCATCTCGGGAGAATTATGCAATCCTCTGTTAATAAAAACGAAAGCCGAACTTTCTTCGGCCATCCTTATCCGCTCGGCGCGCTGTTCTTCACGGAGATGTGGGAGCGCTTCTCGTTTTACGGTATCCGTCCGCTGCTGATCCTCTTTATGGCGGCCACCGTCTATGATGGCGGCATGGGGCTGGCGCGTGAAAATGCCTCCGCTATCGTCGGTATCTTCGCCGGAACCATGTACCTGGCCGCACTGCCGGGCGGCTGGCTGGCGGATAACTGGCTCGGCCAGCAAAGAGCGGTCTGGTACGGTTCGATCCTGATTGCGCTCGGCCACCTGTCGATTGCGCTTTCTGCGGTGATGGGTAACAACCTGTTCTTTATCGGCCTGATGTTTATTGTCCTTGGTTCGGGCCTGTTTAAAACCTGTATTTCGGTAATGGTCGGCACCCTGTATAAGAAAGGCGATGCGCGTCGTGACGGCGGCTTCTCGCTGTTCTATATGGGCATCAACATGGGGTCATTTATCGCGCCGCTGATCTCCGGCTGGTTGATTAAATCCCACGGCTGGCACTGGGGCTTTGGTATCGGCGGCATCGGGATGCTGGTGGCGCTGGTCATCTTCCGCCTGTTTGCCGTACCGGCCATGAAACGCTATGACAGTGAAGTGGGGCTGGACTCCACCTGGAACAGCCCGGTTGCGAAGAAAAACGGTGTCGGCGGCTGGCTGCTGGCACTGGCAGTGGGTATTGCGATTATTGTTACCCTGATTGCTCAGGGCGTGATTGTCATTAACCCGGTCGCCGTGGCCAGCGTGCTGGTGTATGTGATTGCCGCCTCTGTGGCGCTCTACTTCATCTGGCTGTTTGCCTTTGCCGGCCTGAACCGGAAAGAGCGCGCCAGACTGCTGGTCTGCTTTATTCTGCTGGTCTCTGCGGCCTTCTTCTGGTCTGCGTTCGAGCAAAAGCCGACCTCGTTCAATCTGTTTGCGAACGACTACACCAATCGCATGATCGGCGATTTTGAAATCCCGGCCGTGTGGTTCCAGTCAATTAACGCCCTGTTTATTATTCTGCTGGCGCCGGTCTTTAGCTGGGCCTGGCCTAAACTGGCCCAAAACAATATTCGTCCGAGCAGCATCACCAAGTTCGTGATCGGTATTCTGTGCGCGGCAGGGGGCTTTGGCCTGATGATGCTGGCGGCGCAGAATGTCCTCAGTAACGGTGGGGCGGGTGTCTCCCCATTCTGGCTGGTGGGCAGTATTCTGATGCTGACCCTCGGTGAACTGTGCCTGAGCCCGATTGGTCTGGCGACCATGACCCTGCTGGCCCCGGAAAGAATGCGCGGTCAGATGATGGGGCTGTGGTTCTGCGCCAGCGCGCTGGGCAACCTGGCGGCGGGCCTGATTGGCGGGCACGTGAAGGCCGACCAGCTGGATATGCTGCCGGACCTCTTCGCGCGCTGCTCCATTGCCCTGCTGATTTGTGCCGCTGTTCTGACGGTGCTCATTGTTCCGGTGCGTCGTATGCTGGAAAATGCGCAAACGAAAAGTGAGCCGAAACCCGTAACCAACGCCTGAATCTGACCTTTCCTGGCCGGGGCGGTGTTACGCCCCGGCAATGCAACGAAAGAGGTAACAGATGCAGATTGGATTTGTCGGGCTTGGCGCGGTGGTTGAAACCGCCTACCTGCCCGCACTACAAAATACCTTTGGTGATTCACTCCACTCTGTGGGGTTTGATATCCAGCCCGCAAAGACCCTTGCAGGCATCACCCGATCTCCTGCGCTCGACGACCTCCTTGCCCGCCCCCTCGATACGCTTTTTATCACGACCTCATCACTACACCATCTGGATGTGCTTGAGCAGGCGCTGGCCTCCTCCATATCGAGGATTGTGGTCGAAAAACCGATTGTCGCCACGCTTGCCCAGGCCGAAAAACTGACATCGCTGCTGGCGAGGCCGGAGGCGGCCTCCCGGGTGCTGGCGCTCGATCACTGGATGGCGCGCATTCATCTGATACGTCTGGGGCTGATCGGCTCCTTCTCTGACATCGTCAGGATCGAGGGCTTTTTGCAGGAGCCGAGCGGGTTTAACGCGGCGGGGGAGCCTGTCGCGCTTAACTTTGCCACCGGCGAGCCGGATACCCGGACGCTTCGCCACCCGGATGGGGTGATCCTCGATATCGGCACGCACGTACTGGCGATGATGCGCGAAACGGTGCGCTATCTGGGCGGCAGTGGGGATCTGGCCTTGCAGGTGGTGACTGCCAGAGATCGGCTGGGGCGCGATATCGCTAAAGGCGACCTGACCACCGCGGAAGGCGAGGCGCATCTTCAGGGGCAGATTAGCGGCGTGCCGGTGGATATCTGGCTCAACAAATATGCGGGGCCGAGCGGCGGGCAAAAAGGGCTGCGGTTCTATCTGCGTGACGGCCGTATCCTCAGCCACGACCGGCGCGGAGCGGAAGATGTGCTGGAGCTCATTGATAAGGGGCAGGTTGTTCAGAGCTGGCGTTTTGGCGGCACGATTTACGCCCACTGTCTGGCGGAGCATATCCTGGGGGAGCAGAGCCTGTTTGAACGTGCCCCGCAGGAGGTGAGCCGCACAACGCAACGTCGGCTGGAGGAAGTAACATGCCTGCTGACATTACAGCAACAGCTACGTGGCCCCCACTGAGCGCATCGTGTTAAAATCAACAGCGTACTGAATATCCTTTCAAGGAGTCATCATGTCGATTACCTGCCCGGATTGCCATGCGGAGATTGAACCGCAAAACGGCGTGGCGCATTGTGAAAACTGCAACCAGGATATTGCCCTGGAAGCGCGCTGCCCGGAGTGCCATAAGCCGCTCGAGGTGTTAAAAGCCTGCGGTGCGGTGGACTATTTCTGCCAGAACGGCCACGGCCTGATCTCGAAAAAGCGCGTTGAGTTCGTCCTGCCCGGCGCTTAATCGCAGACGCAGTCTTCGCCCTTACGCCACAAATCTACCAGCGAGGGCGGGGCTTCCTGTTCCGGCACCAGTAGGATCACGTCGGTATACTGCGCCTGGTTGTGCCGGGTCCAGACGATCTGGATGCGAAAATAGCGCTGATCCCCGCGCCCCGGTGATGATGCCTGGCCGGGCGGCTGGCCAAGGTTCAGCGCCTGGTCGAGGATCGCTACCACCCGCTGGCGCTGCTGCTCGTTCAGTTCCGAGAGGGCGATACGCCGCAGGCCGCTCAGCTTAGGAATAAAAGCGACGCCGCCCTCGCGGGCCAGCTCAACCACGGCGTCATCCGTCAGTTCCGGGATCTGCATTTACAGTACTCCTGTGCTCTTCCAGGCCTGTTCAATGGCTGCCGCCACGTCGCCGCCGGCGCGTTTCTCTCCGTGATAGATGGTCAGCCGTGCAAAGGCGGCAAAATCTGCGTCCTGCGCCAGGTTGCGATCGCACACCGTATCGTACCAGGCGTAGCCAGCCTTTTCCCAGGCATAGCCCCCAATGGCGGTGGCCGCCAGGTAAAAGGCGCGGTTAGGGATGCCGGAGTTCAGATGAACGCCGCCATTGTCCTCACGGGTTTTAATGAAATCATCCATATGCCCCGGCTGCGGATCTTTGCCCAGCAGTGGATCGTCGTAGGCGCTGCCCGGCTCGGACATGGAACGCAGAGCCTTGCCGTTAACGCCCTCTGCCAGCAGGCCTTCGCCAATCAGCCAGTCGGCCTTATCGGCGGTTTGCTTAAGATGATACTGCTTCACCAGCGCACCAAAAACGTCAGATAACGACTCGTTCAGCGCCCCGGACTGTTCAAAGTAGATAAGCCCGGCTTCGGTTTCGGTGACGCCGTGGCTCAGCTCGTGGGCGACCACGTCGATGGCGATGGTAAAGCGGTTAAAAATCTCACCGTCCCCGTCGCCAAAGACCATCTGCTGCCCGTTCCAGAAGGCGTTCTGATACTCCCGGCCATAATGCACGGTACCGGTGAGGATTAGCCCTTTGTTATCGAGGGAGTCACGCTGATAGTTTTTCCAGAAAAAATCATGGGTGATGCCCAGATAATCGTAGGCTTCGTCCACCGCCACGTCGCCGTTAGAGCGTTGCCCCTCATAGCGCACCTGGGTGCCCGGCAGCTCCTGGGTCTGCCTGGCGTCGTAAATGTCCCGCTCCAGCTGCCCGGGTCTGTTCACGTGCGGCGCGACAGGTTTGCCCGGCATGTGGGCCATCAGCGTCTGGACATGGGTCAGGGTCTGGCGAGCGCAGCGCTGCTGCGGCTCAGAGCCGCTCTCAATAATACGGCGAAGGATATAGGGCGGGATCACGCTATAGATTCGGGTCATGCGTCTCTCCTGTTATGGCAATGCCGAAAAAAGCAACAGCTTAAGTGTATGCCATCGCAGCAAAACGGCAGGCAAGTCGGACAAATCGCGGGGCGAAAAAGTGGCGCACCCGGCGCGCAGGGTTTAGGTTTTAACGACCCAATGCGAGGAACGGCATGAAGAAAAACCTGGCTCTGGCCATCACAGGATTTACCTTGATCGCTATAACCTATGGGATGGCGCGCTTTTCATGGGGCATTATGCTGCCGGATATCCGGCAGGCTATCCCTTTCTCGCCGCAGGCCGCGGGGCTGATTGCCGCCTGCAGCTACGGGGCCTATTGCCTGTCGGTTTTTTTCGCCTCGTCTCTCACTGAGCGCTTCGGGCCGTGCTTGCCGGCGGTTCTGGCGGCCTTAACGGCGGCGGCCGGGCTGCTGATTCTGGCGTTCGCCCCTTCGCCGCCGGTGCTGGCCGCGGGCCTGTTCATTGCTGGCCTCAGTTCGGGGCTGGCGTCTCCCGCCCTGGCAGGGGCCGTAAGCATCGGGGTTAACCCCGAGCGGCAAACTCAGGTGAACACCATTATCAATGCCGGGACCAGCGGCGGCATCATTCTGTCGGTGCCGGTGCTGTTTTTTGTGCCGGGCGGCTGGCGAGTTGCCTGCGCGATCTTTGCCCTGCTGGCGTTAGCCTCTCTTCTTCCCGTCTGGCGCTATCTGCCCCGCGCGGGAAGGGCGGGCGAAACGACCCCGGGCTGGCGCAGCCTGATGCAGAAACCGGGGATGATTCGGCTCTCCGCTATTGCGCTGGTCAGCGGCATCGCCAGCGCCGCCTGGTGGAGCTTCGGCCCCGAGCTTTTACAGCGCCATACCAGGCTGGAGGACGCCGCCACCAACATCCTGTGGCTGGTGAGCGGCGGGGCTGGGGTGGCCGCCGTTTTTACCGGCAGCCTGGCGAAACGCATCGGCATGCGCGGGGTTTATCGCGGATCGCAGATCTTTATGGCGGGGTCGCTGATTGCCCTGGCCTTCAGCAAGGGCTTTGCCTGGTGGCTGCTGCCGGTAGTGGCGATGAGCGGGGCGGGATATGTGATTTTATCCGGCGTGCTGCTGGTTCAGGGGGCGCGGGTCGCGGAGCCTTCGCCTGCGGCCGGAGTCAGCGTCGCCTTCCTGATGCTGGCGGTCGGGCAGATTATCGGCTCGGTGCTCTTTGGCCAGCTGTATGGATTTGTCGGCGCGGCGTGGGCGCTGCTGGCCTTCTCCGCGCTATCGCTGGCGATGCTGGCGGTGATGCCCGACGCCCGGAATTAATCGCGTCATCCCTTTTTGCGGGCGCGGGTTTTTCTGGCCGGCGTCACGCCTTTCACTTCGCTTTCCACCCAGCCATCTGACAGCCGGGTAGTAAGCACATCCCCCGCTTTGACCTGTTTCGTCTGCTTCAGCACTTTGCCGTCGGTTGCCGTGGTCACGCTGTAGCCGCGCGCCAGGGTTGAGAGCGGGCTGACGGCTTCCAGGTGGGTGACCGCGTTACCAAAACGCTCGCGGGTGCTGCTCAGGCGGGCACGCAGATTCTCCGCAAGGCGATACTCCAGCTGCTGAATGCGGGTTTGCGCGCGGTAAATACGCGGCTGCGGGTTGTGCTGGTTCAGGCGCTGGGTAACGCGCTGCTGGCGTTGCACCGCCCGTTTAAGCTGACTATCCACCGCCACGTTCATCCGCTGGCGCAGACGTTCCAGCACGGTTTGCTGGCGCGCCAGGCGCAGCTGCGGGTGCTGCTGTTGCAGACGATGATGAAGCTGGGTAAAGCGACGGGTGCGGTTGGCAAGGAAATAGTCCATCGCCATCTCCAGCCTTTGCTGGCCGTTTTGCAGCTGGCGCAGCAGCTCGAGCTGGTTACGGCTCACCATCTCTGCCGCAGCGGACGGTGTGGGGGCCCGCAGGTCAGCAACAAAATCGGCGATAGTGACGTCAGTTTCGTGCCCGACGGCGCTGACTACCGGGATCCGGCTGGCAAAAATCGCCCGCGCCACCCGTTCGTCATTAAAGCTCCAGAGATCTTCCAGCGAGCCGCCGCCGCGCCCGACAATCAGCACATCACACTCCTGACGGGCGTTAGCAAGCGCAATGGCGCGGACAATTTGACCCGGCGCATCATCGCCCTGCACCGCGGTTGGATAGATAACGACCGGCAGGGAGGGGTCGCGACGTTTCAGAACGTGCAGAATGTCATGCAGCGCGGCGCCGGTTTTCGAGGTGATCACCCCCACGCAGTGGGCGGGGGAGGGGAGGGGCTGTTTGTACTGCTGATCGAACAGCCCTTCTGCGGAAAGCGCCGCTTTCAGCTGCTCATATTTTTGCTGAAGAAGCCCTTCCCCCGCAGGCTGCATGCTCTCAACGATAATCTGATAATCACCGCGCGGCTCGTACAGCGTGATACTGGCGCGAACCAACACCTGCTGCCCGTGCTGCGGACGGAAGGTCACCCGGCGGTTGCTGTTGCGGAACATCGCGCAGCGCACCTGAGCGGTATTGTCCTTCAGGGTGAAGTACCAGTGACCGGACGCCGGCTGGGTGAAATTGGAGATCTCTCCGCTGATCCACACCTGGCCTATTTCCTGCTCAAGCAGCAAGCGGACCGTCTGATTCAGGCGGCTAACAGTATAAATTGAGGGGGACTGGGAGGATAACATGTGAGCGGGATCAAATTCTAAATCAGCAGGTTATTCAGTCGATAGTAACCTGATAAGAGGCAATCGCAAGCATTATTTATAAAAAAGTGTGGATGCAATCGGTTACGCTCTGTATAATGCCACGGCAATATTTAACCACCCAGGTCAGAGATATTGCCCATGCTACGTATCGCTAAAGAAGCACTGACGTTTGACGACGTCCTCCTCGTTCCCGCTCATTCCACCGTTCTGCCGAATACTGCCGACCTCAGCACGCAGTTAACCAAGACCATTCGCCTGAACATTCCTATGCTCTCCGCGGCAATGGACACCGTGACGGAAGCGCGCCTGGCTATCGCCCTGGCTCAGGAAGGCGGCATTGGCTTTATTCATAAAAACATGTCTATCGAGCGTCAGGCGGAAGAAGTTCGCCGCGTGAAGAAACATGAATCTGGCATCGTTACCGACCCACAAACCGTTCTGCCAACCACCACCCTGCACGAAGTGAAAGCGCTGACCGAGCGTAATGGTTTTGCAGGCTATCCGGTTGTCACCTCCGATAACGAACTGGTGGGCATCATCACTGGCCGTGACGTGCGTTTCGTCACCGACCTGAACCAGCCAGTCAGCGTTTACATGACCCCGAAAGAGCGTCTGGTCACCGTGCGTGAGGGTGAATCCCGCGACGTGGTCTTCGCAAAAATGCACGAAAAACGCGTTGAAAAAGCGCTGGTTGTGGACGACAGCTTCCACCTGCGCGGCATGATCACCGTTAAAGACTTCCAGAAAGCAGAACGTAAACCGAACGCCTGTAAAGACGAGCATGGCCGTCTGCGCGTTGGCGCGGCGGTGGGCGCAGGTGCGGGCAACGAAGAGCGCGTTGATGCGCTGGTTGCGGCGGGCGTTGACGTGCTGCTGATCGACTCCTCTCATGGCCACTCCGAAGGCGTTCTCCAGCGTATTCGTGAGACCCGTGCAAAATACCCTGACCTGCAGATCATCGGCGGTAACGTGGCAACCGGCGCGGGCGCGCGTGCCCTGGCTGAAGCGGGCTGTAGCGCAGTGAAAGTGGGTATCGGCCCAGGCTCCATCTGTACCACCCGTATCGTGACCGGCGTGGGCGTTCCGCAGATCACTGCGGTATCCGACGCGGTAGAAGCGCTGGAAGGCACCGGTATTCCGGTTATCGCTGACGGCGGTATCCGTTTCTCTGGCGATATCGCGAAAGCGATCGCGGCCGGTGCGGCAGCGGTAATGGTGGGTTCCATGCTGGCCGGTACCGAAGAGTCTCCGGGCGAAATCGAACTGTTCCAGGGGCGTTCTTATAAATCTTACCGTGGAATGGGCTCTCTGGGCGCGATGTCCAAAGGCTCCTCCGACCGCTACTTCCAGACCGACAACGCTGCTGACAAACTGGTGCCGGAAGGTATCGAAGGCCGCGTGGCCTATAAAGGCTACCTGAAAGAGATCATCCACCAGCAGATGGGCGGCCTGCGCTCCTGTATGGGCCTGACCGGCTGTGGTACTATTGACCTGTTACGTACCAAAGCGGAATTTGTGCGTATCAGCGGTGCGGGTATCCAGGAAAGTCACGTTCACGACGTGACCATCACCAAAGAGTCCCCGAACTACCGCATGGGCTCCTGATAAATTTCCACGCCCGGCTATAAGCCGGGCGATTTTGTTTCACTTGCCTCGGAATTAGCGTCAATGACGGAAAATATTCATAAACATCGCATTCTCATTCTGGATTTCGGTTCGCAGTACACTCAGCTGGTGGCACGTCGCGTACGTGAGCTGGGCGTTTACTGTGAACTGTGGGCGTGGGATGTCACGGAAGCACAGATTCGCGAATTCAACCCAAGCGGTATCATTCTCTCTGGCGGCCCGGAAAGCACCACCGAAGAGAACAGCCCGCGCGCGCCGCAGTATGTATTCGAAGCCGGTGTGCCGGTGTTCGGCGTCTGCTACGGCATGCAGACCATGGCGATGCAGCTGGGTGGCCATGTAGAGGGCTCCAACGAGCGTGAGTTCGGCTATGCACAGGTTGAAGTACAGACCGACAGCGCCCTGATCCGCGGTATCGAAGACTCCCTGACCGCCGACGGCAAAGCGCTGCTCGACGTCTGGATGAGTCACGGCGACAAAGTCACCGCTATCCCGTCCGACTTCGTGACCGTTGCCAGCACCGAGAGCTGCCCGTTTGCCATCATGGCGAACGAAGAGAAGCGCTTCTACGGCGTGCAGTTCCACCCGGAAGTGACCCACACCCGTCAGGGCCTGCGCATGCTGGAGCGTTTTGTCATCGACATCTGCCAGTGTGAAGCGCTGTGGACGCCAGCAAAAATCATCGACGACGCCGTGGAGCGTATCCGCCAGCAGGTGGGTGACGACAAAGTGATCCTCGGTCTGTCCGGCGGCGTTGACTCCTCCGTGACCGCGATGCTGCTGCACCGCGCCATCGGCAAAAACCTGACCTGCGTCTTCGTCGACAACGGTCTGCTGCGCCTGAACGAAGCCCAGCAGGTGATGGACATGTTCGGCGACCACTTCGGTCTGAACATCGTTCACGTGGAAGGCGAGCAGCGCTTCCTCGACGCGCTGGCGGGTGAAAACGATCCGGAAGCCAAACGTAAAATCATTGGCCGCGTCTTCGTTGAAGTGTTCGATGAAGAAGCGCTGAAGCTGGAAGATGTGAAGTGGCTGGCGCAGGGCACCATCTACCCTGACGTGATCGAATCCGCGGCATCCGCCACCGGTAAAGCACACGTCATCAAATCTCACCACAACGTGGGCGGCCTGCCGAAAGAGATGAAGATGGGTCTGGTTGAGCCGCTGCGCGAGCTGTTCAAAGACGAAGTGCGTAAGATCGGTCTGGAGCTGGGTCTGCCGTATGACATGCTCTACCGTCATCCGTTCCCGGGGCCGGGTCTGGGCGTGCGCGTGCTGGGCGAAGTGAAGAAAGAGTACTGTGACCTGCTGCGTCGTGCGGACGCGATCTTCATTGAAGAGCTGCACAAAGCTGACCTGTACAACAAAGTGAGCCAGGCGTTCACCGTCTTCCTGCCGGTTCGCTCTGTAGGCGTAATGGGCGATGGCCGTAAGTATGACTGGGTTGTCTCCCTGCGTGCGGTGGAGACCATCGACTTTATGACTGCCCACTGGGCGCACCTGCCGTATGACTTCCTGGGCCGCGTATCCAACCGTATTATCAACGAAGTGAACGGTATTTCCCGCGTGGTGTATGACATCAGCGGTAAGCCACCGGCGACGATCGAGTGGGAATAAATCCCGCCTGTTAAGCGCATATAAATCAAGCCCGCATCGTGCGGGCTTTTTTTCGCTGGCCTCATTTCACCGCTTGCTCAATCACCCGGGCAATCTCCCTGGGATGACTCACCATCGACACATGGCTTGCCGCTACCTCGCTGGTTTTCGCATCAATCGCTTTCGCCATTGCCCGCTCCAGATCCGGGTTGATCATCCGGTCACTCTTGCTGACCACATACCAGCTCGGCTTATCGTGCCAGGCCGCATGCGTGACCTTTTCTGCAAAAGCCTCTGCGCGGATCGGGCCCTGGGTGGCGACCAGTGTGCTTTGCTCGGCCGCATTAATGTCCGGGGCAAAGTCCTGACGTACCGATTTGGCAGGCAAATAGAGAAAACCGTCCGCGGTTTTGGCGATGCCTGCGCTGCCCGGTGGGGCAGGGTAGCAGCTCCCCGCCAGATCCGCCGTCGACTGGCCCGAGTCCGGGGCAAACGCCGCCACGTAAACCAGCGCTTTGACCCGCGCATCGTTACCCGCCTCGCTTATCACCGTGCCGCCCCAGGAGTGGCCTACCAGCACCACATCCCCGTGGGCCCGTGCGATGGCGCGCTGGGTTGCGGCGACATCCTCTTTCAGCGAGGTGAGCGGCAGCTGAACGGCAATGACCTCGGTATGCTGGTGTTGCAGCTTGTCGATCACGCGGTTCCAGCTGCTGCCGTCGGCAAACGCGCCGTGCACCAGAACGACGGTTTTATTATTCGCCAGCGCGGAGCCGCTGGCGGCGGCCAGCAGCAAGCCCACCGCAACGGTATGGATAGACACTTTTTTCATGGTTACGCCTCAGCGATAAATATCGGCGGTGCCGGACAGGGTGTTGTTCCCCCCGGCGGAGGTAATACGAAACGCGCTGGCGCCCGCTTTATCGGCTTTGGCCTGCAGTTTTGCCTCCAGATCCGCCAGCGACGTCGCACCGCTGCTGTCGGAAACGGTGCCAATCTTTTGCTCTCCCTGAGGCTGGTTAATTTCCTGGGCGGCGAAAGCGGAAGAGGCCATTGCGGCAGTGAAGGTCAGGACAGCAATCAGTAATGTTTTCATGGTTTAAATCCTCAAAAATAAGTCAGGGGTTGCGTTCAGTGCATAACCGCGGCATGCGGCGGCACGGTAAATTCAATGGTTTTACGATCAACAGGTTTATGAGTTGGGTCAGCGAGAATAAGGGTCACCTTGTGATGACCTGCGGGTAGCCCCACCAGAATGATCGGTTCACCGCTGGCGTCGGCCCAGTGCCAGGGATTGTCATCCACGATGACGTGGATATGGCCGATGCGCGGCGTCACTTTCAACGCCTCAGGCCCGAACACCGGTTCAATGCGCATGTTCTCTGCGCGGTATTGAATAAAGACCGCGCCTTTACTTAGCGGACCCGCCAGCGGCGGATCCACAATCAGCTTCGCCGGAGGCTGGGGTTGTTCGAGCGGTGCTACGGCAGCAGGGCCATTCACCTCCGCCGCACTAAGCCCGCTTAACGGTGCGGCCCAGGTACAGCCTGATGACAAGGCGAACAGCGTGAGCAGGACATTTCGATGCATCATCCGGGTATCTCCTCTTCAGGTAATCAGTGACGACAGGTACAGAAAACCATTTTTATGTATCGGGTCTGTTTGCTGTGGGCGGCTTTTTTGTATGGCTGCGTAAGCAGGGCGGCGGGGATACAGTGCGATACATTCCGCGCATGCGCAGGGCTGTTTCTGCTGGCAGGGTGTCTGCAGAGGCACCCGGCTGGGTGCTCAAGCCAACAGGAGAATGACCATCATGAATCACGAAAAAGTAGCGTTGATTTTCGGCGGGGCACGCGGGATCGGAGCGGCCATTGCGGCGCGACTGGCGCGCGAGGGCTATCGGGTTGCCATTACATGGGTATCCCGTCCGGACCGGGCGCAGGCGCTGGTATCAACCATTGCGCGTCAGGGCGGCCAGGCGATAGCCATTGAAGCCGACAGCGCAGATGCGGCAGCAATCCAGGCGGCAGTGGATACGACGCTGCGCCGCTACGGCAGGCTGGATGTCGCGGTGGTGAACGCGGGTGTGCTTCGCCCTGGAACGATTGAGGAGTATGCCCTGGCGGATCTGGACGCCACGCTGTCGGTCAACGTACGCGGCGTCTTCCTCGCCATTCAGTCGGCGGTGAAGCCGATGACGGAAGGGGGGAGAATTATCACCATCGGCAGCAATACCGCCGTGCGTACCGGGCATGCGGGCAGCAGCGTTTATGCCATGAGCAAAGCGGCGGTGGCATCGATGGTGCAGAACATCGCCCTGGATCTGGCGCCACGGCGCATCACCATTAACAACATCCAGCCAGGGCCCATCGCCACCGATATGACCGCCGGGATGGCGGAGCAGATCATTGGTAGCATTCCGTTGCAAAGAATGGGCGAGCCGGACGAAATCGCCTCGCTGGCGGCCTGGCTTGCCGGGGCGTCATCCGGCTACATGACCGGGGCAAGCCTGACCATCGACGGCGGATTTGTTCTTTAGTCACTCAGGGCAGGGATGCCCTGGCCCCCACGCGCGGCCTGTCCCTTCACCATCGCCACCGCCAGCCCGGCAATCACCAGCGTCAGCCCCCACGACAGCCACATCGCCCCAATCGTCCCTAAAGCCCGGTTCAGCCACGCATAGGCCAGCGGAGAAGCCGCCGCCATCAGTTGGGCCGGGATCAGCAGCACCCCGGTGCGTCTGGCGTACTCTTCAGGGGCAAACAACTGCAACGGCAGCGTAGCTTTGACGATGGTCACCAGGCCGTTAATCGCCCCATAGCCCAGCACAAAACCGGCGGCTGACCAGAGGAAAAGCGTACTGCTCAGGCCGAGCATAAAGCAGACCGGCATGGCAAGGGCGGTGAGCAGGGTCAGGCGCAGCGGAGTCAGTCCCGCTCCGGCCACCACCTCCAGGAACCGCGCCCCGGTCTGCCCAATTCCCCATAACATGCCGACGGCAACCGGCAGCCCGACGCTGGCGATAAATTCCGGCAGATGGGTCGAGGTGCCGTTAGAGACAAAGGTGATCAGCGCGATAAACGTGGCGTACAGCCAGCCGTTGCGCCGATCCTCTCCTCTGGCACGGGCGGCGGGTTTGTTGGCTAGAGGGTGAGTTTGATTGGGTAGCGACAGGGTTAACGCGGCGCTCAGCAGGCCGAACAGGGCATAGATCAGCAGCGCTTCACGCCAGCTCATGACCATGAGCAGTGCCTCTCCCAGCGGCCAGAAGACCACCGAGGCCAGCCCGCCCGCCAGCGTCACGCGGGAGATCGTTCGCCGCGCCTGCTGACCGTAGAGATTCACCAGCGCCGCAAACAGTGCGTCGTACAGCGACAGGCGCATACCGATGCCAGTTAACACCCAGGCGCCGTACCAGGTCATAAGCGAGTGCGTGTAAGCCATGAGCAGACAACTCAAGGCGATCAGCAGGGAGCCGGTCATCACCACGCGCTGGCCGCCGATCCACGCCAGTAAGCGGGCGACAAACGGCGAGAGGGCAGCCATCACCAGCATGGCGAGCGTCAGGCCCGAGTAGATTTGCGCTGACGACCAGCCGGTATCCGCCGTCATCGCCCGGGCAAAGGTGCCGGGCATATAAAAAGAGATCCCCCAGTTGATAAGCTGGTTACAGCCGGCAGTGAGGGAGAGGGCGCGGGGCAGGGCAGGGTTTTTCATTATCTTTCATTCCATCAGGGCGTTATGCTGAGCATATCGGTTGCATCAGGACCCTGGCAGGCCGGTGCATTTATGGCTCCTATAAGAGAAACTTTGTGATGACGACGCTGAATCTGGGACAGCTGGCGACCTTTCGTCTGGTGGTGCAGCGGGGCAGTTTTTCTGCCGCGGCGGATCTGCTGGGACTTTCGCAACCGGCCGTCAGTCTGCAGATCCGCCAGCTGGAGCAGTTTCTGCAGGCGCGATTAATCGAGCGAACCGGACGGGGGATTAAAGCCACCGCGGCGGGGCTCACGTTACTTACGCACGGCGAGCGCATCGAGCAGGCGGTGGATGAGGCGATACGCGCGATAGGGGCCTTCAGCCATGAGGTGAGCGGCACCATTACCCTCGGAATGGGTGCCACGGCCTGCATCCATCTGCTGCCACCTCTGTTGCAGCAGCTGCGTCAGGATCATCCGCTGCTGCGGGTTGGCGTCACCACCGGCAATACCCTTGAGATTGTTCGCGCTATCGAGGAGAACCGTCTCGATCTGGGGCTGGTGACACTCCCGGCTGCCGGGTCTGCGCTTTCGATCGCACCGGTGATGAATGAGGAGTTTGTCTATATCGCCGCCGGGGAAGAGCAGAGGCAGTTCGGCATGCTGACCGCAGAGCATCTACAGGATCGACCCTTTATCGCCTTTAGTGCGGGAAGCAGTACGCGTACGGTCATCGACGCCTGGTTCCAGGCAAGCGGCGTGGAGGTGCAGCCGGTGATGCAGTCCGGCAGCATCGAAGCGATCAAGCGTATGGTTCGTGTCGGGCTGGGGTACAGCATTATTCCCCGCATGGCGGTCGCCTGCGCGCAGGACAGACAGGGATTATGCGTACAATCGCTTACGCCGGTATTACAGCGCCAGCTGGCTATTGTTATGCGTCAGGACAAAATACTGAGCAAAGGAATGAGCGAAATTATTCGTTTATTACAAACAACAGAATAATTAAATTAACCAATAAAAACCAAACGATTAATTAATTGTCGATGTGGAACGCCCGGCATAATCGACAGAGAGGCTGGATTGCTGGGCCTGTTTTTTCTCCTGATGGTGATACCAGGCACCTATAGAGGAATAGACGAAACGGCCAAGGAAAAAGAAGAAGCTGATTAGCAGTATGATACGCGTCATCCGAGTGTTAAACCGATGTCGTCTTCGCATACGTGTGGCCTGACTCACTGTTGTTTTCCTGATAATACCCTGCGGGCGGTACGCCATTAAGGCATACGGGCGGGCAGGGGTCAATTAATCGTAATGTAAAATTGCGTCAACAACTCACTCACTTAATGTTATGTATAATAATTAACTTATTTACGCCATTGATAATTAGCACAAAAGTGTGGTCAAAAAATGTGAATCTAATTGAGCGATATTAATATTTTTGATTTAAGTCAAATGTCACCCGCCGTTGCTAATTAAAATCTTTTATTCCCTTCGTGTAATCGTTATTCGATGCGCGGCAACAGTGTCAGGTTGGATGCCTGTCTGAATTACCCCCGGGATCAGCGGGTTTACTATGGCATCTATGACTATTTTCACTTTATACAAAAAATACAAAGATCGCTGGTGGGCGCTGCCGATGCTTCTGCCGATCGTGCTGCTGCCCATTGCGCGCTTAGCTACTACCTACACCCAGGTTGAGGGGAGTCTGGTGGTGCTCTACTATATGCCGCTGGCGTTGTTACTCGCGCTCATGCTGTTTTATGGAATGGCGGCAGTGCCGGGCATTATGGTTGCGCTCTTCCTGCACTATTATCCCTCGATTGGCGACTACGAAACGGCGATTGCCATTGCGCATTTCCTGATCCCTATAACTCTCAGTTGGGGCGGATATCGGGTCTTCACACCCCGACGTAATATGACTGCCTATGGCGACGCACGGCTTATCGCGCAACGGATGTTCTGGCAGATGTTCTGCCCGGCCACGATTTTTCTCCTGCTATTTCAGTTCGCGGTTTACCTCGGCGTTTACCAGACGCGGTTTGACCTGGCCGGTATCAGTACTCCCGGGATCCGCTCGCTGATTAACTATCAGGGGTTACTGGTTGGCTGCCTGACAGGGGTGCCCTTCAGCTATGTGATCATCCGCATCCTCCGTCATCCCCGCTATCTGCGCAGCCTGATATCGCAGATTAGGAGCCAGATAGACCGCAAAGTGTCGCTGGCAGAAGCTGTCACCTGGATGTTGATCAACAGTGCCTTACTGGCCCTGCTGTTATGGCCGATTAACGAAAACAGCAGTATCTTCAGTACCAACTACACGCTGTCGCTGCTGATGCCGGTCATGCTTTGGGGATCGATGCGCTTTGGTTATAAGCTGATGTCTCTGATCTGGACTCCAGTGCTGATCGTCTCTATTCACTATTTTTACCGCTACATCCCCTGGTCGCAGGGATACGATATTCAGCTCACCATTACCTCCTCCAGTTATCTGGTCTTTACCTTCGTGGTGGTCTATATGGCGGTACTGGCGACGCGACAGCGGGCCATCAATATTCGCGCCCGTCGGCTGGCGTTTCTCGATCCGGTGGTGCACATGCCAAACCTGCGGGCGCTCAATCGTGCCCTGGGCAAAAAACCCTGGTCGGTGCTCTGTTTCTTGCGCATCCCTGAGCTGGAAGTTTTGGGGCGTAACTATGGCGTACTGCTGCGCATCCAGTACAAACAGAAGCTGGCCGCCTGGCTGAATGATTATCTGCAGCCGGATGAGTGCATCTATCAACTCTCGGGTCACGATTTAGTGTTGCGTTTAAATACCGAGCTGCACCAATCCCGTATTGAAGAGCTGGATCTGCACATCAAACGCTTTCGCTTTATCTGGGATGGGATGCCGCTGCAGCCGCAGGTGGGGGTCAGTTACTGCTATGTGCGTTCACCGGTGGTGCATATCTATCTGCTGCTGGGTGAGCTGAGTACCATTGCGGATCTCTCTCTGGCGACCAACCACCCGGAAAACCTGCAGCAGCGGGGCGCAATCAACCTGCAGCGCGGTCTGAAAGACAAGGTTGCGATGATGAATCGCGTGCAGCGGGCGCTGGAAAAAGATGAGTTTACCCTGCTGGCGCAGCCCGTACAGGGCATCCGCGGCGATAGCTATCACGAGATACTGCTCCGCCTGCAAAATGGTGATGCCGGGCTGATCTCGCCCGATATCTTTTTGCCCGTTGCCATGGAGTTTGGCCTTTCGTCGCGAATTGATCTGCTGGTGCTGGAGAAGACGCTTCAGTTTATGGCGAAGAATCGCGAAACGCTCCCGGGGCAGCGGTTCGCCATTAACCTTTCGCCAACGTCCGTTTGCCGGGCCCAGCTGCCGCTTGAGGTCAGCCGGATGTTGCAAAAATATGCCATTGAGAGCTGGCAGCTCATCTTCGAGATCACCGAAAGCAGCAGCTTCGGCAACGCCGGGCTGGCGATGCAGACCGTCAACCATCTGCAGCAGATGGGGTGCCGGATTGCCATTGATGATTTTGGTACCGGCTACGCCAGCTATGCGCGCTTGAAAAACGTGGATGCCGATATTCTGAAGATCGACGGCAGCTTTATTCGTAACATCGTCAGCAATAGTCTGGATTACCAGATTGTCGCTTCGATCTGTCATCTTGCGCGGATGAAAAAGATGCTGGTGGTGGCGGAGTATGTTGAAAGCGAAGAGATCCGCCATGCGGCTGAAGCGCTGGGCATTGACTATTTTCAGGGCTATTTGATTGGCAAACCTGTGCCGCTGGAGAGTCTGCTTAGGGGTGAGGCGCTCGGTATGAGCGCCTGACGGGAAGATTACGCGGCGACGTGCGGGGAGTGCTCTTCTTCAATTTTCAGGCACCAGCCGGTGACGGCGCTCCAGTACTGTTGCTCTTTTTCCAGATCCAGCAAGACCAGCGCATTCTGGCTAAACCAGTCATGCGGGAAACTCAGCGTCCAGTGGTTATCGTCCGTGGTGAGCGTCAGCGTAGGTGGCGTTGTCGTCGCCTGGCGCTGGTTGTTCAGCAGCACGCCCAGACGTAACAGCTGGATCAACGGCAGGAACTGTTTTTTCTTGAACAGCGTAAAGCGCGGCAGCTCATCCAGCTTAACGGCTTTACGATGATAGCGCACCAGCGAGGCCATCATGGTCTGCTGCTCCTGGTTGAAGCCTGGCAGGTCGCTGTGTTGCAGAATGTAGGCCGAATGGCGGTGCATCCCGCTGTGGTTGATATTGAGCCCCACTTCATGCAGCATCGCCGCCCATTTGAGCAGAGCCGCCAGCTGCGGATGCGCCAGTTTCGGGTTCTGGGCTTCCCACTGCTCATACATTTGGGTCGTGGTTTCCAGCACGCGTCTGGCCTGTTCGCGGTCAATATTGTACTGGTTGGCCAGGCTCTGCGCGGTGCGGCTGCGAATATCCTGATGACGGAAACGGCCTTCCATCTCATAGAGTACCCCTTCGCGCAGCGCGCCGTCGGAAAGACGCAGCTCGCGGATCGCCAGCGCATCGAACACGCCACACAGGATCGCCAGACCCGGCACAAACACCGCTTTGCGCTCTTCGGAGAGACCCGGCAGGCTGAGGGCGGTAAAGCTCTTATGCTTGAGCACCTCTTCCATCAGCCTGGTCAGACGCTCAGGGGTAATAAAGCCATCTTTTTCGCCCATCTCCACCAGCACTTCGTGTGCCGCTTTGATCGTACCCGAGGCGCCAAGCGCCACGTTCCAGCCCTGCAGACGGTATTGCCAGGCGAGGGACTCCAGCTTCTGTACCGCGGCCATCCGCGCGCGCTGGAAGTTCTCCCGGCTGATCGCCCCGCCGGGGAAATAGAGTTGGGCAAAGCTGACGCAGCCCATCCGGCGGCTTTCGACCAGATGCGGCTCAAAGTTTTCGCCGATCACCAGCTCCGTCGAGCCGCCGCCAATATCAATCACCAGCTTGCGGCCTTTTTCAGGTTGCGTATGTTCCACGCCCATAAAAATCAGACGGGCTTCTTCGTTACCCGAAATGATTTCGATAGGGTAGGGGATCACCTTTTCCGCGCGCTTTAAAAATTCCGTCGCGTTTGCGGCCTGGCGCAGGGTATGCGTTCCGACAATGCAGACGCTCGACGGGGTGAAACCCTGCAGGCGTTCGGCAAACAGCGACAGGCAGTTCAGCCCGCGCTCCATCGCCTCTTCGCTGAGCATATTGTTCGCATCCAGGCCATCAGCCAGGTGGACGCGCTGCTTCAGACGACCGATGATCTGCATTGCGCCATCCACCTCACGGGCGATGACCATGTGGAAGCTGTTAGAACCAAGGTCGACCGCAGCAAACTCCTGCGGTCGTGGGGTCTTATCGTTTATCGGCATAGGTTAATCGGATTGCTCGAGTGATTTGATATAGTCGTAAATCGCCAGCTGTGCCCGTACTTTACGGCGATTGCCGCGCGGCACATAGCGGTTACTCAGTTCTTTATCGACATAACGTGCTTTTACAGTATCACTTAACAACAGGTCGATAATATCAAGAATTTGTTGCTTCAGCCGCGGATCGAGCAGCGGTGCCGCCACTTCAATCCGGTAATCGATGTTTCGCGTCATCCAGTCGGCGGAAGAGAGGTAAACGCGTTTATCGCCGCCATTCTCAAAAATATAGATCCGATCGTGCTCAAGATAGCGATCGACGATGCTGATGACGCGAATATTTTCACTGATGCCCTCAAGATCGGGGATCAGCGAGCACATGCCGCGGATCAGCAGATTAACCTGAACTCCCGAACTGGAGGCGGCATACAGGCGATCCACCAGTCCTTTATCGACCAGGTTGTTGAGCTTAAGCGTAATGCCGGCCGGCTGGCCGTTTTGCGCGTTGGCGATCTCGCGGTCGATCATGTCATACAGCAGACGACGGGAGTTCTGCGGGGAGACCAGCAGATAGTCGAAATTAACCGGACGATAGGGGTTTTCAATAAAGTTGAAGACCCGACGCACCTCGTTGGTGATCCGCGCATCGGCGGTCAACAGCGAGTAGTCGGTATAGATGCGCGCGGTCTTCTCGTTGAAGTTACCGGTGCCGATGTGGGCATAACGCACCACATCATCACCCTCTTTACGGGAGATGAGGAACAGCTTGGCGTGGATCTTCAACCCAGGGGCCGAGAAGATCACGTGTACGCCCGCTTCGGTCAGACGACGGGCCCAGTGGATGTTGGCCTCTTCATCGAAACGCGCCTGCAACTCCACCACCACGGTCACTTTTTTGCCGTTGTGGGCAGCGTGGATCATCGCATCGATAATGCGGGAATCTTTCGCCACGCGGTAGATGTTGATTTTAATCGCCAGCACGTTGGGGTCGAACGACGCCTGACGCATCAGCTCCAGCACATGCTCAAAGGTGTGGTACGGATAGTAGAGCAGGACATCGCGCTCGCGAATGGCGTCGAAGCCGTTACGGAACTTATCAAACCAGATATGGCGCAGGCGGGGCAGCGGCTTGTTCACCAGGTTGGCCTTGCCGACGTTTGGGAAGCCGATAAAGTCTTTGAAATTGTGATAGCGACCGCCCGGCACAATGGAGTCATAGCGGGAGATGGTCAGCTTTTCGCGCAGCATATCAACCATGGCATCAGGCATATCGCGCTGATAGACAAAGCGCACCGGCTCCGCCGTCAGACGCTGCTTAAGGCTGGATGACATCAGCTCCATCAGGCTGGCCTCCATCTCGTGCACCAGGTCATACTCGGCATCGCGGGTCATCTTCATGGAATAGGCGTTCAGCGCATCGTAGTCGAAGAAGCCTTTGAAGATATCGTCCAGGCAGTAGCGCAGGATGTTATCCAGCAGGATCATCGGCTTGCGGCGGCGCGGCGTTTCCGGTGGCAGGTTGACGAAGCGCGGCACCTTGTCTGACGGGATTTCCAGCAGCGCATAGCGGATGCTGTCGCCGCGGATAATCTCCACCGCCAGATAGGTGTAGTCATCTTTCAGGAACTGCACCAGATCGGTTTCGCGGTTAATCAGAATCGGGGTGATGTGCTGGCGCAGATACTGTTTGAAATAGTGACGCAGCCAGCTCTGCTGGTTAACCGAGAGCTGACGCTCGTTAATCAGGAAGATTTGATTACGCGCCATCTCCAGCAGCAGTTCGTTATACAGGCTGTCAAATTCCTGGTCGGCTTTCAGTACCCGGGACTGGATCTTGCCAAGCAGATGACGCGAATTCGAGTTTAAACCCTGCTCTTCGCTAATGATGATTCGACGCTTCAGTTCAGCGAAACGCACTTTATAGAATTCATCCAGATTATTGGAGTAAATCCCCAGAAAACGCATGCGCTCAATCAGCGGGTTACTTTTGTCGGCCGCTTCCTGAAGCACGCGCTCGTTGAACGCTAACCAGCTTAGCTCTTTCTCGATGTATAACTTTTCCTGACCCATTACTACTCACACTCCAGTTCAATCACAGGACGTGGTAAATCCGTCTCGCCTTTATTATGGCGAGCATTTCCACAATATGTCCAACTGTGTCAGAAAAGTATGACAGTTAAATTTTTTCTTGAGGGATAATAGAGAGTTGGCGGGGCAAAAGGTGCTGTAGGCCGGGTAAGCGATAGCGCCACCCGGCAAAAGTTTACTCTTCCGCCGCGTGACCTTGCGGGGGTAACGGCGCGCCATCCAGCCAGGCGGCGCCGTCGCGCATTTTAAGACGGCCTTCAACGAACCAGCTCACCACCAGCGGGTAGATAGCGTGCTCCTGAGCCTGCACCCGGGCGGTCACCTCCTCTTCACTGTCGCCTTCAAACACCGGCACTTTCGCCTGCAGGATCACCGGGCCGCCGTCCAGTTCGTCAGTAACGAAATGGACCGAGGTGCCGTGCTCCTCATCGCCGTTGTCCAGCACCTGACGGTGGGTATTCAGGCCAGGATATTTAGGCAGCAGGGAGGGGTGGATATTGAGCAGACGTCCGGCATAGTGCGCGACAAACGCCGGGCTTAAGATCCGCATGTAGCCGGCCAGCACCACCACATCCGGGGCGTAGGCGTCAATCTCCTGCACCAATTCGCGGTCAAACGCCTCGCGGCTGGCAAACTGGGCAGCGCTGAGCGCATGCGTGGCAATGCCCGCGAGGCGGGCACGCTCAAGGCCGTATGCATCGGCCTTGTTACTGAATACTGCGCGGAGGGTGCCGTTGATCTTCTTCTGTTTGCAGGCATCGATGATAGCCTGCAAATTACTTCCGTTACCGGAAATGAGCACCACTATATTTTTCATTCAATGACCACACGCTGTTCGGAATCAGATGCTTTGATGATACCGATTTTCCACGCGTTTTCACCTTTCGCCTGCAGCAGCGCCAGGGCATTGTCCACTTCGCTTGCCGGCAAGGCGATAACCATCCCCACGCCGCAGTTGAAGGTGCGATACATCTCATGATCGCTGACGTTACCGGCATCCTGCAGCCAGTTAAATACCGCAGGCCACTGCCAGGAGGATGCGTCGATCACCGCCTGGGTGTTATCCGGCAGGACGCGCGGAATGTTTTCCCAGAAGCCGCCGCCGGTCAGGTGGGCAATCGCGTGAACGTCCACATTCTCAATCAGCTCCAGAATGGATTTCACGTAGATGCGGGTCGGTTCGAGCAGGTGATCGGCCAGCGGTTTACCTTCCAGCTCGGTGGTGAGAGGGTCGCAGCCGCTCACTTCAACAATTTTGCGCACCAGGGAGTAGCCGTTAGAGTGCGGGCCACTGGAGCCCAGCGCAATCAGCACGTCGCCGTCGGCCACTTTGCTGCCGTCAATGATCTCTGATTTTTCGACAACGCCCACGCAGAAGCCAGCCACGTCGTAATCGTCGCCGTGGTACATGCCCGGCATTTCAGCGGTTTCACCGCCGACCAGTGCACAGCCTGACTGCAAACAGCCTTCTGCGATACCGCTGATGACGCTGGCTGCGGTGTCGACGTCCAGCTTGCCGGTCGCGTAGTAGTCGAGGAAGAACAGCGGCTCAGCGCCCTGAACCACCAGGTCGTTCACGCACATCGCAACCAGGTCAACGCCGATGGTGTCGTGGCGTTTCAGATCCATCGCCAGACGCAGCTTGGTGCCCACGCCGTCGGTGCCTGAGACCAGAACCGGTTCACGGTATTTTTGCGGCAGCGCGCACAGTGCGCCGAATCCTCCCAGACCTCCCATCACTTCCGGGCGGCGGGTTTTTTTAACTACCCCTTTGATACGGTCAACCAGCGCATTACCTGCGTCAATATCTACACCGGCATCTTTGTAGCTGAGAGAAGTTTTGTTGGTCACGGCTCAAGTCCCCACGCGATTGCATTGCGATATAAGAAAAATCGGCGCAATTCTAACAGTCCAGGCAAACGTTTGCGAGCCCATTCTGCAACAGAAAAATGTGCGCCTGAAAATTGAGTAAAAATCGACTCTTAGCATACAAACATGAACCCGTTCACGAAAATGAAACCGGGTACATTCTTATTCTTGCAACCCTGCCACTGAATGCACATCATTTCACTGAAACCGGTTTCTGTACTCTTTTTTGCCGATAATTAACGCTGAATGAGGGATATTGCATGTCAGGATTCAAAGAGGGTTTTCTGTGGGGCGGCGCAGTGGCGGCGCATCAACTTGAAGGCGGCTGGCAGGAGGGCGGGAAGGGCACGAGCGTGGCAGATGTGATGACCGCTGGCGCCCACGGCGTCCCCCGCGAAATTACCGACGGCGTACTGCCGGGCAAAAACTACCCCAACCATGAAGCCATCGATTTCTATCACCGGTATAAAGATGACATCCAGCTGTTCGCGGAAATGGGCTTTAAATGTTTCCGCACCTCCATAGCCTGGACGCGTATTTTCCCGAAAGGCGATGAACAGCAGCCTAACGAGGCGGGGCTCCAGTTTTATGACGATCTGTTTGATGAGTGCCTGAAGCATGGCATCGAGCCGGTGATCACCCTCTCGCACTTCGAAATGCCTTATCACCTGGTGAAAGAGTACGGCGGCTGGCGTAACCGCAAACTGATCGACTTCTTTGTGCGCTTTGCCAGCGTGGTATTCGAGCGCTATCAGCACAAAGTGAAATACTGGATGACCTTTAACGAGATCAACAACCAGGCCAACTTCCACGAAGATTTCGCCCCGTTTACCAACTCCGGGCTGAAGTACCAGCCGGGTGAAGATCGCGAGCCGGTGATGTTCCAGGCGGCGCACTATGAGCTGGTCGCCAGTGCCCTGGCGGTAAAAGCCGGACGCGACATCAACCCGTCCCTGAAAATTGGCTGCATGATCGCCATGTGTCCGATCTATCCCCTGACCTGCGCCCCGAACGACATGATGATGGCGATGAATGCCATGCACCGCCGCTACTGGTTCACCGATGTGCACGTGCGCGGCGCCTATCCGCAGCATCTTCTGAACTACTTTGCCCGTCGCGGTTTTGCGCTGGATATCACCGAAGAGGATAAAGCGGCGCTGAAGCAGGGCTGCGTGGATTACATCGGCTTCAGCTACTACATGTCGTTTGCCACCAAAGCCACGGAGGACAACCCGCAGCTCGACTACGACGAAAGCAAAAGCCTGGTCTCCAACCCCTATGTGCAGAAATCGGACTGGGGCTGGCAGATTGATCCGGTGGGGCTGCGTTACTCCCTGAACTGGTTCTGGGATCACTACCAGCTGCCGCTGTTTATTGTCGAGAACGGGTTTGGCGCCATCGACGTGTTGGAGAGTGACGGCACGGTCAATGACCAGTACCGCATTGACTATCTCAGCGCCCATATCCGTGAGATGAAAAAAGCGGTGGTGGAAGATGGCGTGGATCTGATGGGCTATACCCCGTGGGGCTGTATCGATCTGGTCTCTGCCGGAACGGGCGAGATGAAAAAACGCTATGGCTTTATCTATGTTGATAAAGACAACGAAGGCAACGGCACGCTGAATCGCAGCAAGAAGAGGTCTTTCGCCTGGTATCAGAAGGTGATCGCCAGCAACGGCGAGTCGCTTTAAACGCCTACTGCCGGGTGGCGGCTTCGCCTTACCCGGCCTACAAAACCGTAGGCCCGTGCAAGCGCAGCACCGCCGGGCGAAAATCCGCACAAAAGCCGGCGATCCCCCGCCGGTTTTTTTTGTCTCTTTTATACTCTCTGACAGCCTCTAATTCACTTTGGTTGATCCCGGTCAAGCAAGATGGGTATGGTGCTATCCGAAAAAAGCGGTATAATCCGGCGATTTTTTTTGTGGCTGCCACCCGAAGGAGAAAGAGAATGAAGATTGTGGAAGTGAAACACCCACTCGTTAAACACAAGCTGGGCCTGATGCGTGAGCATGACATCAGCACTAAGCGCTTTCGTGAACTGGCCTCTGAAGTTGGCAGCTTACTGACCTATGAAGCAACCTCCGATCTGGAAACCGAAACTGTGACCATCGAAGGCTGGAACGGCCCGGTACAGGTTGAGCAGATCAAAGGCAAAAAAATTACCGTTGTGCCAATCCTGCGCGCAGGTCTGGGCATGATGGAAGGGGTGCTGGAGCACGTTCCGAGCGCGCGTATCAGCGTGGTTGGCATCTACCGTAACGAAGAGACGCTGGAGCCGGTGCCCTATTTCCAGAAGCTGGTCTCCAATATCGACGAGCGTATGGCGCTGGTCGTTGACCCGATGCTGGCCACCGGTGGCTCCATGATCGCCACCATCGACCTGCTGAAAAACGCGGGCTGCAGCAGCATCAAAGTATTGGTACTGGTTGCCGCGCCGGAAGGCATTGCTGCGCTGGAAAAAGCGCACCCGGACGTTGAACTGTACACCGCCTCTGTCGATCAGGGCCTGAACGAGCACGGGTACATCATGCCGGGACTCGGCGATGCCGGCGATAAGATTTTTGGTACTAAATAAGTGAATAACGAAAAAGAAGCCGACTTTGATAGTCGGCTTTTTTTTGAATAAAAAACCCAACCGCTTAAAACAAACAACACTTGAGGAAGATTCTATGACGCGCCGTGCTATCGGGGTGAGTGAAAGACCGCCACTTTTGCAGACAATCCCGCTTAGTTTGCAGCACCTGTTTGCGATGTTTGGTGCAACCGTGCTGGTGCCAATCCTGTTCCACATTAACCCGGCCACCGTGCTGCTGTTTAACGGCATCGGTACGCTGCTTTATCTCTTTATTTGTAAAGGTAAGATTCCGGCCTACCTGGGCTCCAGCTTTGCCTTTATCTCCCCGGTCTTGCTGTTGTTGCCGTTAGGCTATGAAGTGGCGCTGGGTGGTTTCATTATGTGCGGCGTGCTGTTCTGTCTGGTGGCTTTCATTGTGAAGAAAGCGGGGACCGGCTGGCTGGATGTGATGTTCCCCCCTGCGGCGATGGGCGCAATCGTTGCCGTCATCGGTCTTGAATTAGCCGGTGTGGCCGCAAACATGGCGGGCCTGCTGCCTGCCGACGGGCAATCCCCGGATACTAAAACCATTACTATCTCGCTGGTCACGCTGGGCGTGACGGTCTTTGGCTCCGTGTTGTTCCGCGGTTTTATGGCAATTATCCCGATCCTGATCGGCGTACTGGCTGGCTATGCGCTCTCCTTTGCGATGGGCGTTGTGGATACCACCCCGATTGCCCAGGCTCACTGGTTCGCGCTGCCAACCTTCTACACCCCGCGCTTTGAGTGGTTTGCCATCTTCACCATTCTGCCTGCGGCGCTGGTGGTGATTGCCGAGCACGTCGGTCACCTGGTGGTGACGGCGAATATCGTCAAGCGCGACCTGATCCGCGACCCGGGTCTGCACCGCTCAATGTTTGCCAACGGCTTCTCAACCATCATCTCCGGTTTCTTCGGCTCCACGCCAAACACCACCTATGGTGAGAATATCGGCGTGATGGCTATTACCCGCGTCTACAGCACCTGGGTTATCGGCGGTGCGGCGATTTTCGCCATCCTGCTCTCCTGCGTCGGTAAGCTGGCGGCGGCTATCCAGATTATCCCGGTTCCGGTGATGGGCGGTGTTTCGCTGCTGCTGTACGGGGTGATTGGCGCCTCCGGTATTCGCGTTCTGATCGACTCAAAAGTTGACTACAGCAAAGCGCAAAACCTGATCCTGACCTCGGTGATCCTGATTATCGGCGTCAGTGGTGCCAAGGTGCACATTGGCGCCGCCGAGCTGAAAGGCATGGCGCTGGCCACCATCGTCGGTATCGGTCTGGCCCTGATCTTCAAGCTGATCTCCGTTCTGCGCCCGGAAGAGGTGGTGCTGGACGCCGAAGAGAGCGAAAAAGTCTCGCATTGATCCTGCAACCGGGTGGCCGATCCGCCCGGTTCTCTCCCCGCTTGTTCCGTGTTAAACTCTGGGCCGATTCCGAGTAAGACCTGGTTGAGGTATTTCTGAACGCACCGGCACAGCTCTCTTTGCCACTTTATCTTCCCGACGACGAAACTTTCGCGAGTTTCTGGCCGGGTGATAACCCCTCTTTACTGGCTGCACTGCAAAACGTGTTGCGCCAGGAGCACAGCGGTTACATCTATATCTGGTCACGCGAAGGCGCGGGGCGCAGCCATCTGCTGCACGCCGCCTGTGCTGAACTTTCTCAGCGCGGGGATGCGGTCGGCTATGTGCCGCTGGATAAACGCACCTGGTTTGTGCCGGAGGTGCTCGATGGAATGGAACAGCTGTCGCTGGTCTGCATCGACAATATCGAATGCGTGGCGGGGGATGAGCTGTGGGAGATGGCGATTTTCAATCTCTATAACCGCATTCTGGAGTCGGGGAAGACCCGGCTGCTGATTACCGGCGATCGACCGCCGCGTCAGCTGAATCTCGGGCTGGCCGATCTGGCTTCGCGTCTCGACTGGGGACAAATCTACAAATTACAGCCGCTTTCCGATGAAGATAAGCTGCAGGCTTTGCAGCTGCGGGCGCGGTTACGGGGATTTGAACTGCCGGAAGATGTGGGACGTTTTCTGCTAAAACGTTTAGATCGCGAGATGCGTACGCTGTTTATGACGCTCGATCAGCTGGATAAGGCATCCATCACCGCCCAGCGGAAGCTCACCATTCCTTTTGTGAAAGACATTCTCAATCTGTAGGCCCGGCGCACGCGCTACCGGGCCATTCCTGCTTACTTCACAATCTCAAGCACCTGCTCAGGCGGGCGGCCAATCCGGGCCTGGCCGTTGGCCACCACAATCGGGCGCTCAATCAGCTTCGGATGCTCCACCATCGCCTGAATTAACTCATCTTCACTGAGCGCGCTGTCTGCCAGACGCAACTCTCTGTAAAGCTCCTCTTTCTGGCGCATTAACGCTCTGGCGCTGGTCATTCCCAACTGGGCGAGCAGCGTGCGGAGGGTGTCGGCATCCGGCGGCGTATCCAGATAGAGCACCACCTGCGGCTCAACGTCGTTGGCTTTCAGCAGGTTCAGGGTTTCGCGGCTCTTTGAGCAGCGAGGGTTATGGTAGATCGTAACCGCGTCAGACATCTTTTCTCCTTTTACATCTTTTCATACGCGCGATAGCGCTGCTGCAGCTGGCGCAACTGATCGATACGGGCATCGTAACGGGCCTGTTGCAGGCTGCCGAGTTTCACCTGCGAGCTGGCGCTGCTCAGCAGGGAGATGGCCTGATCCAGACGTCCGGCCAGGGCATAACCTTCGGCGCGGGCAGCCAGCTCCTGATCGCGATGGCCGAGCGCGGCTTCCGCCTGGGCCAGCAGATCCCAGCCGTTAGGATCATCTTTATTATTGAAGGTGTAGCGGTTGAGAATGGGCGCGGCTTCCTGCGGCTGTCCACCCTGTAAGTAAGCATTCGCCAGGTTGAGTTGCAGGACCGGGTTATTGCGCAGGTCACGGGCGCCTTTCAGACGGTTGATCGCATCCTGGGCTTTTTTCTGCCCTAAGTCGATGTCAGTTGCCAGATCAAGATACCAGGCATTGTTGGCCTCTGCGGCCAGCAGCGGCTGCAGGTTTTTGCGCGCCTCGTCATAATTGCTGGCCTCCATTGCCTGTAAGGCACGGCCATACCGGGCGGCACGCTGTTCACGCACGTTGCCTTTATTCAGGGCATCGAGCAGATCGTTGGTCAGCTGGTTGCGCCCCGAGTTGTACATGCCGAGGGTTCTGACCTTCGCCATATAGAAATCTTCTGAGGACTGCGCCACCACCGGACGCATCTGGTTGGCGCGGTTGCGGGCATCCGAGAGACGGCTTTCCGGCAGGGGGTGAGTCAGCAGAATTTCCGGCGGACGCGAGGAGTAGCGCGCCCGGTCGAGTAACTTTTCGAGGAAGTTCGGCATCGCCTGCGGGTCGAACCCGGAGCGTTGCAGTACCTGAATACCGATGCGGTCCGCTTCCTGTTCATTTTGCTGGGTAAAGCTGATCATCCCCTGACGGGTGCCGGCCAGGGTACCGGTCAGCGCGGCCATACCCGCTTGCGGGCTCGCCATCGCCAGCAGGATAGAGCCCAGTGCGCCCACCCAGGTGAGCGGGGCGCTGCGCTTCTGATCTTCCATCGCGCGCGCCAGGTGACGCTGGGTGACGTGAGAAATTTCGTGCGCCATTACCGAGGCCAGCTGGCTTTCGTTGTCGGCATAGCGGAATAACGCCGAGTGCAGCACCACGTTGCCGCCGAAGAAGGCGAAGGCGTTGATCTCGTCGTTATTGATCAAATAGAAGTGGAAAGGGGTCTTTACCGAATCCGCGTGGGAGACAAGGCGCATCCCCAGCGAATTGATGTACTGCACCAGCAATGGATCGTTGATCAACGGCGCACTGCCGCGCAGCTGGCGCACGTAGAAATCGCCCATTTGCATCTCCTGACCAATGGAGAGCGTGCTTCCTGCCGAGGTGCCCATATCCGGCAATGCGTCTGCAGAGTCAGCGAAGGCTGGCATCATCTGGCCAGCGGTCAGCGCAGCGATGAGCGTCGCAACCAACGTTTTTTTCAACTGCCTGAACATAACCTCTGTCCTGTCTGGTGGGTGTGCTAATTTGACCGAAGAACCCGCATATCGTTCATCTGCGGCTGCTCTGCAAGTGTATGCGCCTCAGGGCGATAAGAAAATCCCTCTTTTCAGGCTTTTGCGTTTTGTGACGGAGCAAGAAAAAGCGAAAGTCTTTTCATTAACTCTTCGATACAATTCACTCTTTACGTTCCGCCAATATCTTCAGGGAAGGGTTGAATGCTCGAGTTATTAATGCAGTGGTACCGCCGACGTTTTAGCGATCCTGAGGCCATTGCTTTGCTGATTATTCTGGTTGCCGGTTTTGGCATCCTCTTCTTCTTTAGCGGGCTGCTGGCGCCGCTACTGGTGGCAATCGTGCTCGCCTATTTACTGGAGTGGCCTACCGTCCGGCTGGAAAATATTGGCTGTTCCCGCCGCTGGGCCAGCATCATCGTGCTGGTCTTTTTTGTCGGCATCCTGATGGTGATGTCCTTTGTAGTATTGCCGATCGCCTGGCAGCAGGGGATCAATCTCATCCGCGATATGCCGGGGATGCTCAGCAAACTCTCTGACTTTGCCGCCACCCTGCCGCGCCGCTATCCGGCCCTGATGGATGCGGGCATCATTGATGCCATGGCTGAGAACATGCGCACCCGCATCATGACGATGGGGGATACGGTGGTCAAATTCTCCCTCGCGTCGCTGGTGGGCCTGCTGACGCTGGCGGTCTATCTGGTGCTGGTGCCGCTGATGGTCTTCTTCCTGGTCAAGGACAAAGATCAGATGCTTAACGCGGTGCGCCGCGTCCTGCCGCGTAACCGTGGGCTGGCAGGGCAGGTGTGGAAGGAGATGAACCAGCAGATCACCAACTACATTCGCGGCAAAGTGCTGGAGATGATTGTCGTTGGGGTTGCCACCTGGATTGGCTTCTTAATCTTCGGCCTGAACTACTCGCTACTGCTGGCGGTGCTGGTAGGCTTCTCGGTGCTGATTCCCTATATCGGGGCGTTTGTGGTCACCATTCCGGTAGTGGGCGTGGCGCTCTTCCAGTTTGGTCTTGGCACCGAGTTCTGGAGCTGTTTCGTCGTCTATCTGATTATTCAGGGGCTGGACGGAAACCTGCTGGTTCCGGTGCTGTTCTCGGAAGCGGTAAACCTGCACCCACTCGTCATTATTCTGTCGGTAGTAATTTTTGGCGGATTGTGGGGATTCTGGGGAGTCTTCTTCGCGATCCCGCTGGCCACGCTGGTTAAAGCGGTGGTGCATGCCTGGCCGGATGTGCCGGCAGTGGAGGAGTAGGCTGTTGCCCGGCGGCGCTAACGCTTGCACGGGCCTATGGATTTTGTAGGCCGGGTAAGCGTAGCGCCACCCGGCCAAACAAGCGAAGAGCCAAATCAGGCGTTCGCTTTCACCCATTCCAGCACCACATCGTGGTGATTGCTGGTTTTGAAGTCATCAAACACGTGTTCAACTTTGCCGTCAGCGTCGATCAGGAAGCTGATGCGGTGGATACCGTCATAGGTTTTACCCATAAAGGTTTTCTCACCCCAGACGCCAAACGCGTTGCAAACCTGGTGATCTTCGTCAGAAAGCAGCGTGAAGTTAAGCAGCTCTTTTTCGGCGAAACGAGACAGTTTTTCCGGTTTGTCGGTGCTGATACCCAGCACTTCGACGCCGGCGGTTTTCAACTCGTCCATGTTATCGCGTAAGCCGCAGGCTTGTACGGTACAGCCTGGGGTCATGGCTTTCGGGTAGAAATAGACCAGTACACGCTGTCCCTGGAAGTCGGTCAAATTTACTTGCTCACCGTCTTGATCGGGCAAGCTAAATTTCGGTGCGATGTCACCGGCTTTCAGTGGATTCATTACTCAACTCCATCCTGTTCATGCTGGGAATAATTGACGACGTTAATACTGCCTTGCGCATTCAGTTCTGTACAGAGGGCTTTGAACGCTTGCTCGATATTTGAGGCATCCCGCGACGCCGGGCTGTGGGCGGTGATCTGAATAAACAGTTTCGGCACGGCGTCATCTTTGCCCGGTTGCGTCCGCGAGACCAGCTCGGCGATATTCATCTGGTGGCTGTCAAACAGGGCGGTAAAGCGTTCGATTAAATGCGGGGAGTCAGTCACTTCCACCTGGACCCAGACGGTAGCCGGCAGGGCAGGCTGCGGGCGCGCGGTGGTGCGCTTCATCACGATCAGCAGATCCAGCTCTGCGCCTTTTAACGGCAGGGTCGATTCAATCAGGGTAATCGCATTCCACGACCCGGAAAGCAGCATGATGAAAGTAAACTCTTCACCCAGCATCGCCAGGCGGCTGTCTTCGATGTTGCAGCCGCAGCTACTGACGTGGCGGGTGATGGTGTTCACGATCCCCGGCCTGTCGGCACCCAGCGCAGTAATAACCAGGTAATGTTGTGATGAGGTTGTCAAACCTGTTCTTCCTTTGCTTGGTTTAGTCTTTCTAAGGAAAGCATAAAAAAAACCGGCATACAATAACCTGGAGGTCTCACGTCGCTTGCTTTTATTACAGCACCAAACGTACCATTGAGGCTCTTGTACGCACAGAGGATGGCCCATGTTCACGGGAAGTATTGTCGCGCTTGTAACACCGATGGATGAGAAAGGTAATATCTGCCGGTCAAGCCTGAAGAAACTGATTGATTATCATGTCGCCAGCGGAACCTCGGCGATTGTTTCGGTAGGAACTACCGGTGAGTCTGCTACGTTGAGCCACGAAGAGCATGGCGAAGTGGTGTTGATGACCCTTGAACTGGCTGACGGGCGTATCCCGGTTATCGCTGGTACAGGTGCCAACGCCACGGCTGAAGCCATCAGTCTGACCCAGCGCTTCAACGACAGTGGTGTGGTGGGATGCCTGACGGTAACCCCATACTACAACCGTCCTACCCAGGAAGGTCTGTTCCAGCATTTCAAAGCCATCGCTGAACATACTGACTTGCCACAAATTCTGTATAATGTGCCGTCGCGCACTGGCTGCGATATGCTGCCAGAAACGGTAGGCCGCCTCGCGAAAGTAAAAAATATTATCGGTATTAAAGAGGCGACCGGGAACTTAAGCCGCGTTCATCAGATCAAAGAGCTGGTTTCAGACGACTTTATTCTGCTGAGTGGCGATGATGCGACCTCGCTGGACTTTATGCAGCTCGGCGGCCACGGCGTGATTTCCGTGACCTCTAACGTTGCAGCCCGCGATATGGCTGAAATGTGTAAACTGGCTGCGGCTGGTCATTTCCAGGAAGCGCGTGTGATTAACCAGCGTCTGATGCCGCTGCACAACAAATTATTTGTCGAACCCAATCCAATCCCAGTGAAATGGGCATGTAAGGAGTTGGGACTTGTAGCGACCGATACGCTGCGTCTGCCAATGACCCCGATTACCGACCACGGTCGTGAAACGGTCACTGCGGCGCTGAAGCATGCCGGTCTGCTGTAAAGTTTAGGGAGATTTGATGGCTTACTCAGTACAGAAGTCGCGCCTGGTGAAGGTTGCGGGTGTTTCGCTTGTTATGCTGCTCGCGGCCTGTAGCTCAGATTCACGCTACAAGCGCCAGGTGAGCGGTGACGAATCCTATCTGGATGCTGCGCCGCTTGCTGAACTTCATGCACCTGCTGGCATGATCCTGCCCATTCAGAATGGCGACTACAACATTCCGGTTGCCAACGGTAGCGGCGCGGTAGGCAAAGCGCTTGATATTCGTCCGCCAGCACAGCCTCTGGCGCTGGTAAGCGGGGCGCGTACTCAGTTCACCGGCGATACCGCGACGCTGCAGGTTGAGAGCGCGCGCAATGCCGGGCTGTGGCCGCAGGTGGTGAGCGTACTTCAGTCGAAGAACTACGCGATTACCCAGCGCGACGATGCCAGCCAGACGCTGACGACAGACTGGATCGAATGGAGCCGTCTGGATGAAGACCAGCAGTACCGTGGGCGCTATCAAGTCTCTGTTAAACCTCAGGGTTATCAGCAGGCGGTGGTGGTTAAACTCATCAACCTGGAGCAGGCGGGCAAACCGGTTGCCGACGCGGCATCCATGCAGCGTTACAGCACCGAACTGCTTAACGTGATTGCTGCGGGTCTTGATAAGAGCGCCACCGACGCGGCGAATGCTGCTCAGAACCGTAATGGTGCCACCTTCGACGTGCAGAGCGCTGCCGACGATACCGGTCTGCCAATGCTGGTAGTGCGTGGTCCGTTCAACCAGGTCTGGCAGCGTCTGCCTTCCACCCTTGAGCGTGTCGGCATGAAAGTCACCGACAGCACCCGCTCAACCGGCAGCATGACGCTCACCTACAAACCGCTCTCTGACAGCAGCTGGGAAGAGCTGGGCGTACGCGATCCGGGTCTGGCTTCGGGCGATTACAAACTTCAGGTCGGCGATCTGGATAACCGTAGCAGCCTGCAGTTTATCGATCCGAAAGGCCATACGCTGACCCAGTCGCAGAATGATGCGCTGGTCGCTGTCCTTCAGGCGGCATTCAGCAAGTAAAAAAAAGGGGCTGGTTAATCCAGCCCTTTTAATTTTCGTGCTACGCAAACGTGTGCGTGGCATAATATCTCCAGTTTTGAACACAAATCATCACACCAGGAGTAATGAAGATGCAGAAGCAAGCTGAGTTGTATCGTGGCAAAGCGAAAACCGTATACAGCACCGAAAACCCGGATCTGTTGGTGCTCGAGTTCCGCAATGATACGTCAGCAGGAGATGGCGCGCGCATTGAGCAGTTTGACCGTAAAGGCATGGTGAACAACAAGTTCAACCATTTCATTATGAGCAAGCTCGAAGAGGCGGGTATCCCGACGCAGATGGAAGCGTTACTGTCCGATACAGAGTGTCTGGTGAAGAAGCTGGACATGGTGCCGGTTGAATGTGTCGTCCGTAACCGCGCCGCGGGCTCCCTGGTGAAGCGTCTGGGCATCGAAGAGGGCATGGAGCTGAACCCACCGCTGTTCGACCTGTTCCTGAAAAACGACGCCATGCACGACCCGATGGTCAACGAATCTTACTGCGAAACCTTTGGCTGGGTGAGCAAAGAGAATCTGGCGCGTATGCAGGAGCTGACCTTCAAAGCCAATGACGTGCTGAAGAAGCTCTTTGACGACGCGGGCCTCATTCTGGTCGACTTCAAACTGGAATTCGGATTGTATAAAGGTGAGGTGGTGCTGGGTGATGAATTCTCCCCGGACGGCAGCCGCCTGTGGGACAAAGAGACCCTGGATAAAATGGACAAAGACCGCTTCCGCCAAAGCCTGGGCGGCCTGATTGAAGCGTACGAAGCCGTTGCTCACCGTCTGGGTGTTAAACTCGATTAATCCTGCCCTACCTGCCAGAGGAGCACAGCCTCCTCTGGCATCTCACTCCTGTTTCCTGTGGTAATCTTGCTTCGAAGCGCCTACGATCATACCTGTTATCAAGATGATATTTTTCGAGGTGGGATTATGCGCTGGCAAGGGCGTCGCGAAAGTGACAATGTGGATGACAGACGCAGCAGTAGGGGCCCGTCAATGGGCGGCCCGGGATTTCGCCTGCCGGGAGGCAAGGGCGGCATTATTATTTTGCTGGTGGTCGTGGTGGCGGGCTACTACGGGGTCGACCTGAGCGGGCTGTTAACCGGGCAACCGATTCAGCAACAGCAGCAGGCAACGCGCTCCATCAGCCCGAGCGAAGACGAGGCGGCGAAATTTACGTCGGTCATTCTCGCCACCACGGAAGATACCTGGGGCCAGCTGTTTGAAAAAATGGGCCGTACCTACCAGCAACCGAAGCTGGTGATGTATCGCGGCGCCACCCGCACCGGCTGCGGCACCGGACAATCGGTCATGGGTCCGTTCTACTGTCCTGCTGACTCTACCGTCTATATCGATCTCTCCTTCTACGATGACATGAAACATAAGCTGGGCGCCGACGGCGACTTTGCCCAGGGCTATGTTATCGCCCATGAAGTCGGCCATCACGTGCAAAAACTGCTCGGGATTGAACCTAAAGTGCGTCAGCTGCAGCAGAATGCCAGCGAGAAAGAGGTGAATGCCCTGTCGGTACGCATGGAACTGCAGGCCGACTGCTTTGCCGGCGTCTGGGGTCACAAGATGCAGCAGGAGGGCGTGCTGGAGGCGGGCGATCTGGAAGAGGCCCTCAACGCGGCCCACGCCATTGGCGATGACCGTTTGCAACAGCAAAGTCAGGGCCATGTCGTGCCAGACAGCTTTACGCACGGTACGTCAGAACAGCGCTATAACTGGTTCAAAAAGGGCTTTGACGGCGGCGATCCGGCACAGTGCAATACCTTCGGCAAGGCGCTGTAATTTTCAATGTCAGGGATGAATTTATCAGGCCTGCCTGAACAACTGGCGCGGGAAGGGCACCGGCGGCTGCTGGTGCTGAGCGGGGATGAAACCTGGACGCAGCAGCAGGCGCGGCTGTTGAAAGAGGAGTATCCCGGGGAGTGGCTGTGGATTGGCGCTGATGCCCCGCAGCCGCCATCCTGCGCGCCCCAGGCGCTGCATCGGCTGCTGGGCCGTGAGTTTCTTCACGCTATCTTCGACGCCCGGCACGGCTTCGACGTCTCGGCCTTTGCTGCCGTGGCGGGCACCCTGCGAGCCGGCAGTCTACTGGTTTTACTCACACCCGACCTGACGCATTGGCCAAAGATTCCCGACCAGGATTCGCTGCGCTGGAGCGACAGGCCAGAGCCCATCCCTACGCCGCGCTTTATTGACCGCTTCTGCCGCCACATCCTGGGCGATCCGCAGGTGTTACGCTGGCAGCAGGGCGAGCCTTTTATGCTTACGCCAACGCCACCCGCACCCGACTGGCATCCAGCCAGCGGCGAGCCCCAGAGCGAGCAGGCTGCGATACTGGACCAGCTCATTACCATGCCTGAAGGCGTCGCCGCCGTCACCGCTCCACGCGGGCGCGGCAAGTCGGCGCTGGCGGGCATGCTGTTGCATCGCATTATGGGCAACGCCATTGTCACCGCTCCCGCCAGGGCGGCGACCGACGTCATTGCCCGTTTCGGCGGTGAGCGCTATCGCTTTATGGCCCCTGACGCGCTGCTGGCCCCGGACGAACATGCCGACTGGTTGATCGTTGATGAGGCGGCGGCCATTCCCGGCCCGCTGCTGGAGCGGCTGGTGACGCGCTTCCCCCGGGTCCTGCTTACCACCACGGTGCAGGGCTATGAGGGCACCGGCAGGGGGTTCCTGCTGAAGTTCTGCGCCCGTTTTGCCGGGCTGCGTTACTTCACCCTCTCCACCCCGGTGCGCTGGGCGTCAGGCTGCCCGCTGGAGCGCCTTATCGCCCAGGTGCTGCTGTTTGATGATGAGCCCGACGACAGCATCCCGCTGGGGGAGATCGGCTACGCAACCCTGGAGCAGGAGGCCTGGAACCGCGCCCCTGCGCTCCCGGCGGCGGTCTATAAACTGCTTTGCGCGGCCCACTACCGGACATCCCCCCTCGATCTGCGACGCATGATGGATGCCCCCGGGCAGCATTTTGCCGTCGCCCGGGCAGGGGAGAGCGTCTGCGGCGCGCTGTGGCTGGTGGAGGAGGGAGGCTTAAGCCCGGCGCTCAGCCAGGCGGTATGGGCGGGCTACCGGCGTCCGCGCGGTAATCTGGTGGCGCAATCTTTGGCGGCACACGGGGGCTCGCCCCTGGCGGCAACGCTGAGCGCGAGACGGGTGACCCGCGTAGCCGTTCATCCTGCCCGCCAGCGCGAAGGCATTGGCCGGGCGCTGGTGGCCGCGGCCTGCCAGCAGACGAGCCTCGACTACCTTTCTGTGAGCTTTGGTTACACCGACGCGCTCTGGCGTTTCTGGCAGCGCTGCGGTTTTGTGCTGGTGCGCATGGGGAGCCACCGGGAGGCCAGCAGCGGCTGCTTCACGGCGATGGCACTCCTGCCGCTTAGCCCGGCGGGGCAGGCGCTGTGTCAGCGCGAGCATCAGCGGCTCTGTCGTGATGCCGCAGTGATTGAACGCATGAACGGAGAAAAGATCCCGGTAGAGCCCGCGGGTGAGTCTACCCTTAATGATGATGACTGGCTGGAGCTGGCCGGATTTGCTTTTGCGCATCGCCCCCTCACGGCGTCGTTTGCCAGTCTGACGCGCCTGCTGCGGTCAACGGTTCTGCCCCTGGCAGGCTTGCGGGGCAAAATCGAGCAGGACCGGGACGACGGCGCGCTGAGCCAGAGTCTGGGGCTGAACGGGCGCAAGGCGTTACTGAATTATCTGCGCAGCGAGGCGGGCCAGGCGCTGGCGCAGCTGGACAGTCAGCGCTGTCAGGAGCTGAAGCAGACGGTTTTGCAATGGCAATTTTTTCAATAACTTCATCAGTAAACTGGCATGTTCATTCTGCCTGTCAGGCGTAGAATCCCGCTTACCCATTAAGGAGACTGCCATGAAACATGACCATTTTGTTGTCCAGAGCCCCGCTATGCCAGCCAAACAGCTTTTGCTGCTGTTTCATGGCGTTGGCGACAACCCGGTCAATATGGGGGAGATTGGCCGCTGGTTTGCACCCCTGTTTCCTGACGCGCTTGTGGTGAGCGTGGGCGCTCCGGAGCCTTGCGGCCCGAACGGCCGTCAGTGGTTTTCCGTGCAGGGCGTGACCGAAGAGAGCCGTCAGGAGCGCGTGGATGCCATCATGCCGGCCTTTGTCGAAACGGTGCGTTACTGGCAGCAGCAAAGCGGTGTGAAGGCGGATGCCACGGCGTTGATCGGTTTTTCCCAGGGAGCGATTATGGCGCTGGAGAGCATAAAAGCGGAGCCAGGCCTGGTCTCGCGGGTAATTGCTTTTAATGGCCGCTATGCGACCTTGCCCGGACAGGCGACCACCAGAACCACTATTCATCTGATCCACGGCGGGGACGATCGCGTGATTGAGCTCTCCCATGCGGTTGCTGCCCAGGAGGCGCTGATCCGCGCGGGCGGTGATGTGACGCTGGATATTGTCGACGATCTGGGGCACGCCATTGACGATCGCAGCATGCAGTTTGCGCTGGATCACCTGCGTTTTACCGTGCCGAAACGTTACTTCGATGAAGCGCTCAGCGGCGGCAAGCCCAATGATGACGACATCGTGGAGTTCTTTTAGCGGATAACCCTCTCCCCGCCGGGGGAGAGGGGCAGGCATTACTTCTTCTGGTCTTTCTTCGGCCAGTCGTCTTCATCATCCCACTTGTCGTTAAAGTCACGATGTGGGGGGAGTTCAGGTTTGTTGGCGAGGAATTTCTTATGGTCAACGCGCTTGAGATCCTTGATCACATTCAGCAGTACGCCTACCAGAAAAACCAGTACCAGGATCCACCAGTATTTAGCCAGCCAGTCCATTCGCTTATCCTTCTTTGGGGCAACCGTCAGGCGACAAGTTGCTCCATGATACGTTGATACATACGGGCCAGCAGTTGCAAATCAGCGGCATTCACGCATTCATTGATTTTATGAATCGTGGCATTCACCGGCCCAAGTTCGACCACCTGTGCACCCATGCGGGCAATAAAGCGCCCGTCAGAGGTACCGCCTGTGGTCAGCAGTTGCGGTTTAATTTCATTATAGTGCGCGATGGCGTTAACCACCGCATCCACCAGTTTGCCGCGCCCGGTCAGGAACGGCTGGCCCGAAAGCCACCAGTCGATGCTGTAGCGCAGCTGGTGTTTCTCCAGCAGGGCCACGACGCGGGCTTTGATCATCTCATCCGTCAGCTCGGTGCTGAAGCGGAAGTTGAACTGCACAAACAGATCGCCAGGGATCACGTTGTTGCTGCCGGTACCGGCCTGAATGTTGGCGATCTGCATGCTGGTCGGCGGGAAATATTCATTGCCTTTATCCCACTCAATGCCAACCAGTTCCTCGAGCATCGGCGCGGCGCGGTGCACCGGGTTATCGGCCAGATGCGGATAAGCCACGTGACCCTGGACACCGTGAATGGTCAGGTTGCAGGTGATAGAGCCGCGACGGCCATTTTTCACCACGTCGCCCACCATTTCGGTGCTGGACGGCTCGCCCACCAGGCAGTAATCCAGACGTTCATTACGGGCCATCAGCGTTTCAACCACCTTCACGGTGCCGTTTTTAGCGCTGGCCTCTTCATCAGAGGTGATTAAAAACGCCAGGCGGCCTTTATGGTTCGGGTATTGCGCCACGAAACGTTCGGCGGCAACCACCATCGCTGCCAGCGATCCTTTCATATCTGCCGCGCCACGACCAAAGAGCATGCCGTCGCGGATGGTCGGTTCGAAAGGAGGGTTGATCCAGCGATCGGCATCACCGGCGGGTACCACATCGGTATGTCCGGCAAATGCCAGGGTTTCACCCTGGCCGCGCCAGGCCCAGAAATTTTGCGTGTCGCCAAAATCCATCGGTTCGACGGTAAAACCAATCGCCCGCAGGCGTTCGATCATCAGAGCCTGACAACCCGCATCATCAGGGCTCAGGGAGGGGCGGCGAATAAGCTGCTGAGTCAGCTCAATGACCGGGCATGACATAGACTACACCTCAATAAAATAGGTTTGGTATTGATTTTCGTTGAAACCCAGCAGCATAGGCTTACCGGGCGCCCAGAGCAATGGGCGTTTGATGATTGCGGGCATTTCCACCATTAATGCGGCTGCGCTGTCGGCATTGTTGATGCTGGCCCGCACACTTTCATCCAGTTTGCGCCAGGTGGTGCCGCGCGTGTTGAGCAGCGCCTCCCAGCCGAGCTCAGCAATAAATTTCTGCATCAAATCAGCATCAATACCGTCGGCGCGATAGTCGTGAAAACGGTACTCAATGTTGTTGTGCTCCAGCCAGCGGCGGGCTTTTTTAATGGTGTCGCAATTTTTAATGCCATACAGGGTGATCATGGTGAATCCTTTTGTCTTAAAAGTGGTCAGTTGCTCAGTAATTTCGATGAGTAAACGTTTGTGGAAATATAACACATTTGTTTTATTACCTTATTGAATATTCAGCAGCGTGACAAATTGCACTTAAGTCCTGAATATAATTTCATCTTTATTGCATAGAGCGCTGATAGCCAAAAATGCATTTAAGAACAGCTACAAAGTTATTTTCCCGGCCCTGATTAAGGTTATTTCAAAATATTGCAGTTGGTCACATAAAATTTAACGCGAAGAGCCCATAGTATCTACAAGCCAGTCGTACCAACGGGGGTAGAGCAGTATCACTGATTAAAAACTCTTCACAATGATGATATATTCTCGTAGAATGGCCGATAATAATAAGAGAGGTAGTTATGATTGAACGTGAACTGGGGAACTGGAAAGATTTTATCGAAGGCATGCTTCGTAAATGACATTCAGCAAGTAACGCAAGAGCACTTAATTTTCTAAATAATAAAAGTGTGAAAATTAACACACAAAAAAGGCGGCCGGTAAGGACGCCTTTTTTATTATCAAGATCTTATTTCTGTTTTTCCTTTAACGGAAAACGTCGCCGTACCAGAACAAAGAACAGCGGAACAAAGTAAATGGCGAGAACAGTGGCCGAAATCATCCCGCCCATCACCCCGGTACCCACCGCATGCTGACTGCTGGAGCCCGCGCCAGAGCTGGTGGCCATCGGCAGAACGCCAAACACAAACGCCAGCGAGGTCATCAGGATGGGGCGCAGGCGCTGGCGACAGGCTTCCAGGGTGGCGGCCATCAGCTCCTGACCTTTTTCATTCATCTCGTTGGCGAACTCGACAATCAGAATGGCGTTCTTCGCCGACAGACCGATGACCGTTAACAGCCCTACCTGGAAATAGACATCATTTTCCAGGCCGCGCATCCAGGTGGCGAGCAGGGCGCCGATAACCCCCAGCGGCACCACCAGCATCACCGAGAATGGCACCGACCAGCTCTCATACAGCGCGGCCAGACAGAGGAATACCACCAGCAGCGACAGGGCATACAGCGCCGGAGCCTGGGCTCCCGAGAGGCGTTCCTGATAGGACATGGCGGTCCACTCGAGACCAAATCCGGCAGGCAGCTGCCGCACCAGATTTTCCATCACATCCATCGCGGTTCCGGTACTGACGCCCGGCGCGGCTTCACCGACAATCTCCACCGCGGCGTAGCCGTTGTAGCGCTCCAGGCGCGGCGAGCCCGTCTCCCAGCGCGAGGTGGCAAAGGCCGAGAAGGGCACCATGCCGCCCTCTTTATTGCGCACGTACCACAGGTTGATATCGTCCGGCAACATGCGGTATTTGGCCGCCGCCTGCACGTAGACCTTTTTCACGCGGCCACGATCCATAAAGTCGTTCACGTAGCTCGAACCCCACGCGGTTTGCAGGGTGTCGTTGATATCATCGATGGAGACGCCCAGCGCCTGGGCTTTACGCTGATCGATATCGATCTGCATCTGCGGGCTATCGTCCAGACCGTTGTGACGCACGCGGGTCAGGGAAGGTTCTTCTCCGGCCAGCTCCAGCAGACGGTCGCGGGCGGCCATCAGCGCATCATGTCCGGCCCCGGCGTGATCCTGCAGCTCCATATCAAAGCCCGCCGAACTGCCGAGCCCGCTGATGGCGGGTGGGCTGCTGGCAAAGACCCGCGCCTCTTTAATGCGGCTGAAGGCTTTGGTGGCGCGCTCGATAATGGCAAACGAGCTGCCGGTTGTGGCATCGCGCTCATCCCAGTCTTTCAGACGGACAAACATACGCGCCACGTTCTGTCCGTTCCCGCCCGGGCCGGAGCCGACGGTGGCAAAGACCGACAGCACGTTGTCTTTCTCCTGATTAAAGAAGTACGACTCCACCTGCTGCACTACCTTCAGAGTCTGCTGCTGGGTCGAGCCGCTCGGTAACTGCACGGAGGTAATAAACATGCCCCGGTCTTCAAGCGGCAGGAACGAGGTGGGCAGCCGCAGGAACATGAAAACCATGCCCCCCAGCAGCAGAATGTAGATCAGCATCCAGCGCAGACTGCGATGCAGAACCCGTCCCACACCCGCCTCATAGCGCGCCGCGTTGCGGTTAAACATGCGGTTGAACCAGCCAAAGAAGCCTTTCTGACCGTGGTGTTCACCTTTATGCAGGGGTTTAAGCAGGGTGGCGCACAGCGCCGGAGTGAGGATCATCGCCACCAGCACCGACAGCACCATCGCCGCCACGATGGTGATTGAGAACTGACGGTAGATCGCCCCGGTGGTACCGCCAAAGAAGGCCATCGGCACAAACACTGCCGACAACACCATGGCGATACCCACCAGCGCGCCCTGGATCTGCTTCATCGATTTACGCGTCGCTTCCCGGGGCGAGAGTCCCTCTTCGCTCATGATACGTTCAACGTTCTCCACCACCACGATGGCATCATCCACCAGCAGGCCTATCGCCAGCACCATCGCAAACATGGTAAGGGTGTTGATGCTGTAGCCAAAGGCGTAGAGCACCGTGAAGGTGCCCATCAACACTACCGGAACGGCGATGGTGGGGATTAATGTTGCGCGGAAGTTTTGCAGGAACAGGTACATGACTAAAAACACCAGCGCGATGGCTTCGAGCAGGGTTTTCACCACATCCTCAATAGAAGCCTTCACGAACGAGGTGGTCTCGTAGGCGATTTTGTACTCCAGCCCGTGCGGGAAGTAGTGCGACAGCTCGTCGAGACGGTCGATAACCCGTTCTGCGGTGGCCATCTCGTTGGCGCCGGAAGCCAGCTTAACCCCCAGCCCGGAGGCCGCCTTGCCGTTAAAGCGGCTCAGGTAATCATACTTCTCGGCCCCCATCTCCACGGTGGCGACATCCCCCAGGCGCACCTCGGAGCCATCCTGATTGACACGCAGGGTGATGTCGCGGAACTGCTGGGGCGTTTGCAACAGCGACTGGGAGTTAATGGTGGCATTCAGTGCCTGTTTATCCACGGACGGCGTGCCCCCCAACTGACCCACCGCAATCTGGGCGTTCTGCGATTCAATGGCGTCGGTGACATCTTTCGCGGTCATCTGGAAGCTGTTGAGCTTCGCCGGGTCGAGCCAGATGCGCATGGAGTACTGCGACCCGTAGGCGTCGATATCCCCCACGCCGTTGATACGGCTCAGCGGATCCTGAATATTACTGGCGACATAGTCGGCGATATCCTGCTTATCCATTGAACCGTCAGTGGAGACAAAGGCGATGGTCAGGATGTTGGTATCGCCGGTTTTACGCACCGTCACGCCCTGGTTTTGCACCGCCTGCGGCAGCTTACGCAAGGCTGACTGAAGCTGGTTTTGCACCTGCTGCACCGCTTCATCCGGGTCGGCGCCCGCGGTAAAGCTGAGCGTTATCGACGCCTGGCCGGTGGCGCTGCTCTGGGAGGACATGTACATCAGGTTGTCGAGGCCCGTCATATTCTGTTCAATCACCTGGGTAACGGTGTTCTCCAGAGTTTGTGCGGATGCCCCCGGATAGTTAGCCGTGATCCGCACGTTAGGTGGGGCCAGATCCGGGTACTGCTCAACAGGGAGAGAAAAAATAGCCAGCGTGCCGGTCAGGCACAATAAAATTGCCAGCACCCAGGCAAAAATGGGGCGATCGATGAAAAAATTCGCCATTAAAATAGGACCTCGTTTTGCTGCGCGTCGTCATTGTAGATAGCCCGCTTCACTCTAGCGGCAAGGGGGATGTCAAACGTGGAGAAATAAAGGAGATAATGTAAATTATCATGCGCTTTTTCCGCGCCATCGCCCTGGTGCAGCGGTGAGTATTGTTCATCTGCGTGGCTGACAGGCGATCCCCCGCCTGTTTTTACCGTTATTTACCCTCGGTTGCGGTCGAAGAACAAAAGCGCACGCTGACCTGGGTACCGCCAGCTGGCGGCTGTGAGAAGCTCAGGGTTCCCCCCAGCCGGTCGGCACGTTCACGCATAATGTTCAGACCGTAGTGGCCCGGAGGTTCGCTGGCATCACCAATGCCGATGCCGTTGTCGCAAATTGTCACCGTGTGCTTGCCATCCGGGGCGGTGATACAGCAGACCGTGATGTCGCTGGCCTGCGCATGCTTGATGGCGTTCAGTACCGCCTCCCGGACAATCTGCAACAGGTGGACCTGCATCTGTGCATCCAGCGCCAGAGACGAAAGCTGGCAGTCGAGAGTCAGCCGCGCAGCGGTCTGTTTTTGTAAGTCATTCAGCATCTCCTGCAACGCAGCCGGCAGATTGGCCTGGTTCAGCGTCAGGCGGAAGGTGGTAAGCAGCTCGCGCAGCTGGCGGTAGGCGGCATTCAGCGCCTGGGAAAAATCGGTAATGATCCCCTGCGCCGTTTCGTTTTCTTCCGGCACCGCATGTTTGAGCAGCGTCAGCTGGATCCGCAGATAAGAGAGCACCTGCGCCAGCGAATCATGCAGTTCGCGAGCAATAGTGGCGCGCTCCTCCATCAACAGCAGCTGGTGATAGTGCTTCTGCGCCTGGTTGGAAAAGAGGCCGCGGCCAAGCATCGTCGCCACGCTTTTCATCAGCGGCATCGGGACGGGGCGCTGCGCGCTTTGCCAGCGCAGCTCACCGAAGCGGGTCTCCATCATCACTACCGGCAGCACCTGGGTGTCGAGATGCAGTGCGGCTTCACCCTCCTGCATCTGCCAGCCGTCGCTGGTGTGCAGGGCCAGATACGTGATCCCGGTATATTCGCAGACAATATGCAGGATGTGGCGGAAGCAGTGACTGTCAATCTTGTCGGTGTTCAACGCCTGGGAGCAGGTAAACAGCATCTCCAGCTGCTGGTGGGCTTCGTGCAGGTGATGCGTCTTCTCTTCAACCGAAATCTCCAGCGAGCGGTACAGGGTGTGCAGCTCCGCCGACATATGGTTAAAGGTGCGGGAGAGCAGGCCAAGCTCATTGGAGAGATCGGTATTCGGCACCGGGGTATCAAAATGACCTTGTTCAATGCGCAGACTGGAGGTGACCAGGTGATTGAGCGGGGCGACAACCTGCTGGCGGATGCGGCGGAGGGTGACAAACACCAGCAGAAAAATACTGGCCCCACCGGCAAAGGAGATGGCGAAGACCAGGGTGATCTTACGTTCGGCATAGTGCTGCAGGGAGAGGACAAAGGCGTCGATACGCGCCACATACTCGTCCATCTGCGCCTGATACCAGGCGTAATCACCCTGAGCGAGTTTCTGATCCACCGCCTGCCACCGGATCTGCAGCTGGCGATAGCGCTGCTTAACCTCGTCCGGGACATACCAGCTGTTCAGGGTTTGCAGGGCAGGGGCGTCCAGGGTTTGTTGCCAGATCCGGCGATGAGGAACCAGGTCGACGCTGCCCCGCTGAATGTCGTAACCCAGGCGATAGCTCTGCATCCGTAACGAACCGGCCAGGTTGATGGCTTCAGCATCACGCTGGCCGCTGGCGAGCGTAAACAGCGCAATCGCGCTGGTCAGCAGCGACAGGGCAATGATGGAGAAAAAGGCCCGGGCAAGGCTGCGTGAAACAGGTTGTTTAACTCTCACCGGTCGCGTCCTGATAAGCATTTGTGCAAGGGAATGAAACGTAATTTCACCCGCGCTGAAATAAATTGATCTGATACAGGTTCAGGCGAAATATTTTCCGTTCCTGGGCAAATGAACATTGCCTGTTACCGTTGCGGTGGGTAAATACACTATTCCGTTAAAAGAATAAGGTTATCAGGGCCAGCAAGGGAACCGTCATGAACCGTTTTATTATGGCAAATAGCCAGCAATGTATTGGATGCTATGCCTGCGAGGTCGCTTGCGTCATGGCACATAATAATGAGCAGCATGTCCTCAGCCAGCGCCATTTTACCCCGCGCATCACCGTGGTCAAAGAGGGCAATAAACAGAGCGCCGTAACCTGCCACCACTGTAAAAACGCCCCCTGCGTCCAGAGCTGCCCGAACGGGGCTATCAGCCGCATGCATGACAGTGTACAGGTGGAGCAGCACAAATGTATCGGCTGTAAAGCCTGTGTGGTTGCCTGCCCGTTTGGCACCATCGAGATTGTCACCACACCGCTGGCGGCTACCGCCCAGAAGTGCGATCTCTGCCTTGAGCGCCCGCAGGGGCCCGCCTGTGTGGCGAACTGCCCGGCGGATGCCCTGTCGCTGGTGACCCCCGATAACCTGAACCAGCTGGCCCGCGCCCGGCAAATGCGCACGGCGCGCCATGAGGCCCAGCCGTGGCAGACCCGGGCGGCGAGCGTGACCAGAACAGGTAGCAAACGCGAGCAGCTGGCAGCTACGCCTGCGCGCGGGGAGCCAGATAAGCTCTCCCCTGAGGCGCGGGCGGGTAATTTCAACGAAATCTATCTGCCGTTCCGTCCGGCGCAGGCGAAGCGGGAAGCCGACCGCTGCCTTACCTGCGGCGAGCACTCGGTGTGCGAATGGACCTGTCCGCTGCACAATCATATCCCCCAGTGGATCGAACGGGTGAAAGCGGGGGATATCGCTGGGGCGGTCGAGCTCTCTCACCAGACCAACTGCCTGCCGGAAGTAACAGGCCGGGTCTGCCCGCAGGACAAACTGTGCGAAGGCGCCTGCACGGTGCGCGACGTGGCCGGGTCGGTGACCATTGGCAACATCGAACGCTATATCTCCGACCAGGCGCTGGCGAAAGGCTGGCGACCGGACCTGAGCCACGTTACGCCGGTCAATAAGCAGGTGGCCATCATCGGCGCTGGGCCCGCCGGGCTGGCGTGCGCTGACGCGTTGATCCGTCGCGGCGTCAGCGTCACGGTCTTTGACCGCCACCCGGAAATCGGCGGCCTGCTCACCTTCGGTATTCCGGCCTTTAAGCTGGATAAATCCCTGCTGGCCCGCCGTCGGGAGATCTTCACCGCCATGGGCATCCGCTTCGAACTGAACTGCGAGGTGGGTAAAGATATCCCGCTGGCGCAGCTGCTCAGCGAGTACGATGCCCTCTTTGTTGGGGTGGGGACCTATCGCTCAATGAAAGCGGGTATTCCCAACGAAGATGCGCCGGGCGTTTACGATGCGCTGCCGTTCCTGGTGGGCAACACCCGTCAGCTGATGGGGCTGCCGCCGTCGGTGGAAGAGCCCTTTGTCGATACCGCCGGACTCAACGTCGTGGTGCTGGGCGGCGGCGATACGGCGATGGACTGTGTGCGCACCGCCCTGCGCCACGGAGCGGCGAATGTCACCTGCGCCTATCGCCGGGATGAGGCCAATATGCCGGGCTCGAAAAAAGAGGTTAAAAACGCCAGAGAAGAGGGCGCGACCTTTGAGTTTAACGTCCAGCCGGTGGAGCTCACCCTCGATGACGCCGGGCGGGTCAACGGCATCCGCCTGCTGCGCACCCGGCTGGGTGAGCCGGATGCGCAGGGACGCCGTCGCCCGGAGCCCATCGAGGGAAGCGAGTTTGTGATGCCTGCCGGGGCGGTGATTATGGCCTTTGGCTTTAACCCGCATGCGATGCCCTGGCTACAGGCGCAGGGGGTTGAGGTGGATGACTGGGGCAGGATTGCGGCAAGCGTGGAATCGCGCTATCGCTACCAGACCAGCAACCCGCAGATATTTGCCGGTGGCGACGCGGTGCGGGGGGCCGATCTGGTGGTAACGGCGATGGCGGAAGGGCGACACGCCGCCCTGGGGATCGCCGACTGGCTTGGGGTCGCTTCTCCCACCGAACATTAACCCGACGGGCGACAAGGCGGGCTTCGCAGCGTAGTATGGCCAGTATTGAGCGCAACGGAGCCCGTATTACCGTGAAAATTGAATTAATTAAAGACAAGTGCCTTTCGGATAACTATTTCATCCTGCGCAACCTGACCTACGATCTGACGCGGCGTAACGGTGAGGTGGTGCGCCACAAACGCGAAGTTTACGATCGGGGCAACGGTGCCACGGTCCTGCTTTACAACCGTGAGAAGCAGAGCGTGGTGTTGATTCGCCAGTTCCGCATTGCCACCTGGGTGAATGGCAACCCCGACGGGCGCCTGATTGAAACCTGTGCCGGACTGCTGGATAACGATGAGCCGGAAGTGTGCATTCGCAAAGAGGCGATTGAAGAGACCGGCTTTGTCGTCGGCGAGGCACGCAAAGTTTTTGAGCTCTATATGTCTCCGGGCGGCGTAACGGAAATCGTCCATTTCTTCGTGGCGGAATACAGCGACGCCCGGCGCGCCGGAGAGGGCGGGGGCATCGAAGATGAGGAGATCGAGGTGCTGGAGCTGCCCTTTGCTCAGGCATTATCGATGATACAATCGGGTGAAATACGAGACGGCAAAACGGTGATATTATTACAGTATTTGCAAAGTTCCGGGTTAATGGCTTGATCTTGTTGCCGTTAATAAGATGTATTCAGAATAAATCTATCCGATAAATCTGATTGAGCAACCCCGGTCTGAGCAGGAAGATACGCTCTGTCTGTTCAGCTATTGCTTCCGGGATCCTGCTATTCATGCGTCACTGCCTTTTACTTGTTTTCATGCTCAGCGTGCTGCCCGCGACGTTAGCCCGGGCAGCACCTGCACAGCGGTCGTTTATCGACTGGCAGGTGACCTGCAACAACCAGAACTTTTGCATCGCCCGTAATACCGGCGAACATCACGGGCTGGTGATGACCTTAAGCCGCAGCGCGGGTGCAAAAACTGACGCGCTGCTGCGCATCGATCTCGGTGGGCTGGCAACGCCCGATCCTAAACAGCCCGCCATTGCTCCCCGCTTGCTGCTCGACGGCGAGCCGTTGCAGCTTGGCCCCCCGCACTGGCAAATCACCCCCTGGCGTCTGACGACCGACCATGCCGCCACCATTACTGCCCTGCTGACTACGCTTCAGCAAAAAAGGGTCATCACGCTCGCTGGTGGCAAGCAGGTCATCTCCCTGGATGGGATGAAAGAGGCGCTACAGTTTATTGATGCCCAGCAAAAGCGTGGCGGAAGCGAAACCGCGTGGATCAACAAAGGGGCGCAACCCCCGCTGAGCGTACCGCCCGCACCGGCGCTAAAAGAGGTGGCCGTGGTAAACCCGACGCCGACGCCGCTCACTCGCGAGGAGCGCAGCGATCTGCTCGACTATGGCACCTGGCGTATCAACAACAGCCAGTGTTCACTTGACCCGGCGCGTCGTGAAGTGCGGGTCACCGCCCTGACGGATGACAAAGCGCTGCTGATGGTTGGCTGCGAGGCGGGGGCGTACAACACCGTCGATTTGGCCTGGCTGGTCTCACGCAAAAAGCCGTTTGCTTCCCATGCGGTACGTCTGCGCCTGCCGTTTGTTCCCGCCAGCGACAGCAGCGAGATGGAGTTAATGAACGCCAGTTTTGATGAGAAGAGCCGCGAGCTGACGACCCTGGCGCTGGGACGCGGGATTGCCGACTGCGGCATCCAGACGCGCTGGCGTTTTACCGGTCAGCGCTTCCGTCTGGTACGGTATGCGGAAGAGCCAAGCTGTGATAACTGGCATGGGCCGGATGCATGGCCGACGTTGTGGATAACGCGCTAAAATGCCGGGTGGCGCTGCGCTAACCCGGCCCACGGATGACGTTAACCTTCCAGGTCCGGCAAGCGCAGCGCCGCCGGGCAAACCCCTTACAGTAAGGCCTGCGCCTTCTCGACCACATTCTCCACCGTAAAGCCGAAGAACGGGAACAGCTTCTCGGCCGGGGCGGATTCACCGTAGCCGGTCATGCCGACAATCTTCCCTTTCAGCCCGACATATTTGTACCAGTAGTCCGCGATACCCGCTTCCACCGCCACACGGGCCGTCACGTCTGATGGCAGCACCGACTCGCGGTACTCTTCATCCTGAGCATCAAAGATATCCGTTGAAGGCAGCGACACCACCCGTACTGCATGGCCTTCGGCGGTGAGCTTCTCCGCCGCCTTGACGGTGATCTCCATCTCCGAACCGGTCGCAATCAGAATCAGATCCGGCTTGCCGCCGCTGTCTTTCAGGATATATCCCCCGCGGGCAATATTTTTCACCTGTTCCGGGGTACGCTCGATCTGCGCCAGGTTCTGGCGGGAGAGGATCAGCGCCGTCGGGCCGTTGTGACGCTCTATCGCCAGCTTCCAGCCGACAGCGGCTTCAACCTGATCGCACGGTCGCCAGGTGCTGAAGTTTGGCGTCAGACGCAGGCTGGCCAGCTGTTCCACCGCCTGGTGAGTTGGGCCATCTTCCCCCAGACCGATGGAGTCGTGGGTATAAACCATGATCTGCCGGGCCTTCATCAGTGCCGCCATACGCGCGGCGTTACGCGCATACTCCACAAACATCAGGAAGGTGGCGGTATAAGGCACGAACCCGCCGTGGTGGGCGATACCGTTGGCAATGGCGGTCATGCCGAACTCGCGCACCCCGTAGTGGATGTAGTTCCCGGCAATATCTTCCTTGAGAGAGGTGGAGCCCGACCAGATAGTCAGGTTACTCGGTGCCAGGTCCGCCGAGCCGCCGAGCAGCTCCGGCAGGATCGGGCCAATAGCGTTAAGGACGTTTTGCGAGGCCTTACGGGTGGCGATTTTCGCCGGATTAGCCTGTAAATTCTCAATCAGCGCCTGGGTGGTCTCTTCCCAGTTTTCAGGCAGGCCACCCCCCATGCGACGGCTGAACTCTGCCGCCAGCTCCGGATGGGCTTTCTGATAGGCAGCAAATTTGTCGTTCCAGGCCGCCTGCGCTTTTTCGCCCTCTTCACGGGCATCCCAGGCTTTGTAGATCTCTTTAGGGATCTCAAAGGCCGGGTATTTCCAGCCCAGCTTCTGCCGCGTCAGAGCTACTTCCTCTTCCCCCAGCGCCGCGCCGTGGGACTCTTCTTTGCCGGCTTTGTTCGGGGAACCAAATCCGATGACCGTGCGACAGATTATCAGCGACGGTTTATCGGTTACGCTTTGCGCTTCCTGAATGGCCGCTTTCAGTGCCTCTGGATCGTGGCCGTCAATCTCATGCACCACGTGCCAGTTATAGGCCTCAAAGCGTTTGGCCGTGTCGTCGGTGAACCAACCCTCGGTTTCGCCGTCGATGGAGATGCCGTTGTGATCGTAGAAGCCGATCAGCTTGCCCAGGCCCAGCGTGCCCGCCAGGGAACAGACCTCGTGCGAGATCCCCTCCATCAGACAGCCATCGCCCATAAAGACATAGGTATGGTGATCGACAATCTCATGTCCCGGCTGGTTAAACTGCGCCGCCAGCGTGCGCTCGGCAATCGCCAGCCCGACCGCATTCGCCAGCCCCTGACCGAGCGGACCGGTGGTGGTTTCAACCCCTGGCGTATAACCCAGTTCCGGGTGCCCCGGCGTTTTTGAGTGCAGCTGACGGAAGTTTTTCAACTCCTCAAGCGGCAGGTTATAGCCGGAGAGGTGCAGCAGGCTATAAAGCAGCATCGAGGCGTGACCGTTAGAGAGAATAAAGCGGTCGCGGTCATACCACGTCGGATCGTTAGGGTTATGTTTCAGGAAGTCGTTCCACAACACTTCGGCAATATCGGCCATGCCCATCGGCGCGCCTGGGTGACCGGAATTGGCTTTTTGCACGGCATCCATGCTGAGGGCGCGAATGGCATTGGCTAACTCTTTACGGGACATAGTTCACTCCATGGCAAGGTTACAGTTTGGCGGCAAGCAGATCTTCGAGTTTGCGCTGGTCGACCCCGAAAAGACGGATCCCTTCTGACAGCTTCTCGACCGCCATGGCATCCTGATTATGCTCCCAGCGGAATTCGGCTTCGGTCATGGGTTTAGGTTTTGGCAGCACCGTGGAGGAGGGCACCAGACGGCGGATAACCGGCTCATCTTTCTCCTGCAACTCTTTCAGCAGGTTAGGGGAGATGGTCAGCCGGTCGCAGCCGGTGAGGGCCAGGATCTGTTCGGTCCGGCGGAAGCTGGCGCCCATCACGATGGTTTCGTAGCGGTGTTGCTTATAGTAATCGTAGATATTGCGAACGGATTTTACGCCGGGATCCTCATCCACCACATAGGGGTCCATCGGCTGGCGGGCCTGATACCAGTCGTAGATACGCCCGACGAACGGTGAAACCAGATGCACCCCGGCTTCGGCGCAGGCACGCGCCTGAGCGAAGGAGAAGAGCAGGGTCAGGTTACAGTTGATCCCCTCTTTCTCCAGCACTTCGGCCGCGCTGATCCCCTCCCAGGTGGAGGCCAGCTTGATCAGAATGCGCGATTTCTCCACATCCTGCTCCTCGTAGAGCTGCACAATCTGCCGCGCTTTGGCGATGCTCTTCTCCTGGTCGAACGACAGCCGGGCGTCCACTTCGGTAGAGACGCGCCCCGGAATACTTTTCAGAATTTCGCTACCGATATTCACCGCCAGTTTGTCGCTGGCCTCGGCAACCTGTTGCTCTTTGGTCTTGCCGCGGGCTTTACCAAACGTAATAGCGTCGTCAATCAGGTGCGAGAAGTGCTCAAGCCCGGCGGCTTTCAGCAGCAGCGACGGGTTGGTGGTCGCATCCTGGGGTTGATAATGGCGAATAGACTCGATATCACCGCTGTCAGCCACGACTGTGGTGAATTGTTTGATGCCGTCTAGTTGGTTCATAAATGATGACTCCTTGAAAATAAAAGAGTTGGTGGAGTGTGTTAGATCACACTTCTGCGAAATTCGCGATGGACTTAACAAAAAAGCATAGCAGACGGACATGGTCTTGCTTCGCTGGGCAGGTAACATGATTGTTATAAATTGATAACAATTTTTGTTTTTGGATAGTGAGACTTTGGCACCCTTCAAAGTTTGAACCGCAGTCAGCAGCGATACTATCCGCCACCCTGGGTGAACTCAGACCATAACAACATCACCCATTTTGAACGACACGTGAAAGGAACCTTACAATGGACGATCAGTTGAAACAGAGTGCCCTCGATTTTCATGAATTCCCTGTACCCGGCAAAATTCAGGTCTCCCCCACCAAGCCTCTCGCCACCCAGCGCGACCTGGCGTTAGCCTACTCGCCGGGCGTGGCCGCGCCCTGTCTTGAAATCGAAAAAGATCCACTGGCGGCCTACAAATACACCGCCCGCGGCAACCTGGTGGCGGTGATCTCCAACGGCACCGCGGTGCTGGGGCTGGGGAATATCGGAGCGCTGGCCGGTAAACCGGTGATGGAAGGCAAGGGCGTACTGTTTAAGAAATTTGCCGGTATCGACGTGTTCGATATTGAAGTGGATGAGCTCGACCCGGATAAATTTATCAACGTGGTGGCCGCGCTGGAGCCGACCTTTGGCGGCATCAACCTTGAGGACATCAAAGCGCCGGAATGTTTCTACATCGAGCAGAAACTGCGCGAGCGGATGAACATTCCGGTATTCCACGACGACCAGCACGGAACCGCCATCATCAGCACCGCCGCTATCCTCAATGGCCTGCGGGTGGTGGAGAAAAACCTCTCTGACGTGCGCATGGTGGTCTCCGGTGCGGGTGCGGCAGCTATCGCCTGTATGAACCTGCTGGTGGCGCTGGGGATGCAGAAGCACAACATTGTGGTCTGCGACTCCAAAGGCGTTATTTATAAAGGCCGCGAAGCCAATATGGCGGAGACCAAAGCTGCCTACGCCGTGGAGGATGACGGCAGGCGCACTCTGGCAGAGGTGGTGGACGGCGCGGATATCTTCCTTGGCTGCTCGGGCCCGAAAGTGCTGAACGAAGAGATGGTGATGAAGATGGCGCGCGCGCCGTTAATCCTCGCCCTGGCCAACCCGGAGCCGGAGATCCTGCCCCCGCTGGCGAAAGCGGTACGCCCGGATGCCATTATCTGTACCGGTCGTTCAGACTACCCAAACCAGGTGAACAACGTTCTCTGCTTCCCGTTCATCTTCCGCGGGGCGCTGGACGTCGGCGCGACCGCCATCAACGAAGAGATGAAGCTGGCAGCGGTTCACGCCATTGCCGAGCTGGCCCACGCGGAGCAGAGCGAAGTGGTGGCCTCCGCCTATGGCGATCAGGATCTGAGCTTTGGCCCGGATTACATTATTCCGAAGCCGTTCGATCCGCGTCTGATTGTCAAAATTGCGCCAGCGGTGGCGAAAGCGGCGATGGATTCCGGCGTGGCAACGCGCCCGATCGCCGACTTTGATGCCTACGTCGATAAACTCACCGAATTCGTCTACAAAACCAACCTGTTCATGAAGCCGATCTTCTCCCAGGCGCGCGCGGACGCAAAACGCGTGGTGCTGGCGGAAGGGGAGGAGGCGCGCGTCCTGCACGCCACTCAGGAGCTGGTAAGCCTGGGGCTGGCAAAGCCGATCCTGATTGGTCGTCCGAGCGTGATCGAGATGCGTATCCAGAAGCTGGGTCTGCAGATCAAGCCAGGCGTCGATTTCGAGATCGTCAACAATGAATCCGATCCACGCTTCAAGGAGTACTGGAGCGAGTACTACAGCATCATGAAGCGCCGGGGGATCACCCAGGAGCAGGCGCAGCGGGCGGTGATCGGCAACACCACGGTGATCGGGGCGATCATGGTGCACCGCGGTGAAGCCGACGCGCTGATCTGCGGCACCATCGGTGAGTACCATGAGCACTTCAGCGTGGTGCAGGAGATCTTCGGCTATCGCGACAACGTGCATACTGCCGGGGCGATGAATGCGCTGCTGCTGCCAAGCGGTAACACCTTTATTGCCGATACCTACGTCAACGACGATCCGACCCCGGAACAGCTGGCGGAGATTACGGTGATGGCGGCGGAAACGGTGCGTCGCTTCGGTATCGAACCGAAGGTGGCGCTGCTGTCGCACTCCAACTTTGGCTCATCCAAATCGGCTGCCGCCTGCAAAATGCGCCAGACGCTGGCGCTGGTGCGCGAGTGCGCACCGGAGCTGATGATCGACGGGGAGATGCATGGCGATGCCGCGCTGGTGGAGAGCATCCGTAACGAGCGGATGCCGGACAGTCCGCTGAAAGGCTCTGCCAACGTGCTGATCATGCCGAACGTGGAAGCGGCGCGTATCAGCTACAACCTGCTGCGCGTCTCCAGTTCAGAAGGGGTGACCGTCGGGCCGGTGTTGATGGGGGTGGCGAAACCGGTGCATGTATTAACCCCGATTGCCTCGGTGCGCCGTATCGTGAATATGGTGGCGCTGGCGGTGGTTGAGGCGCAGACGCAGCCGCTGTAGTGGGTAAGTGTCGGGTGGCACTTTCGCTTACCCGGCCTGTAGGTCGGGCAAGCGCAGCGCCGCCTGGGGTTAAACCCAGTCGCGAACCTTAATAAAATCCTTCAGGGCAGCCTCCGGGCTGCCTTCTTTTGGCTCATAGCTGTACTCCCAGCGCACCAGCGGCGGCATCGACATCAGAATCGACTCCGTGCGCCCGCCGGTTTGCAGACCGAACAGCGTCCCGCGGTCCCAGACCAGGTTAAACTCCACGTAGCGCCCGCGGCGATAGAGCTGGAACTCGCGCTCGCGCACCCCGTAATTGTGGTTTTTCCGCCGCTCGACAATCGGCAGGTACGCATCGGTATAGCCCTTGCCCACAGCCTGCATAAAGCGGAACGCGGTATCAAAATCGGGGGTGTTGAGATCGTCAAAGAACAGCCCGCCAATGCCGCGCTGCTCGTCGCGATGCTTCAGGTAAAAATAGTCGTCGCACCACTTCTTGTATTTCGGATAGACCTCGTCGCCAAAAGGCTGACACAGATCGCGGGCGGTCTGGTGCCAGTGCACCGCGTCCTCTTCAAAGCCGTAATAAGGCGTTAAGTCGAAGCCGCCACCGAACCACCACACCGGCTCAGCACCCGGTTTTTCGGCGATAAAAAAGCGCACGTTAGCGTGGCTGGTCGGTACAAAGGGGTTATGCGGGTGCACCACCAGCGAGACGCCCATTGCCTCAAAGCTGCGGCCTGCCAGCTCCGGGCGGTGCGCGGTGGCCGAGGCGGGCATCGCGTCGCCGTGGACGTGGGAGAAGTTAACCCCGGCCTGCTCGAACACGCCGCCGTTGCGCAGTACGCGGCTGCGTCCGCCGCCACCGGCCTCGCGCTGCCACTCGTCCTGCTGGAATTCACCGCCATCGACGGCGCTCAGTTTCTGGCAAATGTCATCCTGCAGTTGCAGCAGAAAGGTTTTAACCAGCTGTGCATTGGGTTTCATCAACGTTTCCTGGAGTGCGCTTTCTGGTTATCGAACCAGTTAAAGTAACTGATAATGCCGGAGGCAATCGCGTTGGCGATCTTCTGGCGAAACGCCGTCGTGCCGAGCAGACGCTCCTCTTCCGGGTTGGTAATAAAAGAGGTTTCCACCAGCACTGATGGAATCGACGGCGATTTCAACACCACAAACGCCGCCTGCTCGGTGCCTTTACTGTGCAGACGGTGTACCGGCTTAATCTTCTTCAGAATATGCGAGCCGAGCGTCAGGCTGTTTTTGATGGTATCCGTCTGAACAAGGTCAAACAGCACCTGCTGCAGGAGATGATCTTTGTCGGTGGTTTTCTTTCCGGCCACTTCATCCGCGCGGTTTTCCCGGTCGGAGAGGTATTTTGCCATGGCGCTACTGGCGCCGCGGTTGGAGAGGGCAAATACCGATGCCCCCGCCGCCGACGGGTTAGTAAAGCCGTCGGCATGTATCGACATAAACAGATCCGCGCCGTGCTTGTGGGCGATCTCCACGCGGTCGTACAGCGGAATGAAGGTGTCGCCGGTGCGGGTCAGGCGGGCGTCAATGCCGTTGTTGCGTAAAATCGACCGGACATTTTTTGCAATTGCCAGCACAACGTGTTTTTCTTTCGATCCGTTTCTGCCAATGGCGCCGGTATCAATGCCGCCGTGACCCGGATCGAGCATCACCAGACGCTTCGCGCCGGGTTTTTTGGTTTTGGGTTTACTGTGTCCGTTACTGGTTTTGAGCGTGCTCTCGTCTTTTGCCTGAGCCTGCTTTGCGATGCCCGTTAACGTTAAGGCCGCCAGCCCCGCTTTGAGAACCTGACGACGCGATGTGAGTGCTTTTAATGGTTTGAATGTGCTCATGCGGCCTGAATTGTAAAAATTGGGGTCCTGGTGTTATATCGTATCGTCTTTTCCGTTACGACAGTCCATGTGGCGAATTGTTTTACTTTTCATTTCAATACGTGACAAAGTGCCATTATGCCAAATTTTCAGGCGTTTTTCGCGGGATATTGGCGAAAGCGGGCGTTCGCGTCATAATCACTGTTTTTGAACCCAAAAAGGCGGTTAATACCATGGAGATACGTGTTTTTCGCCAGGCAGACTTCGAAGAGGTGATCACTCTCTGGGAGCGCTGCGAGCTCCTGCGACCGTGGAACGATCCGGAGATGGACATCGAGCGCAAGCTCAATCATGACGTCAGCCTGTTTTTGGTGGCGGAGGTGAACGGCGAAGTGGTAGGCACCGTAATGGGCGGCTACGACGGGCATCGCGGCTCGGCGTACTATCTGGGCGTGCACCCGGAGTTTCGCGGGCGTGGTATCGCCAACGCGCTGCTCAATCGTCTGGAAAAGAAACTGATCGCCCGCGGCTGTCCAAAAATTCAGATCATGGTGCGGGAAGATAACGACATGGTACTGGGTATGTACGAGCGTCTTAACTATGAACATGCCGACGTGCTGACGCTGGGCAAGCGCCTGATAGAAGATGAAGAGTATTGATTTTCACCCGGGCGACTATGACAGCTATGGCCGGGTACGCCTGCCGTTTCTGTTCTGGTGCGTGCTGCTCCTTCAGGCGCGCACCTGGGTGCTGTTCGTGCTGGCTGGCGCCTCCCGGGATCAGGGCAACACGCTGCTGAGCCTGTTTTATCCCGATCGCAATAACTTCTGGCTCGGGCTGCTGCCGGGGCTCCCGGCAGTAGTTGCCTTTTTACTGAGCGGGCGGCGTCATCTCTGGCCGCGCCTGTGGCGTGCGCTGCACGGGCTGCTTATCCTTGCCCAGGGTGTGTTGCTGTGCTGGCAGCCGCTGCTGTGGCTGAACGGCGAAGCCCTGAGCGGCCCAGGCATTGCGCTGGTGGTGGCCGATATTGTGGCGCTGCTGTGGCTGCTGACCCATCCTCGTCTGCGCGCCTGTTTCACCCCCGAGAAAGATTAAACGGCACTTTTTAGCGATGCTGTACTCCAACAAGCGTTCAAATAACCAGAAAGGAACTCCCGATGAAATCGCTGCGTTTACTGTTATGTGCGCTCCCCGTTGTCCTGACGGGCTGCTCAACGCTTTCCGCCGTTAACTGGTCTGCGGCTTATCCCTGGAACTGGTTCGGCTCATCCAGCGATGTGACTGAGCAGGGGGTGGGCAACCTCACCGCCGCCACGCCGCTGGAACAGAGCGCCATCGAATCGGCATTAGGCGGTGATTACCGGCTGCGCAGCGGCATGAAAACCGAGAACGGCAACATTGTGCACTATTACGAAGCACTGAAAGATGACCAACTGGCCCTGGTGATTAACGGTAATAAAGAGACGGTGACGCGCATCGAGGTGCTGGATAGCGACATCGAAACTGACACTGGGGTGAAGATCGGTACTCCGTTCAGCGACCTCTATCAGAAAGCCTACGGCAACTGCGCGAGCGCCCCTGCAGAAGAGGGGGTGGCGGTAGAGTGCAAGGCGGAAGGCAGCCAGCATATCAGCTATCAGTTCAGCGGAACCTGGAATGGCCCGCAAGGGTTAATGCCCTCTGACGACACCCTGAAAAACTGGAAAGTCAGCAAAATTATCTGGCAGCAGTAAATTGCGCCTGGACAAGCCGCCTCGCTGAAAAAGCGGGTATAATCGCCGCCAACCATGCCACGACTTCGTGGCATCTTTTTTTCAGGAGGAGCGATGTCTCAGGTTCAGAGTGGCATTTTGCCAGAACATTGCCGCGCGGCGATTTGGATCGAAGCCAATGTCAAAGGGGATGTTGATGCCCTGCGTGCGGCCAGCAAAGTCTTTATTGATAACGTGGCCACCTTCCAGGCCAAATTCCCGGATGCCCACTGCGGCGCAGTGGTGGCATTTGGTCACAACGTCTGGCGTCAGCTGAGCGGCGGAGAAGGGGCCGAAGAGTTGAAAGACTTTGTCCCTTACGGTAAAGGTCTGGCTCCGGCCACCCAGTACGACGTGCTGATCCATATTCTCTCTCTGCGTCACGACGTGAACTTCTCCATCGCCCAGGCTGCGATGGCTGCCTTTGGCGACTGCGTTGAAGTAAAAGAAGAGATCCACGGTTTCCGCTGGGTGGAAGAGCGCGATCTGAGTGGCTTTGTTGACGGCACCGAAAATCCGGCAGGGGACGAGATCCGTCGTGAAGTCGCGGTGATCAAAGAGGGCGTGGACGCGGGCGGCAGTTACGTCTTCGTCCAGCGCTGGGAGCACAACCTCAAACAGCTCAACCGCATGAGCGTACACGACCAGGAGATGATGATTGGCCGCACCAAAGAGGCCAATGAAGAGATCGACGGCGACGATCGCCCGGCGACCTCTCACCTGAGCCGCGTGGATCTGAAAGAGGATGGCAAAGGGCTGAAGATTGTCCGCCAGAGCCTGCCGTATGGTACCGCCAGCGGCATACACGGCCTCTACTTCTGCGCCTACTGCGCGCGTCTGTATAACATTGAACAGCAGCTGCTGAGCATGTTTGGCGATACCGACGGCAAGCGCGACGCGATGCTGCGTTTCACCAAACCGGTGACCGGCGGCTACTACTTTGCGCCATCCATCGAGCGTCTGCTGGCATTATAAAACGGCACTCCTTTCACAGGCCGGGCAAGCGTAAGCGCCACCCGGCACTTTTCCCGCACCCTTATTCCCTTTTCTGCTTCCAAATCACTAAACGGTATATAAAACCGTTACTCCTTTAGTACGCGTTATAAATATCATGACCCTGAGAAAAACATCACATCTTAAGGGTGCGCAATGGCCATTACTGTACTGAAAAAAGGATCTCTGGTGCTGGCAGCTTCAGTGTTGCTGGTCGCGCAGGCGCAGGCAACCGAGCTGCTGAACAGCTCCTATGATGTCTCGCGCGAGCTGTTTGCCGCCCTGAACCCGCCCTTCGAACAGCAGTGGGCGAAAGAGAATAACGGCGATAAGCTGACCATTAAGCAGTCTCATGCCGGCTCGTCGAAACAGGCGCTGGCCATTCTGCAGGGGCTGAAGGCCGATGTGGTCACCTATAACCAGGTCACTGATGTGCAGATCCTGCACGATAAAGGCAAGCTGATCCCGGCCAACTGGCAGAGCCGTCTGCCAAACAACAGCTCGCCGTTCTACTCAACCATGGGCTTCCTGGTACGTAAGGGCAACCCAAAGAACATCCACGACTGGAACGACCTGGTGCGTTCTGACGTGAAGCTGATCTTCCCGAACCCGAAAACCTCCGGCAACGCCCGTTACACTTACCTGGCCGCCTGGGGCGCCGCAGACAAAGCGGACGGCAACGATAAAGCCAAAACTGAACAGTTCATGACCCAGTTCCTGAAAAACGTTGAAGTGTTTGATACCGGCGGTCGCGGTGCCACCACCACCTTCGCGGAACGCGGTCTGGGCGATGTGCTGATCAGCTTTGAATCGGAAGTGAACAACATCCGTAAGCAGTACGAAGCCCAGGGCTTTGAAGTGGTTATCCCGAAAACCAACGTTCTGGCGGAGTTCCCGGTAGCGTGGGTGGATAAAAATATCGAAGCCAACGGCACGGAGAAGGCGGCAAAAGCCTATCTCAACTATCTCTACAGCCCGCAGGCGCAGACGGTGATCACCGATTACTACTATCGCGTGAATAACCCGGACGTGATGAACAAGCTGAAAGACAAATTCCCGCAGACCGAGCTGTTCCGCGTGGAAGAGCACTTTGGTGCCTGGCCTGAGGTGATGAAAACCCATTTCGCCAGCGGCGGTGAGTTAGACAAACTGTTGGCGGCGGGGCGTAAGTAATGTTTGCAGTTTCCTCCAGACGTGTGCTGCCGGGCTTTACCTTAAGCCTCGGGACCAGCCTGCTGTTCGTCTGTCTCATTTTGTTATTACCGCTCAGCGCGCTGGTGGTCCAGCTCTCTGAGATGAGCTGGTCCCAGTACTGGGAGGTGATCAGCAATCCGCAGGTGGTGGAGGCCTATAAAGTGACGCTGCTGTCGGCGTTTGTTGCCTCCCTGTTTAACGGCGTGTTCGGCCTGCTGATGGCGTGGATCTTAACTCGCTACCGTTTTCCGGGCCGCACGCTGCTGGATGCTCTGATGGATTTACCCTTCGCGCTGCCCACCGCGGTGGCGGGCCTGACCCTGGCCTCGCTGTTTTCCGTCAACGGTTTTTACGGCGAGTGGCTGGCGAAGTTTGATATCAAAGTGACCTATACCTGGCTCGGCATTGCGGTGGCGATGGCCTTTACCAGCATCCCGTTTGTGGTGCGAACCGTGCAGCCGGTGCTGGAAGAGTTAGGCCCGGAATATGAAGAGGCGGCAGAAACGCTGGGCGCAACGCGCTGGCAGAGCTTCCGCAAGGTGGTACTGCCTGAGCTATCTCCGGCCCTGCTGGCAGGCGTGGCGCTGTCGTTCACCCGCAGCCTCGGTGAGTTTGGCGCGGTGATTTTTATCGCCGGTAACATCGCGTGGAAAACCGAAGTGACCTCGCTGATGATTTTTGTTCGCCTGCAGGAGTTTGATTACCCGGCGGCGAGCGCCATTGCCTCGGTGATCCTGGCGGCATCGCTGCTGCTGCTGTTCTCGATTAACACTCTGCAAAGTCGCTTTGGTCGACGCGTGGTAGGTCACTGATGGCGGAAATCACTCAATTGAAACGCTACGACGCTCCCCGTATCAACTGGGGAAAATGGGTGCTGATTGGCACCGGCGTGCTGGTATCGGCCTTCATTCTGGTCGTGCCGATGGTCTATATCTTTGTCCAGGCGTTCAGTAAAGGGATTATGCCCGCGCTGCACAATCTGGCCGACCCGGACATGCTGCATGCCATCTGGCTGACGGTAATGATTGCGCTTATCACCGTGCCGGTGAACCTGGTGTTCGGTGTTCTGCTGGCCTGGCTGGTCACCCGCTTTAACTTCCCGGGCCGCCAGCTGCTGCTGACCCTGCTGGACATTCCGTTTGCGGTTTCACCGGTGGTGGCCGGTCTGGTCTATCTGCTCTTCTACGGCTCCAACGGCCCGCTGGGCGGCTGGCTGGATGAGCATAACCTGCAGATCATGTTCGCCTGGCCGGGCATGGTGCTGGTTACGATATTTGTCACCTGTCCGTTTGTGGTACGTGAGCTGGTGCCGGTGATGTTAAGCCAGGGCAGCAACGAAGACGAAGCGGCGGTGCTGCTGGGCGCATCCGGCTGGCAGATGTTCCGCCGCGTCACCCTGCCGAATATCCGCTGGGCGCTGCTCTATGGCGTAGTGTTGACGAACGCCCGTGCAATTGGCGAGTTCGGGGCCGTTTCTGTTGTATCCGGCTCCATTCGCGGTGAAACCCTGTCGCTGCCGTTACAGATTGAACTGCTGCAGCAGGACTACAACACCATCGGCTCCTTTACCGCCGCAGCGTTGCTGACGCTGATGGCTATTTTGACCCTGTTTTTGAAGAGTGTGGTGCAGTGGCGTTTAGAGAATCAGGAAAAACGTCAGCATCAGGAGGGAAATCATGAGCATTGAGATTGCCAATATTAAGAAGTCTTTTGGTCGCACCCAGGTGCTGAATGATATCTCGCTGGATATCCCTTCCGGACAAATGGTGGCGCTGCTGGGGCCGTCTGGCTCCGGTAAAACCACGCTGCTGCGTATCATCGCCGGTCTCGAGCATCAGACCAGCGGGCACATCCGCTTCCACGGCACTGACGTGAGCCGCCTGCATGCCCGCGACCGTAAAGTGGGCTTTGTGTTCCAGCATTACGCCCTGTTCCGCCACATGACGGTGTTCGATAACATCGCCTTTGGCCTGACGGTGCTGCCGCGTCGTGAACGTCCGGACGCCGCCACCATCAAGGCGAAAGTTACCAAACTGCTGGAGATGGTGCAGCTGGCTCACCTGGCTGATCGTTATCCGGCGCAGCTCTCCGGCGGCCAGAAACAGCGTGTGGCCTTAGCGCGCGCCCTCGCCGTTGAGCCGCAAATCCTGCTGCTGGACGAACCCTTTGGCGCGCTGGATGCGCAGGTGCGTAAAGAGCTTCGCCGCTGGCTGCGTCAGCTGCATGAGGAGCTGAAATTCACCAGCGTCTTCGTGACCCACGATCAGGAAGAGGCGATGGAAGTGGCCGACCGGGTGGTGGTAATGAGCCAGGGGAATATCGAACAGGTTGATGAGCCTGAGCAGCTCTGGCGTGAACCGGCGACCCGCTTCGTGCTGGAGTTTATGGGTGAAGTGAACCGACTGCACGGCAATATCCGCGGCGGCCAGTTCCATGTCGGGGCCCACCGCTGGCCGCTGGGTTACACCCCTGGCTATCAGGGGCCGGTCGATCTCTTCCTGCGTCCGTGGGAAGTGGATGTCAGCCGTCGCACCAGTCTCGACTCGCCGCTGCCGGTCCAGGTGCTGGAAGCCAGCCCGAAAGGTCATTACACCCAACTGGTCGTCCAGCCGCTGGGCTGGTACAACGAACCGCTGACGGTGGTGATGCGCGACGAGGAGCCGCCGCACCGCGGTGAACGCCTGTTTGTCGGCCTGCAACATGCGCGCATTTACCATGATAAGGATCGCATCGAGACGCGGGGAGATCTTGCTCTGGCGGAATCTGCCTGATAGGTTAACGCCACGTAGTTTTGCCGGGTGGCGCTGCGCTTACCCGGCCTACGATATGCTCTGTGTAGGCCCGGTAAGCGTCAGCGCCACCGGGCTTTTTATTGGACAGCGGTCATGAACACATTAGAACAAACCATCGGCAACACCCCTCTGATCAAGCTGCAACGGATGGGGCCGGATAACGGCAGCGAAATCTGGATCAAACTGGAAGGCAACAACCCGGCGGGTTCGGTGAAGGATCGTGCCGCGCTGTCGATGATTGTCCAGGCGGAAAAGCGCGGTGAAATCAAGCCCGGCGATGTGCTGATCGAGGCGACCAGCGGGAACACCGGCATTGCGCTGGCCATGATCGCCGCCCTCAAAGGCTATCGCATGAAGCTGCTGATGCCGGACAACATGAGCCAGGAGCGCCGTGCCGCGATGCGGGCCTATGGTGCCGAGTTAATTCTGGTCAGTAAAGAGCAGGGTATGGAGGGGGCTCGCGATCTGGCTCTTGAGATGGCGAACCGGGGCGAAGGTAAGCTGCTGGATCAATTCAACAACCCCGATAACCCCTATGCCCATTACACCACCACCGGCCCGGAGATCTGGCAGCAGACCGAAGGCCGCATCACCCATTTTGTCTCCAGCATGGGAACCACGGGCACCATCACCGGCGTCTCCCGTTTTCTGCGTGAGCAGGAAAAAGCGGTCACCATTGTTGGCCTGCAGCCGGAAGAGGGGAGCAGCATCCCGGGTATTCGCCGCTGGCCTGCGGAGTACATGCCGGGCATTTTTAATGCTCAGCTTGTGGACCAGGTGCTGGATATTCACCAGCGCGAGGCGGAAAATACCATGCGTGAACTGGCCGTACGCGAAGGTGTTTTCTGCGGCGTCAGTTCAGGCGGCGCGGTAGCGGGCGCCCTGCGCATTGCACAGGCGGTGCCGGGCGCGGTGGTGGTGGCGATCGTCTGCGATCGCGGCGATCGCTATCTCTCTACCGGCGTGTTTGGTGAGGAGAGCTATACGCAAGGGGCAGGGATCTAAAGGCGATGGAGATGATTTTATTCCGGGATAAAACCCGGGCGCAGCAGAGCGATATTGTGGCGGTTCAGTCGCAGGTGGTGTACGGCAGCGTGGGTAACAGCATTGCGGTGCCTAATATTCGCCAGCATCGCCTCAACGTGACGGCGATACCAACCGTGCTGTTCAGTAATACCCCCCACTACGACACCTTTTACGGTGGGGTGATCCCCGACGAGTGGTTCAGCGGCTACCTGCAGGCGCTGGAAGAGCGGGACATTTTGCGGGAGCTGAAAGCGGTCACCACCGGCTACATGGGCAGCGCCAGCCAGATTATCCTGCTGGCGAACTGGCTGCGCACGATTAAGGCACAGCATCCGGATCTCTTTATCCTGGTGGACCCGGTCATTGGCGACACCGACAGCGGAACCTACGTTAAACCCGAAATCCCGGAAGCCTACCGTCAGCATCTGCTGCCGCTGGCGCAGGGGATTACGCCCAATGTCTACGAGCTGGAAGTGCTCAGTGGCAAATCGTGTCGGGATAACGCCAGCGCCATTGCCGCGGCAAAAGGGCTACTTTCTGATACGCTGCAGTGGGTAGCGATTACCAGCGCCCCCGTGGCTGGTGACGCTGACGCTATTCATGTAGTGTTGGTATCCCATGACGAGGTGACAATCAGTACCCATCCCCGCGTCAACGTCGATCTTAAAGGTACTGGCGATCTCTTCTGTTCAGAGCTTGTCAGCGCGCTGGTGCAGAATGAGAGCGTGGCGGCGGCGATAAGCCGTGCAGGGGAGAGGGTGACGCAGGTCATGCAGTATACTCAGGAAAAAGGGTACGACGAGCTGGTTTTACCTCTCTGACAAACAAAAATGGCGCCCGAAGGCGCCATTTTTCTGTGCGGCAAAAATTACTTTTTGATGCGGATAACCGGGGTTTCACCCACGGTGACGCTGCCGGACAGTTTAATCAACTCTTTGATTTCGTCCATGTTGGAGATAACAACCGGCGTCAGGGTAGACTTGGCTTTCTCTTCCAGCAGTGGCAGATCGAATTCAATCACCGGATCGCCAACTTTAACGCGCTGGCCTTCTTCAGCGATACGCTTGAAGCCTTCGCCTTTCAGTTCAACAGTGTCGATACCGAAGTGAACGAACAGCTCAATACCGCTATCGGATTCGATAGAGAATGCATGGTTGGTTTCAAAAATCTTACCAATCGTGCCGTCAACCGGTGCAACCATTTTGTTACCGGTTGGTTTGATAGCAATGCCATCACCAACGATTTTCTCAGCAAATACGACATCTGGCACGTCTTCGATGTTGACGATCTCACCAGACAGCGGAGCAACAATCTCAATAGTTCCGGTGTCGTTATTGCCTTTGTCACCGAATAGTTTACTAAATAAACCCATTAGACTTCTCTCCTAAGCAGTAATTTGGGCCGCATCTCGTGGATTAGCAGATTGTTTTTTCTTCAATGAACTTGTTAACCAGCGTCATTAACTCGTCCGTTGTCGGTTGAGCAAGAGCCTGCTCTGCTAACACCTTCGCATCTTCGAAGTTCGTGTTACGGATAATCTTCTTGATACGCGGGATGGAAATGGCGCTCATAGAGAATTCGTCCAGACCCATACCCAGCAACAGAAGTGTAGCACGTTCATCGCCTGCAAGCTCACCACACATGCCTGTCCACTTACCTTCTGCATGAGAAGCATCAATAACTTGCTTGATCAAGTTCAGTACGGACGGGGACATTGGCTGGTAAAGATGTGAAATCATATCATTACCACGGTCAACTGCCAGGGTGTACTGGGTTAAATCGTTGGTACCAATACTAAAGAAGTCCACTTCTTTGGCTAAATGACGGGCAATCGTCGCGGCAGCAGGGGTTTCTACCATCACGCCAACTTCGATAGCTTCGTCGAATGCTTTACCTTCGTCGCGCAGTTCCTGTTTGAAGATTTCGATCTCTTTCTTCAGTGAACGCACCTCTTCAACAGAGATGATCATCGGGAACATGATGCGCAGTTTACCGAAAGCGGAGGCGCGCAGGATAGCGCGGACCTGGTCGCGCAGGATCTCTTTACGATCCATTGCGATACGCACGGCACGCCAGCCCAGGAACGGGTTCTCTTCTTTCGGGAAGTTCATGTACGGCAGCTCTTTGTCGCCGCCGATGTCCATAGTACGGACGATAACGGCCTGGGAGCCACAGGCTTCAGCAACCGCTTTATAGGCAGCGAACTGCTCTTCTTCGGTTGGCAGGGCGTCACGGTCCATGAACAGGAATTCAGTACGATAGAGACCGACACCTTCCGCGCCGTTGCGCTCAGCGCCATCGACGTCGCGTACGGTACCGATGTTTGCGCACACTTCTACCTGATGACCATCCAGCGTAATAGCTGGCAGATCTTTCAGCTTAGCGAGTTCCGCTTTTTCAGTCGCAACCTGCTCCTGAACGGTACGCAGTTTTTCGATCTCTTCGTTAGTTGGGTTGACGTAAACCACGTTGTTTACGGCATCCAGAATCAGATAATCGTCGTTTTTCACCTGTGCGGTCACGCTACCGGTACCCACGATGGCTGGCAGCTCCAGAGAACGCGCCATGATAGAGGTGTGGGAGGTACGGCCACCCGCGTCGGTGATGAAACCCAGCACCTTGTTCAGGTTCAGCTGTGCGGTTTCTGACGGGGTCAGGTCGGCAGCAACCAGGATGACTTCATCCTGAATCGCGCTCAGATCGATAATGGCAAGGCCAAGGATGTTGCGCAGCAGGCGCTTACCGATATCACGCACGTCAGCCGCGCGTTCTTTCAGGTATTCATCGTCCAGCTCTTCCAGGGCAGATGCCTGACCTTCGATAACTTCATGCGCAGCGGCATCCGCTGTCATGCCTTTATCTTTAATCAGGGCTATGATTTCCTGCTCAAGCTCCTCATCTTCGAGCAACATAATGTGCCCTTCGAAGATGGCTTCTTTTTCTTCACCGAAAGTTTCGCCAGCTTTAGTTTTGATCGCTTCCAGTTGCGCAGATGCTTTTGCACGGCCACTCAGAAAACGTTCAACTTCCTGATTTACCTTATCAGCAGAAATTTTTTTCCGGTCGATGACGATCTCGTCTTCTTTCAACAGAAGTGCTTTGCCGAAAGCGATACCCGGGGATGCTAAAATGCCTGAAATCATAACCCTACCTTACTTGTGACTGATATTTAAAAGAACCCGGATACTTACTCGAGCTCAGCCATCAGTTTAACCAGATGCTCAACTGCTTTCTGCTCGTCTTCGCCTTCCGCGGAGATGGTCACAACGGTGCCCTGAGTCAGACCCAGAGTCTGCAGTTTGAACAGGCTTTTTGCGCTTGCGCTTTTGCCGTTGGAAGTCACAGTGATCTCAGAAGTGAAGCCTTTTGCTTCTTTAACAAACTGAGCAGCAGGGCGGGTGTGCAGACCGTTCGGAGCGGTAATGGTAACTTCTTGCTGGAACATTGTATTTCCCCAACTTATTGGTTTAGTGTTGTGGAACTAAAGTCTAGCCTGGCGGCAGGACTTTAGCCTGTATTGTTAGCACCGGCTTAACGGCACGAGGCACAAATGTGTCAAACGTATTCCGGCACTGGCATGTCAGGCTGCTGACGTCTCGCTCGACATTAAACATTATGCCGCGAAAGCAAGACTTGAACCAAATCATAAAATCGATTCAGCAGCGCGAATTCCTGGATCGATTAATTTCGTGCTTCAAAATAATTGTCAGCTTAAATACCAGAGCCAACGGGGTTGAGCAATGCCGGAAGAGATAAAAGTTTGAAGCAGGCCACAAAAAAGCACCCAGTTGGGTGCTTTTTTACGCGATATTTACATTCTGGCACTACTGTTGCAGTTCTTTTTCAGTGAAGAGATCGGCAAACAGGGCAGTACTTAAATAACGCTCACCCGACGATGGAAGAATAACCACGATGTTCTTATTGGTAAAGGTTTCATCCTCGAGTAATTTCAACGCGGCGGCTACGGCAGCACCGGAGGAGATACCCGCCAGAATACCCTCTTCTTCCATCAGGCGGCGCGCGGTAGAAATGGCTTCATCGTTGGTGATAGCCACAACTTTATCAATCAGTTTCAGATCCAGGTTGCCCGGAATAAAGCCCGCGCCGATACCCTGAATCTTATGCGGGCCCGGCTTCAGTTCTTCTCCGGCCAGCGCCTGGGCAATGACTGGAGAGTCGGTTGGCTCAACGGCAACGGTAATAAGGTCTTTTTTACCTTTTGTACCTTTAATATAACGGCTCACGCCCGTCAGCGTACCGCCGGTACCCACACCAGAGATAAAGACATCAACCTGACCGTCGGTATCTTCCCAGATCTCCGGACCGGTGGTCTTCTCGTGGATTTCCGGGTTAGCCGGGTTGCTGAACTGCTGCAGCAGCAGGTATTTAGCCGGATCGCTGGCCACAATTTCTTCTGCTTTCTGAATAGCGCCTTTCATGCCTTTTGCGCCTTCGGTTAAGACCAGATTTGCGCCCAGGGCCTTCAGCAGTTTACGACGCTCAATACTCATGGTTTCTGGCATGGTCAGCGTCAGCTTATAACCGCGCGCGGCGGCAACGTAGGCCAGCGCGATACCGGTGTTACCGCTGGTTGGTTCAACCAGCTCAACGCCCGGTTTCAGTACGCCACGCTTTTCCGCATCCCAAATCATGTTGGCACCGATACGGCATTTTACGCTGAAGCTTGGGTTACGAGATTCTACCTTCGCCAGGATGCGTCCATTACCGATACGGTTCAGTCGAACCAGGGGCGTGTGACCGATAGTCAGCGAGTTATCTTCAAAAATCTTACTCATGGCCTGTCCTTAACTGTTTGAAATTGGGATACCGTCCCAGCATACCTGTTGCATAGGTAGGGGGAAGTAAGGAAATCGCATATCTATATGCTGCATAGAAATAATGGGGATCAGTATGGAATAAGGGGCGGCATAAGCCACCCCTCTTTTTAACTTATTTCCACAAAGCGTGTTTGTCGCGATAACAATCCACCCACATCGCCGTCGCGCCGCACACCGCTACCGGCATGATGAAAAGGTTAAGGAACGGAATCATGGTGAACAGGCTGGTCAGCGCGCCAAACTGCATATTGGCCATCTTACGGCTGCGCAGGGCGGTGCGCATCTCTTTGAAGGGCACCTTATGGTTATCAAAGGGATAGTCGCAATACTGGATGGCCAGCATCCACGCACTGAACAGGAACCAGAGTACCGGCGCTACGGTCTGTCCGATGCCGGGAATAAAATAGAGGAGCAGCAGCACGATGGCGCGGGGCAGATACCATGCCAGCTTTTGCCATTCGCGTTTCATAATGCGCGGCAGATCTTTCATGATCCCCAGCACGCCGGTGTCCGGCGGCGTGGCGCCCGTCAGCCGCGCTTCCAGCTGTTCGGCGAGCAGACCGTTAAAGGGCGCGGCGATCCAGTTGGCGAGCGTCGAGAAAAAGTAGCCAAACACCAGCAGCACCGAAACGATCGCAATCGGCCATAGTAGATAGCTCAGCCATTGCAGCCAGTCGGGGACATGGCTCATGAGCGCCGGGATCCAGCTGTCCAGACGGGTAAAGAGCCACCAGAAGGCGCCCCCCATCAGCAGAACGTTGATCAGCAGAGGCAGGATCACAAAGCGTCTGATGCCGGGCAGGGAAACCAGTTTCCAGCCCTGCGAAAAGTACCAGACGCCGCTGCGTGAAGGGGAAGATGTCGATGAAACCATAACCAGGTTGAGCTCCTTTTATCACAACCAGTGAAATTGCCTGCCTATATTAGCCAGTTGCGGCACGTTGACCAGTTCGGAAATGTTCGAAAAAACAGCAAAAAGCACGATTTAACTCATCTTTATGCTGCGAATGCTCTGCACGCACTTGCACTTGACGTAATCGGCAAATACTCTTAGTGAGTAAATGTTTGCCGTGGTGGCAAGGTGTTAGAACAACAGAGAATATAATGATGCAGGATTTGCGTCTGATATTAATCATTGTTGGCGCGATCGCCATAATCGCTTTACTGGTACATGGTTTCTGGACCAGCCGTAAAGAGCGCTCTTCTATGTTTCGCGATCGCCCACTGAAGCGCATGAAGTCTACCCGTGACGACGATAGCGATGAGGATATCGACGACATGGAAGATGAGGGTGTGGGTGAAGTACGCGTTCATCGGGCCAATACTGCGCCCGGCGCAGGCCATGGGGAGCATGAAGCGCCTCGTCAGCCTCCGCAGCATCAGTACCAGCCGCCTTACGCATCTGCACAGCCACGTCCCGCTGCGCCGCAACCCGTGGCCGAACCGGTACGCCAGCCGCAGCCGCAGCAGCATGAACCTGTGCGACAGCAGCCCGTGCCGCAGCAGCATGAACCTGTGCGTCAGCAGCCGGTGCCGCAGCCGCAATATGCCGCGCAGCCTGAACCACAGCCGCAGCCACAACCTGTCGTACAGCAGGCGCCGCAGCCTGTTGCGCCAGCGCCGCAACCAGCCCCAGCGCCGGTTTCAGAGCCGGAGCCGGTTGTCGAGGCCGCGCCAGTAGCTGAAAAACCACAGCGTAAAGAGACGGTGATTGTCATGAGCGTTGCGGCTCACCAGGGCACCACCCTGAATGGCGATGTGCTGCTTAACAGCATTCATCAGGCGGGCTTTAAATTTGGCGATATGAATATCTTCCATCGCCACCTCAGCCCTGACGGCAGCGGCCCTTCGCTGTTCAGCCTGGCGAATATGGTTAATCCGGGAACCTTCGATCCGGAGATGACCGGCGATTTCACGACGCCGGGCATTACCATCTTTATGCAGGTGCCCTCGTATGGCGATGAACTGCAAAACTTTAAGCTGATGCTGCAGTCTGCTCAGCATATTGCCGATGAAGTGGGCGGTATGGTGCTCGACGATCAGCGTCGAATGATGACGCCGCAGAAACTGCGCGAATATCAGGACCGCATCCGCGAAGTGAAAGAAGCTAACGCGTAAACATTCGCGTTTGTTTCACACCTCCTCAACCCCCGCCTGTCGGGGGTTTTTCTCATTAATGGTGCGACATGGACTCAATCGAACAACAACTCACCGAACTGCGAACCACGCTTCGCCACCATGAATATCTCTATCATGTGATGGATGCGCCGGAAGTGCCGGACGCGGAGTATGACCGTCTGATGCGTGAGCTGCGCGAGCTTGAAGCGCAGCACCCCGAGTTAATCACACCGGACTCGCCAACTCAGCGCGTCGGGGCGGCACCGCTGGCCTTTTTCAGCCAGGTCCGTCATGAAGTGCCGATGCTGTCGCTGGATAACGTCTTTGATGAAGAGAGCTTCCTCGCCTTCAACAAACGCGTCCAGGATCGCCTGAAGCATACCGATGCCCTGAGCTGGTGCTGCGAGCTAAAGCTGGATGGGCTGGCCGTCAGCATTCTGTACGAAAACGGGGTTATGATCCGCGCGGCCACTCGCGGCGATGGCACCACCGGCGAGGATATTACCGCCAATGTGCGTACCATCCGCGCGATTCCGCTCAAATTACATGGCGAGAACATTCCGGCACGTCTCGAAGTGCGCGGCGAAGTTTTCCTGCCCCAGGCGGGATTTGAAAAAATTAACGAAGAGGCGCGTCGTACCGGCGGCAAAATCTTCGCCAACCCCCGCAATGCCGCCGCCGGATCGCTGCGCCAGCTCGACCCGCGCATTACCGCGAAGCGCCCGCTAACGTTCTTCTGCTATGGGGTCGGCATCCTGGAAGGGGGAGAGTTGCCTGATACCCATCTGGGCCGTTTGCTGCAGTTTAAAGCCTGGGGGCTGCCGGTCAGCAACCGGGTGCAGCTGTGCGACTCGCCGGAGGCCGTGCTGGCGTTTTATCGTCAGGTCGAAGCCGATCGTCCGACGCTGGGCTTCGATATCGACGGGGTGGTGATCAAAGTCAACTCCCTCGCGCTGCAGGAACAGCTTGGCTTTGTCGCCCGTGCGCCGCGCTGGGCAGTAGCCTTTAAGTTCCCGGCGCAGGAGCAGATGACCTTTGTGCGCGACGTTGAGTTCCAGGTGGGCCGTACCGGGGCGATAACGCCGGTGGCGCGTCTGGAGCCGGTTCAGGTGGCCGGGGTACTGGTCAGCAATGCAACCCTGCACAACGCCGATGAGATCGACCGGCTGGGGCTGCGAATTGGCGATAAGGTGGTGATCCGCCGTGCCGGGGATGTGATCCCGCAGGTGGTGAACGTAGTGGAATCAGAGCGTCCTGACGATACGCGCCCCGTTGAGTTCCCGACCCACTGTCCGGTGTGCGGGTCCGACGTTGAGCGCGTCGAAGGAGAGGCCGTAGCCCGCTGTACCGGCGGTTTAGTCTGCGGCGCCCAGCGCAAAGAGTCCCTGAAACATTTCGTCTCCCGCCGGGCGATGGATGTTGACGGTATGGGCGACAAAATCATCGACCAACTGGTAGAGAAAGAGTATGTCCATACGCCAGCCGATCTGTTCCGCCTGACGCCCGGTAAGCTGACCGGGCTGGATCGCATGGGGCCTAAATCTGCCCAGAATGTGGCTGACGCGCTGGAAAAGGCCAAAGAGACCACCTTTGCCCGTTTCCTCTACGCACTGGGGATCCGTGAAGTGGGCGAGGCGACGGCGGCGGGGCTGGCGGGCTATTTCGGTACGCTGGAGGCGCTGGAAAAGGCGACGATCGACGAACTGCAAAAGGTGCCGGACGTTGGCATCGTGGTTGCTACCCACGTCTTTAACTTCTTCTCGGAAGAGAGCAACCGCGACGTTATCGGCCAGCTGCTTAACGAGGGGATCCGCTGGCCTGCGCCGGTGGCGATCAACGCCGACGAGATCGACAGCCCGTTTGCCGGCAAAACCGTGGTGCTGACCGGCAGCCTGAGCCAGCTTTCACGCGATGATGCTAAAGCGCGTCTGACGGCGCTGGGGGCGAAGGTGGCCGGCAGCGTGTCGAAGAAAACCGACCTGGTGATTGCCGGTGAAGCGGCGGGCTCTAAACTTGCCAAAGCGCAGGAGCTGGGCATTACGGTCATCGACGAAGCCGAAATGCTGCGTCTGTTGGGAGAGTAACGTGGATAAAGCGCAGCTTATTGAGATTGCCAACACCGAAATGCCGTTCGGCAAGTATAAAGGCCGTCGGCTGATTGACTTGCCGGAAGAGTATTTGCTGTGGTTTGCCCGTAAGGATGAATTTCCTGCCGGGCATCTGGGTGAGCTGATGGCCTTAACGTTGCTGATTAAAACCGAAGGGCTGACCCAGCTGGTTCAGCCCCTGAGACGTCCTTAAACTTTTGCCGCGCGGGCCTGCTCCCGGGCCTGCAACTCATCGGTCTGGCGACGGTAGCGACGCGCCAGCACCGCACAGATCATCAGCTGCAGCTGGTGGAAGATCATCAGCGGCAGCACCATCATCCCAACCACCGAGGCTGGAAACAGTATATTGGCCATCGGGATGCCGTTAGCCAGGCTCTTTTTCGAGCCACAGAAGACAATGGTGATTTCGTCAGCTTTGTTAAACCCAAAGCGGCGGGCGGCAAAGACGTTGATGGCAATGATAATCGCCAGTAGCACCAGGCTGACCACCACGATAAACAGCAGCGATCCGACTCCAACCTTATGCCAGATGCCATGCACCACGGCTTCGCTGAACGCAGAATAGACCACCAGCAAAATCGATGACTGATCGGTTTTGGCGATCCACTTCTTATGTTTCGCCACAAATGCCCCGGTCCAGGGGCGGGAAAGATGTCCCAGCACAAACGGCAGCAGCAGCTGCAGCATGATTTTGCCCACCTGCTCCAGACTGCCCTCCGCGCCATGCATATTCATCACCAGCCCCACCAGCAGCGGCGAAAGGAAAATTCCCAACAGGCTGGAGGCGGAGGCTGAACAGACCGCAGCCGCCACGTTGCCGCCCGCCATGGAGGTAAAGGCGATGGCCGACTGCACCGTAGCTGGCAAAATGCAGAGATAGAGGAAACCGGTATAGAGCGCCGGGTCGACGTTGACCGGTGCCCACCAGGCAAACAGCACGCCCAGGACCGGGAAAACAACAAAGGTGCTGCACATTACCCACAGGTGCAGTCGCCAGTGACTGCCGCCCGCGATAATCGCTTCACGGGAGAGTTTTGCCCCATGCATAAAGAACAGCAGGGCGATGGCGGCAGTGGTTAAGCCTTCAAAGAAGGGGACAAAACCGCCGCGAGCCGGGAAGAAGGAGGCGAGCAGAACCACGACGATAAGAATAAGGGTGAACGGATCAAGAATGCGCAAAAGTTTCATAAATACTCCTGAAAACAGATAACGCTATTGTGCTTAACTCCGTTTGAGAAATAAAATTGATTTATTGCATCAATTTATGAGTAAAACAGATGAATTACTCTCTGCGGCAACTTCGTATATTTGTTACCGTCGCGCAGGCGAAAAGTTTCAGCCGCGCGGGGACGATGATCGGCCTGAGCCAGTCGGCGGTGAGCCATAGCGTGAAAGAGCTGGAGTTACAGACCGGCGTGCGGCTTATCGACCGCACCACCCGTGAGGTGGTGTTAACAGAGGCGGGGCAACAGCTGGCCGCGCGTCTGGAAAGGCTGCTGGATGAACTTACCAGCACGCTACGGGATGCAGGCAGAGTAGGGCAACAGCTCTCCGGAACAGTAAGGGTTGCCGCCAGCCAGACCATTTCGGCGCATTTAATTCCACACTGTATCGCGCAAAGTAATCATCAGTATCCGGATATCAATTTTGTGCTCCATGACCGGCCGCAGCAGTGGGTTCTGGAGAGCATCCGCCTGGGAGAGGTGGATTTCGGTATCGTTATCGATCCGGGGCCGGTTAGCGATCTGGAGTGTGAAGAGGTGCTCTCTGAGCCTTTCTTATTGCTGTGCCGGGACGACGATCCCCTTGCTGCTCTGGCGCAGGTGACATGGCAGTCGCTTCAGGGTGCCAAACTGGTGTTACAGGATTACGCCTCTGGCAGTCGGCCACTCATTGATGCGGCTCTGGCAGAGCAGCAGGTAAGGGCGACGATTGTGCAGGAGATTGGTCATCCCGCCACGCTCTTTCCAATGGTGGAAGCCGGAATCGGAATTAGCGTGCTGCCCGCGCTGGCGCTCCCGTTGCCGCAGGGGAGTCGACTGACGGTAAAACGTTTCACTCCAATCATCGAACGGAAGCTGATGCTGGTTCGTCGAAAGAATCGCTCACTTTCGGGGGCCGCCCAGGCATTGTGGGAAGTGGTACGCATGCAGGCGAAGCGGCTGACGCAGGCCCGCATACGCGATCCGCTTTTTAACCCAGAAAACCGTTAAACGTAGATATCAATCTGGTGTTCAGCGGAAGGGGAGTTAACGCCTTCCACTTTAGCCTGCTGTTTATCCTGCTTCTGCTGAGCTTCTTCTGCCTGGCGGCGCTGCAACTGCTGGAGCTGAGCCTGCAACATTTTGATTTGGTTCTGCAGCAGCTCCTGCTGCTTTTTTTTCTCTTCCGCCGAGCCGCTGCCGTTGGCGACCTCTTTCAGCTGTTTGGTCAGTGTGGTGATTTGCGAGGTGAGGCGGCTGATTTGCGACGCAAGGTCATTGCCGGCGGAACTGCTGCTGCCGCTGCTTTGGGTTTGTACGGACGGGGTGGATGTCTGAATGGTTGTCATGACGATAGTCTCTTGCCTAAAAAAGAGATATCGGCAGAAAATTGAAGGGCTTGAGAATAGCTACCTGAAGAGGTAGTAAGCGCATTAATATCGCAGATATCAAAAAGGCGCCTTTAGGGCGCCTTTTTACATTGGTGGGTCGTGCAGGATGACTCGCTTCGCTCGCCCTTCGGGCCGTCGCCGCAGGCGGCTCCGTTGACTCACTGCGTTCGTCCCGAACCTGCGCAGGTTCGAATCGTTAATATCGCAGATAGCAAAAAGGCGCCTTTAGGGCGCCTTTTTACATTGGTGGGTCGTGCAGGATTCGAACCTGCGACCAATTGATTAAAAGTCAACTGCTCTACCAACTGAGCTAACGACCCGAAGTGGTGGGTGATGACGGGATCGAACCGCCGACCCCCTCCTTGTAAGGGAGGTGCTCTCCCAGCTGAGCTAATCACCCACTTCGGTACTTCATTTACTACTGCAAGAAATCCAGCTGGCGAGAAAGTGGTGGGTGATGACGGGATCGAACCGCCGACCCCCTCCTTGTAAGGGAGGTGCTCTCCCAGCTGAGCTAATCACCCACTTCTCAATTTCTTGCTACACGGCGGAGACTACATAAAGTAGTTGGTGGGTGATGACGGGTTCGAACCGCCGACCCCCTCCTTGTAAGGGAGGTGCTCTCCCAGCTGAGCTAATCACCCCCGCTGTGTGGAGTCGCATTATAGGGAGAGTTGAAAATGAGTCAACGCCTTTTCTAAAGATTTTGTTCGTTCGTCGTAAAATTAAACAAAACGATCGCAAAACCGCCTGTGGTGCATGATTTCTAAACAAAAACGGCTACAGAGAACGATCTGACAGTAACAAGATTGAGGAATCAGGCTGGAGTGATAGAATATTGCCCACTTTAGTTTCCAGGATATGCCGGTTGTCGGCATCTTTATCACTGTAAGGCCACTTCATGAAAATCAAAACTCGCTTCGCGCCAAGCCCGACAGGCTACCTGCACGTCGGCGGTGCGCGTACTGCTCTCTATTCCTGGCTGTTTGCTCGCAACCAGGGCGGTGAGTTTGTGCTGCGTATCGAAGATACCGATCTCGAACGCTCCACGCCGGAAGCAATCGAAGCCATTATGGATGGTATGAACTGGCTCAATCTGGATTGGGACGAAGGCCCCTATTTCCAGACTAAACGTTTTGATCGCTACAACGCCGTAATTGATGACATGCTTGAAGCGGGCACTGCATATAAGTGCTACTGCTCGAAAGAGCGCCTGGAAGCGCTGCGTGAAGAGCAGATGGCGAATAACGAAAAACCACGTTACGACGGTCGCTGCCGCCATGACCATTCACATCACGCTGCGGATGAACCGTGCGTAGTGCGTTTCGCTAACCCGCAGGAAGGTTCAGTCATTTTTGACGATCAGATCCGCGGCCCGATCGAATTCAGCAACCAGGAGCTGGACGATCTGATTATCCGCCGTACCGATGGTTCACCAACCTATAACTTCTGCGTCGTGGTGGATGACTGGGATATGGCGATCACCCACGTGGTGCGTGGCGAAGACCATATCAACAACACCCCACGTCAGATCAACATCCTTAAAGCGCTGAATGCGCCGGTACCGGTTTACGCCCACGTCTCTATGATCAACGGTGACGACGGTAAAAAACTGTCTAAACGCCACGGTGCAGTCAGCGTCATGCAGTACCGTGACGACGGCTACCTGCCGGAAGCGCTGCTGAACTACCTGGTGCGTCTGGGCTGGTCCCATGGCGATCAGGAGATCTTTAGCCGCGAAGAGATGATCCAGCTCTTCTCCCTGAGTGCGGTGGGTAAGTCTGCAAGTGCGTTCAATACCGATAAACTGCTGTGGCTGAACCACCACTACATCAATACCCTGCCGCCAGAGTATGTTGCGACCCAGCTGCAGTGGCACATTGAGCAGGCAAATATTGATACCCGCAACGGTCCACAGCTTGCCGATTTGATCAAACTGCTGGGTGAACGCTGTAAGACCCTGAAAGAGATCGCGGAAAACTGCCGCTACTTCTATGAGGAGTATGACGAGTTTGATGCTGATGCGGCGAAGAAGCACCTGCGTCCGGTTGCGCGTCAGCCGCTGGAAGTGGTTCGCGACAAGCTGGCAGCCATTACCGACTGGAGCGCTGAGAATGTGCATCATGCCATTCAGGCGACAGCGGATGAGCTGGAAGTCGGTATGGGTAAAGTGGGTATGCCGCTGCGTGTGGCGGTCACCGGTGCGGGTCAGTCTCCGGCACTGGACGTTACCGTACACGCCATTGGCAAAACCCGTAGCGTGGCGCGCATCAACAGAGCGCTGGCGTTTATTGCTGAACGCGAAAGCCAGCAGTAACCAGAACGTAAAAAATAAAACGGCAGGTTTCCCTGCCGTTTTTTATTGCGCTGACTGATGAATGTTCAGCCGCACCAGAAAACCCTCTATTCCCTCGCGCGCCAGCAAAACGGCCAGCCGCTCCTGCTCAGGTGGGGTCATCTTCTCCAGTGCATCCGTAATCTGCCGCAGCACGGCAACGGGTTGCCCATTACCATAGCTGGCCGAGGTCTCCGCCAACTGAAAGAGGGCCTGCCGTTTACGAATGGCGGGGATGTTCATGATGTGCTCGCGTACCTGCGCATCTATATGAATCAGGCGCGCCCGCCCACCTTTTACGCCGTTAATGCCTTCCGTTTTCCAGCCATTATTGCGCACCCAACGGTTGACGGTTTGCCTGGCGACGCCCAGCGTTTCCGCAAGCTCCTCGGTGGTCATTTTGCTACGTAATCTTTTCATATCAGTTCTGATCGCGGATCCCTAAACGTTGTAACAAACCGGTAATCCCTTCCCGGAGTAATAAAGAGGTCAATTGTTTCTGCTCTGTGGGTGTCATTTCATTGGCCAGCGTAATCAGCAGGGCCTGTAGCGAGTTCTCAGGGTAGATCTCCGGCGATGCGGCCACATCCGGGGCTCTGCGTGCGTTGCGGATAAACTCCCGAACTTTCTCATTCACATGGACCAGACGTGCTTTACCGCCCTGGACGCCGGGTTTTGGCGATGTGGACCAACCCTCTTTCCGCACCCACTTATTGATGGTCTGTCGGCTATAGCCAGTGAGTCGGGCCAACTCTTCTGGCGTCATTCGTTCCTTGATCATGCAATTTCCTGAGTAAGAGTGTGGTTAATTAGTGAGTCATTTTATAACACCCTTTTACTGGAAAACGTGACAAGATTAACTCATGGCTGCGAGCACTCTCGCAATGTGATTCATTTGCATGAATTTTCAGCGATTGAACCAGAGTGTGAGAATTTGCCGTTGACACTCAGCAATGGAATTCATATGATGCCGCCCGTCAACACGACACGCTTTACGCGATGGGGCTATAGCTCAGCTGGGAGAGCGCTTGCATGGCATGCAAGAGGTCAGCGGTTCGATCCCGCTTAGCTCCACCAAACTCTGAACCCAACAGAGTCTGGTGCGTAAAGAATACTGTGGGGCTATAGCTCAGCTGGGAGAGCGCTTGCATGGCATGCAAGAGGTCAGCGGTTCGATCCCGCTTAGCTCCACCAAAATATTAACCCTCGCCAGACGGCGGGGGTTTTTTTATGCCCGCGATACCGTTGCCTGTCTCTCCTCGTAATTCTGTAAATAAATCTTATTCAGGTTTACTCCTGAGCAGGAAATGCTATTTCCTGGACCTTAAGTTGAATCACCTGCATAAAGAAATTATTATTATTGTGAATTTAATAACGCCAGATAAACTGTTTAATAAAATTAATGAATATTAAGTTTACTATTGACGTAAAGCGCTTCTCGCTCGCTCTGGTGTTATGTCTGGTTGTCATTCCTTTCTCCCGCCTTATTTCACCGAAGTCTGTTATTGATGGTTTTGAAGTTTATCTGGCATGGATGCCGCTGAGCGTCATGCTGGCGATGATACTCTTATTTGGTCGTCAGGCTATTCTTCCAATCATCATCAGTTTTGCCTTCATTAACGAATGGAATTTAGATTTAACGCCAGGGCAGGTTGCTATCTTATTATTTTGTCAGGTATTTAGTACGCTGGTGGTCTGTGGGATCCTGCGATGGCAACTTGGAACGCGCTGGCGTTATCACGTACCCAATCGCTTTATCGGCGCGCGCATTTTCTGGCTGGGATTTATCCTGCCGCTAGCCACCAAACTCTCAATGTATCTGGCCGGTTATTTATGTGATTTTCCGATTACCCTTGCGAATTTTTCCGACCGCGGCTCGGTTATTTACCATATAGTCGATATTCAAAGCCTGATTTGTGCCGTTCTGATTTTTACCATGCTGTTCTATTATCCCTTAAGGATGATTATCAATCCCCATTATGCGCGCGCTTTCTGGCGGCGCAATATTCATAATTCATTTTCATTTCGCAACAGGTTATTTACATCCGCATTACTTCTCACGCTTGTTGCTTTCCTTTTGCTGCTCTGTGTACCTTTTACCTCCGATATCATTGCAGGCTACCTGGTTCCCGTCATATTCATTTTATTCACCTTAGGGGTCAGTCGATTTCGCTATCCTTTCATCGCGTTGGGCTGGGCGCTAAGCGCTTTGCTGCTGCTTACCTACAACAGCAATTTTCTACAGGGCGTACAGAACGGTTATTCACTGGCGTTTGTGCTGTCGGTGCTGATCTCCTTCGCAATTTGTCTGGCTTATATGTCCCGCATTTTTCAGCGCAGTCAATGGCTCAAACGTGGCTGGCAGGAGAGGGCGCTGGTCGATCCATTAACCGGGCTGCGTAATCTGCGCGCGCTGGAATGCTTTATGAAGGGCAACAGGGATATCACCCTGTGCTGTTTACGCATGGACAACCTGGAGTTTCTGAGCCGTCATTACGGCCTGATGATGCGCGTGCAGTGTAAACGGGACATTATTCGCCAGCTGCAGCCGTTGCTGATGGTCAACGAACAGGTTTTTCAAATCCCGGGTAATGAGCTGGTGGTGGTGCTTAGCGGCCCGGAAACCGGAGCGCGCCTGCAGCACATTACTGATTATCTCAACAGCCGCAAAATTTACTGGAACAATATCGGCATGGATATTGAGTTTGGCGGCGCCTGGGGCGGTGTGGAATCTAACGGGGGTGAGAGCCTGTACCACACGCTGGGCCAGCTAAGCTGGCTGGCAGAAAAGGCCTGCTCGGCGAATCAGGTTCTGTCGTTGAATAACAGCTTTGAGACGGTTTCGGGCCAGACGACGGAGCGTGTGCTGATGCTGAGCCGGATCAAACGCGCTCTGGATGAGGGGGGGCTGCGTCTGTATGCACAACCCATTCAGAGAGCCGATGGCGTGGGCTACCATGAAATCCTCTCGCGACTGGAGAGCGAGGGCGAACTCCTTACGCCCGACAGATTTCTGCCCCTGGTGGCGCAATTTAACCTGAGCCGACGCTTCGATATCAGCGTGGTTGAAGCACTGCTGGTATGGCTGCAGGATCATCCTGCACAGGGGTGCTGCGCGCGTTTCTCGGTGAATCTGATGCCGTTAACGCTGATGCAAAAAGAGGTTGCGTCAGAGATCATTGCACTGTTTGAACGCTACAGCGTGAAGCCGCAGACGGTTATTATTGAGGTGACCGAAGAGCAGGCGTTCTCCAATTCGGAAGTCAGTATCGCTAACATTCAGCAGCTGCGTCAGTATGGCTTTAAAATTGCTATCGACGACTTCGGTACCGGGTACGCCAATTACGAACGACTCAAGCGCCTGCAGGCGGATATCATCAAGATCGACGGCTGCTTTGTGAAGGATATTTGCAGCGACAGCATGGATGCGATGATTGTGAAATCCATCTGTAACCTGGCAAAGACCCGGTCGCTGTGCGTGGTGGCGGAGTTTGTCGAAACGGAAGCGCAGCGGGAAAAGTTGCTCGCCTCGGGAGTGGACTATTTACAGGGATATCTGATCGGCAAACCGCAACCGCTCACTGAATGACAGACGAAAAAAAACCGGGGTGTTATCCCCGGTTTTTTTATGCTGATTACAGTACCAGTGCAGCGATGGACGCTGACAGGACGCTGACCAGCGTAGAACCGTAGACCAGTTTCAGACCAAAGCGGGAAACCACGTTACCTTGCTCTTCGTTCAGGCCTTTAATCGCACCGGCGATGATACCGATGGAAGAGAAGTTAGCGAATGAAACCAGGAAGACGGAGAGAATGCCTTCGGCGCGCGGGGAGAGGCTACCGGCGATTTTCTGCAGATCCATCATCGCGACGAATTCGTTAGAAACCAGTTTGGTCGCCATAATACTGCCCACCTGCAGCGCTTCGCTGGCTGGCACACCCATCACCCAGGCTACCGGGTAGAAGATGTAACCCAGAATCCCCTGGAAGGAGATACCCAGTACGGCAGCAAACAGGGCATTCAGCGCGGAGATCAGGGCGATAAAGCCGATCAGCATCGCGGCAACAATCACCGCCACTTTGAAGCCTGCCAGGATGTATTCACCCAGCATTTCGAAGAAGCTCTGACCTTCGTGCAGATTCGCCATCTGCAAATTCTCTTCACTTTCGTCCACGCGGTACGGGTTAATCAGTGACAGAACGATAAAGGTGCTGAACATGTTCAGTACCAGCGCAGCCACCACATATTTAGGCTCAAGCATGGTCATATACGCGCCCACGATAGACATGGAAACGGTAGACATTGCCGTTGCCGCCATGGTGTACATGCGGTTGCGGGACATTTTGCTAAGGATATCTTTATAGGCGATAAAGTTCTCAGACTGACCGAGGATCAGGGAACTTACGGCGTTGAAAGATTCCAGTTTGCCCATGCCGTTCACTTTAGACAGCACGGTACCAATAGCGCGGATGACAATCGGCAGAATGCGAATGTGCTGCAGGATACCGATCAGGGCAGAGATAAAGACGATTGGGCACAACACTTTCAGGAAGAAGAATGCCAGACCTTCATCGTTCATTTTACCGAACACGAAGTTGGTTCCTTCATTAGCGAATCCGAGCAGTTTTTCAAACATCTCGGAGAAGCCTTTTACAAAGCCCAGCCCCACGTCTGAGTTCAGGAAGAACCAGGCGAGCAATACTTCAATAACAAGTAACTGAATGACATAGCGAATGCGGATCTTTTTGCGATCGCTGCTGACCAGCAACGCAAGCACGGCAACGACAACAAGTGCCAGGACAAAATGTAGGACGCGGTCCATATTTGCTCCAAATATGAGGCAGGTTTAATTTCGCTGCACATTCTATGAAACAAGCGTAAAGAAAACGAGATCAAAGCCACACTATCGTTGAGTCCTGTGACGAGTTTCAAAAATAGTGACATACGATACATTTTTGTTATGTTATGTAAATGAGTTAAAAGTTAAGTTTGTGTGCTACGCTTCACAAAGGCGCGTGCTTCTGCCCGCTATCTATACTTCATTCCAGCCTGCTAATTGTTCTTCGCTATCACTGCAATCACGATAATCCTTTTAAATGAACTTGATAATCATTCGCATTTTGATAGCATTTAACATAGCAAAGGCTATATTACTGAGGCAAAAATGAGCAACAGTCGCGTTGATGAGAGTAGCAGTGGTAGGGCTGCACGCAAAATGCGGTTCGCATTGATGGGACCTGCGTTTATTGCCGCCATTGGCTATATCGATCCCGGTAATTTTGCGACCAACATCCAGGCCGGAGCCAGTTTCGGCTACAAACTCTTGTGGGTGGTGGTCTGGGCCAACCTGATGGCGATGATGATCCAGGTGCTGTCAGCAAAACTGGGCATTGCCACCGGTAAAAATCTCGCGGAGCAGATCCGCGACCACTATCCGCGTCCGCTGGTCTGGTTCTACTGGGTGCAGGCGGAGATTATTGCCATGGCGACCGACCTGGCAGAATTTATCGGCGCGGCGATCGGCTTTAAGCTGATCCTCGGCGTATCGCTGTTGCAGGGCGCGGTATTAACCGGTATCGCCACCTTCCTTATTCTGATGCTGCAACGACGCGGGCAGAAACCGCTGGAGAAAGTAATTGGCGGCCTGCTGCTGTTTGTGGCGGCAGCCTACATTGTTGAGCTCATCTTCTCCCAGCCGGATCTGGTTCAACTGGGTAAAGGAATGGCGATCCCAAGTCTGCCTACCACCGAAGCGGTGTTCCTTGCGGCCGGGGTACTGGGCGCGACCATTATGCCGCACGTGATCTATCTGCACTCCTCGCTGACCCAGAACCTGCATGGCGGTTCACGGCATGAGCGCTACTCCGCGACAAAGTGGGACGTCGCCATCGCTATGACCATTGCCGGGTTTGTTAACCTGGCGATGATGGCCACCGCCGCAGCGGCATTCCATTTCAACGGCCATACCGGCGTTGCCGATCTGGATCAGGCGTACCTGACGCTGGAACCGCTGCTGAGTCACGCGGCGGCCACCATTTTTGGCCTGAGCCTGGTGGCAGCGGGTCTCTCTTCCACCGTGGTAGGCACGCTGGCAGGGCAGGTGGTGATGCAGGGATTTGTGCGCTTCCACATTCCTTTATGGGTGCGCCGTTCGATCACGATGCTGCCGTCGTTTGTGGTGATCCTGATGGGACTGGATCCGACCCGCATTCTGGTGATGAGCCAGGTGCTGCTCAGTTTTGGTATTGCGCTGGCGCTGGTGCCGCTGCTGGTGTTCACCAGTGACAAGAAGCTGATGGGCGATCTGGTTAACAGTAAGGCGGTGAGACGGACGGGGTGGGCGATCGTGGTTCTGGTGGTGGCGCTGAATCTGTGGCTACTTATCGGGACCGCATTGGGATTGTAAAAAAGGCGCCGGAAGGCGCCTTTTTCGTATCAGTGACGGTGACCGTGCCCGCCATGACCATGACCACGACCGCGTGGGCCTCGATGATCGTCACGATCGCTCCAGCCTGCGCGGTAGCCACGCTCATAGGCTTTGCGTTTATCCCAGCCACGATGGTAGCCGTTATCATGTCTGTGCCAGCGGTTGCCGCGCCATTCATAATGTCGGCGCCAGTAGTCGCGGTCACGCCAGCCGCCGCCATCCCAGTAGTTACCATAATTATCACGATCGCCAATTTGTAATTTTATGGATGGCAACAGGGTGATTTCGCCAGCATTAGCGACCAGCGGGGCTGAAGCCAGTAATACTGCTGCAAGAATCAGAGACCTGAACATGGTTTTTCTCCTTCACGATCGGAGCCGTAATCGGCTTGTTAACGCAATATTAAGGGGCGGTAAAGCCCCGGATAATCGCTTTAACTCCTAATTCAGAAGGCGTAGCACTTTTTGCTAAAAGCGCTTTTAATTTACACTATTCAGAATTCCGTCGATTTCGTTCAGTTCCTCAGGCGTGAAGTGACGGTTCGCCAGCATTCCCACAGCATCATCAATTTGCGCCGTTTTGCTGGCGCCAATCAGCACCGAGGTGACGGCCTCCTGATGTAATACCCAGGCCAGCGCCATCTGCGATAGCTTCTGGTTGCGGCGTTCCGCCAGGGCGTTAAGCTGACGCACTTTCGCCAGCTTCTCTTCGGTGAGCTGATCCGGATTGAGGAACCGGCTTCCGCTGGCGGCGCGGGAATCTGCCGGAATACCGTTAAGATAGCGGTCGGTCAGCTGGCCCCCGGCGAGCGGCGAAAAGGCGATGCAGCCCACCCCTTTATCCTTCAGGACGCCCAGTAAGCCCGCTTCCGGGGTGCGTTCAAACATCGAATATTTCGGCTGATGGATAAGGCAGGGCGTGCCTAAATCATCGAGGATCTCAATGGCCTGGCGAGCCAGCTCTGCCGGATAGTTGGATAGCCCAACGTACAGTGCCTTGCCCTGGCGCACGATGTGGTCTAACGCTTTCATCGTCTCTTTCAACGGCGTTTCCGGGTCCGGACGGTGATGATAGAAGATATCGACATACTCCAGGCCCATCCGTTTCAGGCTCTGATCGAGGCTGGCAATCAGATACTTACGCGAGCCCCAGTCGCCGTAAGGGCCCTCCCACATGGTATAGCCCGCCTTGGTCGAGATGATGAGTTCATCGCGCCAGGCGCTGAAATCTTCCTGCAAGATTCGTCCAAAGTTACGTTCTGCGGAACCCGGCGGTGGACCGTAGTTATTGGCAAGGTCGAAGTGCGTAATCCCCACATCGAAGGCACGATGTAAAAGTTGACGGCTGTTTTCGATCAATGTGGCGTCGCCAAAGTTGTGCCACAGCCCCAGGGAGATGGCAGGGAGCTTAAGACCACTTTGCCCGCATCGTTGATAATTCATTGACTGGTAACGGTTTTGATTCGCCTGATAAACCATGAGTCTTGCCCCTCTGCGTCAGAATGTCATTCAGTGTATACGTTTACACTAAACGTCAGGCAGGCAGATTACCTCGCGAAAATACGTAAAGCATTATTTCCATGGGCAGTTTATCGCCATTCCTGGACAGCTATCACGCTTCTTCAATACTCAAACTGAAGTCAACATTATAAGGATAACTGTCATGCAAACCCCCTACACCGTCGCCGATTACCTGCTGGACCGTCTTACAGATTGTGGTGCCGATCATCTGTTTGGCGTGCCGGGCGACTACAATCTGCAGTTTCTCGATCACGTTATCGCCAGCCCGGATATTGGCTGGGTAGGTTGTGCCAACGAATTAAATGCGGCCTATGCCGCCGATGGATATGCGCGCTGCAAAGGGTTTGCTGCGCTGCTGACAACGTTCGGGGTAGGCGAGCTCAGCGCCATGAACGGTATCGCGGGCAGTTTCGCCGAGCATGTGCCGGTTCTGCATATCGTGGGTGCCCCGGGCAGCGCCTCGCAGAAAAAAGGGGAGCTACTGCACCATACGCTCGGTGACGGTGAGTTTCGTCATTTCTATAAGATGAGTGAGCCCGTTACCGTCGCCCAGGCGCACCTGACCGAACAAAATGCCTGCTATGAAATCGACCGGGTCCTGACCCAGATGCTTCGGGAGCGCCGTCCGGGCTATATTATGCTGCCTGCCGATGTGGCAAAAAAACCGGCCACGCCGCCTGTGAGCACGCTCATGAACCCTCTTTATGAGAGCGACAGTTTCCGTCTTGACGCCTTCCGCCAGGCGGCAGAAAAACGGCTGGCCGCGAGCGATCGCACCGCGCTGCTGGCCGACTTCCTGGTCCTGCGTTATGGCCTGAAAAATCAGCTGCAACGCTGGGTGGACCAAACGCCCATCGCCCACGCCACCATGCTGATGGGGAAAGGGATTTTTGACGAGCGCAAACCCGGTTTTGCTGGCACCTACAGCGGCTCCGCCAGCGCAGCCGAGGTTAACGAGGCCATTGAAGGCGCCGATACCGTGATCTGCGTGGGTACGCGCTTTACCGATACGCTTACCGCAGGCTTCACCCACAAACTTACCCATCAGCAGACTATTGATGTTCAGCCGCATGCCTCGCGCATAGGCGATGTCTGGTACACCGGGATCCCCATGACCCAGGCCATTGAGGTACTTTCCAGCCTCTGCCATCAGTATGCCCAAACCGGCAATACGCCTCGCCCGGCGAGACAGCTTCATGCGGTTCATCCCGGTTCGTTAACCCAGGACAGCTTCTGGAAAACGCTGCAAACCTATATTCGTCCGGGGGACATTATTCTCGCCGACCAGGGAACCTCGGCCTTTGGGGCTGGCGCGCTGCGTCTGCCGGATGAGGTAAATTTTATCGTGCAGCCGATCTGGGGATCGATTGGCTACACCCTGGCCGCCGCCTACGGTGCGCAGACCGCCTGCCCGGATCGTCGCGTGATTGCCATTACCGGCGACGGCGCGGCGCAGCTCACTATCCAGGAGCTGGGCTCCATGCTGCGGGACAAGCAGCGCCCGGTGATCATGGTGCTGAATAACGAAGGGTACACGGTGGAGCGCGCCATTCATGGTCCGAACCAGCGCTATAACGACATAGCGCTGTGGAACTGGACGCAGATCCCGCAGGCGCTCAGCCTGGATTGTCAGGCCGAGTGCTGGCGGGTGAGCGAGACGGTGCAGCTGGAAGAGGTGCTGGAGAGAGTCGCGCACCCACAACGGCTGTCATTGATTGAGGTGATGTTGCCGAAAGCCGACGTTCCGCCGCTGCTGAGCGGCATTATCCAGGCGCTGGAAGCACGCAAAAGCGCCTGATTACTTCTCATCGTTCCATGCAGCCATCATCGGTCTGCCCGCCAGCAGCAGCCAGGCGGGCAGCATCACAATACAGAGCAGCGGCAGCAGGGTGGTGTCCGGCACCACCACTGCCGCCATAAACAGGCTTAGCCACGCATCCCGGGTGACAACCAGCACCAGCCCCATAATCGAACAGGAGATGGTGATCGCCAGGGGAACCGCCTCTACATGTTCATGCAACATCAACCCCAGCGCCGCGCCGACAAACACCGCCGGGAAAATGCGCCCGCCGCGAAAACCGCAGGCCGCAGCCACTACCAGCGCCGCCAGTTTTATCAGCGCAAAGAGCAGATAATCCGACACGCTGAAGATCTGGCTGAAGGCCATCTGCTGCATCTCATCCAGCCCCTTAAACAGGGTGATATTGCCCCCGATTGCCCCAAGGATCCCCAGAATAAATCCGCCTGCGCCAAGAATAAGTACCGGGTGCTTCAGACGATGCATCAGACGGTGCAGGCGCGGCAGACACCAGACCGCCACCATCCCCAGCGCGATGGCGAAGGCGGCGACGATCGCGCCGCTGAAAATATCCACCATCTGCATCTGACTGTAGTGGGCAACGGGCAGTGAGAAGTGAGGATGAAAAAAGAGGCTGGTGGTCAGGGCTCCGGCGGCGGCGGATAAGAGCGGGGCGAACAGACGATCCCAGAGCGGGATCTCCGTGTTGCCGCTCAGGGTCTGGGAAAAAATCAGCGCCGCCGCGACAGGTGTGCCGAACAGCGCCCCGATGGTGCCGGCAGAGGCGAGAATGGTCCAGTCAAGGGCGTTTACCCGGGGGAAGGCCCGCGCCCCTATGGCGACGGCCAGGGCGATATTCACCGCCATCACAGGATGCTCAGGCCCAAGGCTGACGCCGCCCGCCAGACCAATAATCAGGGCGATAATCAACCCGGGCAGGGCAGCGGCATTGACCGGCGCGCCAATCAACGGCTCTGTGGCTGGATCTGGCCCGGCATGGCCCGGGCTGTAGCGTATCACCACTCCTACAGCGATACCGGTAAGCGTCAGGATTAAAATAACCCATACCGGCGAGCTTGCGTTAAGGCCGAGGGAAGCCGGTAATGAGGTCCACAAAACCGACTGCAGCACGGAGGCGACCTTCATGATCACAATCAGGATCAGGCTGGATGCAACGCCAATAATCAGCGCAGGAGGGGCCAGCAGCAGCATCGTTCTGGCTCGCGGATGGAGCATGATGATTTCCTTGTTAAAAATAGCTGTCTGTACTTTGCACGTTCAGCCTTATGGCAATAGTGCAAATGGTGCTGAAACGGTAAAGTTATTCTGTGATGAAGATCGATAATCCTGGGGTGCTTTTATCCAGGTCGTTGTTGTTCACGGGCCTTGAATTTAGAGTGTGCCAAACAGTTATTTTGACTTTAGCGGAGCAGTAGAAGAATGACAAAGTATGCTTTGGTAGGTGATGTAGGGGGGACTAACGCGCGTCTGGCGTTATGTGACGTCAACACCGGCGAAATCTCCCGCGCCAAAACCTATTCCGGGCTGGATTACCCCAGCCTGGAAGCGGTGGTTCGTGTCTATCTGACGGAGCATGATGTCAGCGTTGAGGATGGCTGTATCGCCATTGCCTGTCCGATTACCGGCGACTGGGTGGCGATGACCAACCACACCTGGGCATTCTCTGTCGCCGAAATGAAGGCCAACCTCGGCTTTGCCCATCTGGAAATTATTAACGACTTTACCGCGGTATCGATGGCGATCCCGATGTTAAAGCCGGAGCATCTGATCCAGTTCGGCGGCACCGAGCCGGTTGAAGGTAAGCCCATTGCCGTCTACGGCGCTGGCACTGGCCTGGGGGTTTCCCATCTGGTACATGTCGACAAGCGCTGGATCAGCCTGCCGGGTGAAGGCGGACATGTCGATTTCGCCCCAAACAGCGAAGAAGAGGGCATTATCCTCGAAGAGCTGCGCGCGGAGATCGGCCACGTCTCGGCGGAGCGGGTGCTCTCGGGTCCGGGCCTGGTGAACCTCTACCGGGCGATTGTGAAATCCGATGGCCGTCTGCCGGAGAATCTACAGCCGAAAGATGTGACCGAACGCGCGCTGGAAGATAGCTGCACCGACTGCCGTCGCGCGCTGTCGCTCTTCTGCGTCATCATGGGGCGTTTTGGCGGCAACCTGGCGCTGAATCTGAGCACCTTTGGTGGGGTCTATATCGCGGGCGGGATCGTACCGCGCTTCCTCGACTTCTTTAAATCCTCCGGTTTCCGCGGCGGGTTTGAAGACAAGGGGCGCTTCCGCGATTATGTCCGGGATATTCCGGTGTACCTGATTGTACATGACAATCCGGGTCTGCTGGGCTCGGGCGCGCATCTGCGCCAGACCCTGGGCCAGGTACTGTAATGGCTCTTCCCCGGTGACGTCTGTTCACCGGGGCATTCCCCTCACAGGTGCATCAGCTGGCGAAACTCTTTCACCTTGCTGCGACTCACCGGCACCTGAAAATCGAGATCCTTCAGCCGTAGAATGTAGGTGTTGTTGAACCAGGGTTCGATCTCGCGGATCTTGTTCAGATTGACGCAAAAAGAGCGATGGCAACGGAAGAAGTGGCTCGCCGGCAGCTTGCTGCAAAATTCGGTGATGTTCATCGGCATGACGAACGACTCGCGGCGCGTGTAGACGAAGGTCATCTTCTCATGCGCTTCGGCATAATAGATATCGTTCATCGGCGTCACGATGATGCGTTCATCCTTGATCAAATTGATCGTGTCATTTTCGCGCATGACCGGTGAGGCCGCGACCTGTTCCGCGCCGGACTGCTGGTGCCAGGCGTGTTCCAGCTTCTGCAGCATGCTGACAATCCGCGACTCCTGGTACGGCTTAAGAATATAGTCGAACGCTTCCAGCTCGAAGGCCTCCACCGCATGCTCTTTCCACGCGGTGACAAAGACAATAAACGGCTTACTGGCAAACTGGCTGATGTTTTGCGCCAGCAGTACCCCGTCCAGAGAGGGAATATTGATATCCAGAAATATGGCGTCTACCCGGTTGTGCTGCAGAAATTTCAGCACGTCCAGACCATCCTCAAAGGTGCCGACGATCTCCATCTGGCTGTGTTCTTTTATCAGCCAACTCAGCTCCTGTTGGGCGAGTATTTCATCTTCCACAATGATGACTTTCATGCGTCACTCCCTCTAAGGCAACAACAACGTCTGGGCATGAACGGCGGCGCGTTCGTTAGGAACATAAAACGCGATCTCGGTACCCGGCTCAAGGCGGCGAATGTGTAGCCCTTCACCATAGAGCAGCTTAACGCGGTGATGGACATTGAGCAGACCAATTTTATTGCCGGGCATCTCATTCGACTCCACCCGTTCAATCACTTTCGGGTCGATCCCGTGGCCGGTGTCGCGCACCGCCACCCGCACGCGGTTACCGCATTCGGCCACGCTGATGGTGACCACCCCTTTACCCTTGCGCGGCTGAATGCCGTGGACAATGGCATTCTCCACCAGCGGCTGGATCAGCAGGCTCGGGATCACGCAGTTCACCTCTTCATCGATGTCATAGATGACGGTAAGCTTATCGCCAAACCGCGCCTGTTCGATGGCGATGTAATCTTTAATCTGATAAAGCTCTTTTTTGATGTCGATCTGCTCGTCGTCTTTCAACTCAATGTTGTAGCGCAGATAGCGCGACAGATTGAAGATCAGCTGGCGGGCGGTGTCCGGATTCAGGCGGATCGACGAGGAGATGGCGTTCAGCGCATTGAACAGAAAATGGGGATTAATTTTACTCTGCAGGGCGCGCAGCTCTGCCTTGTTTGCCATCTCCCGCAGCTGCTCGGCACGGGAGACCTCCAGCTGGGTAGAGATAATCTGTGACAGCCCGACCGCCATCTCCTGTAAGGTCGATGTGATCTGGTGCGCGTGGCAGTAGTAAATTTTTAGCGTGCCGGTGACCACCCCTTTTTCCCAGAGCGGGATCACAAGCATAGAGTGGATCTCCGGGGTGCGGTGAGCCTCATCGTTATTCTTAATGATGATCTTGCCGCCGCTGATTGCCTGGCGGGTGGTGGGGCTGATGGTATCATCATTATCCCGGTAGTTTGCTTCACCCACGCCCACGTAGGCCAGCACCCGGTCAATATTGGTGATGGCCACCGCATCGGCGTCGATGTCGCGGCGGATGATATCGCACACCTGGCGCAGCGATTCAGCGTTAATGTCGCGAAACAGCGGCAGCGTCTTATTGGCAATATCCAACGCCAGCTTGGCCTGCCGGGCGGCGCTGGCCTCTTTTTCGCCTTCCACACTCTGCACCAGCAGCACGATAAAGCCCACGCAGACGCTACCGAGGATCATCGGAATACCAATTTTTGAGACGATATCCAGCCCCAGCGCCGTGGTGGGGGCCCACGCCACCACCAGGATCATGGTCAGGGTTTCGCAGAGCATGCCGGCGATGATACCCGCTTTCCAGTGCTGTTTCTTAGGGACTTTGCGGTTGATCGCCCCCGACAGCACGCCAGCGATAATGCTGGTGATCAGGCAAGGAACCGCAGTCACGCCGCCGATATCAATCAGGTAACGGTGGGTCCCGGCAATGAGGCCCGTGATGATCCCGACCCATGGGCCAAACAGGATCCCGCCAGACATCACGGCGATGATCCGCACATTAACCAGGGAACCTTCCACCGGTACCCCGGACCAGGTACTGAACAGGGCAAACATCGAAAAGATCGCAGTGACCGCCAGCAGTTCCCGGGGCGAGTGGGCAGACTTATGCAGCAGCTCGCGGAACAGGCGGATGCGAATGAGGAAAAAGAGGCAAATCAGCATTAACGCCGCGCGATCGAACACCGCCAGCAGCATATTGAATATTTCGTGCACGGGTAAACCTGGGAAAAGAGGAAAGAACCATGATAAAAAACCTGACGCTCAATGACCAGCCATCCCGCTCTTTTATAAAATGGGGATAAACCACGTTAATCAAAGGGGATTGTATCTAAGGTCGCATAAGCGGGCAGAAAAGCTAAAAAGCCACCCGGAAGTCGTAACTGTAATGATATTAAAATGTTAATAAAAGGTTTTAATAATACCTCTTTTCTTTTTTGCTTCCGGTTTTTGCCTCAGCAGAGTTCCTGTTTTAGCGCTACGCTTTTTTTTATTTCTTCCCCCCTCGACAAGGCGAATTTTTTCAGGTTATTTTCTAAGCACGCCACATCCGTGGCGACGTCGCTCGGACGGTCCGGGCGCTAACGTAATCTGAGGAATTTATGGCTGACTCCAGTCCTGAACGCCGTTTTTCGCGTATCGATCGTCTTCCCCCGTATGTGTTTAACATTACTGCTGAATTGAAAATGGCTGCGCGCCGGCGCGGCGAAGACATTATCGATTTCAGTATGGGTAATCCGGACGGCGCTACGCCGCCCCATATCGTGGAAAAACTCTGCACCGTCGCCCAGCGCCCGGACACGCATGGTTACTCAACCTCTAAAGGGATTCCGCGTTTACGCCGCGCCATTTCGCGCTGGTATCAGGAACGCTATCAGGTGGAGATCGACCCTGAGAGCGAAGCCATTGTCACCATCGGTTCAAAAGAGGGGCTGGCGCATCTGATGCTGGCGACGCTGGACCATGGCGACACGGTGCTGGTGCCGAACCCCAGCTACCCGATCCATATTTACGGTGCGGTCATTGCCGGTGCGCAGGTGCGCTCTGTGCCGCTGGTTGAAGGCGTCGACTTTTTTAACGAGCTGGAGCGCGCCATCCGGGAAAGCTATCCGAAGCCGAAGATGATGATCCTCGGTTTTCCTTCCAACCCGACCGCCCAGTGCGTGGAACTCGACTTCTTTGAGAAAGTGGTGGCCCTGGCGAAGCGCTACGACGTGCTTGTGGTGCATGACCTGGCCTACGCCGATATCGTGTATGACGGCTGGAAAGCGCCGTCGATCATGCAGGTACCCGGCGCGCGCGACGTTGCGGTGGAGTTTTTCACCCTGTCGAAAAGCTACAACATGGCGGGCTGGCGTATCGGCTTTATGGTCGGTAACAAGACGCTGGTCAACGCGCTGGCACGTATCAAAAGCTACCACGACTACGGCACCTTTACCCCGTTGCAGGTAGCGGCCATTGCTGCGCTGGAAGGCGATCAGCAGTGTGTGAAGGACATTGCCGCCCAGTATAAACGCCGTCGCGATGTGCTGGTCAAAGGGCTGCATGAGGCGGGCTGGATGGTGGAGATGCCTAAAGCTTCGATGTACGTCTGGGCGAAGATCCCGGACGCCTATGCCGCGATGGGGTCGCTGGAGTTTGCCAAAAAACTCCTCCAGGATGCGAAAGTGTGCGTCTCCCCGGGGATTGGCTTTGGTGACTACGGCGATACGCACGTGCGTTTCGCGCTGATTGAGAACAGCGATCGTATCCGTCAGGCGGTGAGGGGCATTAAAAGCATGTTCCGCGCCGACGGATTACTGCCCCAGGTAACAAAGCCGATGCCAGAGCAGGCGGGTCAGTAACCCCAAAAAAAACAGGCGCCTTGGGCGCCTGTTTTTTTGACTACATTTTCTTTGCTCAGTTCATCATCAGGGCAAACGTACCGACCCATGCGAACAAAATCACTGAAAAACCCATAAAGAAATATTTCACGTTCATCGCTCCGCGTATTTCGTGATACGCAATAAAAATAGAGTCCAACTGAGTATAGAGAAGTGAAGTCAGGCCGGGGCGGAAATGAGAATTATCCCGTTTCAGCGACGACTCCAGCTCAGAATTCTGTGCTTTCAGGTAGCCAGACGGCGCTAATGTACGCTTAAATTTCAGGAGTGACAAGAGGCATTTTTCTAAATAATTTCCACGACTTACGAGTGTCGTGGAACGGCGACAGTTTAATTTCGGCGGGTAATAAATTGTCGTTCGGCAAGATAGCGTGCTAACGATAAACCTGAGTGATTACAGGTGATTGAAAAGGTTAGTTTCTAAAAGAAACTAACCTTCAACGGGGTTAAAGATAGAGGGAAGCGTGCCCCACAGGACGCGTTTTAAAACGGCGATGCACCCATAAATACTGTTCCGGCGCACGCATGATCTCGCTCTCGATCACCCTGTTGATGTAAGCCGCGGCGGCCGCCTCTTCCTGAGGATAGTTCTCCATCTCCGGCATGATAAACAGGCGATAACCGCTTTTATCGTCTTTTCTGACCATGGTGACCGTCAGCATCACCGACTTTGAAAGACGGTGAATCACAAATGTGCCGTTAGTGGTGGCCACCTCCTTTACCGCGAAGAAGGGGGCGAAGCTGCTGCCATTGCGGCCATAGTCCTGGTCCGGAGCAAACCAGACCGCTTCGCCTTTTTTCAGGGCGCTGACCAGCCCGCGTAAATTATTGCGGCTGATCATCGCCTTATTTGAACGCATGCGCCCGCACGTCTGCACCCACTCCATCAGGGCGCTGTTATGTGGACGATAAGTGGCCATCATCGGCTGGCACAACCCCATCACCCGGCCACCCAGCTCCAGCGACGTAAAGTGAACGCCGATCACCATCACCCCGCAGTTTTTTGCCTGCGCGCGCTGCAAATTTTCCAGGCCTTCAACGTCAAACCACTTACGTACCCGCGAGTCCGGCCAGAACCAGGCCATCCCCGTTTCCAGTAACGCCATGCCGATAGATTTAAAATTTTCACTAATGAGATGATCACGCTCTTCAGGGGAGAGCGCCGGAAAACAGAGTTCGAGGTTCCTGCGAGCGATAGATTCACGGCGCTTCAGAAAACGACGCGAAAGACTTCCGGGGCTGGCACCGAGCCAGCGTAGCGCCGGATAAGGAAGTTGCACGAGCAGCCAGAGGACACCCAGACCAAACCATGTAAACCAGTAACGCGGGTGCAGAAGCGTGCGCGTGAATTTGCATTGAGACAAGATAAAACGACCTTTATGGAGAGTATATTGGTAGCCCCAGACTGGCGCTACGCCGGAATGCTATTAAGACCTGCGTTAATACTACTGGTTCATGGTGATTACCGTATATGCCCAAGGTCTGAAAAAAGGCTGTCGGCGCTGGGCGGCGTAATGTAGCACTGATATATCTTAACTGCTAACACTACTTTTTGCGCAAAAAATAACCCACAAAAGGGCTCAAACCGGGGCTATTTTTATCAACATTAAAACGCGATTAGTCAGGCTTTCCATATCCAAAATCAAAGCCGAGCAGCACGTTCTGGCGTATGGCATGATTCAACGGATAGCTGTAACTCTGCCCGATGCTGACCGTATGGATCGCCCGCAACAGCGTGCCGCCGCTGAGGGATGAGGGGGTATTGGTGATCGCCACTTCCGCTCCCTGCAATGCGTGCCGCAGCGACTGATAGGCCGGAGAAGCCGTAATACTGTTATTGGTCACGCTGCACAGGCCGAGCAGCAGGCAGATTAACAGCACCGGGAAGATCAACGGATGGCGGTTAAGCAGGCGAAAGGGCCGCCAGGCGGTAACAGAGAGCAGGGCGGAACTTAACGGCAGAAGCAGCAGATAGAGCAGTTTTGCCAGGTGGGTGAGGGCGCCGAGCAGGGAGAACATCAGCGCAATGGGAGGAACAATCACCGCCCGCGCCGCATCCTCGCCCCGTTTTTCATTTGCTCCGCCCGTGCCGTAGCTGGCCAGCGCAGCCTGCAGGCGGGGGAGTTGCTGTTGCACGGCGTAGTCAAGATGGGGAGCCTGCAGCGCCAGGGCGAACTGTTTCAGGGCGTCCTCTTTCGGATATTCAGGCTGCACCCGGGTTTGCAGCGGCAGGGCCAGCTTTTCCCGCAGCCTTTTCTGCACCGGGTCCAGCATAAAAAATGTCTCCCAGTCGAGGCGGGCCGGGATTGTCACCCCATGATAGAGCCCATTTTTCTGCGTAACGCTGGTATAGTCGAGATAGTCCTGATAAATCTCTGCGCGCGCGGCCAGCCAGAGTTTGTAATAGCCGAGGAGCCCGCCCTCCTGAACGCTGATGCTGTCGCGCAGGTTTTGCGCCGCCTCTCGCTCAAGCAGTTCGTGATAGCGGCTGACCGAACTCATAAGTAGCGGCAGCATCGCCAGAAACGCTTTCCCGGATGGGCTGGTCCAGGTTTCGCGCTGACTGCCATCGTCATCAAGCGGGATCCCCTCCAGCGTCTGGTGCCCGTCAATTAAAGACTGCTGATAGAGCTGCGCCAGCATCGACTTCTGGCGAAACTCGCCGGTACTTTGGGCGACCTGGCGCTCAATTACCCGCTCCACCGTTTGCCATGTCACCACGCCGGTGAGCAGACAGAGCGAGAACACCATGCCTGCCACCCAGGGGGCGGGAAAGGCAATGCCGCGTTTTTTCAGCCAGGCGTTCGCTGCCAGCACCAGCTGGAACATCAGCAGCGCGGCGGCGATAGCGGTTAAAGCCCGACCATAGCGCTCCATACTGTGGATATCGTCGGGGGTGGAGAGACTTCCCACCAGGTCGAGCAGGCGCGAGTTAAAGGCCAGCTCGCAGATGAGATAGGTGAGGGTGAGAAGAATAACCACTGCGTTTTGCCACAGCGGCAGCGTGGGGCGCTTGATATCGGCCCGGTTTTCCAGTTCACCGAGAGCGCGTTCCGTCATGATTTTAGCTCCAGGCTGGTCTGACGGGTGATCGCAGGTTGCCAGATCTGCTCCGGCAACGAGTTATCCAGCACCGGCATGACCCGGGGCGCGGGCGGTTCGGCGGCTTTATCCTGAGGCCGTTTTTTTACTCTTACGGGCGGCGCAGGGGACGCTTCTGGCGCGTTCAGGAACGATTCAGGTGCGCTATACGCGGGCTGCACAGGCGCAGGGCGAACATATTTCGGCGCTACACGCGCCCGGCTGGGATTCTTATCATGGCTAGCACAACCGCTTACGCTCAGAAGCAGCGTTAACAACACCACCCCGCAGCGGGGCATTTTTTGCAGTAGCACGCTCATCAGTTTGTCCTGACTCTGTCGCACAGCGGAGTGACGTCTTTTAAATGTAATCGGGAATTTTAATTCAGGTAGTTGTATCGCTTAAAAATTCTGCTTACCTCCCGGCCAGGTGCGCCAGCGGCATGATCAGCCTGCATTCACCCTCCTCACTGACGGCGCGCCAGCCCGCATCGGACGTCTCTTCCTGGGTAATGGGCATGCCCTGCGCGGTAAGCTGCGCGATCAGATCTGAGAATTCCGCCCCGGTCACCGGGCGGGGCTGCCAGAAAGTCTGTTTATTGTCGGTCAGGATCGGCAGAAGCGCGATCTGCGGCTGCGGATTGCCAAGCAGCAGGCGGACGACAAAGCCATACGGCGGCACGCCACGCGACTGGTATTCACCGTTACTGTTAAACACCCCATTGCCGATGCTGTAGACCACCAGACTTTCGCCCTGTTTTACCGCCTCGCCTGCCATGTGCGGCCCGGAGCCGATAATCAGGTCGGCTCCGGCCTCGCAGAGACGCTGCGCCAGCGCCCGCTGTCCCACCGTTGTCCACTGGTAATCTAGCCCCCAGTGAGCGAGCACGATAGTGGTGGCTGGCCGGGGGCGTGCTTTCTCCAGACGCAGCTGTTCAGCCAGGCCGCCGCTCAGGCAGGCGACCCCTGCCCGACGTGGGCGGGCATAAAAGGCGCAATCCTGCTCCATGTAGCGCCGGTACCAGTAGGCGCTGAAAATCTTGTACTGTCTGTCGCCCACCGTCAGCACCAGCGGAGCGTGGGCCTGCTGCGCATTGCGTCCGGCGCCGATGCAGGCAATGCCGCCGCCGCCAAACGCCGCCAGGGTGCTCTCCAGCCCCGGCACTCCGGCATCCATGGCGTGATTATTGCCAAGGGCCACCGCGTCGATACCCTGTTTACGCAGGGCGGTAACCGAGGCGACCGGATCCCCGGTCAGGCAGAACGGCTTTCGGCCTTCCAGACTGGCGCGCAGATCGGTGGCGAGGGCCGCCTCAAAGTTGGCAAGAGTGAAGTCGCTACCGCGCAGCAGGGGGGCGATGCCCAGAAAGCTGTGATCGTAGCCGTAACGTTGCAGGGCATCATCCAGACCCCGCGCCTGGCGCTTACGGGTATACCACTCCCCAAAGTAGGTGTCGCCCAACAAGGTGAGGGTCGCCACAGGTTTGTCGATGTGCCGTTCGACGGGCACCGGTGCGGGCTCTGCGCCATCCACTCCGGCCAGGAGCCCATCCAGCAGATAGTCGAGATGAAAGGCGTCATCCGCCCCGGCAGCGCAGGCCAGCCAGAGTTCGCCTGCGATCCACTGCAGCGCAACGCCCCAGCGTCCGGCGCAGAATTGTCCCCATGCGCTGCCGTTGCTGTGCAGGTTGCCGCTTTTACGGTAGACCCGCTCGCCGATGGCCGCCTCGTGCTCACCCAGCCAGGTAAGCCAATGCGGGTAGCGCAGCTGAAAATGGTGCATCAGCCTGGCGATATCCGTAAGCGTGGTGCGCTGGCCGGGGCGGGGACGACCGGAGACGTTATTGATATGGGTGTGGCGCATCTCCAGCTGGTCGACAAGGCTGCGCAGCGCCTTCAACGCCTCCGCGCTGCTGCCGGCCAGCGTTTCCGCCAGATGAATGGCGGCGTCGCAGGCGTTGTGGATGAGCATCCCCTGCACCAGCGATTTCACGGTTGCCGTGCTCCCCCGTTGCAGGCCAAGAGCCGGATTGCCCTGCAAAACGTGGGCAGCGATGCCATGCATCTCAACAGGCGTATCAAGGTCTATTTTTTTCGCCAGCAGCCGTTCTGCCAGGCAGACGGCCAGCAGCAGCTGGCTCAAGTACGTGGGGGCAAACGCGCTGTCACCCTGCTCAGACAGCCGGGTTTCGCCGGTGGTAAGATTCATCAGCAGGCGGGCGATTTGCCCTTTTGCCAGGGCTGGCGACGCGGTAAGTCGGCGCTTCAACAGGCCGACAACCCGCCTGAAGTCGGAATTACGCACGCTCCCTTTGACCAGCACGATATCGCCGTCGCGCAACGCTGGCGCAGCGGCTTCCACCAGCGCTTCTGCGGTGCTGAAATGACCGCTACGAACCTCCTCCGGCAGGGCGTCGTGCAGGGCACACATCTCGTCACCGTGCAGAAATGCCTGCTGACAGCCAGCCGCCAGCAGGGGCTGCGCCAGCGAGCGGTGGATGGCGGCGGACCGATCCCCGAGGTTGATGATCCGCCCCAGCAGGGCGATCACACGGCCGCCCCCTTCCTGCGCTCGCTGAGCGGCCACCTCAAACGCGTTGAGCATCGAGAGGTATTCGGCGTTATAACTGTCGTCAATCAGGGTGACAGCCCCGCCGCCCGGCAGCGGCAGCGCGGAAATGCCCATATGTTGATCATCGCTGCGCCAGGTTTCGAGGCTGGCCACGATCTCCGCCAGGCTCACCCCGAGCAGATCGGCGGCGATAAGCGAGGCCACCGAGTTAAGCGCGGCGCCTTTGCCCGGCACAGCCAGCCGGTAATTCAGGCTCTGCTGACGGAGGCTGAGCGTGATCAGGCTCCCGTTGGCATTCTGGGTAAACGCCGTGATCCGCACGTCGGCGTCGGCATCAAACCCGTAGCTGATGATGCGGGCACCGTCGCGGGTAACGCTGGCAGCCACAGTGTTATATCCGGCCATATCACGGTTTAAAATGGCGTAACCACCCGGAATAAGACCGTGACTGATGCGCGCTTTAAAGCGGGCCACATCGTCGAGAGAGGTCACGCTCCTGCCCACCTGGGTGAGGCCGATCTCGGTAATAATGACGATATGCGGTTTGATACGCGGGCCGATCCCGCCGTTGCGCATCCACAGAGCAGAGATCGCCACCTCCAGCACCACCGCCTGCGGATTGCAGACTGCACGCGCCAGCGTGATGGAGGCCCCCGTGCGGGTGTTATGGTTTCCGCGGCTCGCCACTACCGACATATGCTTTGTCAGGATGCTGTTGAGCATCTCTTTGGTCGAGGTTTTGCCTACCGTACCGGTGATCGCCACCAGCTTACCGTCCAGTCGCCGCCGGGCTTCTTCTGCAAGCCAAAGCAGGGCCTGATAGCTGTTGCCCACCACCAGTTGAGGGAAGTCTGGCGGGAGATCTTCAAGGCGTCGCTGGACGATGGCCCCGCAGTAACGAGAGGCGTGGCGGGAAAGCGAAAGATGAGTATCATCCCAGCCAGCGTAAACTCCGGTGTTGCCGGAGCCCTTGTGCCAGGTGTCGGGATCGATGGCGACAAACAGACAGGGATGGCCAGGCTGCGCCTTATCATGAAAAAGGACAATGTCAGTGGCGCACCAGCCTGCATCCGGGCGATTGTACCAGACGCTACCGGGTAGTTTTTCGAGTTCGGCAGCGGTCCATCCCGGGGCTTGCGTCTCTGCGCGTGGCTGACGGGGCGGTTTCTGGCGCATATTTTTATTCCTGCTTTTTTGGGCTTATCCGCGTAGCGGACAAAGGCGAATGGCGTTGATACCGGCATTCCCCGTCAAATTATGAAATTGCGGCGGTCTGGCGGGGCGTTCGAGCAGTTCTACCCGGTGGCCATGTTCCCGCAGCGCATCCGCGAATCGCGCCTGCAGATCGAACGGCGTATTGCGATCCTGCGGGTTGCCGATCACCAGGATCAACCGGAAGGGATCGGCGGCGATCCCGCTGATGTGGTCGAGGGGATCCCACGGGTGAGGGAGGCCGGTGCCGTCCAGTGCAGGCGCCGGGGCTTCGCCACGCTGCTGACGCAGGCGCTGCGCCCGCTCGAGTATTCCCCAGGCGCCGGAAGTAAGCACCGCGCAGGCGATGTCCCGGCGGCCGGTAGTCAACAGCGCCGAAGCGGCGGTGGCGCCTCCGCTGTGTCCGCTGAGAATAAAGCGCTGGATACCATAGCGGGCCTTGATAGCATTGAGGGCGGCATCGATAGCCTGGAACTCTTCCGCCTGACGACGGCGGTAATGGTTGCCGCTGGAGCCGTAGGTGCCGGGGCGGGCGATAATAATGGTCGGCAACCCGGTCTGGCGTAGGATCGCCCGTGCCTGACGGCGTTGGTCGGCGGCGGTGTTACCGGGAATGGTTTCGGGTGGACGCTTTATCAGCGAGACGCGGTCGCCTTTTAACATCACCACCGCCAGCGGGGCAGCCTGGAGATTTCCGGCGCTGAAATAGCGCATACAGGCGTTGCCTTGAGGGTAGTGTACCCACACGGCCTCGTCGCCGACCGGGCAGTGCTGTCGGGAGGCTGGCTGGTTCCACAGCAGCGGCGTCTCAGCGTAAGCGAAAACGCTGATTAGCAGCAGGATCCATACCGCGAAACATCGACTCACACCACCGCCCCGGAAGAAACAATAGACATACAGAATACACAACTTGTCATACATAATGGTATTATCTGGTTAGGATTTTTCTGACAGGGTTTCTTCAGGCGTTATCAGGAGTAAAAATGCCGCTCAGCCAATTACTGGCGCAAACCCGCCCGGCGATGGAATTGCTGGACGTCGCGCCCAAACCGCCGATTTGCCCCGCCTGGGCGATCTTTTTTAGTGCTTCCGATGGTCAAAGCCGTGCGCATATTGTGCAGGGCTCTGGCGACAGCTTCGATCAGGCCTGGCAGCAGGGCGTAGAGGCGCTGCTGCAGTGGCAGCAAAAGAGTGGGGCGGTGGTTTGCTGGCTGCGCGTTGACCTTGTGGATCAGGTGCAGGCCCTGCGCTGGGATAACCTGCAAGCCCGCTTAGCCAAGACCAAACGCAACTATTTTCGCTTCGGCATCAGCCTGGACCCAGCGTTTCGCTACGCGATGCTGGAGCAGGAGATTGCCGCCAACGCGCTGCTCTATCATGGCGATCACGGCGTTGCCACGCCCAATGCCACTAATCTGGCCCATTTTTCCCGCCGTCGCTTCGGCGCTGTGCTGAGCTGGCCGGAGGAGCCTGACCAGACGCTCTGGCGCTTCACCACCCGGGCGCTGTTTTGCGACGGCGAGCAGTTGTTACCCATCGAATCGACCGGGCGTAACAGCGGCTACCGCCAGCTACCCGACTGGCAGGCGACGGCGCTTGAGCCGATGATCGCCTCCGCCACCGACTACCTTGCCCGGCAGATCGCCCCCTCCGGGCGCTATCAGTACGGCTGGTTCCCCTGTTTCGACCGCGCCATTCCCACCTATAACGCCTTGCGCCACGCCAGCTCCACCTATGCACTGCTCGAAGGATGGGAAGTGACGCAGCAGCCTGAACAGTTCGCGGCAATCGAGCGGGCACTCAACGACCTCTGCGCCAGCTTTATTCGTACTTACCGGCTACCGGACGGCAGCGACGCCGATTTCCTGGTCGATACCGGGGATGAGATTAAGCTTGGCGGCAATGCGGTGTGTATTCTGGCGATGGCGAAATACAGCGAGCTGACCGGTGATGATCGGTATCTGGAACCGATGGCGCGGCTGGCGAACGGGATCGGCTTTATGCAGGATCCACAGACGGGCGGGTTTGTTCACGTGCTGAACGCAGGGGATCTGTCGCTGAAGGCGGCGCACCGCATTATCTATTACGACGGTGAGGCGGCGTTTGCGCTGATGCGTCTTTACGGACTGACTAAAGCGCCGCGCTGGCTGGCAATGGTCGAACGGGCGATGGATCATTTTATTGTGCAGAAGCACTGGCAGGCGCACGATCACTGGCTCAGCTACTGCGTCAACGAGCTGACGCGCTACCAGCCGCTGGAGCGCTATTACCAGTTTGGGCTGGATAACGTGCGCGATCATCTCGACTTCGTTCAGAACCGCGTCACCACTTATCCTACGCTGCTTGAGTTGATGATGGCGGCCTCACGGATGATCGCGCGGCTTGAGACATCGCCGCATAAACATCTGCTGGCGGGCTTCGACATGGCGGTGTTCAACCAGGCGCTGGAGAGCCGCGCCCGCTATCTGGCAAACGGCTTTTTCTGGCCGGAACTGGCGATGTTCTTTAAAAACCCGCCGCGCATCGTCGGCAGCTTTTTTATTCGTCACCACAGCTATCGCGTGCGAATCGACGATGTTGAACACTACCTTTCCGGCTATGTCGCGTACCGTAAGCGCTGGCTGGCCCGGTCAGGCGAGCAGTAAGTTACGTCATGCGGCTTTATCCTTCTCTTCTGGTGAGCTGTCGACGCTGGCTGTCGCTCTGGCTGGTGCTGCTGCTGGTTATCTCCCCCGGACTCGGCGCCGGGTGGGATTTCAGCGCCATCAGCACCCGTACCGAACGGCTGTATGGCCCGGCTACCCCCGCCGCCCGGCAGCGGATTGATGAGTGGGCAGCGTTGCTTAAACAGCCGTCGCAGGGCACGATCCATGACACCTTAAACCGGGTTAACCAGTTTTTTAACGCCCGGATGGCGTTTCGCGATGATATCGTCGTCTGGAAGCAGCAGGATTACTGGGCAACGCCAATTGAGTTTTTACGTCAGGGGGCAGGGGACTGCGAGGACTTTGCGCTGGCGAAATATTTCACCCTGCGCGAAATGGGCGTGCCGGCGAACCAGTTACGTATTACCTATGTTAAAGCACTCGAACTGAATCAGGCGCACATGGTGGTGACATGGTATTCCACCCCCACGGCGATCCCACTGGTTCTGGATAACCTGAAAACCGCCATCTTGCCTGCTACACAGCGTACCGATCTGCTTCCGGTGTATGCGTTTAACGGCGAAGGGCTGTGGCTACCGCAATCTGGCGGCAACAAACGCGTGGGTGACAGCAAACGGCTCTCCCGCTGGCAGGATCTTCTCACCCGTATGCGTGCAGAAGGATTTGTAATTCATGAATAGGATAGGGCCATGTCTCTTTATAAACAGCTACTGATTGGCATCTGTTTATTTACGCTCGTCATTTTCTGCGGCAACTTTTTCGTTACCCTGGAAAGCTCACGGGAGCAGTACCGCAATCAGCTTAGCGCCCACGCGCAGGACGCGGCGACGGCGCTGGGGGTGTCGCTGACCACCCATATCGACGATCCGGCCATGACCGAGCTGATGGTGAACTCCATCTTCGACAGCGGCTATTTCTATCGCATTCGCGTGATCGACATTAAAACCAATAAACCGATTATCGAGCGCAGCGACGTACCCCAGAGCACCCGTGTACCGCACTGGTTTGTGCGGCTGGTGAACCTCAGCCCAGGCGAAGGCGATGCCATTGTGATGCGGGGCTGGACGCAGGTTGCCCGGGTAGAAGTGGTCAGCCATCCGATGTTCGCCCTGGCCCGCCTGTGGAACAGTATCGTTGCCAGCTTTTTGTGGCTGATCGGCTGTAGCCTGCTGTTTGTGCTGGCAGCCACCCTGCTGTTGAACCGCATTCTGCGCCCGCTTAACTATATTGCCGGACAGGCGATGGCCATCTGCCGCCGCGAGTTTCTTAATATACAGGCGCTGCCAAAAACGCCTGAGCTGCGCCGGGTGGTGGACGCCACCAACATGATGGTGACCCAGCTCAAGGTGTTATTCAGCGAGCAGGCCCGGCGTACCGAAGCGCTGCGCCAGGAGGCCTATCACGACAGCCTGACCGGCCTGAGCAACCGCCGGGCGTTTGATATGCAGCTCCAGTCACGCCTGAGTGATGAAGAGAACGCCGCCGGCCACATTATGCTGCTGCGGGTGCAGGATCTGATGGGGCTTAACCACCGTCTGGGTGGGGCGAAATCCGATCAGCTGCTGGTGGCCGTGGCGGATATTCTGAGCGGCCTGCAGCGCAACTATTTCCACAACGAGGGGTTTGTAGCCCGCGTGCGCGGCGGGGAGTTTGCCATTATCGCCCCGCAGATCCTGGGCCAGGAGCTCGATAATCTGCGCAACACCCTCAGCACCCAGCTGAAGGCGCTGTCTGAGATGGGCATGAGCGACGTGACGCCGGTGGCGCATTTTGCCCTGGTGCCGTTTAACCCAGGCGATACGCCCCAGGCAGTACTGGCTCAGGCGGATCAGGCGCTGGCAAGAGCCGAAACCGAAATGCGCATCTTTGCGACGCCGGATACCGCATCGGCCACCGAGAGCGAAGACGATCATCACAGCTGGTACACCCGTCTGGACGCGGTGCTGACAAGCGGCGACTTTGCGCTCTTTTCACAGCCGGTCTACGCCTGCAACAGCGCGCGTGAGGTGCTGCATCATAAGATCCTCGCGCGAATTAAAACCCCGGAGGGGGAGCTGGTGCCTGCCGGACGCTTTATGCCGTGGATCCACCGGCTCAATCTCAGCCGCCGCATGGACATTGTGATGCTCCAGCAGACCCTAAGTGAACTGGCAAAATCACCGCGTCCGCTGGCGCTGAGCATCAGCGGGGCCAGCGTCGCGGATGACCAGAGCCTGAATGCCCTGTTGCAGCCGCTGAAAAGCGCGCCGCAGCTGGCAACCTGGCTGACGTTTGAGCTGGATGAGAATGAGCTGCCCGATGTCGAGAGGGTGAATGTTCTGGTCAGCCGCCTGAAGGCGTTGGGGTGTCGTCTGGGGATCCAGCACTTTGGCGGACGCTTCCACCTTATCGGCAATTTACCGCAATGGGGTCTGGCCTGGATTAAGGTTGATGGCAGTTATATTCGCGATATAGACAGCGAAGCCGATAAAAAACTGTTTATTGAGGCTATTTACTGGGCCGCCCGTCAGATAAATCTTCCCTTAATTGCCGAACGAGTAGAAACTGCGGGCGAGCTGGCGATCCTTGAAAAAATGGGGCTGTATGGCGCAATGGGACGCTATTTTGCTGATGCCAGTACGCTGGGCGGAAATTAACCTCACAGGCTATACAGAGGCTGAATATGTATTACGTAGAACGCGATACAGAAAGACGAATAATTCGGGTGGAGTTGACACCTTTTCCCGCAATGACAGAACAGCACGATCTCTGTACGCCCGAGATTGACGAGTGGCTGCGCCAGCGTGATATCCGCGAAGCCACGCTCTATCAGCTACGGCAAAGCGACCTTGAGATGGTGCGTGTGCTTGAGGATCTGATCGAGGTTCTGATGAGTAAAGGCGTTATCACCATTACTGACCTGCCGCCTGCCGCACAGGCCAAACTCACCAGCCGTGCGCAGGCGCGTCGCTCGTTGAGCGGACTGGAAGGATTAATCGCGGATGAGGACGAGGGGCTTATTTAGCCTCTTTTGCGTACCGGGATTAATCAACAATTAATAGGGGGATATTTCCCTGGCTCCCTATTTTGATAGTACAGATCTTTTTAGTTTCCTGTTTATTCATGGCATCTATTAATATAGCGCCCTGATCCGTATCTGCATCAATAAATCTGGTGCATAAAGGCGTATTGTAGTCATAGTTGCACAGCATATTACTAATACAGATTAAATACTCTTTTAGCATTCTAAGCCTGACAAATGGATGAATTGGGCAAGAAAAAGATTGAGGGAGACAATATATGAGTGGCGTATCCGGGATTGTCAAAGCAGTAATCGGGCAGGTATTTGCCGTCAGCCCTGACGGCAGTAAGCGTTTGCTCACCGAAGGCGACCGCGTTCTCGAGGGAGAACACGTCCAGACGGGAGCGGCTGGCGCAATTACCTTATCTTTGCCGGATGGCAAACAACTGGATCTAGGGCGTGACAGTCAGTGGGACAGCTCAGGGCACATAGTGGCAGAGGCCACGGCGACCCAGCAGCAGGACGTGGCAACCATCCAGCAGGCTATTGCCGACGGGCAGGACCCGACGCAAACCCTGGAAGCGACAGCAGCTGGTCCGCAATCCGGTAATTCTGGCGGCGAGCCAGGCGGCAGCGGCGGCGGGTCACATACCCACGTCGTGCTCGATCTTACCGGCGAAATTGTTGATCCCACTGCGGGTTACCCAACGATCGGCCTGGATTTCCCCGATGATGAGCCCCCGGAAGAATTAACGCTGCTCGATATTGATGATTCAGATGCTGATGCGGATTCTGATGCTGACGCGGATGCGGATGCGGATGCCGACGCGGATGCAGATGCCGATTCGGACGCTGACGCTGACGCGGATTCCGATGCCGACGCGGATGCCGATGCCGATGCGGATTCTGATGCGGATTCTGACGCTGATGCAGACGCGGATGCCGATGCGGATTCTGANNCCGANGCGGANGCNGATGCNGATGCNGATNCNGATGCAGATGCAGATGCAGATGCAGATGCNGATGCNGANGCCGATGCCGATGCCGATGCGGATTCTGATGCCGATGCGGATNCCGATGCAGATGCGGATGCNGATGCNGANGCNGATGCGGATGCNGATGCNGATGCNGATGCNGATGCCGANGCNGATGCGGANTCCGATTCTGACTCCGACGCAGATGCTGATNCCGANGCNGATGCNGANGCNGANGCNGACGCNGATTCNGATGCCGACGCNGATGCNGANGCTGATGCTGATGCTGATGCCGATTCTGATTCCGATGCCGATGCCGATGCCGACGCAGATGCGGACTCTGATGCCGACGCCGACGCCGACGCGGATGCCGACGCGGACTCTGATTCCGACGCCGACGTCAAACTAACCGTTACCGTCACTCCAGGCAGTAAGACGACCGAGACGACAGATGACCAGATCATCCACGTTAATGGCGGCAGCGGCGATCCTAACGGTTACGACATCCAGAACGGCGTGATTGTGGCGATCGGCAGCAACGTACATGTCTGGCTGACTCCGGATAGCCCGGACGGTAAGATCCAGGGCGACTTCGTGCCGAAGGCCGACAGCCCGGATCAGATCCACTACTACAACAGCCAGGGTAACGCCAATGCCAATAACGGCGACAAGACCTACACCGATATCTTTGTGGTCGGTGACCATACGGGTGGCTATTACCAGCAGGGTGACTGGCCGCAGGATCGCTATGAATTCCGACCGCTCAACGGCATCACTGGCAACCAGGGCTTACCTCAGAGCAGCGTGGGTAAGGACTATATCTTTGTTCAGGGGAATGAGGCTGACTACACCGTTACCGGTGTCGACCATCCACAGAATGGTAAAAACAACGATATAGATAACCTGCATGTGGTTGATAACGAGACCGGGAAGTCACCGTTCCAGAATGCCAACGGCATTGAAGGGGTGGTATTTGGTGACGGACCCTCTTCTGAGCTCGGTGGCAATACCACCGTCAGCTATACGGTGACGCTGAATCTGGATGTCAATCTCGAAAGCTCAGACAGCAGCGATCACCTTAACAGCATCACCCTGAGCGGTATCCCGGAAAACGCGACCTTTACCGGCAACTATGCGAGCGTCAGCTACAACGCCGAAGAGAAGAGCTACACCCTGACCTTTGACAACGACACCTCGCACTTCACCGGCCAGGTGAGCGTTGAGCTGCCGGACGGTCAGAGCGATTTCGGGGAGATCGGGCTGAAAGTGGACTCTACCGCCTTCGATCAACACGAAACCGACTTCACCGTTGACGGGAAAGAGGGCGGAACGTTTGTCAGCGAAAGCCACGGTGGAGAAGAGCACGCCGATGATAACGTTGACGATCGCTCTCTGATGGCTGACCACAGCGTTGAGGAGAATCATGTTGAAAGCGACAGTGAAGAGAATCACAAGCAGACGAGCAGCCTGACGGCTGATGAGCATGACGCCGACCACGCTCTGGCGAACGGGGATCACGCCGCATCGTTAATCGATGACGACAACCTGATGCTCAATACCAGCAGTGTGGATAACAACGGCACACCAACGGTCGATAATGCGCAGAGCGAAAACCTCACGCTCCAGAGTACGGATCAGGAGGAGCAGCTGAACTTTAGCGATCTCATTCATGATGAAGAGCATAACGATCTCAGCACGCTGATCCAGGCGGGGCCGCAGAGCGACACGGCGGAGGGCCCGGCGGAAGTCGAGCATGTTCCTGCTGAAGGCGGTGAGATCGCCGGAACGGAGGGGTATGACGCGGGTAACGACACGATGCTCGACAGTCTGATCGCCAAACCGGAAGAGCACGCCTGACTGGCGCCGCGCAGGGCTGGTCTGGCACTGCGCGGCAAACATTATTCAGGACAGACGAGGGATCCCGTCTGTCCGCAAAATCGCAGGGTACATTTTTCCCCCTCTCTCTGATGGGGTTTTCTCTGGTGAATATTGACCAATAATCAAGGGATATGAAGGAAAAAATAAGATGAAACAGTATAGTCAGTTCGTTATAGGGGCTACCCTGGCGCTGAGCGCCACATATAGCCAGGCCACGACCCTGGAACAGGCCGTGAAAGAGAGCCTGTTATGGCATCCGGAAGTTAACGCCTCGGTAAACAGCCGCTATTCCGCCGATCAGGATCTCCGCGCCGCCAAAGGCGGCTATCTCCCGACCTTGGATCTCACCGCCGGTACCGGCTGGGAACAAACCGATAACGCCAGCACCCGCGGGGCAGGCGATCATCTGCGTGATTTGCACCGCAGCGAGTCCGCCATCAATCTGCGCCAGAACGTCTTCAACGGTTTTGCCACCACCAGCGAAGTGGGCCGCCAGAAAGCGACGGTCAACTCCCGCGCCTGGACGGTAATGAATACCAGCGAATCCACCGCCCTGCAGGCGATCCAGAGCTATCTCGATGTGCTGATGCGCCAGAAGATGGTGGCGCTGGCAGAAGATAACCTGAAGAATCACGAGCGCGTATTCGATCAGATCCGCCTGCGTACCGAGCAGGGGGTGGGGCGTCAGGCCGATTTCGAGCAGGCCCAGGCTCGTCTGGCACAGGCGCGCAACAACCTGCTGACCGAGCAAACTAACCTCGAAGACGCCCGCGCCAACTACCAGAGTATCACCGGCCAAGAGCCTGACACTCTCGTCATGCCCGCCAAAATCGCGGTACCCGCCTCGCTGGAGGCCGCGCGGACCGTCATGCTGGCAAACAATCCGCTGCTGAAACAGGCCGATGCCGATGTGGAAGCGACCCGCCAGCAGTACGAGGCGGCAAAATCGCGATTTTATCCGGATGTGAACGTTGAAGTTGGCCGTACCATGGATAACAACATCGATGGAACCCGCGGTCACAGCCAGGAGTGGCAGGCGATGCTGCGCATGCGCTACAACCTCTATAACGGCGGCAGCGACCAGGCGACGCTCACCTCTTACGCCTACAAAATGAAAGAGGCGCAGGATGTGAAAAACAACGCCCAGCGTCAGTTGAACGAAGATCTCCGTCTGGCCTGGAACGCCCTGAAAAACGCCGGGCAGCAGGTGCCGATCGCCAAAGAGTATGCCGATCGCAGCGTGCAGGTGCGTAGCGCCTACCAGGAGCAGTTCAGCCTTGGCGACCGGACCTTGCTCGATATGCTGGACAGTGAAAACGAGGTGTTCAGCGCCCAGCGCCGCTACGTCGAGCTGCAGTTTGTCGACATGTTTACCACCTACCGCATCAGCGCCCGTACCGGCGAACTGCTTAAGAGCCTGAATATTCAGCCGCCGACGGCAGCGGAGCCGCTCACGCAAGCGAAATCTTCCCAGGCAGAACTGCCTGAATTAAAGTAAGACGCCCTGAGAGGCTGACGGGGTTGTTGCTGGCAGAGATAACGGCAACAACCCTCTCTTTTTTTATCTGCGGTTCCCGTCCGCAGAACACTGAGGCAGAGAATGACGCCTGATATTGACTCCTCTGATCGCATCGAGATGGCCCCGCAGGCGCAGGGCAGGCTGGATCCGCGGCAAAGCCATGACGATCCCCTGCTGGATGCGCTGATGATCGTCTGTAAATTGCATAACATAGGCACCAGCCGCAACGTCCTGACCGCGGGGTTGCCGCTGGCAGCCCACACCCTGACGACAGAGACCTTCCCCCGCGCCGCCGGACGGGCCGGGCTCAAGGCGCGGGTGGTGCAGCGTGGGCTTGAAAACATCACCGCGCTCTCTCTGCCCGCCATTCTCCTGCTGAAGAACAATCAGGCCGCGGTGCTGATTGGCTGGGATGCGCAGCAGCGCGCCCGGCTGCTGCCCAGTGAAACGGAGGGCGGTGAGATCACCGTGTCGCCAGAGACGCTGGCGGAGAATTACAGCGGCCGGGTGATTTTTATCTCTCCGGAACATGAGTTTGATGCCCAGCCGACGGCCACTCTGCCGCGTACCAAAGCCTGGTTCCAGGATACGCTCAAACTGTCGAAATCCCTCTACCTGGATGCGGTGGTCGCCAGTTTCCTCGTCAACCTGGTGGCGCTCAGCGCCCCGCTGTTTGTGATGAATGTCTATGACCGGGTGGTGCCCAATCAGGCCACCGCCACGCTGTGGGTGCTGGCGATTGGCATCAGCATTGCCTTTGTGTTCGACTTTGTACTGAAGATCCTGCGGGGAATTTGCCTCGATCTGGCGGGCAAAAAAACCGACCTCGTGGTCTCCTCGGCGCTGTTCGAGCGGCTGCTGGGGATGAAGATGAAGCTCCGCCCGCAGCGGGTGGGCAGCTTTGCGCAGAATTTCCAGGAGTTCCAGTCGATTCGTGATTTTCTGTCGTCGCTGACGCTGACCGCCTTTATCGATCTCCCCTTTACCCTGCTGATCCTGCTGGTGATTGGCATCATTGGCGGCCCGCTGGTGTTTATCCCGCTGCTCGCTTATCCGCTGGCGCTGCTGGTGAACTGGTTGATCCAGCGTCCGCTGATGTCGCGGGTCAGGAAGACCTATCAGCTCTCCAACGAACGCCAGGCGATGCTGGTGGAGACACTCACCGGCCTGGATGCCATCAAAATCAACAACGCCCAGAGCGAGCGTCAGTATCAGTGGGAGCACCTCACCGGTCAGCTGAGCAAGCTGGAACTGCGGGTGAAGTCGCTCTCCTATGTGGCGGTGAACTTTACTGCCTGGCTGCAGCAGTTCAGCGGCGTGGCCCTGATCGTGGCCGGGGTCTACATCATTATCGGCGGCAACCTGAGCATGGGCGGGCTGATTGCCTGCTATCTGTTGCACCGTCGCGCCATGATGCCCATCGGCCAGCTGTGCAGCCTGATCACCCGCTACCAGCGCGCGCGAATGACCAAGGCCACCATCGACCGGATGATGGATCTTGAGCAGGAGGTGCAGGACGACGAAGTGCCGCTGAAGCGGGAAACCCTCTCCGGCGCCATTGAGCTGCGCGATGTGACCTTTATCTATCCCGGCAATCAGTATGCCTCGCTCAGCAACGTCTCGCTGACGATCCAGCCCGGCGAGAAGGTGGGGATCATCGGCCGCAGTGGGTCCGGGAAAAGCTCGCTGGCGAAACTGCTGGTCGGGTTTTACCAGCCGGACAGCGGGAATGTGCTGATCGACGGCATCGATGCCCGTCAGATCGATGTTCACGATTTGCGGCACAATATCGGCTACGCGCCACAGGATATTCATCTGTTCAGCGGCACCCTGCGGGAGAACCTGGTGTATGGCGCCAGCTACGTTGATGACGAAACCATGCTGCGGGTGGCCACCCTGACCGGGGTGCACGAGTTTGCCCGTCGTCACCCCTCCGGTTACAACATGCAGGTGGGTGAGCGGGGAATGAGCCTTTCCGGCGGCCAGCGGCAGGCTGTCGCCCTGGCGCGGGCGCTACTGCTCGACCCGCCGGTGCTGTTGATGGACGAACCCACCAGTTCGATGGATAACACCAGCGAAGATCTGATCAAAAAGGCGCTTGCGCCAGTGATTGCCAACAAAACGCTGCTGATGGTCACCCACCGTGCGTCGCTGCTGACGCTGGTGGATCGTCTGATTATTGTCGACAACGGCAAAATCATTGCCGATGGCCCGAAAGAGAGCGTCATGAGTGCGCTGAAGAAGGGACAAATTCATGCGAATCGTTGAGATGCTTAGCCACCTGATGAGCTGGCTGTCAGGAGATAAACAGCCCGCACCGTTTACCACCAACGAGGTCAACAAAGCGTTGCTGGATGATGCCCCCCGGGTGGTGCGCGTCACGCTGTGGGCTATCTTCGCCTTCTTTATCGCCATGATCCTCTGGGCATCGCTGGCCAGCATTGACGAAGTGACGCGCGGGGAAGGGCGGGCGATCCCCTCATCACGTCTGCAGAAAGTGCAGAACCTTGAGGGTGGGATCGTGGCCGAAGTCTTTGTGCATGAAGGCGAGGTGGTGAAAGCCGGCGCGCCGCTGCTGCGTCTGGATGATACCCAGTTTCGTTCCAACGCCGGGGAGAGCGAAGCCGACCGGCTGGCGCTCCAGGCGCGCATCCAGCGTCTGACCGCGCTGCTGAACGATGCCACAACCCTGACCCTGGCGCCGGAGATAGTGAAGAAGGCGCCGGAGATCGCCAGCGGTGAGATGGAACTCTTCGCCAGCGTCAACAAACGTATTCAGAGCGAACTGGCGGGGCTCAACGAACAGCTGGTGCAGAAGAAGCAGGAGCTGCTCGACTTCCAGGGCAAAGCCAGCCAGTACCGTCGTAGCCTGGGGCTGCAGCAGCAGGAGGTCGCCATGTCTGAACCGCTGGTGGCGAAAGGGGCGATCTCCAAAGTCGAAGTGCTCCGCCTGCGTCGTGGCGTGGTAGAGACCCAGGGACAGCTCGACTCCGTGACCCTTGCCATTCCCCGGGCGGAAGCGGCCATCAAGGAGATTGAGAGCAAAGTCAGTGAAACGCGCGGGCGTTATCGCAGCGAGGCGCTGGGGCAGCTCAACGAGGCGCGAACCGATCTCAGCAAGATAGAGGCGTCGGGCAAGGCGATTTCCGACCGGGTGAACCGTACCCTGGTCACCTCGCCGGTGCGCGGCGTGGTGCAGCAGCTAATGGTCAACACCATCGGCGGCGTGATCCAGCCGGGCAACGACCTGGTGGAGATTGTGCCGCTGGACGACAAGCTGCTGGTGGAGGCCAAAATTCGCCCGCAGGACATTGCGTTTTTACGTCCGGGCCAGGAAGCAACGGTGAAGTTCACCGCCTACGACTACACCATCTATGGCGGCCTGAAGGGAACGCTGGAGCAGATCAGCCCTGATACGGTAACCGACAAAGACGGGAAAAGTTTTTACGTGATTCGCCTGCGCACCGATAAAAACCATCTCGGCACGGATGAAAAGCCGCTGTTAATTATTCCGGGAATGGTGGCGTCGGTGGATATTATTACCGGTAAGAAAACGGTGATGGCCTATCTGCTGAAACCGATTCTGCGCGCCAGAGCGGAGGCGTTCCACGAGCGTTAATAAGTATGGAGAAAGGCCACCTCGCCGGGAGGTGGCTTTTAAGTGTTACCACATCAAATCGTCAGGCACGACAAAATCGGCGTATGGATCGTCTTCATCCTTCGCTTCCTGCGTCAGCTCACCGCTGAAGACGATATAGCTCGCATCACGCTGCATAATTTTATTCGCCACAACGGCAGGGATGATGGCGTATTCGCTCTCGCGACCCGCTTCAGCAACCAGACGCGCAATCGCCAGACGGCCATTGACCAGCTGTTTTTGCGTGGTCTTATCCACAGTGATTTTTTTAATCAGATTGCCGTCGGTGAAGTTAAAACTGATATCGCCTTTGGCAATCACAATGCGGTTCATCTCAATCAACTGCTTGATCTGCGCCTTATACTCTTTTGCCAGCGTCGCCTGCTTTTGCTGTTCGCTAAGCTCTTTATCGCGCTCAATTTGCGCCTGCTTATTCACTTCTACCGCTTCCCGGGCTTCGCGCGCCTGGACGCGGGACTTTTTAGCGGTGCGCTGCACTTTTTCCAGCTTTTTACTGCTGACTAAGCCAGCTTTCAGCATCTGCTCTTGTAGTGTGAGTTTGGTCATCGTCGTTTCTGAAATCTGTCAAATGATGGGCAGATTATACCTGTAATTCCACTGCAGGGATAACCTGGGCAAAATCGGCCGCAAGCAGCGCAAGGGTGACGTCATGAATGACTTTTGCGCTGAGCTGAGCTTGCCTCAGTTCAAAGCTGATTACCGCATCTTTTAGCACCGTCATCTTTAACCCAAGGTCGGCACCCATCCTGACGGTGGAGTTAACGCAAAATCCGGCCACCGCGCCAGTGACAACAACCTCTGAAATTTGCGCATCCTGAAGATAATCCAGTAATCCCGTTGAGCTGAATGCGGAGGAGGTGTGTTTGATAAAAACCGGTTCGTTCGCTGATTCTTTAAAGGCGTCCAGGGGTAAGCTGGAGGAGGAGCTGGGATGGAAAAGCGAGCCCTGTTCAGGCGTCTGGTGGCGAACGTGGATGACGGGAAGGCCTGATTTTCTGAATTTTTCAATTACAGAGGTCATGTTTTCAATGCTGTTATGCGGGAAGTAATCCACGCCCTGCTGAATTCTCTCTGTGACAAAATTCTGCATATCGATGATGAGTAGTGCTTTTGGCATGTAATCCTCCTTAAACCTTGCCACTGGCAGGGTTATTATCGGTTTTTGGGCATCTTCGTAACGCTGGAACGCATTAACATATTCGCAATTATGCGCCACGCCCCCTACCAAATTTGGTTAAGGCTCAAATAAATCATCAACTAATCTACTGTACGACCGATAACAGCTTCAGAGAAACCTGTATCGGTATATCGAAATGCTGAGCCTAAAAACTAACCTGATGGCGTTAACGCTGCGGGGTCAATCTGCAAAAAACACCTCTGCCCTGGAGCAGTCTATCCGCAATTTGTCTTCCGGCATGCGTATCAATAGCGCGAAGGACAATGCGGCCAACCAGGCGATTGCTAACCGCATGACCAGCCAGCAAAATGGGCTGCAGCAGGCGCAGCGGAATGCTGGTGATGGCTTGTCGATGATTCAGACGGCCGAAGGCGCAATGGATGAAATTAACAATCGTTTGCAGCGTATTCGCGAGCTTACAGTCAAAGGGCTCAGTGAATCCAATACCCTGGTGGATGCCGATACCATTCAGGCCGAAATCAACTTAAACCTTAAAGAGATCGACCGCCTGAACGGCGCTGTCGACTTTAACGGCATCAATCTGTTGAATGGCAGTGCGGGTACCGTCGGTTTTCAGGTCGGCACCCGGGATAATGAAAAAATCTCCCTCGATTTATCGAAAAATTTCAGCGTAGAGAGTATCGGCCTGAAGGATTTCGTTATTCGTGGCATCAGCGGTAAGGTTTCAGATATCAATCAGGTTTCTGGAAATGCCAGTAATATCGACCTGAACAGCGGTAATGTCAGCGTAACCTGGTATCCGACGGGCTCATACAACTCGCCGCAACTGGTGCGAAACGCCACTGATGGCCGGTATTACATTCAGGACACGGGAGCCGACGGCAAGCCAGCTTATTATCAGGCCACCACGGCCGCAAGCTGGGATACCGCCAGCGGAACCGGAACTGTAAATATCAGTGCCACCAATGGAACGCCTCTCTACAGCAGCGTCACCCAGCTAAATAGCCGGACCATTACTTCGGTGAGCTATATCGATACCAATGGGGGAATGTTAAGCAATAGTCCCGCGCCGTCATTAAGAGAATCAAACGGTCAGTATTATATTGAGCAGGATGATTTCTATTATCCTGCAACCCTGAGCTACGGTTCATCGGGTGCCGTCACCGCACAAATGACCAGCACCACGGCAAAACTGGATACGGATTTCGCTACGCTTCCGGCTGTCGTAACGACTACGCCCAATATTGATGCCACGACCGCAGCATTGAGCTTCAGGGATGCGAGTAATAATCCGCTTTCCGGCTCCAGTTCCCGACTCCTGAAGTCGGGCAGCCAGTACATTATGGAAGTGGATGATGGCAATGGTAATTTTAACTATTACACTGCCTCAGTAACGACCACGACTGACGGTACGAACAGTTCGCTTGTGGTGACGGCGAATAACGCTACCAGTCTGAATAATTTCTCTGATGTGAATCAGGTCAGCGGGTCGTCAAGGGTCACGATGGATCCTGCGAAGGTCAACGTGCGTTATACCGATGCCAAAGGTAATATCTCCAACGATGTGCTGCGCCTGGACGCGGACGGTAATTACTACATGGATGTGGTGAACGGCACTGAGACAAAAAAAGCCACTCTGGTTTTGACTGATGAGAATCCTGCCCGTTTCCTGCTAAAAACGCTGAATGGTCTGGGGGATCTCCAGATCTACTACCAGGCGTCTTTTAGTGCCTCTACGGATGCGGCGACCAACTACACGACCCTGAATATCGCTGAAGTCGGCGATGAGATCCGCCTGAAAAATCCTGAGAACCCTCTGGCCGCGCTCGATAATGCCATTAAACAGGTTGATGAAAGACGCAGCACGCTGGGCGCTGTGGCGAACCGGTTGGAGTCCACGCAAAATCTCCAGGCGACAATGTCTGTTGCGGTCAGTGCGTCCCGCTCGCGGATTGAAGATGCGGACTATGCCGCGGAAGTGTCCAGTATGGCCCGGGCGCAGATGCTCCAGGAAACGTTCGCCTCGTTAATGACCAAAGCCAACCAGACGTCACAGGTAGTGTTGTCACTGCTGAATGATTCGATGAAATAACATCTGGTGAGAGCCCCAACCTTTCGGGGCTCCGTAACGCTTAGCGAATGACGTTGCCGCGCTGTACGCAATGCCCATCGTTGCAGTTAACGGCATCTACCCTGGCGGCACGGTGATTTCTTGCCTGCGCGGTAACCGTTGCAGCCGCTACCGGGTGGGCGGAATTCGCAACCACGGCTGCGCGTTCTACCGGGTGAAAGATAACACCAGCAAAGGCAGAGCATGGGGCGATTAAAGCCAGCGCGATCAGGATCTTCTTCATTAACTTTCTCCGTTCAATTTTGTATTACCTGGTGAGCCAGGGATACGTTCTGATGGCGGGAGAGTACATTACAGCAACCGGTTAAGTTGTGTTTATGGGTGCTATTGAACAGAAAGTAACTTACGAAGTTGCGGGAAAAAATGGTAAATCTGACGGCAGGAAAGTGTCCCCTGCAGGAATCGAACCTGCAACTAGCCCTTAGGAGGGGCTCGTTATATCCATTTAACTAAGGGGACAAAGCGGCACGAGTATAACGTCATTTATACAATGCGTTAAGCGCGTGACCGCCTGACTGCTTAAAGTGTCGCCACTCACACCGCTTTTTTATCTTCTTCCGCTTCCTCCTGCTGGGCCTTAAGCTCGGCTTTGCGCTTATTCGACATATCGTTACGGATTTGCGCATGGCTCAGCAAGGCAAAAATAAAGGTGCCGCCGCAGATATTGCCTGCCAGAGTAGGGATCGCGAAGGGCCAGAAAAACTCGCTCCAGTGAATGGTGCCGTTAAAGACCAGATATAAAATCTCTACCGTACCCACCACGATATGAGTGGTATCGGCCAGAGCGATAAGCCAGGTCATCAAAATAATGACCACGATTTTCGCTGAACCGGCCGCCGGGAACATCCAGACCATGGTGGCGACAATCCAGCCGGAGATGATCGCGTTGGCGAACATCTCTGCCGGGCTGTTTTCCATGACTCCCATCCCGATTTTCACAAAGGCGTCGCGGGTGGGCTCATCAAATATCGGCATAAACTCGAACGCCCAGGCGGCGACACCGGTACCGATAATATTGCCGAGCAGTACCACGCTCCACAGGCGCATCAGCAGGCCGAAATTGCCCCAGGTTGGGCTTTGCATCACCGGCAGTACGGCGGTGACGGTATTCTCGGTGAAGAGCTGCTGGCGCGCCATAATCACGATGATAAAGCCAAAGGTGTATCCGAGGTTTTCGATGATTATCCCGCCGGGTACCCCTTCAAGCTCGACATGAAAAATCCCTTTTGCCAGCAGGGAAGCGCCCATCGATAATCCGGCGGCAATGGCCGACCAGAACAGCGCCATGGCGTCGCGCTCCAGCTCCTTTTCACCATCCTGGCGAATATGTTCGTGGATTGCCATTGCACGTGAGGGCAGGCGATCCTCGTCAACCTCAATCTTCTTTCCCCGGCGATTCTCCTCGCTTTCAACTTCCAGCTCTTCGGTATGGTTATCAATTTTTTCTTCTTTTAGCTCGTCCATCGCAATGCTCCATAGGTTGCAGATACCTTTAAGCGTAGCGCTTTTTCTCCCGCCGCCCGTGGGGAAGCTCTTAAATTCCTGTAATGGCAATAAAGGCGATACATCGCTGGCAAAGGCCGTATAAAATTGCCAGCCAAACGAAAACCTAAAGCCAGGCTATTCTGAGATCATACCAGAGAGTGTTTATTGCCCCGATTTGTGGTCGTAGACATCAGTAAACGCGCTGATACAATCACTTACACGTTTACAGACAGAGCGCGAAAGCGCCATGACGGATGGCTTTTGCTGATAGCCATACTTAACAGGGAGAAAGATATGAAACTTCGGCTGTCGGTGGTTGCGTTGAGCACCACGTTGCTGATGGGCTGCGCCAGCTCTGGCGAGCAGCAGGGGCGCTCCGATCCTCTGGAAGGATTTAACCGCACCATGTACAACTTCAACTATAACGTGCTGGATCCGTATGTGGTGCGTCCGGTTGCGGTGGCATGGCGGGATTATGTTCCACAGCCTGCCCGTAACGGGCTGAGCAACTTCACCAGCAACCTCGAAGAGCCAGCGGTGATGGCGAACTACTTCCTGCAGGGCGATCCCTATCAGGGGATGGTCCACTTTACCCGCTTCTTCCTGAACACCCTGTTAGGTATGGGTGGCTTTATTGACGTTGCCGGGATGGCGAATCCGAAGCTGCAGCGCGAACAGCCGCACCGCTTCGGTAGTACGCTGGGTCACTACAATGTGGGTTACGGCCCGTACGTGCATCTGCCGTTCTACGGTAGCTTCACGTTGCGTGATGACGGCGGTGATATGGTCGATACGCTCTATCCGGTGCTGTCGTGGCTGACCTGGCCGCTGTCGGTGGGTAAATGGACGCTGGAAGGGGTGGAGACGCGCGCGCAACTGCTGGATTCAGACGGTCTGCTGCGTCAGTCTTCCGATCCGTATCTCATGGTGCGTGAAGCGTACTTCCAGAATCACGACTTCATTGCTAACGGCGGTAAGCTGAAACCGGAAGATAACCCGAACGCCAAAGCGATCGAGAATGAACTCTCCGAGATTGATGCGGAATAAAAAAGAAAAGGTGAGCGCGAGGCTCACCTTTTTTATCCCTGCGTGATTAGAACGCGTAGTTGAAGTTCATGCCATAGAGCCAGGCTTTACCTTCAGAAGAGAACTCATACGGACCTTCCTGGAACGTCACTTTCTGACCATGCATATAAGAGACACCCGCATCGATGGAGGCATCTTTGTTGAATGCATAGGTCGCACCGGCGCTCAGCCAGAAGCGATCCTGATCCGGAATGGAGATAGAGCGTTTGTCTGCCGGAACCGGGCTGTCATCGAAGGCAATACCGGTACGGAATGTCCAGTTATCGTCCATGTAGTAGGTGGTACCCAGAGCGATGCGGTAAGCATCACGGAAGCTTTCGTCTTTATAGAAGAGCGTATCACCGCCGCTGTTAGTCGCTTTCAGCTCCTGGAACTGGCTCCAGCTCGTGTAGGTCAGGCTATAGTGGATGGCCCATTGCGGCGCGACTCTGTTATAACCGGACAGTTCCCACATCTCAGGTAAATTCAGGGTCAGAGAACCGCCAGTGGTGCGGCCATCCGTCCCCATTGGCAGACCAAAGTTTCCGAGGATCTGGTTATAGGCTGAAGGCAGGCTGCTCTTATAGTCGCCATCGAAATCGATTTTCACTTCAGAGCGGTAGGTCAAGCCATACCGGTTGTTCTTATCGATTTCATACAGAATACCGGCGTTCCAGCCAAAGCCCCACTCATCACCTTTCAGGTAGGCAATCTGGGTATCTCCCGGGATCCCCGCGACCTGTCGTGCCAGAGCCGGAGGTAATGCCCCGGAGCCTGCAACGATGCGACCCAGGTCACCCGCGTAGCGCTCAATTTTCGCTTTCGCATAGACCGCATCAAAGCCAACACCGAAACTCCAGTGATTATCCAGGCGATAAGCACCGCTCAGGTTCAGGTTGAGGGTCTCCAGGTCGGTGGTACCGCCGTATGCCCCTGCTGCGTAGTTGTTATTGAACTCGGTCGCCAGTCCGTAGTTAGAGGTGACGGATGCGCCCCAGCCGAATTGATCGTTGATTGGTGCGACAAAGTGCAGGTTTGGCACCCATGCTGTTGGCGCGATGTTATCCGCATTCAGGCTTGCGCCCGTTCGCGAGCGTCCGGAGATATCCACGTCAGGGTCAACAAAGATGGCACCTGCGGAGAAGGTGGGACGATCAAACATCATGATCAGGGCAGGGTTACGGCTCGCGTTCCCTGCGTCATCAGCGATAGCACCTTCCCCGGAATAGGCGCGGCCCAGGCCTGAGGAAGAGAACTCATTCAACTGAAAGCCCGCTGACCAGGCGGAGGTGGAGACGATTGCCACTGCGACTGCCAGCGCAGTTTTTTTGAACAGGGTTTTCTGGCTCATGACCATAACCTCATTGAGTTATTTTTATTCAATTTTTGTTACATACCGTAACAGGAGCGCGAAGTGTAGGGTCTGTGGTAACACTTAGAAATCAGACCAGTGGCGAGAGTATAGGTCTGACCAGATAGAATGTTGCAAGGGTGTTTATGAATATTTACCGATATGTTTTTCGAAACGGGATCTGGTTGGCAAAATTGTGACCAGTTCGCGTCCTCCTAATGGGTGATTTTTGTTTTAGATCATTTTTACTTGTGATATTGCTCACTTACCCGGTTTAAAGCCATTAACAACTGGAGCCGCTCCCGCCCGGCGCGTAAAATATCAGCATCGTGTTTATCTCGCGCCATGCGCGAATGAAGAGGAAATCTACTATGAGTAAATGCAGTGCTGATGAAACCCCGGTTTGCTGCTGTATGGATGTGGGCACCATTGTGGACAACACGGATTGCACCGCCTCTTACAGCCGTGAGTTTACCCGCCGTGCCGACGCCGAAGAGACGCTGGCCGCGCTGACCGAGAAAGCCCGCGGCGTGGAGTCCGAACCGTGTGCAATCAACGCCAACTTCACCGAAGTGGAAGGCGGCGTTCGTCTGGACATCGACTTCGTGTTCAGCTGCGAAGCAGAATCCCTGATTTTTCAACTCGGTCTGCGTTAATTCCTTCCCGCGCCTCCCTTCCGGGAGGCGTTTCGTCTCCTCTCTGTGTGTTCGCTCGCAATTTTTCCTCTCCCCGATTGGCTAATGTAAAAATTTAGTTAAGACTGTTATCAGGTCAGACCACTTTGCGCATTTGTTATTCACAGGGGAGCGTTATGAGTCAGGCATTACCGCTAATCACCCGTCAGGGGGATCGCATTGCCATTGTCAGTGGATTACGCACGCCATTTGCCCGTCAGGCGACGGCGTATCATGGCGTACCTGCCGTCGATCTGGGAAAAATGGTTGTAGGGGAGCTGCTGGCTCGCAGCGAAATCCCGCCCGAGGTGATTGAACAGCTGGTCTTTGGCCAGGTCGTGCAAATGCCGGAAGCGCCGAATATCGCCCGTGAAATCGTGCTTGGCACCGGAATGAATGTCCACACCGATGCTTACAGCGTCAGCCGTGCCTGCGCCACCAGCTTTCAGGCAGTGGCGAACGTGGCAGAAAGCCTGATAACCGGTACCATTCGCGTCGGGATAGCCGGGGGTGCCGACTCCTCCTCAGTTCTGCCGATTGGCGTCAGCAAAAAGCTCGCGCGTGTGCTGGTGGACGTCAACAAGGCCCGCACCACCGGGCAGCGGCTGTCACTGTTCTCGCGCCTGCGTCTGCGCGATCTCCTTCCTGTTCCCCCCGCCGTGGCGGAATACTCCACCGGGCTGCGAATGGGGGATACCGCCGAGCAGATGGCGAAAACCTATGGCATCACCCGTGAGCAGCAGGATGCCCTGGCGCACCGCTCGCATCAGCGCGCCGCAGAAGCCTGGGCAGAAGGCAAGCTGGCGGAGGAGGTGATGACCGCCTACACCCCACCATTCCGCGAACCGCTAAGCCAGGATAACAATATTCGCGACACCTCTACGCTGGCGGATTATGCGAAACTGCGTCCGGCATTCGACCGCAAACATGGCACCGTCACGGCGGCGAACAGCACGCCGTTAACCGACGGCGCGGCAGCGGTGATCCTGATGACCGAATCCCGCGCCAGAGAGCTGGGCCTGAAGCCGCTCGGCTATCTGCGCAGCTATGCCTTTACCGCCATTGATGTCTGGCAGGATATGCTGCTGGGGCCGGCCTGGTCCACGCCGCTGGCGCTGGAGCGCGCCGGACTGACGATGGGCGATCTGACGCTCATCGACATGCATGAAGCCTTTGCCGCGCAAACCCTGGCCAACCTGCAACTGCTGGCAAGCGATCGTTTTGCCCGGGATGTGCTGGGCCGCGCCCACGCCACCGGCGAAGTGGACGAAAGCAAATTTAACGTGCTGGGGGGCTCCATTGCGTATGGCCACCCCTTTGCCGCGACCGGGGCGAGGATGATCACCCAGACGCTGCATGAGTTGCGCCGTCGCGGCGGTGGGTTTGGACTGGTCACCGCCTGTGCTGCGGGTGGCCTGGGTGCCGCAATGGTTCTGGAGGTAGAGTAATGGAGATGACAACGGCATTCACCCTGGACGTGCGTCCGGACAACGTGGCGGTCGTCACCATTGACGCCCCAGGCGAAAAGATGAATACCCTGAAAGCGGAGTTTGGCGGTCAGGTTCGCGCTATCCTCAAACAGGTGCGAGAAAACAAAGCCTTGCGCGGGCTGGTATTTATCTCGGCCAAGCCGGATAACTTTATCGCCGGGGCCGATATCAACATGATTGCCCGCGCTGAAAGCGCCCAGGAAGCGGAAGACCTGGCCCGTCAGGGGCAGCAGATCATGGCCGAAATTCACGCCCTGACCATTCCGGTGATTGCGGCGATCAACGGCGCCTGTCTCGGCGGCGGCCTGGAGCTGGCGCTAGCCTGCCACGGACGAATTTGTACCGACGACGCCAAAACGGTGCTGGGCCTGCCGGAGGTGCAGCTTGGCTTACTGCCGGGCTCAGGCGGCACCCAGCGCCTGCCGCGACTGGTGGGCGTCAGCACGGCGCTGGAGATGATCCTCGCCGGCAAACAGCTGCGTCCGCGTCAGGCCCTGAAAGTCGGGCTGGTAGATGAGGTGGTTCCGCATTCCATTCTGCTGGAGGCCGCCGTGGCGCGCGCGCTGAAAGGCAAACCCGATAGCCGTCGCTTACCGGTGCGCGAGCGCGTGCTGGCAGGGCCGCTGGGCCGTGCGCTGCTGTTTAAAATGGTGGCGAACAAAACCGAGCAAAAAACCCAGGGCAATTACCCGGCGACAAAACGCATTCTTGAGGTTATCCATACCGGTCTGACTCAGGGCAGCAGCAGCGGCTATGCTGCAGAAGCGAAAGCCTTTGGCGAGCTGGCGATGACGCCGCAGTCTCAGGCGCTGCGCAGCATCTTTTTTGCCAGCACCGACGTGAAGAAAGATCCCGGCAGCGAAGCCGAGCCTGCGCCGCTGGCGTCAATTGGCGTGCTGGGCGGTGGCCTGATGGGGGGCGGGATCGCCTTCGTCAGCGCCAGCAAAGGCAAATTACCGGTGCGGATCAAAGACATCAATCCGAAAGGGATCAACCACGCCCTGCAGTACAGCTGGCAGCTGCTTGATAAAAAGGTCAAACGCCGCCATATCAAAGCCAGCGAGCGCGATCGCGAGCTGGCGCTGATCTCCGGCACCACTGACTACAGCGGATTCCGTCATCGCGATGTGGTGATTGAGGCAGTATTTGAAGACCTGGCGCTGAAACAGCAGATGGTGGCCGAGGTCGAAGCGAACTGTGCGCCGCACACCATTTTTGCCTCTAATACCTCCTCATTGCCTATCGGCGATATTGCGGCCCAGGCCGCGCGCCCTGAGCAGGTGATTGGGCTGCATTTCTTTAGTCCGGTAGAAAAAATGCCTCTGGTGGAGGTTATCCCCCATGCCGGAACCAGCCCGCAGACCATTGCCACCGTCGTTAAGCTGGCAAAAATGCAGGGCAAAACGCCGGTGGTGGTGGCTGATAAAGCCGGGTTCTACGTCAACCGCATTCTGGCCCCCTATATCAACGAGGCTATGCGCCTGCTGACCGAAGGCGAAAAGGTCGAGCATATCGATAATGCGCTGGTGAAGTTTGGTTTCCCCGTCGGCCCAATCCAACTTTTGGATGAGGTGGGAATCGATACCGGCACTAAAATTATACCTGTGCTGGAAAGCGCTTATGGAGAACGGTTTAGCGCGCCCGCAAACATTGTTTCTGCAATTTTGAATGACGATCGCAAAGGCAGAAAAAATGGCCGCGGTTTCTATCTTTACGAGCCAAAAGGGCGTAAAAGCAAGAGGCGGGTAGACCCGGCGATTTATGGGCTTATTAAGCCTGGCGGCGAGGGCAAACTCTCTGCGACCCAGTGCGCGGAACGCTGCGTGATGATGATGCTCAACGAAGCGGCGCGCTGCTTTGGTGAGAAGGTCATTAAAAATGGTCGAGATGGCGACATTGGCGCCGTTTTTGGCATTGGTTTCCCACCTTTCCTGGGTGGCCCGTTCCGCTATATGGATAGCGTAGGTGCGGGTGAAGTTGTTGCGATTTTACAACGACTGGCTGTGCAATATGGGCCGCGGTTTACACCGTGTGACACATTATTGCAGATGGCGGATCAGGGGCTGCGATTTTGGCCAGCAAAGGAAACTGACCTTGTAAATTAAGGTCAAATAAGAGTAAATCCGCCGTTGAAGGGGCTGGTCCTGTCTAATTTGTAAACAGACATTGACTATACTTACGCCGTTGAGGTAAAAAACAGCGTTTCATTCAACGGATGGATCAGGCACAATGCCCGGCCATCGGGTTTTTACCTCGTTAAGTGTTCACGCGGGGCAATAACACCGGTGATCCTGGTCAACAAAAGCGGTGCAATATGCAAGTTTTTATCATGCGTCACGGTGACGCGGCACTTGATGCTGCCAGTGACTCTGTACGTCCTCTGACGCCTTGCGGCTGTGACGAGTCCCGTCAAATGGCTACCTGGTTGAAAGGGCAAAAAGTGGATATTGAACGTGTCCTCGTCAGCCCGTTCTTACGCGCTGAACAGACGCTGGATGTGGTAGGGGAGTGTATGAACCTGCCAGCCAATGTCGATGTTCTGCCCGAGCTTACCCCGTGCGGCGACGTGGGTCTTGTCAGTGCCTATCTTCAGGCGCTGTGCAATGAAGGTGTCGCCTCTGCGCTGGTAATTTCCCATCTGCCGTTAGTCGGCTATCTTGTGGCTGAACTCTGCCCGGGCGAAACGCCGCCAATGTTCAGCACCTCTGCCATTGCCAACGTTACCCTCTCTGAAACGGGTGCTGGCGTCTTCAACTGGCAGATGAGCCCCTGCAATCTGAAGATGGCGAAAGCTATCTGATGTAAAACGGACCCAGGCGGGTAGCATCCAGCCACCCGCCTGCCTCTCAGGGGAGCTCAGGCGGTTGCCACTCTTCCACTTCAATTAACACCAGCAAGGCGGCATCACCGCCATACTCTTTCGGTGCCTGATGAAATGCCATCACGTGTGGATGCTGAGCCAGCCACAGTGGGGTTTGCTGCTTGAGAATATGTTTGCCGTGGCCGTGCATCACGCAGGCGCAAAAAACATGTTCGCGACGGCAGGCGGCAATCAGCGCGCCCAGCTCCTGTTTCGCCTGCATCTGGGTTAGCCCGTGCAGATCGAGGAACAGCTCCGGCGAATAATCTCCCCGACGCAGTTTTTTCAGCTCGAAATGGCTGACGTCCGCGCGCACATATTTCACCGCACCTTCCGTATTTAGCAGCGGCTGAAACTCGTCGGAAAAGTAGTGGCTGGCGTCGGCCTGCTCCTGAATCAGCCGTTTTACCGGAACTTCACTCACTTTTTTGCGCTGCGGGCGGTGGACGATAGTGTCCTGCTTGATTTGACGCGTGCCGGTCATTAACTGACGAAACAGCGTTTGATCCTCCTCGCTGAGCGATATTTTCTTTTTCATGGGGTCGTCTCATCTCTTATTTCCGACAGTGTACCTGACTCACTGCGCGGCAAAACGCATTTTTTCAATGCCAGCGGCGGCTGACAATGCTGATTTATCGCCGTCTTCATGGCACACTAGCCGCCGAAAATTTAGCGAGCATGCCCTGGAGAACATAGTGGATAAAATTTTTGTCGATGAAGCGGTGAATGAGCTGCAAACCATTCAGGACATGTTGCGTTGGGCGGTCAGCCGTTTCAGCGCGGCCAATATCTGGTACGGCCATGGTACCGATAACCCATGGGACGAGGCGGTACAGCTGGTTCTGCCATCCCTCTATCTGCCGCTGGATATTCCGGAAGATATGCGCGCAGCCCGCCTGACCTCCAGCGAAAAACACCGCATCGTTGAGCGCGTGATCCGTCGCGTTAACGAGCGCATTCCTGTGGCCTACCTCACCAACAAAGCCTGGTTCTGCGGCCATGAGTTTTTTGTCGATGAACGCGTGCTGGTGCCGCGCTCGCCGATTGGTGAGCTGATCAACAACCAGTTCGCCGGCCTGATTGACCATCAGCCTGAGCATATCCTGGATATGTGTACCGGCAGCGGCTGCATCGCCATTGCCTGCGCGTACGCCTTCCCGGAAGCGGAAGTGGATGCTGTCGATATCTCTCCTGATGCGCTGGCGGTAGCGGAACACAATATTGAAGAGCACGGTCTGATCCATCATGTCACGCCGATCCGTTCCGATCTGTTCCGTGACCTGCCAAAAGTGCAGTACGACCTGATTGTGACCAATCCGCCGTACGTTGACGCAGAAGATATGTCAGACCTGCCAAACGAATACCGTCACGAGCCAGAGCTGGGCCTGGCTTCCGGCTCCGACGGCCTGAAGCTGACCCGCCGCATTCTGGCCTGTGCGCCGGATTATCTCACCGACAACGGCATTCTGATTTGTGAAGTCGGTAACAGCATGGTACATCTGATGGAGCAATATCCGGATGTGCCGTTCACCTGGCTCGAGTTCGACAACGGTGGGGACGGCGTCTTCATGCTGACCAAAGCGCAGCTTCTCGCCGCGCGCGAACACTTCAGCATCTACAAAGATTAATCCAACGGGCTTCGGCCCGTTTCACATTGCGCAAACACAGAAAGCTCAAACACAGAACAACGAAAACGGAGCCGTGATGGCAGGAAACAGTATTGGACAATTATTCCGTGTGACGACGTTTGGTGAGTCCCACGGGCTGGCGCTGGGCTGTATCGTCGATGGCGTACCGCCAGGCATCGAACTGACTGAAGCCGATTTACAGCACGATCTCGACCGACGCCGTCCAGGCACGTCACGCTACACCACCCAGCGCCGCGAGCCGGATCAGGTCAAAATTCTGTCAGGCGTCTTTGAAGGACGCACCACCGGCACCAGCATCGGCCTGTTGATTGAGAATACCGATCAGCGTTCCCAGGATTACGGCGCCATTAAGGATGTGTTCCGTCCGGGTCACGCCGATTACACCTACGAGCAGAAATATGGTTTTCGCGACTATCGCGGCGGCGGACGCTCCTCCGCCCGTGAAACCGCCATGCGCGTCGCGGCAGGGGCCATTGCCAAAAAATACCTCGCACAGAAGTTTGGTATCACCATTCGCGGCTGCCTGACCCAGATGGGCGACATCCCGTTGGCGATCGCCGACTGGGAGCAGGTTGAGCAGAACCCATTCTTCTGCGCCGACGCCTCGAAGCTGGAAGCGCTTGATGAACTGATGCGCGCCCTGAAGAAAGAGGGCGACTCCATTGGCGCCAAAGTCACCGTGGTGGCTGACGGCGTACCGCCGGGCTGGGGCGAGCCGGTCTTTGACCGCCTTGATGCTGATATCGCCCATGCGATGATGAGCATCAATGCGGTAAAAGGGGTGGAGATTGGCGACGGTTTTGACGTGGTTCAGCTTCGTGGCAGTCAGAACCGGGACGAGATCACAGCCCAGGGCTTCCAGAGCAATCACGCGGGCGGCATTTTAGGCGGCATCAGCAGCGGGCAGCAGATTATCGCCAACATTGCGCTGAAACCAACCTCCAGCATTACCGTGCCGGGCCACACCATTAACCGCTCTGGTGAAGAAGTTGAGATGATCACCAAAGGACGTCACGATCCCTGCGTCGGGATCCGCGCAGTGCCGATCGCCGAAGCGATGCTGGCGATCGTGCTGATGGATCACTTCCTGCGCCAGCGCGCGCAGAATGCGGATGTGACGACCACCATTCCACGCTGGTAACCATGAAAAAAACCGCAATTGCTCTGCTGGCGCTGCTTGCCAGTGGAGCCGCTCTGGCGGCAACGCCATGGCAAAAAATCACCCATCCGGTGGCAGGCAGCGCGCAGTCCATTGGTGCGTTCTCTAATGGCTGTATCGTTGGTGCGCAGGAACTTCCTCTGCAGTCGGATACGTATCAGGTGATGCGTACCGACCAGCGCCGCTACTTCGGCCACCCGGACCTGGCGCTGTTTATTCAGCGTCTGGGTAACCAGGTGCATAACCTGGGGCTCGGTACGATGCTGATTGGCGATATGGGGATGCCGGCAGGCGGACGCTTTAACGGCGGCCACGCCAGCCACCAGACAGGGCTGGATGTCGATATCTTCCTCCAGCTGCCGAAAACGCGCTGGTCATCCTCGCAACTGCTGAAGCCGCAGGCCCTCGATCTGGTCTCCAGCGATGGCAAGCGGGTGGTGCCGTCGCGCTGGTCGCCAGAGGTCTCCAGCATGATCAAGCTGGCGGCGGAAGATAACGACGTCACGCGTATCTTCGTTAACCCGGCCATCAAGCAGCAGCTATGCGAAGATGCCGGAACCGACCGCGACTGGCTGCGCAAAGTGCGGCCGTGGTTCCAGCACCGCGCGCACATGCACGTGCGCCTGCGATGCCCGGCGAACAGCCTCGAGTGTGAAGATCAACCGTTACCGCCGCCAGGCGATGGCTGCGGCGCGGAATTACAAAGCTGGTTTGAGCCAGCGAAACCTGGACCCACCAAGCCTGAGAAGAAGACACCGCCTCCGTTGCCGCCTTCCTGCCAGGCGCTACTGGATGAGCATGCCCTGTGATGGACCAATTTGCTGAGTTGTTTATGGTGTCGCCGCTGATGCTGGTGGCGCTGTTTTTTATCGCCATGCTGGCCGGGTTTATTGATGCCCTGGCCGGTGGCGGCGGGTTACTGACGGTTCCGGCCCTGCTGGCGGCGGGCATGAGCCCGGCCCAGGCGCTGGCGACCAACAAATTGCAGGCGTGTGGCGGATCGTTATCCGCCTCGCTCTATTTTATCCGCCGCAAGGTGGTGAGCCTCGCCGATCAGAAGCTCAACATCCTGATGACCTTTATCGGCTCTACCAGCGGGGCGCTGCTGGTTCAGCACGTGCAGTCCGATATTTTGCGCCAGATTTTGCCGATTCTCGTCATCTGCATTGGTCTCTATTTTTTACTGATGCCGAAACTGGGTGAAGAGGACAGGCAGCGCCGCCTGCACGGTCTGCCGTTTGCGCTGATCGCGGGCGGCTGCGTCGGCTTTTACGACGGCTTCTTCGGGCCCGGGGCCGGGTCGTTTTACGCCCTGGCGTTTGTCACGCTGGCCGGTTTTAACCTCGCCAAATCCACCGCCCATGCGAAAGTGCTGAACGCCACCTCTAACGTCGGTGGCCTGCTGCTCTTTATCATCGGCGGGAAGGTGATTTGGGCGACAGGCTTTGTGATGATGGCCGGACAATTTCTGGGCGCGCGGGCAGGTTCGCGCCTGGTGTTAAGCAAAGGGCAACAGCTCATCCGTCCGATGATTGTCATTGTCTCGGCCGTCATGAGTGCCAAACTTCTTTATGACAGCCACGGACAGGAGATCCTCCACTGGTTGGGGATGAACTAATGAACAGTACGCATAAATATGAACAGCTGATTGAGATCTTCGACGGCTGTTTTGCTGATGATTTTAATACCCGTCTGATTAAAGGCGACGACGAACCGATCTATCTTCCTGCTGATGCAGAGCTACCGTACAACCGGATCGTCTTTGCCCACGGCTTTTACGCCAGCGGTCTGCATGAAATATCCCACTGGTGCATTGCCGGTAAAGCGCGCCGCGAGCTGGTGGACTTTGGCTACTGGTACTGCCCGGACGGGCGTGACGCCGCGACCCAGGGGCAATTTGAAGATGTGGAAGTGAAACCCCAGGCGCTGGAATGGCTCTTCTGCGTGGCGGCAGGATTTCCGTTCAACGTCAGCTGCGACAATCTCGAAGGCGACTTCGAGCCAGACCGTATTGTCTTCCAGCGCCGCGTGCACGCGCAGGTGATGGAGTACCTTGAAAAAGGCATCCCGGAACGTCCGGCGCGCTTGATCAAGGCTTTACAGAATTATTACCACACGCCGGACATCACGGCGGAACACTTCCCGTGGCCGGAAGATCTTAACTGAGGAAAGAAGATGATCGCAGAATTTGAATCACGCATTCTGGCGTTAATTGATGACATGGTGGAGCACGCCAGTGACGATGAACTGTTTGCCAGCGGTTATCTGCGTGGTCACCTGACGCTGGCCGTCGCCGAACTGGAAGCCGGTGACGACCACTCTGCGGACGCGGTGCATGCTGAAGTTTCCCGCAGCCTGGAAAAAGCGATTCTGGCCGGCGAACTCTCTCCGCGCGACCAGTCATTAGTGCTGGGGATGTGGGAAACCTTGTTTCAGAAAGCCAGCCTGAACTAATCGGTAATCGCCCGGTGGCGCTACGCTTACCGGGCCTACGCTTTCACCCTTTTCCCCTTCAACAACTTTCTTACCCATAACCGGTTCGGATTGAGCGCGGCCAGCGTGTGGCTGTCCAGCGGGATCGGCTCGTTACTCATCTGGGCGGCAAGAACCTCCGCCGTCAGCGGCGCCGTACAGAGCCCGCGGGAGCCCAGCCCGCCGAGCATAAACAGATTCCGGAACGCCGGGGCGCTGACCGCCTGGGATGTGTTGCTGGCGAGATCCTGATAAGCCGTCAGCGTGGCTTCATAGTCCGGTACCGCACCCGTCATCGGCAGATGATCGCGGGTGGCGCAGCGAATGCCGTTGCGCGCCTCGCCTGCGCTGACATCCACCTCACGCGCCCATGCCGCCTGCGGCAAACAGTCGAGCAGACGCTGGCGATTATGCTGCTGGTCCTCATCGCTGTACCGCGGCTCGGTCTGGCCGCGATGATAGCTTGCGCCGATGCAATGCTGGCCGTTGGCTGGATTTTGCGGGGTCAGATACCCGTCGTAGCAGAGCACCTGACGTAGCTGGCTCAGCCGCGGTGCCGCCGGGATATGGCTCACCTGACCGCCCACCGGGTAGACCGGCAGTGGTGCGGTCTGGCTGAACTGGCTGATGCCGTGTCCGTTCGCCAGCACCACGCTGCCATGCTGCGCCTGCTCACCGTCGGCAAACTGCAACATCCACCTGGCGTCGGTCTGGGCCAGCGACGTTACCTTGCGGCCATAGCGCACCTGCAGGCCCAGAGTTTGCGCCAGCGCGATCGCCGCTGCGGTAAGCTGCGCCGGGCACAGCCAGCCGCCGAGCGGATACTGGATCCCGCCGCAGCCGGTGGGCACCCCGGTGCTCTCCGCCACCTGTTGGGCGTTCACCGCCACCGCAATCTGCTCGGGCAGGCCCAGAGCCAGCATCTGGTCGATTTTTTTCTGGTTCTTTTCATCCCAGCCCAGCTGGGTGACGCCGCACCAGGCATGATCAAAGGCCACCGGCAGGGTGTCGTACAGGCGGCGGGCAAAGGTGAACGCCGCCGGGAAAAACTGGCTCAGTGCAGCATCCTGGGCGCTGAGCAGGGGATAGAGCGCCCCCTGACGATTGCCGGAGGCGCCCGCTGCCGGGGCATCGTCGGCGCAGTAGAGCGTCACCTGCCAGCCACGGCGCAGCAGCGCCAGCGACAGTAGCGCGCTGGCAATCCCGCCGCCCACCACGGCGGTTTCGCGCCCGTCGCTGGCCGGACGGGCAAACCACGGGGTGCGGGCAGGGGAGGGGCAATCCTGCTCCATCACCCCGACAAGCATTTCGCGCTTGCGGCCAAAGCCTTTGGTTTTTTTCATGGTGAAGCCCGCTTCCTGCAGGCCGCGACGGACAAACCCGGCGCAGGTAAAGGTGGCGAGCGTTCCCCCGGGCCGCGCCAGACGCGCCATGGCGGCAAACAGCCCAGGGCTCCACATATCCGGGTTTTTGGCCGGGGCAAAACCGTCGAGGAACCAGGCGTCAACCTGCTGGTTCAGGGAGTCATCCAGCTTATCGGTGAGTTCGTTAATATCCCCCAGCCAGATATCGAGCGTGACGCGCCCGCCGTCCAGCAGCAAACGATGGCAGCCTGCGATAGGCAGCGGCCACTGGGCCTGGAGCTGTTCCGCCCACGGCGCCAGCTCGGGCCAGTGCTGGTGGGCCAGACGGAGATCGTCGGCGGCCAGCGGGTACTTCTCAAAACTGATGAAATGTAACCTTTGCAGAGTAGCGTCAGGGTGTGCCGCACGAAAGCGATCGAACGCTTGCCAGAGGGTAAGAAAATTCAGCCCGGTGCCAAAGCCGCTTTCGGCCACCACAAAGAGATCGCGGGGATGCAGCGGAAAACGGGAATTTAGCTGATTTCCCTCGAGGAAAACATAACGCGTCTCCTCCAGTCCGTTATCATTAGAGAAGTAGACATCGTCAAAATCTCGGGAAACAGGTGTACCCTCAGCGTTGAATTCGAGGTTGGCGGGTTGTATAGCGTTTTGTTTCACGTAAGTTACTCGTCTGACAGGCTGTGCCGCGATCTTAACGATGTGCGTCTGATGGTGCAAATTTCCACAGAAATTGGCTGATCGGACTTGTTCGGCGTACAAGTGTACGCTATTGTGCGACTCGAAACTTAAATAGTGCGACTTACAGAGGTATTGAATGAAACGTGCAGTGATTACTGGCTTGGGCATCGTTTCCAGCATCGGTAATAACCAGCAGGAAGTCCTGGCATCTCTGCGTGAAGGACGCTCCGGGATCACCTTCTCTGAAGAGTTTAAAGATTCCGGTATGCGTAGCCACGTATGGGGTAATGTAAAACTGGACACCACGGGCATGATCGATCGCAAAGTGGTCCGTTTCATGAACGATGCCTCCATCTACGCCTATCTCTCTATGCAGGAAGCGATTGCTGACGCTGGCCTGAGCGAAGAGGTTTATCAGAACAACCCGCGCGTGGGTCTGATTGCTGGCTCCGGCGGCTCCTCTAAAGCGCAGGTGTTTGGTGCCGACGCGATGCGCAGCCCGCGCGGCCTGAAAGCGGTCGGTCCATACGTTGTGACCAAAGCGATGGGTTCAGCGGTTTCCGCTTGCCTCGCAACCCCGTTCAAAATCCACGGCGTAAACTACTCCATCAGCTCCGCTTGCGCGACCTCTGCACACTGTATCGGTAACGCGGTTGAGCAGATCCAGTTGGGTAAACAGGACATCGTATTTGCTGGCGGCGGCGAAGAGCTGGGCTGGGAAATGGCCTGTGAGTTCGATGCGATGGGCGCCCTGTCCACCAAATACAACGAATGCCCGGAAAAAGCCTCCCGTACCTATGACGCAAACCGCGATGGTTTCGTTATCGCTGGCGGCGGCGGTATGGTCGTGGTGGAAGAGCTGGAACACGCTCTGGCCCGCGGTGCGCACATCTATGCTGAGATTGTTGGCTACGGCGCCACCTCCGATGGCGCAGACATGGTGGCTCCATCAGGCGAAGGCGCAGTGCGCTGCATGAAGATGGCGATGCACGGCATTGATACCCCAATCGACTACCTGAACTCCCACGGTACCTCTACTCCGGTAGGCGACGTGAAAGAGCTGGGTGCTATCCGTGAAGTGTTCGGCGACAACAGCCCGGCTATCTCCGCCACCAAAGCCATGACCGGTCACTCCTTGGGTGCGGCTGGCGTGCAGGAAGCGATCTACTCCCTGCTGATGCTGGAAAACGGCTTTATCGCGCCGAGCATCAACATTGAAGAGATGGACGAGCAGGCCGCAGGTCTGAACATCGTAACTGAAACCACCGAGCGTGAACTGACTACCGTCATGTCCAACAGCTTCGGTTTCGGCGGCACCAACGCCACGCTGGTGATGCGTAAGCTGAAAGCATAAGCGTTTGAATGTATAGTAGAAGGGAGCCTGATGGCTCCCTTTTTTTATGCCTGAACATGGAGTTATGCATGACGGCCGTTACCACAGATAAACACGCCGCTTCCGGCAACGTCTCGCTGTTCCGTATCGCCTTTGCGGTATTCCTCACCTATATGACCGTCGGCCTGCCGTTGCCGGTGATCCCGCTGTTTGTGCACCAGGAGCTGGGCTATGGCAACACCATGGTCGGCATCGCCGTAGGTATTCAGTTTCTAGCCACGGTGCTAACCCGCGGCTATGCCGGACGGCTGGCGGATCAGCACGGCGCAAAACGCTCGGCATTGCAGGGCATGTTCGCCTGCGGGCTGGCGGGGGGTGCATGGCTATTGGCCGCGCTGCTGCCGGTAGAGGCTGCCTGGAAATTCGCGCTGCTGGTGGTGGGGCGATTAATTCTCGGTTTTGGTGAAAGCCAGCTCCTGACCGGCACCCTGACATGGGGGATGGGGCTGGTCGGGCCTGCGCGTTCCGGCAAAGTGATGTCGTGGAACGGAATGGCGATCTATGGTGCGCTGGCCGCAGGCGCGCCGCTGGGTCTTTTGATCAACAGTCAGTTGGGCTTTGCGGCGCTGGCCGCCACCACGATGGCACTGCCGCTGCTGGCCTGGGCGTTTAACGGCTCGGTGCGTAAAGTTCCGGCCCATAAAGGCGAACGACATTCCCTGTGGAGCGTGGTGGGGCAGATCTGGCAGCCAGGCCTGGGCCTTGCGTTGCAGGGCGTTGGCTTCGCGGTGATTGGCACCTTCGTTTCGCTCTACTTTATGAGCCGCGGCTGGGCGATGGCCGGGTTTACGCTCACCGCTTTTGGCGGCGCGTTTGTACTGATGCGGGTGCTGTTCGGCTGGATGCCGGATCGCTTCGGTGGCGTAAAAGTAGCGGTGGCGTCGCTGGTAATTGAAACCGTGGGTCTGGTGTTGCTCTGGCAGGCGCCGAGCGCGCCGGTAGCCCTGCTGGGGGCAGCCCTGACCGGCTGCGGCTGTTCGCTGATCTTCCCGGCGCTGGGTGTTGAAGTGGTTAAACGCGTTGCCCCGCAGGTGCGGGGCACGGCGCTGGGGGGCTACGCCGCCTTTCAGGATATCTCATACGGGATAACCGGGCCGCTGGCGGGGCTGTTAGCCACCTCGTTTGGCTACCCTTCGGTCTTCCTGGCCGGGGCCGTTTCAGCGGTGGTGGGGATTGTGGTGACGCTGGTGGCGTTTCGCCGGGGTTAGCTGTTTGTTGCCGGGTGGCGGCTGCGCCTTACCCGGCCTACAGTTCGTGCTTTTGTAGGCCCGGTAAGCGGAGCGCTACCGGGCAAAACATCAGGCGACCAGCCAGAAAATCGCCAGCGCAATGATTAAGGCGATCAACATCAGTCCGGGACGGGCAGACAGCGTTCTGAAGGTTTCCACTACCGGGGCAAAGAGCGGGCTGTAGATCGGCTGGATATTGCGCACTTCCGTCACGCCAGCTTCACGCTCGGTGCGGCGGACGAAGATCTCGTTGAGCAGATCCTGTACCTGGGCGGTAGTCAGCACCGTCTGCGGCGTCGCCTGCCAGTTCTGCCGGGCATAGTCCTGAATGCTGTCCCACTCCTGGGCCTCCAGCGGCTGTTTCAGCGCGGCCTGCAGGGTGTGCAGGGTTGGCGCGCTTTGCGTGCTCAGCGTCTGGCGTGCCTGTAGCCAGGTGGCAAGGTGGGTAAACTGCCTGGCCGGGATTAACTCTCCCGCTTTCACCCCCGACAGTTCCAGCATCGACTGCCAGATGAGCTTGGTCGGCTCGCCCGTGGCGGCGGCAAGTTTGGTCACCATCTGCTTCAGCGTATTGTGTTCGGCTGGCAGCAGCGGGCGCTCCGTGGCCGGGCGCTGCTGTGGCTGCGGAATATTGAGCTGATTATTTTGCAGCAGCGTCAGCACCGTTTTGAGCTGATCGGGCGTCAGCTGGTTCAGGGCGGTCTGGCCATACTGCTGGCGAATAAAATCGCTGGCCGCCTGGCGGTTATTGCCCTGAGTCAGCAGCTCCGTCAACTGGGAGACCATCTGCCGGGTGGTGTGGTTTTGCTGGGCGGTGTTCAGGCGCTGGTTGAGGTTTTGCTCCGCAGCAGGGAAGTGGCGCGACAGCATGGGCGCATCACTCTTTAATCCCAGATCGTGTTTCACTCCGGCCCACACCTCCGCATTCTGCTGCGACGTCAGAGCGATTAACCGGGTGATCAGACGTTCCAGTACAGTGCGTTGCTGTGTGGAGAGGGGCTGTTCGCCCGCGACGTGGGATGGACGCGGGCCATCACCCGGAGGTTGTGGCGGCGTACCTGAAATGGGCTGCATCGGCAAAAAATCCTTAAAGTCGTTACTCATCGTTAACCAGGTTTACGTATATGCCTGGCGGCCAGATTATGGCACACTTGACAGGTTTTCTTCCTCTCAAACAGGTACTCAGACGTGAAAATCCTCGTTGATGAAAATATGCCTTACGCCCGCGAGCTGTTCAGCCGCCTGGGTGAGGTTAAGGCCGTTCCTGGACGTCCCATTCCGCTCGCCGAGCTGACTGATGCCGATGCCCTGATGGTGCGCTCGGTAACCAAAGTGAATGAGGCGCTGCTGTCTGGCAAAGGGATCAAATTTGTCGGCACGGCAACCGCAGGAACCGATCATGTGGATGACGCGTGGCTGAAGCAGGCCGGGATTGGCTTTTCCGCCGCACCGGGCTGTAACGCTATTGCCGTCGTGGAGTATGTTTTCTCCTCTCTGCTGATGCTGGCCGAGCGTGACGGGTTTACGCTCACCAGCCGGACCGTAGGCATTGTCGGTGTCGGTAACGTCGGCAGCCGCCTGCAAAAGCGCCTCGAGGCGTTAGGTATCCGCACGCTGCTGTGCGACCCGCCTCGCGCTGACCGTGGCGATGAAGGCGATTTCCGCAGCCTGGATGAGCTGGTGGCCGAGTGTGACGTGCTCACCTTCCATACGCCGCTGTTTAAAGACGGGCCGTATAAGACGCGCCATCTGGCAGACGACGCCCTGATTGGCCGCCTGAAACCGGGCACCATCCTGATTAATGCCTGCCGTGGCCCGGTGGTGGACAACGCGGCCCTGCTGCAGCGCCTGGAAACTGGTCAGGATCTGAGCGTGGTGCTGGACGTGTGGGAGCCGGAGCCGGATCTCAACGTGGCCCTGCTGGACAAAGTGGATATCGGTACCGCGCATATCGCCGGTTACACCCTCGAAGGTAAAGCCCGCGGCACCACCCAGGTGTTTGAGGCGTACAGCGCGTTTATCGGCAAATCCCAGCAGGTGGCGCTGGATACCCTTCTGCCAACCCCGGATTTTGGCCGCATCACCCTGCACGGCCCGCTGGATCAGGGAACGCTGAAAAGGCTGGTGCATTTAGTGTATGATGTGCGCCGCGATGACGCGCTGCTGCGAAAAGTAGCGGGTATACCGGGTGAGTTTGACAAGCTGCGTAAGCATTACGTTGAGCGCCGCGAATGGTCCTCTCTGTATGTGATGTGTGATGATCCTGCTGCGGCGTCGCTGCTGCATAAGCTGGGTTTCAACGCCGTTCATCACCCGGTTCGTTAATGTCTTCTTAATGCTCCCTGGCGGATACCCCGCCAGGGACGCTTTTTTATTTCTGGAGTAAACCACCATGTCTGAAGGCTGGAACATTGCCATACTGGGCGCAACGGGCGCCGTGGGCGAAGCCCTGCTCGAAACCCTTGCTGAGCGTCAGTTCCCGGTGGGCGACATTTATGCCCTGGCGCGTAATGAGAGCGCGGGCGAGCACCTGCGCTTTGCGGGTAAATCCGTCATGGTTCAGGATGCGGCTGAGTTCGACTGGACCCAGGCGCAGCTGGCCTTTTTCGCGGCCGGGGTCGACGCCTCCGCAGCATATATTGAAGAGGCCACCAACGCGGGCTGTCTGGTCATTGATTTAAGCGGCCTGTTTGCCCTTGAACCGGACGTGCCGCTGGTGGTGCCGGAGGTGAACCCCTTCGTGCTGGCCGACTACCGCAACCGTAACATCATCGCCGTCCCGGACAGCCTGACCAGCCAGCTGCTTAGCGCCCTGAAACCGCTCATCGACGAAGGTGGCTTGTCCCGTATCGCCGTCACCAGCCTGATGTCAGTCTCTGCCCGCGGTAAAAAAGCGGTGGATGCCCTGGCAGGGCAGAGCGCGAAGCTGCTGAATGGTATCCCGGTGGACGAAGAGGATTTCTTTGGCCGCCAGCTGGCGTTCAACATGCTGCCGCTGCTGCCGGATCGTGAAGGCAGCGTGCGCGAAGAGCGCCGTATCATCGATGAAGTGCGTAAGATCCTGCAGGACGACGGACTGATGATCTCCGCCAGCTGTGTGCAGTCACCGGTGTTCTACGGCCATGCCCAGATGGTGAGCTTTGAAGCCATGCGTCCGCTGGCTGCGGAAGAGGCGCGCGATGCCTTTGGCCGCGGCGAAGATATTGAACTGTCTGAAGAGCGCGAGTTCCCGACCCAGGTGGGCGACGCAACGGGCAACGCGCGTCTCTCCATTGGCTGTGTACGTAACGATTACGGTATGCCGGAGCAGATCCAGTTCTGGTCGGTCGCCGATAACGTGCGTTTCGGCGGCGCGCTGATGGCGGTGAAAATCGCTGAAAAACTGGTGCAGGAGTATCTCTACTGATGTCTGAAGTGGAGCAAAAGCCCGTTCATAAGATTGCCCTCGGCATTGAGTACGATGGCAGTAAATATTATGGCTGGCAGCGTCAGAATGAGGTGCGCAGCGTCCAGGAAAAGCTGGAAAAAGCGCTCTCTCAGGTGGCGAATGAGCCCATCAATGTCCTGTGCGCGGGGCGTACCGACGCCGGTGTCCATGGTACGGGGCAGGTGGTGCATTTTGAAACCACCGCCGTGCGTAAAGACGCGGCCTGGACGCTGGGGGTAAATGCGAATTTGCCTGGTGACATCGCGGTACGTTGGGTCAAAAATGTGCCGGATGATTTTCATGCGCGGTTCAGCGCCACCGCGCGCCGCTACCGCTATATCATCTATAACCAGCGTCTTCGTCCGGCGGTGTTAGGCCAGGGCGTCACCCATTTTTACGAGCCGCTGGATGCCGATCGCATGCACCGCGCGGCGCAGGCATTGATTGGCGAAAACGACTTCACCTCGTTCCGTGCCGTGCAGTGCCAGTCTCGCACGCCGTGGCGCAACGTGATGCACATTAACGTCAGTCGGCATGGCGCGTATGTGGTGGTGGATATCAAAGCGAATGCCTTTGTTCATCATATGGTCAGGAATATTACAGGCAGCCTGATGGAAGTAGGCGCCGGACACCAGCCGGAGAGCTGGATTGCAGAGTTGCTGGCGGCGAAGGACAGAACGCTGGCGGCAGCAACGGCGAAAGCGGAAGGGCTCTATCTGGTCTCGGTCGATTACCCGGATCGGTTTGACCTTCCAAAACCGCCAATGGGCCCGCTGTTCTTAGCGGACTGATAGCCGTGGCAATAAAGGTTTAGACAATATGGATTTAATTCGCTTTCTGATCGATTTCATTCTGCATATCGATGTGCACCTGGCAGAGCTGGTCGCTGATTATGGCGTCTGGGTGTATGCCATTCTGTTCCTGATCCTGTTTTGCGAAACCGGGCTGGTGGTGACGCCCTTCTTACCGGGCGATTCACTGCTGTTCGTGGCGGGCGCGCTGGCGTCGCTGGAGACCAACGACCTTAACGTTCACCTGATGGTGGTGTTAATGCTGATTGCCGCCATCCTTGGCGATGCGGTGAACTACACTATAGGGCGGCTGTTCGGCGAGCGGTTATTTAGTAACCCGGACTCGAAGATTTTCCGTCGCAGCTATCTCGATAAAACCCATGCGTTTTATGAGAAACACGGCGGTAAGACCATCATTCTCGCGCGCTTTGTGCCCATCGTCAGAACCTTTGCCCCGTTTGTTGCGGGTATGGGTCATATGTCGTACCGTCAGTTCGCGCTCTATAACGTCACCGGTGCGCTGCTGTGGGTGCTGAGCTTTACCTACGCGGGCTATTTCTTCGGGACCATTCCTATGATCCAGGAAAACCTTAAGTTGCTGATCGTAGGGATTATTGTGGTTTCCATTCTGCCGGGCGTTATCGAAGTGATTCGTCACCGTCGCGCGGCGGCAAAACAAGTAAAATAAAGGCACGACTGCGGTTCGACCACTTTTTTATCCAAAGTTTCGGGCTGTTATGTTTTAATGTGCAACATTCATGGTCTGCCGGGGGCAAAAATGGCATTATGCGCCCCTTGCAGCAAACCTGGTTCAGGCAGAAAGGTTATCAATGAGCTGGATTGAACGAATTAAAAGCAATATCACCCCAACCCGCAAAGCGAGTATTCCTGAAGGGGTGTGGACTAAATGTGACAGCTGTGGCCAGGTCCTGTACCGCGCCGAACTGGAGCGTAATCTCGAAGTTTGTCCGAAGTGCGATCACCACATGCGTATGTCGGCGCGTAACCGCCTGCATAGCCTGCTGGATGAAGGTTCTCTGGTTGAACTGGGTAGCGAGCTTGAGCCGAAAGATGTGCTGAAGTTCCGTGACTCCAAGAAATACAAAGATCGTCTGGCCTCTGCGCAAAAAGAGACCGGCGAGAAAGATGCCCTGGTGGTGATGAAAGGCACTCTGCACGAGATGCCGGTTGTCGCGGCGGCGTTTGAGTTCTCCTTTATGGGCGGCTCAATGGGCTCCGTAGTGGGCGCGCGCTTCGTGCGTGCCGTTGAGCAGGCGCTGGAAGACAACTGTCCGCTGATCTGCTTCTCCGCCTCCGGTGGTGCCCGTATGCAGGAAGCGCTGATGTCGCTGATGCAGATGGCAAAAACCTCCGCAGCGCTGGCGAAAATGCAGGAGCGCGGTCTGCCGTACATCTCTGTGCTGACCGACCCAACCATGGGCGGCGTATCGGCAAGTTTTGCGATGCTGGGCGATCTGAACATCGCTGAACCGAAAGCGCTGATCGGCTTTGCCGGCCCGCGCGTTATTGAACAAACGGTACGTGAAAAGCTGCCGCCGGGCTTCCAGCGCAGTGAGTTCCTTATCGAGAAAGGCGCTATCGACATGATCGTTCGCCGTCCGGAAATGCGCCTGAAACTGGCCAGCATTCTGGCGAAGCTGATGAATCTGCCGTCGCCGAGCCCGGATGAGCCGCGCGAAGGCGTGGTGGTACCGGATCAGGAACCCGAGGCCTGATAACTGAAAAGGGCAGGGCCAGTGGCGCTGCCCTTTTGCTTTCTAACCGTAACTGAAAAGCGCGCAACATGGAAAATATTACTCTTCCCCAAGCCACGTCGCCTCTGGCCGCGTGGCTTTCTTATCTGGAAAACCTGCACAGTAAAGCCATCGACATGGGACTTGAGCGCGTCAGCCTGGTCGCGGCGCGCCTTGATGTTCTGAAACCGGCTCCCTTTGTCTTCACCGTGGCGGGTACCAACGGCAAAGGCACCACCTGCCGCACCCTGGAAGCGATGCTGATGGCGGCAGGCTACAAAGTAGGGGTCTACAGCTCACCTCATCTGGTGCGCTATACCGAGCGCGTGCGGGTACAGAATGCGGAGCTGGCTGAATCCGCGCATACCGCCTCGTTTGCGGAGATCGAAGCCGCGCGCGGCGATATTTCGCTGACCTATTTTGAATATGGCACCCTGTCGGCGCTGTGGCTCTTTAAGCAGGCGCAGCTGGACGTGGTGATCCTCGAGGTCGGGTTAGGCGGACGTCTGGATGCCACTAATATTGTCGACCCGGATGTGGCGGTAATCACCAGCATCGCGCTGGATCATACCGACTGGCTGGGGCCCGATCGCGAGAGCATTGGCCGTGAAAAAGCCGGTATTTTCCGCCCGGGCAAACCGGCTATCGTCGGCGAACCCGATATGCCGCACACTATTGCTGACGTGGCGCAGGAGAAAGGGGCGCTGTTGCAGCGCCGTGACGTCGACTGGCGCTACAGCGTGACGGAAAGCGGCTGGCGCTTTGAAGACGCGGCGGGCGCGCTGGATAACCTGCCGCTGCCCCAGGTACCGCAGCCGAATGCTGCGACGGCGCTGGCCGCACTGCGCGCCAGTGGTCTGGCGGTAGAGGAGCAGGCGATGCGCGACGGCATTCAGCATGCGATTCTGCCGGGGCGTTTCCAGATAGTCAGCGAATCACCGCGTCTGATTCTGGATGTGGCGCATAACCCCCATGCCGCGGCGTATCTCGCAGGGCGTCTCAAATCATTGCCAAAAACCGGGCGCGTGCTGGCGGTTATCGGTATGCTTCATGATAAAGATATTGGCGGCACGCTGGCCTGCATGGAGAGTGTGGTCGATAGCTGGTATTGTGCCCCTCTGGAAGGCCCACGCGGGGCGACTGCCGAACAGTTAATGGCGCATCTCGGCGCAGGGCAGCGCTTTGATAGCGTGGCGCAGGCCTGGCGGGCGGCGATGGCCGATGCCAGACCAGAAGATACCGTGCTGGTGTGTGGTTCGTTCCACACGGTGGCACATGTCATGGACGTAATGGATGCGGGGAGAACCGGTGGCAAGTAAGTTTCAGAACCGTTTAGCAGGCACCATTGTGCTGGTGGCGCTGGGGGTGATTATTCTCCCCGGGCTGCTTGATGGACAGAAAAAACATTATCAGGATGAGTTTGCGGCGATCCCGCTGGTGCCGAAACCGGGCGATCGGGATGAGCCGGACATGCTCCCGGCAACACAGGCTCTGCCTGCACAGCCACCAGAAGGGGCGGCTGAAGAGGTGCGCGCGGGCGATGCCGCGGCGCCATCGTTAGATCCGGCGCGTCTGGCAGCCGGAAACAACAACGAGCTGGATCCCGTTCCGGCGCCGGTTGAGCAGTACGCGCCAAAACCGGTGCAAAAACCGAAACCGGTTGAGAAGCCGCAGCCGAAACCGCAGCGCGATAACACCAGCCAGCAGCTGGCGGCGGCGACAGAAACCCCACCGGCCAAACCGGCGGCAGAAGAGAAACCGGCCCCGACCGGTAAAGCCTACGTTGTGCAGCTCGGTGCCCTGAAAAACGCCGATAAGGTCAACGAGGTGGTGGCTAAACTCCGTGGTGCGGGGTATCGCGTTTACACTTCACCTACCACACCGGTACAGGGTAAAATCACCCGTATTCTCGTAGGGCCGGATGCGTCGAGAGACAAGCTGAAGGGATCGCTTGGAGAGCTGAATAAACTCTCTGGTTTGAGCGGCGTGGTGATGAATTACAGCGTGAACTGAGGGTTTCTCTCGTTTACGGGATAAGGCAAAAACAGGCGCAGCAGATTGCCTGAGAAGGTAACCCGCCTGGGGCGCTGAATATTTTTTCAGCGCTTTTTTTATTTACGCGCGGGAAGGAAATCCCTACGCAAACGTTTTCTTTTTCTGTTAGAATTCGCCCCGAACTGGATGACAGGGCGTTTGATCGTGGGACACATATGGTCTGGATTGATTACGCCATCATTGCGGTGATAGGTTTTTCCTGTCTGGTTAGCCTGATCCGTGGCTTTGTTCGTGAAGCGTTATCGCTGGTAACCTGGGGCTGTGCCTTCTTTGTTGCCAGTCATTACTACACTTACCTGTCTGTCTGGTTCACGGGCTTTGAAGATGAACTGGTTCGAAATGGGATTGCCATCGCGGTGCTGTTTATCGCGACGCTGATTGTCGGCGCCATTGTTAACTACGTGATTGGCCAGCTGGTCGAGAAAACCGGGTTGTCAGGAACGGACAGGGTGCTGGGGATCTGTTTCGGGGCGTTGCGAGGCGCGCTGATTGTTGCCGCGATACTATTCTTCCTTGATACCTTTACCGGGTTCTCAAAAAGTGAAGACTGGCAGAAATCGCAGCTTATCCCGCAGTTCAGCTTCATCATCAGATGGTTCTTTGACTATCTGCAAAGCTCGTCGAGTTTTTTGCCCAGGGCATAAACCCTGAGATGTGGCTTAACGAGGAAATGACGAATGTGCGGTATTGTCGGTATCGCCGGTTTCATGCCGGTAAACCAGTCTATTTATGACGCATTATCGGTGCTTCAGCACCGTGGGCAGGATGCTGCGGGTATCATCACCATTGATGCACACAACTGCTTCCGTTTACGTAAGGCCAACGGCCTGGTAAACGATGTGTTCGAAGCCCGCCATATGCAGCGTCTTCAAGGCAACATGGGTATTGGTCACGTTCGTTACCCGACTGCTGGCAGTTCCAGCGCCTCTGAAGCTCAGCCGTTCTACGTTAACTCGCCGTATGGCATCACGCTTGCCCACAACGGCAACCTGACCAATGCTCACGAGCTGCGTAAGAAGCTGTTTGAAGAGAAGCGTCGTCACATTAACACCACTTCTGACTCTGAAATCCTGCTCAACGTCTTTGCCAGCGAGCTGGATAACTTCCGCCACTATCCGCTGGAAGCTGACAACATTTTTGCCGCGGTAGCCGCCACTAACCGCCTGATCCGTGGCGCTTATGCCTGCGTCGCGATGATTATCGGCCACGGTATGGTCGCCTTCCGCGATCCTAACGGCATCCGCCCGCTGGTGCTGGGCAAGCGCGATATTGGCGATGGCCGCACCGAGTATATGGTCGCCTCCGAAAGCGTGGCGCTGGATACCCTGGGCTTTGAGTTCCTGCGTGACGTCGCACCTGGCGAAGCGGTCTACATCACCGAGAAAGGCCAGCTGTTTACCCGTCAGTGCGCAGAGAATCCGGTCAGCAATCCGTGCCTGTTCGAGTACGTCTACTTCGCTCGCCCGGACTCTTTCATCGACAAAATCTCCGTCTACAGCGCCCGCGTCAATATGGGAACCAAGCTCGGCGAGAAGATTGCACGCGAGTGGGAAGACCTGGATATCGACGTGGTGATCCCTATCCCGGAAACCTCCTGCGATATCGCCCTGGAGATGGCGCGTATTCTGGGTAAACCTTACCGCCAGGGATTCGTGAAGAACCGCTACGTTGGCCGCACCTTTATCATGCCGGGCCAGCAGCTGCGCCGTAAATCGGTGCGCCGCAAGCTGAATGCCAACCGCGCCGAGTTCCGCGATAAGAACGTGCTGCTGGTGGATGACTCCATCGTGCGCGGCACCACCTCTGAGCAGATTATCGAGATGGCCCGTGAAGCGGGTGCGAAGAAGGTCTATCTGGCCTCTGCGGCACCGGAAATTCGCTTCCCGAACGTGTATGGCATCGATATGCCTACCGCCAACGAGCTGATTGCCCACGGTCGTGAAGTGGATGAGATCCGCCAGATCATCGGTGCCGACGGCCTGATTTTCCAGGATCTGAACGATCTGATCGACGCGGTGCGCGCCGAGAACCCGGATATTCAGCAGTTCGAGTGCTCGGTGTTTAACGGTATCTACGTCACCAAAGATGTGGATCAGGGCTACCTGGACTACCTCGATTCACTGCGCAACGACGACGCGAAAGCCGTCCAGCTGGCGAACGATCTCGAAAGTTTAGAGATGCATAACGAAGGTTAAGCACTATCGCAGGCGAGGGCATCTGCCCTCGCTTGCAACTCCCGCCAAAATCCTGCACAGTCAGCCCTGTAACAGAAAGGGCGAACATCATGAAACGATTAATTGTAGGGATCTCAGGGGCCAGCGGCGCGATTTACGGTGTCCGTTTGTTGCAGGTATTGCGCGACGTCGCCGAGGTTGAAACGCATCTGGTGATGAGCCAGGCTGCGCGTCAGACCCTCTCTCTCGAAACCGATTACTCCCTGCGTGACGTTCAGGCGCTGGCCGATGTGGTGCATGACGCGCGCGATATCGCCGCCAGCATCTCCTCCGGGTCGTTTAAAACGGCGGGCATGGTGATCCTGCCCTGTTCCATCAAAACTCTCTCTGGCATCGTCAACAGTTATACCGATACGCTGGTGACCCGTGCGGCCGATGTGATATTAAAAGAGCGTCGCCCGCTGGTATTGTGCGTGCGCGAAACCCCGCTGCATCTGGGCCATCTACGCCTGATGACCCAGGCCGCTGAACTGGGGGCGGTGATCATGCCGCCGGTGCCGGCGTTTTATCACCGTCCGCAAAGCCTGGATGATGTGATTAATCAGACCGTAAACCGGGTGCTCGATCAGTTCGACATTGACCTGCCGGACGATCTCTTTACCCGCTGGCAGGGCGCCTGACGGTAAGGCTGTTCTGCCAGAGTGCATTTCACCGCAACGTGCCCTGTTTCAGGGCAATTCTGCAACAGCGATCATATCCTCAACATTTAATTCCTTTTTTCCTTTCCAGGCACTGCGGTTCGTTTGGCAGACCTGCTATCTTTCACCATTAAGGTAATCCTGCAACCTTTCATTAACATATTTAACGCCGTAATTTTGCGTTATCTGCAATATGGCATAAGACCTGCAAGAGATTGCCTGCAACAACACACAACACAATCTATTACATAAGAAAATCACGACACTTGAGGGTAATGTATGAAGAAGACGGTTCTGGCTCTGTCTTTGCTGGTGGGATTAAGCGCTGCGGCAAGCAGCTTTGCGGCGCTCCCACAGAACGTACGTATCGGTACAGACGCAACCTATGCCCCGTTCTCATCGAAAGATGCGAAGGGGGATTTCGTTGGGTTTGATATCGACCTGGGAAATGAGATGTGCAAACGCATGTCCGTGAAATGTACCTGGGTGGGCAGCGACTTCGACGCGCTGATCCCGTCTCTGAAAGCCAAGAAGATTGACGCGATCATCTCCTCGCTCTCGATTACCGAAAAGCGTCAGCAGGAGATCGCCTTCTCTGAGAAACTTTACGCGGCGGATTCACGTCTGATTGCGGCGAAAGGCTCCCCAATCCAGCCAACCATTGACTCGCTGAAAGGCAAGCATGTAGGCGTTCTGCAGGGCTCAACGCAGGAAGGCTATGCGAACGCCAACTGGCGTGAGAAGGGCGTGGATGTAGTGGCGTACCAGAACCAGGATCTGATCTATTCCGATCTGGCGGCAGGGCGTCTGGATGCGGCTTTCCAGGATGAAGTCGCCGCGAGCGAAGGCTTCCTGAAACAACCGGCGGGCAAAGAGTTTGCCTTTGCTGGCCCGTCAGTCAAAGACAAAAAATATTTCGGCGACGGCACCGGGATCGGCCTGCGTAAAGACGATGCCGAGCTGAAGGCGGCCTTTGACAAAGCTTTCACTGAACTGCGTAAAGACGGTACCTACGACAAACTGGCGAAGAAATACTTCGACTTCAATGTTTACGGCGACTAACCGGAACTGACGGGTGCGCACCATAATGGCTCCCCGTTATGGTGCGACAATGGCCTTTGCGAACCAGGATGGTGCAAATCGTGCGCTGTGTTGGTTATAAAGTGAATAGTTAAGCACTCGCAATGCACTTTTTCGCGCTTGCCGGGCATAATCTTTTGCCTTGCCGCGGCGATTAGTGGCACATTAAAGGCGCCCCGTCGGCGTTAAAATCCCGTAAGAAGACAGTCTGTTGAGGATAGATATGAAAAAACTGGTTTTGTCACTTTCTCTGGCTCTGGCCTTTTCCAGCGCTACCGCGGCATTTGCAGCAATTCCGCAAAAAGTTCGTATTGGTACTGACCCGACTTATGCCCCCTTCGAATCGAAGAATGCGCAGGGTGAACTGGTAGGTTTTGATATCGATTTGGCTAAAGAGCTGTGCAAACGTATCAAAACAGAGTGTACCTTCGTTGAAAACCCACTGGATGCGCTGATCCCTTCGCTGAAAGCGAAAAAAATTGATGCCATTATGTCTTCCCTCTCTATCACCGAAAAACGCCAGCAGGAGATTGCCTTTACCGACAAGCTTTATGCAGCGGACTCGCGTCTGGTGGTAGCGAAATCTTCCGATATTCAGCCAACCCTTGAATCCCTGAAAGGTAAACGTGTGGGCGTGCTGCAGGGCACCACTCAGGAGACCTTCGGCAACGAGCACTGGGCACCGAAAGGAATTGAAATCGTCTCTTACCAGGGCCAGGAGAATATCTACGCTGACCTGACTGCGGGCCGTATTGACGCCGCCTTCCAGGATGAAGTGGCAGCCAGCGAAGGCTTCCTGAAACAGCCGGTTGGTAAAGATTACAAGTTTGGCGGTCCGTCCATCAAGGATGAGAAACTCTTCGGCGTGGGCACCGGTATGGGTCTGCGTAAAGAGGATAACGAACTGCGTGAAGCGCTGAACAAAGCCTTTGCTGAAATGCGCGCCGACGGCACTTACGAAAAACTGGCGAAGAAATACTTCGACTTTGATGTCTACGGTGGTTAATCCCTCCACTTAATAACGTGCGGCCCCTTCCGTCCAGGGAGGGGAAAAGACACGGCTACACCACTCACGACAGGGCAGGCGGTATGCTGTACGGATTTTCTGGCGTAATTTTACAAGGCGCATTGGTCACCCTTGAACTGGCTCTCAGTTCAGTGGTGCTGGCCGTGTTGATAGGCCTTGCAGGCGCGGGCGCGAAGCTCTCTGCGAATCGGGCGATGGCGCTGCTGTTTGAGGGCTATACCACCCTGATCCGCGGGGTGCCTGACCTGGTGCTGATGCTGCTGATCTTCTACGGTCTGCAAATCGCCCTTAACGGCATTACGGATGCCATCGGTATGGCGCAGATTGATATCGATCCGATGGTGGCCGGTATCATCACCCTGGGCTTTATCTATGGCGCCTATTTTACCGAAACCTTCCGCGGGGCCTATCTCGCGGTGCCGAAAGGGCATATCGAAGCGGCTACGGCCTTCGGGTTTACCTCATCACAGACGTTTCGCCGCATTATGTTTCCGGCCATGATGCGCTTTGCGCTGCCGGGAATTGGTAACAACTGGCAGGTTATCCTCAAAGCAACGGCGCTGGTCTCCTTACTGGGGCTGGAAGATGTGGTAAAAGCCACGCAGCTGGCAGGCAAAAGCACCTGGGAGCCGTTCTACTTCGCGATTGTCTGCGGGGTGATTTATCTGGTGTTTACCACCGTCTCCAATGGCGTGCTGCTCCTGCTCGAACGGCGCTATTCCGTGGGTGTGAAGAGGGCTGACCTGTGATCGAAATTATTCAGGAATACTGGAAATCCCTGCTGTGGACCGACGGATACCGTTTTACAGGTGTGGCGATCACCCTCTGGCTGCTGATTTCTTCTGTGGTAATGGGCGGGATCCTGGCGATTTTCCTCGCCATTGGCCGCGTCTCCAGCAACAAATATATTCGCTTCCCCATCTGGCTGTTTACCTACGTGTTCCGCGGTACGCCGCTCTATGTGCAGCTGCTGGTCTTCTACTCCGGGATGTACACGCTGGAAATCGTCAAAGGCACCGAGATGCTGAACGCGTTCTTCCGTAGCGGGCTGAACTGTACCGTGCTGGCGTTAACGCTCAACACCTGCGCCTACACCACCGAGATCTTTGCCGGCGCGATCCGCTCCGTGCCGCACGGTGAAATTGAGGCGGCGCGGGCGTATGGCTTCTCTTCGGTGAAGCTCTATCGCTGCATTATTCTGCCGTCGGCGCTGCGTATTGCGCTGCCTGCCTACAGCAACGAAGTGATTTTAATGCTGCACTCCACCGCGCTGGCCTTTACCGCTACCGTGCCGGACCTGCTGAAGATTGCCCGTGATATTAACTCGGCGACCTATCAGCCCTTTACCGCCTTCGGGATCGCGGCAGTGCTCTATTTAATCATCTCTTATGCCCTGATTAGCCTGTTCCGCAAAGCGGAAAAACGCTGGTTGCAGCATGTCAAACCTTCGACGCACTGAGAATGAAGATGGCTGAGAACAAATTAAACGTTATCGATTTGCACAAACGCTACGGCGAACATGAAGTGCTGAAAGGGGTGTCGCTGCAGGCTAATGCGGGCGATGTGATCAGTATTATCGGCTCCTCAGGGTCGGGTAAAAGTACCTTCCTGCGCTGCATTAACTTTCTTGAAAAGCCGAGTGCCGGCTCGATTGTGGTCAGCGGTGAGAACATCAATCTGGTGCAGGACAAAGACGGTCAGCTGAAGGTGGCGGATAAACACCAGCTTCGTCTGCTGCGTACTCGTCTGACGATGGTGTTCCAGCACTTTAACCTTTGGAGTCACATGACGGTGCTGGAGAACGTCATGGAAGCGCCGGTGCAGGTGCTGGGCTTAAGCAAGCAGGAAGCCCGTACCCGGGCGGAGAAATACCTGGCGAAAGTGGGTATCGACGAACGCCAGCAGATGAAATACCCGGTGCATCTCTCCGGCGGTCAGCAGCAGCGTGTCTCTATCGCCCGTGCGCTGGCGATGGAGCCGGAAGTGTTGCTCTTTGACGAACCTACCTCCGCGCTCGATCCCGAGCTGGTGGGGGAAGTGCTGCGCATCATGCAGCAGCTCGCTGAAGAGGGGAAAACCATGGTGGTGGTAACTCACGAGATGGGCTTTGCCCGTAACGTCTCCAACCACGTGATTTTCCTCCATCAGGGCGTAATCGAAGAGCAGGGGCATCCGGATGAGGTGCTGGCCAACCCGAAGAGCCCGCGTCTGCAGCAGTTCCTTAAGGGATCGTTGAAGTAGTTTGTTGCCCGGTGGCGCTACGCTTACCGGGCCTACAAAACCGTAGGCCGGGTAAATGCAGTGCCGCCCGGCATTCAGGCCGCACTTACCTCCAGTCGGTACACCCAGTCGTCATACCGCACGCCGTTAATCTCATATGCCTGCTCCAGTACCTGGGTGCGCATGAAACCCGCTTTCTCTAACACCCGCACCGATCCGCCGTTGTCCGCCAGCACATATGCGTTAATCGCTTTTACGCCCACCCGGATAAACGCATATTCACACACGGCACGCAGCGCCTCGCTGGCTATTCCCTGGCCCTGGGCGGCGGCAATCACGGTGTAACCAATATCGGCCTCTTCAGGGTAGTGGGAGCTGATTTGCAGGCCAATATCCCCGAGCGGGGTGGCATCATCATGGACGCGGATCACAAAGGTGTGCGGGGCGGTAAGACGGGCGGCAAACAGGCGTCGGATCTCTTTTTCCGGGGCGATCGCGGCCATATAGCGCATGATCTCCGGCGCTTCACGCAGCCTGTGGAAAAAAGGCCAGTCGGCGGGCTCAAAAGGGGAGAGCGTCAGCCGGGGAGTGGTAATGGTTGCCATCAAAGCGCCTTGAACAGGGAGCGAAGATAACAAATTAACATCTGACAGGGTAAATTTAACCTACCACATCTCCCAGGGCCTCTTCTAAGTCATACCACCTGAAAGCAAAGCCGGAGGCTTCCAGGCGCTTCGGCAGTGCGCGTTGGCCGCCCAGCACCAGCACGGAGGATTCCCCCATCAGCAGGCGGATAGCGGTGGCGGGCGCGCGAACTACGGCAGGGCGATGCACCGCATGGCCCAGGGCATGGGCAAACTGCTCGTTACGCACCGGGTAGGGGGAGACCATATTGAACGGGCCGCGCAGATCGTTATCCAGCAGCCAGAGAATGCCGTTGACCATATCGTCGATATGGATCCACGCCAGGTACTGACGCCCGTTACCGACCGGGCCGCCAAGACCCAGCTTAAATACCGGCAGCATTTTGCCGAGAATCCCGCCTTTGGGGGCCAGCACCACGCCGGTGCGCAACAGGCATACGCGGGTCTTTTCGCTCTGGGCACCGCAGGCAATCTGCTCCCAGCGGGCGCACAGCTTATGGGTAAATTCATTGTGCGGCGGCTCCTCTTCGGTCACCACCACCTCGCCTAAATCGCCGTAATAACCTGAAGCCGAACCGGAGATAAAGACCGAGGGCGGCGTGTCGCTGGCCTTAACCATATCGACCAGCCGCTGGGTGATGTTCCAGCGACTGTTGCACAGACGCTGTTTATGCTCTTTTGTCCAGCGCTTGTCGGCGATGGGCTCGCCTGCAAGATTGATGACGGCATCAAAGCCGTTGAGATCCTGGTGCTCCGTCAGCCCTTTCCAGATATCGATGCCGGAGCCGAGAAGCTGGCGCGCCTTCTCAGTGCTGCGCGTGACCACAGTCAGCTCATGGCCTAATACCTGCAAACGTGGGATTAAATGCCGGCCAATCAGGCCGGTGCCGCCGGTTACCAGGATCTTCATACCACCTCCAGGGTTGCGCTTAGCGTTGCCAGCTTAACGTCATCGAGACGGAGTCGGCGTAGCGCAGCGCGTGAAGTTTATCGATCTCGACTTCAGCATAGGTGACCCAGTGATGTTCGCGTGCGATATCCAGCACATCCTGAGTTAATTTTTCCAGCAAAGAGAAACGGTTATTCTCCACCAGATGAATAATGCTTTTGGTAATGGTGCGATAGTTCAGCGCATCATTAATGTCTTCACTGGCGCGGGCTTTGTCTGCCGGATAGTGGATCGTCACGTTAATAACGATATCCTGGCGATTAGCACGCTCCTCCTCTTTGATTCCAATAAAGGTGCGCAGGCGTAAATTTTTAATACGAATAATTGCGTCTTGCTGGGACATTGCAGGCTTCCTCCGTGTCATTATCGACACCATAATACATGAGGAAAGCGTTTATATCTGCTGCGCTTTTTGCATTGCACGCTCGGTTGCCGGGCGGGTGCGGATACGTTCAAACCAGTTGTTTACCGCAGGCCATGATGCCAGGTCGACACGATGGTTTTCATGGGTGTTGACCCACGGCCAGCAGGCGATATCTGCGATACTGTAGTGTTCGCCTCCCAGCCACGGCGATTTTTCCAGCCGCTTGTTCAGGACGTTATAGAGCCGCTGCGTTTCGACCTGGAAACGTTCGATGGCATAGGCGATAGGCTGTGGCGCAGCATGGTTAAAGTGGTAGTTCTGACCAATCATCGGCCCCAGGCCGCCAACCTGCCAGAAGAGCCACTGCAGCGTGACGTGGCGTTCACGTAATTCCCCGCTCAGTAGCTTGCCGGTTTTCTCTGCCAGATAGAGCAATATTTCGCCGGACTCAAACAGGCTCAGCGGGGTACCGCCATCCTCCGGATCGCGATCGACAATCGCCGGAATTTTATTGTTGGGGGAAATGGCGAGAAACTCGGGGCGGAACTGTTCGCCTTTGCTGATATTGACCGGCAGGATGCGGTAGTCCAGCTGGGCCTCTTCCAGAAAAAGAGTGATCTTATGCCCGTTGGGCGTCGGGGCGTAGTAAAGGTCAATCATCGCAACTCCTGTCATAGCGCTTTTTTCTGCATAGATCGAGTATAGGTGGTGATGATAAATCGTGAGTTTTCATCAAGTGACAGCCGGGGCAGGAGGTTATATTTTGGATATCTACCCATCACGCGAAGCCTTATGAGGACGTTATGAGCCAACCTGCGATTACCCTGTGGTCAGATGCCGACTATTTTTCACCCTATGTGATGAGCGTGTACGTCGCGCTGGCCGAAAAGGGATTGCCCTTTGCCCTGAAAACCATCGACCTCAGCCGGGGGGAGAACCGTCAGCCGCAGTGGCGGGGCTATGGGCTGACCCGTCGCGTGCCGCTCCTGGAAGTGGATGGGTTTGAACTCAGCGAATCCTCCGCGATTACCGAATATCTGGAAGAGCGTTTTGCGCCGCCGGAATGGGAGCGGATCTATCCGCTCGATCTGCAAAAACGCGCCCGCGTGCGTCAGATACAGGCGTGGCTGCGCAGCGATCTGATGCCCATCCGTGAAGAACGTTCTACCGACGTGGTATTTGCCGGGGTGAAAAAACCGGCCCTGAGCGAAACTGCCCAGCGCACGGCAAGCCAGCTGATTGATACCGCCACCTCGCTTCTGGCCCACGGCAATCAGAATTTATTCGGGGAGTGGTGCATTGCGGATAGCGATCTGGCGCTGATGCTCAACCGCCTGGTGCTCAATGGTGATGACGTACCACAACAGCTGGTGGATTACGCCAGCTTCCAGTGGCAGCGCGCCTCGGTGCAGCGTTATGTGGCGCTTTCAGCGAAGCGGGCTGGCTGATAAGGCCTGCTGATTCAGGTATGATGGGGCGGCTTTTCACTACAAGGAGTCACTGATGAAGCTGATGTTTGCATCGGACATTCACGGCTCGCTACCGGCGACCGAAAAAGTGCTTTCGCTGTTTAACCAGAGCGGGGCGCAATGGCTGGTGATCCTCGGCGATGTGCTGAATCACGGCCCGCGCAACCCGCTACCCGAAGGCTATGCCCCTGCTGAGGTTGCAGAGCGGCTTAATGCTTTTGCCTCGCGCATTATTGCCGTGCGGGGCAACTGTGACAGCGAAGTCGACCAGATGTTACTGCACTTTCCCATCACCGCCCCGTGGCAGCAGATCTTGCTGGAGGACTGCCGTCTCTTTATCACCCACGGCCATCTGTTTGGTCCGGATAATCTGCCCGCGCTGAATGCTGGCGATGTCCTGGTTTATGGTCATACTCATATTCCGGTGGCCGGGAAGAAGGGCGACATTATTCATTTCAATCCTGGCTCCGTCAGCCTGCCTAAAGGCGGGTTTCCACCCAGCTATGGGATGCTGGAAGAGGGCCATTTGTGCGTTATGACGCTGAATGACAGCCAGGTTATTGCAGAGTCCAGGATTAATCCGTAACTTACTCCTCAACAGTAAACGCGCCGTGAGAGCGCTATAAAGAGAAGGTTTCCCGATGGTGGAGCAGAGTCATTTGGCAAGTACTGAGTGGGTAGATATAGTCAGCGAAGACAATGAAGTCATCGCCCAGGCGAGCCGCGAGCAGATGCGCGCGCAGCGCCTTCGCCATCGCGCGACCTATATCGTGGTGCATGATGGTATGGGCAATATCCTGGTGCAGCGCCGTACCGAAACGAAAGACTTCATGCCCGGCATGCTCGATGCAACGGCCGGCGGTGTGGTGCAGGCCGATGAGCTGTTACTTGACTCCGCCCGCCGTGAAGCGGAAGAGGAGCTGGGGATTGCCGGTGTGCCGTTTGCCGAACACGGTCAGTTCTACTTTGAAGACAGCCACTGCCGTGTCTGGGGAGGCCTCTTCAGCTGTGTCTCCCACGGCCCGTTTGCGCTGCAGGAAGAAGAGGTCAGCGAAGTCTTCTGGATGACCCCGACGGAGATCACCGCCCGTTGCGATGACTTCACGCCTGATTCGTTAAAAGCGCTGGCGCTGTGGATGAGCCGCAATGCCAACAACGAACCGGCTAAGCAAGAAGAAGCGTAACGGTGATAATAAAAAAGGCGACCCTGGGGTCGCCTTTTTACGTTTGGCAGCAGCTTACTGCTGTGAAGCCTGGATCGCAGTCAGGGCGATGGTGTAGACGATATCGTCTACCAGCGCGCCACGAGACAGGTCGTTCACTGGCTTGCGCATACCCTGCAGCATCGGCCCGATGGAGATCAGGTCGGCAGAACGCTGTACCGCTTTGTAAGTGGTGTTACCGGTGTTCAGATCCGGGAAGATGAACACGGTAGCGCGACCAGCAACCGGCGAGTTAGGCGCTTTAGATTTGGCAACGTCAGCCATAACTGCGGCGTCATACTGCAGCGGGCCATCGATAACCAGATCCGGGCGTTTTTCCTGCGCCAGACGGGTGGCTTCACGTACTTTCTCTACGTCGCTACCTGCACCAGAGTTACCGGTGGAGTAGGAGAGCATCGCAACGCGCGGCTCGATACCGAACGCAATCGCGGAGTCAGCGGACTGAATCGCGATCTCTGCCAGCTGTTCAGCGGTTGGATCCGGGTTGATCGCACAGTCACCGTAAACGTAAACCTGTTCCGGCAGCAGCATGAAGAACACGGATGAAACCAGAGAGCTACCTGGCGCGGTTTTGATCAGCTGCAGCGGCGGACGAATGGTGTTCGCGGTGGTGTGAACAGCCCCGGAAACCAGGCCATCAACTTCGTCCTGCTCCAGCATCAGTGTACCGAGAACCACGTTGTCTTCCAGCTGTTCGCGGGCAACGGCTTCGGTCATACCCTTGCTCTTACGCAGCTCAACCAGACGGGCAACATAGCTTTCGCGCACCACTTCCGGATCCACGATTTCGATACCCGCACCCAGCTCAACGCCCTGGGACGCCGCGACGCGGGTGATCTCATCCGGATTACCCAGCAGCACACAGGTGGCGATACCGCGCTCGGCACAGATTGCCGCAGCTTTAACGGTACGTGGTTCGTCGCCTTCAGGCAGAACAACGCGTTTGCCCGCTTTACGCGCCAGCTCGGTGAGCTGATAACGGAAGGCTGGTGGAGAGAGACGACGGCTGCGCTCGGAGGTCGCGGTCAGAGATTCAATCCAGTCAGGATTGATGCAACCGGCAACGTATTCCTGCACTTTCTCGATACGCTGATGGTCGTCAGCCGGCACTTCCAGGTTAAAGCTCTGCAGGCTCAGGGAGGTCTGCCAGGTGTTGGTGTTCACCATGAAGACCGGGAGGCCGGTGGCAAATGCGCGTTCGCACAGTTTGCTGACGCGTGGGTCCATTTCATAGGCACCGGTCAGCAGGATCGCACCGATCTCCACGCCGTTCATTGCGGCCAGACAGGCTGCAACCAGCACGTCAGGACGGTCAGCGGAGGTAACCAGCAGGGAACCTGCACGGAAGTGCTCCAGCATGTGCGGAATGCTACGCGCACAGAAAGTCACGGACTTCACGCGACGGGTATTGATATCGCCTTCGTTCACGATAGTGGCGTTCAGGTGACGCGCCATGTCGATAGCACGAGTGGCGATCAGATCGAAGCTCCACTGCACCGCGCCCAGCACTGGCAGCGGGCTGAATTCCTGCAGCTTAGCCGGATCGATTTTCACGATTTTTGCTTTGGACGAGTCGTCGAAAATTTCGGACAGGTCAGGGCGGGTACGGCCTTGCTCATCAACCGGTGCGTTCAGTTTGTTAACAATCACGCCGGTGATGTTGCTGTTTTTCGCGCCGCCGAAGCTGCTGCGGGTCAGCTCAATACGCTCTTTCAGCTGTTCCGGGGTATCGGTACCCTGGGACATCACAAACACGATTTCCGCGTTCAGCGTCTTGGCGATTTCAAAGTTCAGAGACTGGGCAAACTGATGCTTGCGCGTCGGAACCAGGCCTTCTACCAGTACCACTTCCGCATCCTGGGCGTTAGCGTGGTAGTTAGCGATGATCTCTTCCATCAGCACATCTTTCTGGTTGCTGGAGAGCAGAGACTCAACGTGGCTCATCTTCAGCGGTTCAGCGGCTGGCAGGTTAGAGTTTGCACGAACAATAGTGGTGGTCTGGTCTGGTGCGTCGCCACCAGCACGTGGTTGAGCGATTGGCTTAAACACGCTCAGACGAACGCCTTTGCGTTCCATCGCACGGATAACACCGAGGCTGACGCTGGTCAGGCCTACGCTGGTTCCGGTCGGGATCAGCATAATAGTACGGGACACGATTTATCCTCTTTCGTTACCGCCGAAAACGGGCGGGCTTCAAAACAGCACCGCCAGCATTGCTGGCGGTGGGGAATCAGGCAGTCAGACGGCTCGCGTCTTGCGCGATGACCAGCTCTTCATTGGTTGGGATAACCATTGCGAGCGTGGTGCCTTCTTTGTTGATGAAGCCAGACTTACCGAAGCGCGCGGCCAGGTTACGTTCATGGTCAACATCAAAGCCCAGCACGCCCAGTTTGCCCAGGGAGAGTTCGCGCACCATTGCCGCGTTCTCACCGATACCGCCGGTGAAGACCACGCCATCCAGACGACCGTCCATCAGCGCAGTGTAAGAGCCGATGTACTTGGCCAGACGGTGGCAGTAAACATCCATTGCACGTTTCGCGTCTTCTTTCTCGGCGTAGTTGTCTTCAACGTAACGGCAGTCGCTGGTCACTTCGGTCAGACCCAGCAGGCCAGACTCTTTGGTCAGCATCTTGTTGATATCTTCTACGCTCATACCCAGGGTATCGTGCAGGTGGAAGATGATCGCTGGATCGATATCACCGGAGCGGGTACCCATGACCAGGCCTTCCAGCGGGGTCAGACCCATGGAGGTATCAACACATTTGCCGTTACGGATAGCAGAAACAGAACCGCCGTTGCCCAGGTGGCAAGTGATGATGTTCACTTCTTCTACCGGCTTGTTCAGCATTTTTGCTGCTTCTTGCGTGACGTAGAAGTGGCTGGTGCCGTGTGCGCCATAGCGACGAACGCCGTGCTCTTTGTACAGTTTATACGGCAGGGCATAGAGGTAAGACTCTTCCGGCATGGTCTGATGGTACGCGGTATCAAATACGGCCACGTTCTTGTCTTTCAGCTGCGGGAAGGCTTTCAGTGCTTCAGCGATACCGATCAGGTGAGCCGGGTTATGCAGCGGTGCAAAAGAGGCTGAGTCTTTAATACCCTGAATAACGCTGTCATCGATGACCACAGATTTGGTGTACTTCTCGCCACCATGAACGATACGGTGACCAATTGCGGTCAGCTGGGCGGACAGTTCCGGTTTTTGTGCCAGAATAGTGTTAACGATAAAGTTCAGCGCTTCGCTGTGAGCGGCGCCTGCACCTAAAGCCGCTTCCTGTTTGCTGCCGTCCATTTTCCACTTCAGACGTGCTTCAGGGAGATGGAAACATTCGGCCAAACCAGAAAGGTACTCTTCACCGTTGAGCGCATCGATGATGGCGAATTTCAGGGAAGAGCTACCGCAGTTCAGAACCAGTACTAACTTACTCGACATGGAAGTACCTATTATTGATACGTGGCTAAAAAAACGTCAGTGAGTCAAGGATCGTAGCGCAAGATATCGCTGACATTTATGATTAACATCATGCCCGAAGGACATTCTGGCATGACGAAAAGAATACATATGATTTTATGCCATTTTGCGCATTTTTCCGGCAATGGCATAATGTGCGATAATTTGACGAGTGAACGTTCCTCGTCTAAGGCCTTTGCAGGCCGGCACAGGATACCCGATACTGGGTAGCGCTGACAAAAGTTTTTGAACGTTGTCATGAGCAGTTGTGGTTTTGCACGAATTTTTTAAATTTTATATGTGAAGTTGAGGTAAGCCATGTCGACACCCGAGAATCCATCCGTGAGCTTTTTTAGCCTGTTTCGCCGGGGACAGCACTATGCAAAGACGTGGCCACTGGAAAAGCGCCTGGCGCCCGTCTTTATTGAAAACCGGGTGATCCGCGCCACCCGTCACGCTATCCGCCTGATGCCGCCTCTCGCGGTCTTTACTCTGTGCTGGCAGATTGCGCTGGGCGGACAGCTTGGTCCTGCTGTTGCTACCGCGCTGTTTGCCCTGAGTCTGCCGATGCAGGGGCTGTGGTGGCTCGGCAAACGCTCGGTCACACCGCTGCCGCCATCCGTGTTGTCCTGGTTCTATGAGGTGCGCGGCAAATTGCAGGATGCTGGTCAGGCGCTCGCGCCGGTAGAGGGGAAACCCGATTATCAGGCGCTGGCTGATACGCTGAAGCGGGCATTCAAGCAACTTGATAAAACATTCCTCGATGACTTGTGATTGATCATCGAAACGATGACCAAAAGAAGGCACAGTAACCCACCGTTACCGTGTCTTTTTTAAAGCTGCCATGCGCAACAGGAGTCGAAAGATGGAAATGACCCACGCTCAACGTCTGATTTTGTCCAATCAGTACAAAATGATGACTATGCTTGATCCCGACAACGCAGAGCGCTATCGCCGCTTGCAGACTATCATCGAACGTGGCTTTGGTTTACAGATGCGCGAGCTGGATCGCGACTTTGGCGAACTGAAAGAAGAGACCTGCCGCATCGTCATCGACATCATGGAGATGTATCACGCCCTGCATGTCTCCTGGACCAACCTGAAAGATGCCCAGAGCATCGACGAACGTCGTGTCACCTTCCTGGGTTTTGATGCGGCCACTGAATCCCGTTACCTGAGCTATGTCCGCTTTATGGTCAATGTCGAAGGACGCTATACCCATTTCGATGCCGGTACGCATGGCTTTAATGCCCAGACCCCGATGTGGGAAAAATATCAGCGCATGCTCAGCGTATGGCACGCTTGTCCTCGCCAGTACCACCTGAGCAGTAACGAGATCCAACAAATTATTAATGCCTGACGGAGGTAGATGTGCAGTGTGAAGGTTTTCTGTTTGATCTGGACGGTACGCTGGTCGATTCGCTACCGGTTGTTGAACGCTCCTGGTGCCGTTGGGCCGACAGACATGGCATCGACCATCAGGACGTACTGAATTTTATCCATGGCAAACAGGCCATAACCTCTTTACGGCACTTTCTCCAGGGAAAAAGTGAAGCGGAAATTCAGGCGGAGTTCAGCTGGCTTGAGCAGGTCGAGGCCACCGATACCGACGGTATTACCGCGCTGCCGGGGGCCCAGGCGCTGCTCACCCATCTGAATGAATCGGCGATCCCCTGGGCTATCGTCACCTCCGGTTCGGTTCCTGTGGCTCATGCGCGTCATAAAGCGGCAGGCCTGCCGCTGCCGGAAGTCTTTATCACCGCGGAGCGGGTCAAGCGCGGCAAGCCAGAGCCCGATGCCTTTTTACTGGGCGCGGAGCTGCTGGGGCTGGCGCCTGAAGCGTGTGTGGTGGTAGAAGATGCCGCAGCCGGCGTGCTGGCGGGACTCAATGCCGGAAGCCACGTCATTGCCGTCAATGTCCCCGCTAACTCGCCGCGTCTGGATGAGGCGGATTTTGTGCTTACCACGCTGGAGGCACTCGCCGTCAGCCGCGAGCCCGACGGGAATGTAACAGTCACCCGGAAAATGTAATCACATGATTTAGCCCCACATTGCTGGGGCTTTTTTATGGCACTATCTGACGCACTCTTTTCTGACAAGGATCTGTTGTGAACGGTGAACTCATCTGGGTGTTAAGCCTGCTTCTTATCGCCATTCTTCTTTTTGCAACCGGCAAAATCCGCATGGATGCTGTGGCGCTGCTGGTGATCGTCGCTTTTGTGCTGAGCGGCACCTTAACCCTCCCGGAAGCCTTTTCAGGCTTTAGCGATCCCAACGTGATTCTCATTGCCGCCCTGTTTATCATCGGCGACGGCCTGGTGCGGACCGGCGTGGCAACCAGTATGGGTACCTGGCTGGTGAGCATGGCGGGCAACAGCGAGACCAAAATGCTGGTCTTTTTGATGCTCACCGTGGCCGGACTCGGGGCCTTTATGAGCTCCACCGGTGTGGTGGCTATTTTCATTCCTGTGGTGTTGAGCGTCTCCATGCGCATGCAGATTTCGCCGTCGCGCCTGATGATGCCGCTGAGCTTTGCCGGCCTTATCAGCGGCATGATGACGCTGGTGGCGACCCCGCCAAACCTGGTGGTAAACAGTGAACTGCTGCGTGAAGGCCTGGACGGTTTCAGCTTCTTCAGCGTGACGCCGCTGGGGCTGGTTGTCCTGGTGATGGGCATTGTCTATATGCTGTTGACCCGCTTTGCCCTGAAAAGCGAAAAGCAGGATAAAACCCGCGACGGCTGGAAGCGCCGCACGTTTCGCGATCTGATCAAAGAGTATCGCCTTACCGGGCGGGCCCGCCGTCTGGCGATCCGCCCCGGTTCACCGCTGATTGGGCAGCGTCTGGATGATTTAAAACTCCGCGAACGCTACGGGGCCAACGTCATCGGCGTGGAGCGCTGGCGCCGTTTTCGTCGGGTTATCGTCAACGTAAACGGTGTATCGGAGTTTCGCGCCCGTGACGTGTTGCTCATTGATATGTCGTCGGCAGAGGTCGATCTGCGTGAATTTTGCAGCGAACAGCTGCTGGAGCCGATGGTCCTGCGCGGGGAGTACTTCTCCGATCAGGCGCTGGATGTGGGGATGGCCGAGGTCTCGCTGATCCCTGAGTCGGAGCTGCTCGGCAAAACCATTCGCGAAATCGGCTTTCGTACCCGGTACGGTCTGAACGTCGTGGGGTTAAAGCGCGACGGCGAGGCGATGAACGGCTCGGTGGTGGATGAGCCCCTTCAACTGGGGGATATCTTCCTGGTGGTGGGTAACTGGAAGCTGATTACCCAGTTGGGGCAGAGAGGGCGAGACTTTGTGGTGCTCAACCTGCCTGTCGAGGTCAGCGATGCATCCCCAGCCCATAGCCAGGCACCGCACGCCATTTTTTGTCTGGTGCTGATGGTCGCTCTGATGCTGACCGACGAAATCCCCAATCCGGTGGCGGCGATCATTGCCTGTCTGCTGATGGGGAAATTCCGCTGTATTGACGCTGAAAGCGCTTACAAAGCGATTCACTGGCCGAGCATCATTTTGATCGTCGGCATGATGCCCTTTGCGCTGGCGCTGCAAAAAACTGGCGGTGTCGATTTAGTGGTGAAAGGTCTGATGGAGCTCGGCGGCGGCTATGGCCCATACATGATGCTGATGTGCCTGTTTGTTATGTGCGCCACGATCGGACTGTTTATCTCCAATACCGCGACCGCTGTGTTGATGGCGCCCATTGCGCTGGCGATGGCGAAATCGATGGGAGTCTCACCTTATCCGTTCGCCATGATGGTGGCGATGGCCGCTTCCGCAGCATTTATGACGCCGGTGTCGTCACCGGTTAACACCCTGGTGCTGGGGCCGGGAAGATATAGCTTTAGCGATTTCGTTAAGCTTGGCGTGCCCTTCACGATCCTGGTGATGGTGGTGTGCGTAGTGATGATCCCGATGTTGTTCCCGTTCTGACAGTTTTGCCCGGCGGCGCTAAGCTTGCTGCCTGGAAACCGTAGGCCCGGCAAGCGAAGCGCCGCCGGGCATAACTCACAACGGCGAATCTTGGCTAATCTCATCCAGCGAGAGCTGGAAGCTCGGGACAAACACCTCCATGAAGTAGTCCATCTCCTCGCTACGTCGCGCCTCAAGCGTCTTTTCCAGACGCGTTTTCGCCAGTAAAAACTCGTGATTGCCGGCAGAGAGCTCTTCCAGACACTTCAGGTAAGCGCAGAGCGCATCGGCCTGCTTCACAATGAAGTGCTCCTCTTCGCTATAGCTCTGCTCGTCTATTAACGGGGCAAAAATATCGCGAAGCTCGTCCGGCACCATATCGACCAGCTTCTGCTGGGCGATTTTTTCAATCGCCTTGTACTCCTGGGCGATTTGCGAGTTGAAGTATTTTACCGGCGTGGGCAGATCGCCCGTCAGCACTTCTGAAGCATCGTGGTACATCGCCAGCAGCGCGATACGTTCGGCGTTTAGCTGACCATTGAACTTACGGTTTTTGATGGCGGCCAGCGCGTGGGCGACCATCGCTACCTGCAGGCTGTGTTCGGAAACGTTCTCGGTGCGCACATTGCGCATCAGCGGCCAGCGGTTGATCAGTTTCAGTCGGGAAAGATGGGCGAAGAAATGACTCTGACTCATAAGTTACCTTAAATCTGCACAGCGACAGGTTTCATTGTGAGGGGAGGGGCGGTGAGATGCAAATCGGGCTGCCTGTGGCAGCCCGATTATCGTTTACTGATGGTATCCGGAGAGGAAGCGTCCGAACCGGCTGATGGCCATCTCCAGCTCATCTTCACGCGGCAGCGTTACGATGCGAACATGGTCCGGCCACGGCCAGTTAAATGCCGTTCCCTGTACCAACAACACTTTTTCCTGCAGCAGGAAGTCGAGCACCATCTTCTGATCGTCAAAGATGTTGAAGCGTTTGATGTCGATTTTCGGGAACATATAGAGGGCGCCGTTTGGCTTCACGCAGGAGACGCCCGGAATATCGTTGATCAGCTCCCACGCGCGCTGCCGCTGCTCATACAGTCGCCCGCCCGGCACGATAAATTCGCTGATGCTCTGATAGCCACCCAGTGCGGTCTGGATCGCATGCTGGGCCGGAACGTTGGCGCACAAACGCATGGAAGCCAGCATCTCCAGCCCTTCAATGTAACCTTTCGCATGTTTTTTCGGGCCGTTCAGGACCATCCACCCCTGACGGAAGCCCGCAACACGATAGGTCTTTGACAGGCCGTTAAAGGTGACGGTCAACAGATCCGGCGCCAGCGCGGCAATAGAGTGGTGCTGCGCGGCGTCATACAGAATTTTGTCGTAGATCTCATCCGCGAAGATGATCAGATTATGCTGGCGGGCCAGCTCGACGATCTCCAGCAGCAGCTCTTTGGAATAGACGGCGCCGGTGGGGTTGTTCGGGTTGATGATGACGATCCCGCGGGTGCGCGGCGTAATTTTGGCGCGAATATCATCCAGGTCCGGGAACCAGTCAGCCGATTCGTCACACAGGTAGTGCACCGCTTTACCGCTTGAGAGGGACACGGCCGCGGTCCAGAGCGGGTAGTCCGGAGCGGGAACCAGCATTTCGTCTCCGCTGTTCAGCAGGGCCTGCATCGCCTGGACAATCAACTCGGAAACACCGTTACCAATGTAGATATCTTCTACAGTCACATCGCGCATACCCTGCGCCTGATAGTGCTGCATGATCGCTTTTCGCGCAGAGTAGAGACCTTTGGAGTCGCTGTAGCCTTGCGCCGTCGGCAGGTTGCGAATCACATCAACCAGAATTTCATCCGGTGCATCAAAACCAAATGGCGCCGGGTTGCCGATATTGAGCTTAAGTACTTTATTACCTTCTTCTTCGAGACGCTTTGCCTCTTTAAGAACCGGGCCACGAATGTCATAACAAACGTTATCTAACTTGCTGGATTTTTCGATGGGTGACATGAATCTTTGACCTTTTCACTGTTATTGCGACGTCCTGCCGTGGAAGTCAGCACGAAACAATGTACTCCTCGAACGCCCGATTTTGAAGCGTTGGCAGAAGAAGATTTTGTGCATTGCTGCCGCTTTGCCCTGAATCTTTTAACTCTTTTTTAATGGGTTAATCACTTTAACGTATGTATTTTTGGTTTTTGTTGGTGTTTTGTCCTGTTATGGATGTTGTAATATGGATTTTACACTGTAAAAAAGGGGTGATTTGAGCTGCTTGCGCTGGTGGTGCTACAGTTTCCTGTAGTGATTTTTCGTAAAAGCTGAATGAAACTCACTGGTATTCGCTTTCCTGCCTTTTTATATTAACGTTGCTCATGTGAAATTAATGTTAAGTATTATTAATCATTAAGTCCGGTTTCAATTATTGTTTATTTCTAAATAAAGACGAAATCGCAACTTTCGTTAATATTAATAAAATTAGTTTAGCTAGTTACCATTCAGGTTAAATCAAAGGATTTGCAATAAGGCTTATAAAGAAAAAGGTTTTAGGGTAAGATGTATGCCGGGTTTAGCGATGAAAGATAACAGGTCACAGCAGGCCTTGATGCCTGGACCTTTAATAGTTTATTGTAATTGCTGGAATTATCTCTGCCTTGAGAAGTTAAGCGATACCATTGCCGCTCAACCTGTACTGCGATAAAGTTAACGTTGGATATGCATCTTCTTTAATCGAATTTACATCATCCGGCAAATACCTATATATCTCGAACGATTTTGAGAATAAAAATAACGTCAGATAAGTTGTTTCTGACCACTGATATAACCAGCACAATTACATTATGCAGGCCCCTGCCAGACCAGGACGTCAGCGGATTTCGTTCAGAAGGAACTGTATTACTTTTACGCACACAGCTTAAACCCGGGGCAGCTCCGTACGAGCAACCTGTAAGTGAAAAGATATGATTAATGCAAATCGTCCGATACTGAATCTCGACCTCGATCTGCTGAGAACCTTTGTGGCGGTCGCCGATCTGAACACCTTTGCTGCGGCGGCGGCGGCAGTTTGCCGTACCCAGTCTGCAGTAAGCCAACAAATGCAACGACTGGAACAACTGGTCGGTAAAGAGCTTTTTGCCCGTCATGGCCGCAATAAGCTGTTAACGGAGCATGGTATTCAGCTCCTGGGTTACGCCAGAAAAATCCTGCGCTTCAATGATGAAGCATGTTCATCATTAATGTTTAGCAACCTGCAGGGTGTCTTAACATTAGGCGCCTCTGACGAGTCGGCCGACACCATTCTGCCGTTCCTGCTCAATCGCATCAGTTCGGTTTACCCGAAACTTGCTCTTGATGTCAGAGTGAAACGCAACGCCTTTATGGTTGATATGTTGCAGGAGCAGGAGGTCGATCTGGTGGTGACCACCCATCGTACCAGCCAGTTCGAATGTCTGACGCTGCGCACCTCGCCGACACACTGGTACTGCGCCGCCGAGTTCACGCTGCAGCGCGGCGAGCCGGTGCCGTTAGTCCTGCTGGACGATCCCAGCCCGTTTCGCGACGTTGTGCTGGCTACGCTCAATGCCGCCAATGTCCCATGGCGAATGGCCTATGTCGCCTCCACGCTGCCTGCGATCCGCGCCGCGGTAAAAGCGGGGCTCGGCGTAACGGCACGCCCGGTGGAGATGATGAGCCCCGATTTGCGTGTGTTAGGTAAAGCGGACGGATTGCCCGCGCTGCCGGATACGGAATATCTGTTGTGCCATAATCCGGCCAGTAACAACGAGCTTGCGCAGACCATCTTTAGCGCCATGGATGATTACCATAACCCCTGGCAGTACAATACAGTGACTCAACAAGGAGGGGATGACTCGGTAATCATTGAAAGTGATTTCGAGTAAAAGGGGCCCTAATAATCTGATAACAATTCGTCCAGACGATAACGAACCACTGCTGCTGCCTCTGCGCACAGTGGTTCTTTTTTTGCATGGGATTCCAGAGATTTGATTTAAGTCATTGCTAATTTTGTGTTTTATCAATCTGATAGATATCCTGCCTTTCTCCAAAACCCCGCTATACTTGTTCTTTCTAATGTCAATGGGCATGTTAAAAAAGCAGCAAAGATGTTGCTGTTTTTTTGATTGAATTAACAAAAGCGTGTCACAGATCAAGAAAATACTCCTCTTTGGGGGGAGGAATCGACGGCAAATCCTGTCAAAATAGGCGGGTAATCTTTGTATTAGTTCATTACGGACACGATTCAACACCCCCACGCAGGTACGCGCCTCACACTTAATGAGGGTAAAGGGCATTAAATGTTAATGAAGTTCGATCAATGTAATTTAATGTGAAGAAACTTTTGTTAAAGTTGACAAAAGGTTATAGAAAGGAGTAAAAAACCACATCATTTTGCTGTCTATGTCTCATTTTCGACAGTTAGTGTACGGTTATTTGTTCCTCCCCATGAATCGATGTGATGCCCATCTGCCAGAAAGAGCAGTGTTTCAGGTATCACTTTTGATGAGTAAGCAATGAGTATGTCAACATCCACAGAAGTCATCGCTCATCACTGGGCATTCGCAATCTTTCTTATCGTTGCCATTGGCCTGTGCTGCCTGATGCTAGTCGGCGGCTGGTTCCTGGGCGGTCGCGCCCGCGCAAGGCACAAAAACATGCCATTCGAATCGGGTATCGATTCGGTAGGTACCGCGCGTTTACGCCTGTCTGCCAAGTTCTATCTGGTAGCCATGTTCTTCGTCATTTTCGACGTGGAAGCGCTTTACCTGTTCGCATGGTCGACCTCCATTCGTGAGAGTGGCTGGGTAGGCTTTGTCGAGGCCGCAATTTTCATTTTAGTGTTACTGGCCGGTCTGGTTTATCTGGTGCGTATTGGCGCGCTGGACTGGACACCTGCACGTTCACGCCGTGAACGTATCAACCCGGAAAACAGTATCCCTAATCGTCAGCAGTAACAGCGAGGCAATAAGATGGATTATACGCTCACCCGCATAGATCCTAACGGTGAGAATGACCGTTACCCCCTGCAAAAGCAGGAGATCGTAACCGACCCCCTGGAGCAAGAAGTCAACAAAAGCGTGTACATGGGCAAGCTCGAGCATGCCATGCACGATATGGTCAACTGGGGTCGTAAGAACTCCATCTGGCCATACAACTTTGGCCTTTCTTGCTGCTACGTTGAAATGGTGACGTCATTCACTGCGGTGCATGACGTTGCGCGTTTTGGTGCGGAAGTACTGCGTGCATCTCCGCGTCAGGCTGACCTGATGGTGGTAGCGGGCACCTGCTTTACCAAAATGGCACCGGTCATTCAGCGTCTGTACGACCAGATGCTCGAGCCAAAATGGGTTATCTCCATGGGCGCTTGTGCCAACTCTGGCGGCATGTACGACATCTATTCCGTCGTACAAGGTGTAGATAAGTTTATCCCGGTTGACGTTTATATCCCGGGCTGCCCACCGCGTCCGGAAGCCTACATGCAGGCGCTGATGCTGTTGCAGGAGTCGATTGGCAAAGAACGCCGCCCGCTCTCCTGGGTTGTGGGTGACCAGGGCGTGTACCGCGCTAACATGCAGTCTGAGCGCGAGCGTAAACGCGGTGAACGTATCGCAGTGACCAATCTGCGGACACCAGACGAAATTTAATTTGCGCCTGTGGGCATGGAGATAACCTTCGCATATCACTATTCAAATAGCGCGAAGCCACGCCCAACAGTCACCACGGACCTTTTGCAATGGTGAACACTATGACCGACTTAACCGCGCAAGACGCCGCCTGGCAAACACGGGATCATCTGGATGACCCGGTCATCGGCGAACTGCGCAACCGTTTTGGGCCGGATGCCTTTACTGTTCAGGCCACCCGCACCGGGGTACCCGTTGTTTGGGTGAAGCGTGAGCAGTTACTGGAAGTGGTTGATTTCCTCAAGAAACTGCCTAAACCTTACGTCATGCTGTTTGACTTACACGGCATGGACGAACGTCTGCGTACTCACCGCCAGGGTTTACCCGCGGCGGATTTTTCCGTTTTCTACCACCTGATCTCAATAGACCGCAACACGGATATCATGCTCAAGGTGGCATTGTCTGAAAACGACATGCATCTGCCGACGATCACCAAACTCTTCCCGAACGCTAACTGGTATGAGCGTGAAACCTGGGAAATGTTTGGCATGACCTTCGATGGCCACCCGCATCTGACGCGCATTATGATGCCGCAGACCTGGACCGGTCACCCGCTGCGTAAAGACTACCCGGCGCGCGCCACCGAATTCGACCCGTTTGAGCTGACCAAAGCCAAGCAGGATCTGGAGATGGAAGCGCTGACCTTCAAGCCGGAAGACTGGGGCATGAAGCGCAGCACCGACAACGAGGACTTCATGTTCCTCAACCTCGGTCCAAACCACCCCTCCGCGCACGGTGCGTTCCGTATTATTCTGCAGCTTGATGGTGAAGAGATCGTCGACTGCGTGCCAGACATCGGCTACCACCACCGTGGTGCCGAGAAGATGGGTGAGCGTCAATCCTGGCACAGCTACATTCCGTACACCGACCGTATCGAGTACCTCGGCGGCTGCGTAAACGAAATGCCGTACGTGCTGGCCGTTGAGAAACTGGCAGGCATCACCGTGCCGGATCGCGTTAACGTGATTCGCGTTATGCTCTCTGAACTGTTCCGTATCAACAGCCACCTGCTCTACATCTCCACCTTCATTCAGGACGTCGGCGCGATGACCCCGGTCTTCTTCGCCTTTACCGACCGTCAAAAGATTTACGATCTGGTGGAAGCGATCACCGGTTTCCGTATGCACCCGGCCTGGTTCCGTATTGGCGGCGTCGCGCATGACCTGCCGCGCGGCTGGGATCGTCTGCTGCGTGAATTCCTCGACTGGATGCCGAAACGTCTGGCCTCGTATGAGAAAGCCGCGCTGCGTAACTCCATCCTGAAGGGCCGTTCCCAGGGCGTTGCTGCCTATGGCGCGAAAGAGGCGCTGGAGTGGGGCACCACCGGTGCTGGCCTGCGCGCCACCGGTATCGATTTCGACGTGCGTAAAGCGCGTCCTTACTCTGGCTATGAAAACTTCGACTTTGAAGTGCCGCTGGGCGGCGGTGTTTCCGACTGCTACACCCGCGTGATGCTGAAAGTGGAAGAGCTGCGCCAGAGCCTGCGCATCCTTGAGCAGTGCCTCAACAACATGCCGGAAGGCCCGTTCAAGGCGGATCACCCGCTGACCACGCCGCCACCGAAAGAGCGCACGCTGCAGCATATCGAAACCCTGATCACGCACTTCCTGCAGGTTTCCTGGGGCCCGGTCATGCCGGCGCAAGAATCCTTCCAGATGATTGAAGCGACCAAGGGTATCAACAGTTACTACCTGACCAGCGACGGCAGCACCATGAGCTACCGTACCCGTGTACGTACGCCAAGCTTCCCGCACCTGCAGCAGATCCCGTCAGCCATTCGCGGCAGTCTGGTCTCTGACCTGATTGTGTATCTGGGTAGTATCGATTTTGTTATGTCAGATGTGGACCGCTAATTATGCACGAGAATCAACAACCACAAACCGAGGCTTTTGAGCTGAGTGAAGCAGAGCGTGCCGCCATTCAGCACGAGATGCACCACTACGAAGACCCGCGTGCGGCGTCCATTGAAGCGCTGAAAATCGTACAGAAACAGCGTGGTTGGGTGCCGGATGGCGCGATCTATGAGATTGCAAAAGTGCTGGGTATTCCGGCGAGCGACGTCGAAGGCGTGGCTACGTTCTACAGCCAGATCTTCCGTCAGCCGGTAGGCCGTCACGTGATCCGCTACTGCGACAGCGTGGTATGCCATATCACTGGTTATCAGGGCATTCAGGCTGCGATTGAGAAGAAGCTCAATATCAAGCCGGGCCAGACCACCTTTGACGGTCGTTTTACCCTGCTGCCAACCTGCTGCCTGGGTAACTGCGACAAGGGGCCGACCATGATGATTGATGAGGACACTCACAGTTATCTGACGCCGGAAGCCATTCCTGACCTGCTGGAGCAGTACAAATGAAAACTGTAATTCGTACTGCTGAGACGCATCCGCTGACCTGGCGTCTGCGTGATGACAAACAGCCGGTATGGCTCGAAGAGTACCAGAGCAAAAACGGCTATGCCGGGGCGCGTAAAGCCCTCTCCGGCATGGCGCCGGATGAGATCGTTAACGCGGTTAAAGACGCTGGCCTGAAAGGGCGCGGCGGCGCAGGCTTTTCCACCGGTCTGAAGTGGAGCCTGATGCCAAAAGACGAATCCATGAACATCCGTTACCTGCTGTGTAACGCCGATGAGATGGAGCCGGGCACCTATAAAGACCGCCTGCTTATGGAGCAGCTGCCGCACCTGCTGGTGGAAGGCATGCTGATCTCCGCCTTCGCCCTGAAAGCCTATCGCGGCTACATCTTCCTGCGCGGCGAGTACATCGAAGCGGCAGAGAACCTGCGTCGCGCGATTGCCGAGGCGACCGAAGCGGGCCTGCTGGGCAAAAACATTCTCGGCACCGGTTTCGACTTCGAGCTGTTCGTGCACACCGGGGCAGGGCGTTATATCTGCGGGGAAGAGACCGCGCTGATTAACTCTCTGGAAGGGCGTCGCGCCAACCCGCGCTCCAAGCCGCCATTCCCGGCGAGCTCAGGCGTATGGGGTAAACCGACTTGCGTGAATAACGTCGAAACCCTGTGTAACGTTCCGGCTATCCTCGCCAACGGCGTGGAGTGGTATCAGGGCATCTCCTCAAGTAAAGATGCCGGTACCAAGCTGATGGGCTTCTCCGGCCGCGTGAAAAACCCTGGCGTCTGGGAACTGCCGTTCGGCACCACCGCCCGTGAAATTCTTGAAGACTACGCCGGCGGTATGCGTGATGGCCTGAAATTCAAAGCCTGGCAGCCGGGTGGGGCAGGGACAGACTTCCTGACCGAAGCGCACCTTGACCTGCCGATGGAATTCGAAAGCATTGGTAAAGCAGGCAGCCGTCTGGGTACGGCGCTGGCGATGGCCGTCGACCACGAGATTGGCATGGTGTCGCTGGTGCGTAACCTGGAAGAGTTCTTTGCCCGCGAGTCCTGCGGCTGGTGTACGCCGTGCCGCGACGGTCTGCCGTGGAGCGTGAAGATCCTGCGTGCTATTGAGCGTGGCGAAGGCCAGCCTGGCGATATCGAGACACTTGAGCAACTGTGTCGATTCCTGGGCCCAGGTAAAACCTTCTGTGCGCATGCGCCAGGTGCGGTTGAGCCGCTGCAGAGCGCGATTAAATATTTCCGCGACGAATTCGAAGCAGGCATCAAGCAGCCGTTCAGCAATACCCATTCAATCAATGGGATTCAGCCGAACCTGCTGAAAGCGCGCTGGTAATTCCTTACGCAAAATCATTCAGTCTGCGTCAAGGCGGCGACTGAGTGAGGACCAGGAGCTTACATCAGTAAGTGACTGGTGTGAGCGAGGGAAGCCAACGCAGAGGCAGCCTGAAGGATGAAGCGTAAAAAGAATTTTGATTAACGCTCGGTTTATACCGAGACAACTGGAAGCATGCTAATGGCTACGATTCATGTAGACGGCAAAGAATATGAGGTCAACGGGGCGGACAACCTGCTGGAAGCTTGTCTGTCTCTCGGCCTTGATATTCCGTATTTTTGCTGGCATCCGGCGCTGGGGAGCGTCGGTGCTTGCCGCCAGTGTGCGGTGAAGCAATATCAAAACGCGGAAGACACGCGTGGTCGCCTGGTAATGTCCTGTATGACGCCAGCCGCCGAAGGTACCTTTATTTCTATCGACGATGCGGAAGCCAAAGAGTTCCGCGAAAGCGTGGTGGAGTGGTTGATGACCAACCACCCGCACGACTGTCCGGTCTGTGAAGAGGGCGGTAACTGCCACCTTCAGGATATGACCGTGATGACCGGGCACAGCTTCCGTCGTTACCGTTTCACCAAGCGTACCCACCGTAACCAGGATCTGGGGCCGTTCATCTCTCACGAAATGAACCGCTGCATCGCCTGCTACCGCTGCGTGCGTTACTACAAAGACTACGCGGATGGTCAGGATCTGGGCGTCTATGGCGCGCATGACAACGTCTACTTCGGTCGTCCGGAAGACGGTACGCTTGAGAGCGAATTCTCCGGTAACCTGGTAGAGATCTGCCCGACCGGCGTCTTCACCGATAAAACTCACTCCGAGCGTTACAACCGTAAGTGGGACATGCAGTTTGCGCCAAGCATCTGCCAGCAGTGTTCGCTGGGCTGTAACACCAGCCCGGGTGAACGTTACGGCGAACTGCGTCGTATCGAAAACCGTTACAACGGTACTGTTAACCACTACTTCCTCTGCGACCGCGGTCGTTTCGGCTATGGCTATGTGAACCTGAAAGACCGTCCGCGTCGTCCGGTTCAGCGCCGTGGCGATGACTTCATCACCCTGAACGCTGAACAGGCGATGCAGGGCGCGGCGGATATTCTGCGCCAGTCGAAGAAAGTGATCGGTATCGGCTCCCCGCGCGCCAGCATCGAAAGCAACTTCGCGCTGCGCGAGCTGGTGGGTGCGGATAACTTCTACACCGGTATCGCCCAGGGCGAGCAGGAACGTCTGCAGCTGGTGCTGAAAGTGCTGCGCGAAGGCGGTATCCATACCCCGGCGCTGCGCGAAATCGAATCCTATGATGCGGTACTGGTATTGGGCGAAGATTTGACCCAGACCGGCGCTCGCGCAGCCCTGGCGGTTCGTCAGGCGGTGAAAGGGAAAGCGCGTGAAATGGCAGCGGCACAGAAAGTGGCTGACTGGCAGATCGCGGCTATCCTCAACATCGGTCAGCGCGCGAAGCATCCGCTGTTCGTGACCAACGTTGATGACACCCGTCTCGACGACATCGCCGCCTGGACCTACCGCGCGCCGGTGGAAGATCAGGCCCGTCTCGGCTTTGCTATTGCTAACGGCCTGGACAGCAGTGCCCCGGCCGTTGAGCTGGATCGCGATCTGCAGAACAAAGTTGACGTTATCGTGCAGGCGCTGGCCGGTGCGAAGAAACCCCTGATTATCTCCGGTACCAACGCCGGCAGCAGCGAGATCATTGAAGCGGCAGCGAACGTGGCCAAAGCGCTGAAAGGCCGTGGCGCCGACGTTGGCGTAACCATGATTGCCCGTGCGGTAAACAGCATTGGTCTGGGTATGATCGGCGGCGGCTCTCTGGAAGAGGCGCTGAGTGAACTGGAATCTGGCTCTGCGGATGCCGTTGTCGTACTTGAAAACGATCTTCACCGCCATGCTTCTGCCGCACGCGTAGATGCTGCGCTCTCTAAGGCGCCGCTGGTGATGGTTATCGACCATCAGCGCACCGCCATTATGGACAAAGCGCACCTGGTGCTCTCTGCGGCAAGCTTCGCGGAAAGCGACGGGACGGTGATTAACAACGAAGGCCGCGCCCAGCGCTTCTTCCAGGTTTATGACCCGGCCTACTACGACAATACCACCCTGATGCTGGAAAGCTGGCGCTGGCTGCACTCCCTGCACAGCACCGTGCTGAGCCGTGAGGTGGACTGGACGCAGCTCGACCACGTGATCGACGCCGTTATTGAAAAGCTGCCGCAGCTGGCAGGCATCAAAGATGCGGCGCCGGAAGCGAGCTTCCGTATTCGCGGCCAGAAACTGGCGCGTGAACCGCATCGCTACAGTGGCCGTACTGCAATGCGCGCCAATATCAGCGTACACGAACCGCGTCAGCCGCAGGATAAAGACACCATGTTCGCCTTCTCGATGGAAGGGAACAACCAGCCGTCTGCGCCACGTTCGCAGATCCCATTCGCATGGGCGCCAGGCTGGAACTCCCCGCAGGCATGGAACAAGTTCCAGGCTGAAGTGGGTGGTTCTCTGCGCCACGGCGATCCGGGCGTACGCCTGATTGAAGCCAGCGAAACCGGTCTGGCGTTCTTCTCCACCGTTCCGGCACGCTTCCAGGCAGAAGAGGGCAACTGGCGTATTGCGCCGTACTACCATCTGTTTGGTAGCGACGAGCTGTCACAGCGTTCCCCGGTCTTCCAGACCCGCATGCCGCAGCCTTACATCAAGCTCAACCCGGCAGACGCCGCGAAGCTTGGCGTCAACGCGGGCGCGAACATCAGCTTTAGCTATGAAGGCCAGACAATCAGCCTGCCGCTGATTATCTCTGAAGGTCTGACAGCAGGGCAGGTGGGTCTGCCGATGGGTATGCCTGGCATCGCCCCGGTGCTGGCCGGCGCGCGTCTTGATAACCTGCAGGAGGCAAAAGCATGAGTTGGTTAACGCCGGATCTTATCGATATCCTGCTGAGCATCCTGAAAGCGGTTGTTATCCTGCTGGTGGTGGTCACCTGCGGTGCGTTCATGAGCTTTGGTGAACGTCGTCTGCTCGGTCTGTTCCAGAACCGTTACGGACCGAACCGCGTGGGCTGGGGTGGTTCACTCCAGCTGGTCGCGGACATGATCAAGATGTTCTTCAAAGAGGACTGGATCCCGCGCTTCTCGGATCGCGTGATCTTTACTCTGGCACCGATGATCGCCTTTACCTCGCTGCTGCTGGCGTTTGCTATCGTTCCGGTCAGCCCGACCTGGGTGGTCGCTGATTTGAACATCGGCATTCTGTTCTTCCTGATGATGGCAGGTCTCGCGGTTTACGCGGTACTGTTTGCAGGCTGGTCCAGTAACAACAAATACTCCCTGCTGGGTGCGATGCGTGCGTCTGCGCAGACGCTCAGCTACGAAGTGTTCCTGGGTCTCTCCCTGATGGGCGTGGTGGCGCAGGCCGGTTCATTCAACATGACCGACATCGTCAACAACCAGGCCGACATCTGGAACGTTATCCCGCAGTTCTTTGGTTTTGTTACCTTTGCTATCGCCGGTGTGGCAGTGTGTCACCGCCACCCGTTTGACCAGCCAGAAGCCGAGCAGGAACTGGCTGACGGTTACCACATTGAATATTCCGGTATGAAGTTCGGTCTGTTCTTCGTGGGCGAGTACATCGGTATCGTCACCATTTCCGCATTGATGGTCACGCTGTTCTTTGGTGGCTGGCATGGCCCGTTCTTACCGCCGTTCATCTGGTTCGCGCTGAAAACCGCGTTCTTCATGATGATGTTCATTTTGATTCGCGCTGCATTACCACGTCCGCGTTATGACCAGGTAATGTCCTTCGGCTGGAAAGTGTGCCTGCCGCTGACGCTCGTCAACTTGTTGGTAACGGCGGCTGTCATTCTTTGGCAGCAGCCATAAGGGGCTTTGAGATCATGACCTTAAAAGAATTATTGGTAGGTTTCGGCACCCAGGTACGCAGTATCTGGATGATCGGCCTGCACGCGTTTTCTAAACGCGAAACCCGGATGTATCCGGAAGAACCGGTATATCTGCCGCCGCGCTACCGTGGCCGTATCGTGCTGACGCGCGATCCGGACGGTTCGGAGCGCTGCGTTGCCTGTAACCTGTGTGCGGTAGCCTGTCCGGTAGGCTGTATCTCTCTGCAGAAAGCAGAGACGGTGGACGGTCGCTGGTACCCTGAGTTCTTCCGCATTAACTTCTCACGCTGCATCTTCTGCGGCCTGTGTGAAGAAGCGTGCCCGACCACGGCGATTCAGTTGACCCCCGATTTCGAACTGGGTGAATTCAAACGTCAGGATCTGGTGTACGAGAAAGAGGATCTGCTGATTTCCGGTCCGGGCAAATACCCGGAATATAACTTCTACCGGATGGCGGGTATGGCAATCGACGGCAAAGATAAGGGCGAAGCAGAGAACGAAGCCAAGCCTATCGACGTCAAGAGCCTGTTACCGTAAGGAGAGGGGCAATGGAATTCGCTTTTTATATCTGTGGCCTGATCGCCATCCTGGCTACGCTGCGAGTGATTACGCACACCAACCCGGTGCATGCGCTGCTCTATTTAATCATTTCGCTGCTGGCTATTTCCGGGGTGTTCTTTGCGCTGGGCGCACACTTTGCCGGTGCGCTTGAAATCATCGTTTACGCCGGGGCCATCATGGTTCTGTTCGTCTTCGTGGTGATGATGCTGAACCTGGGCGGCTCTGAGATCGAGCAGGAACGTCAGTGGCTGCAACCGCAGGTGTGGATTGGCCCGGCAATTCTGTCGGCCATCATGCTGGCGGTGATCGTTTACGCCATTCTGGGTGTGAACGACCAGGGTATCGACGGTACGCCAATCAGCGCCAAAGCGGTGGGTGTCACCCTGTTTGGGCCATACGTACTGGCGGTGGAACTGGCCTCGATGCTGCTGCTGGCAGGCCTGGTCGTTGCTTTCCACGTGGGTCGCGAAGAGCGCATGGGTGAAGTGCTGAGCAACCGTAAGGACGACAGCGCGAAAAGAAAAACGGAGGATCACGCATGATCCCTTTACAACACGGACTGATCCTCGCCGCGATTTTATTCGTGCTGGGCTTAACCGGTCTGGTTATCCGCCGCAATCTGCTGTTTATGCTGATTGGCCTGGAGATCATGATCAACGCTTCCGCGCTGGCCTTTGTGGTTGCCGGTAGCTACTGGGGCCAGACCGATGGTCAGGTGATGTACATTCTCGCTATCAGCCTCGCGGCTGCGGAAGCGAGTATTGGCCTGGCGCTGTTGCTGCAGCTCCATCGTCGCCGCCAGAACCTGAACATCGATTCAGTAAGTGAGTTGCGTGGATGAACATGCTTGCCTTAACCATTATTTTTCCGCTGATTGGCTTCCTGCTGCTGTCGTTCTCACGCGGCCGCTGGTCTGAGAATCTCTCTGCGACCATCGGCATGGGCTCTGTGGGCCTGGCCGCACTGGTCACAGCGTATGCGGGGATCGACTTCTTTAATAACGGACGTCAGGCTTTCAGCGTTCCACTCTGGACCTGGATGTCGGTGGGTGATTTCAACATCGGTTTTAATCTGGTGCTGGATGGCCTCTCTCTGACCATGCTCTCCGTGGTCACCGGTGTCGGCTTCCTGATCCATATGTTCGCCTCCTGGTATATGCGCGGTGAAGAGGGTTACTCCCGCTTCTTCGCCTACACCAACCTGTTTATCGCCAGCATGGTGGTACTGGTGCTGGCGGATAACCTGCTGCTGATGTATCTCGGCTGGGAAGGGGTGGGTCTCTGCTCTTACCTGCTGATTGGGTTCTACTACACCGATCCGAAGAATGGCGCAGCGGCCATGAAAGCGTTCGTTGTGACCCGTGTGGGTGACGTCTTCCTCGCCTTCGCGCTGTTCATTCTCTACAACGAGCTGGGCACGCTGAACTTCCGCGAGATGGTGGAACTGGCACCGGCGCACTTCGAAGCCGGCAACAATATGCTGTGGTGGGCAACCCTGATGCTGCTGGGTGGTGCTGTGGGTAAATCTGCACAGCTGCCGTTGCAGACCTGGCTTGCCGACGCGATGGCGGGTCCAACCCCTGTCTCCGCGCTGATCCACGCCGCCACCATGGTGACCGCCGGTGTTTACCTGATTGCGCGTACCCATGGCCTGTTCCTGATGACTCCGGAAATTCTGCATCTGGTGGGTATCGTCGGTGCGGTGACGCTGGTGCTGGCAGGCTTTGCCGCGCTGGTCCAGACCGACATCAAACGCGTTCTCGCTTACTCCACCATGAGCCAGATCGGTTACATGTTCCTGGCGCTGGGCGTACAGGCGTGGGACGCGGCTATTTTCCACCTGATGACGCACGCGTTCTTCAAAGCGCTGCTGTTCCTCTCGTCCGGTTCGGTGATCCTGGCCTGCCACCACGAGCAGAACATCTTCAAAATGGGCGGACTGCGTAAGTCCATCCCGCTGGTTTACGTCTGCTTCCTGGTGGGCGGCGCGGCGCTGGCGGCACTGCCGCTGATCACCGCGGGCTTCTTCAGTAAGGACGAAATCCTGGCGGGGGCCATGGCGAACGGGCATATCAATCTGATGGTTGCGGGTCTGGTCGGTGCGTTTATGACCTCCCTGTATACCTTCCGTATGATTTTCATCGTCTTCCACGGTAAAGAACAAATTCACGCTCACGCAGGGAAGGGGATTACCCACCACCTGCCGCTGATTGTGCTGCTGGTACTCTCCACCTTCGTTGGCGCGATGATTGTGCCACCGCTGCAGGGCGTACTGCCAGACACCACCGAGCTTGAGCACGGTCGCGTTCTGACGCTTGAAATCACCTCCGGTGTGGTCGCTATCGCGGGTATCCTGATTGCGGCATGGCTGTGGCTGGGCAAACGTACCCTGGTCACCTCGGTTGCCAACAGTGCGCCGGGCCGTCTGCTGGGCACCTGGTGGTATAACGCGTGGGGCTTCGACTGGCTGTACGACATGATCTTCGTGAAACCGTTCCTCGGCATTGCGTGGCTTATCAAACGCGATCCGCTGAACGCGGTAATGAACATCCCGGCCATCCTTTCCCGCCTGGCAGGTAAAGGCCTGCTGTTCAGCGAGAACGGGTATCTGCGCTGGTATGTGGCCTCCATGAGCATCGGTGCGGTTGTGGTGCTGGCGCTGCTGATGGTATTGCGTTGATCGTTAAGTGAATTTTATTCGAATTCGTTGAAAATCAGGCCCCTGCTGGGGGCCTTAAAAAGGAATGCAAATCGCCATGTTACTACCCTGGCTAATATTAATTCCCTTTATCGGTGGGTTCCTGTGCTGGCAGACCGAACGCTTTGGCGTGAAGATGCCGCGCTGGATTGCGCTGATCACCATGGGATTGACGCTCGCGCTCGGTCTGCAACTCTGGTTGCAGGGCGGCTATTCACTGACCCAGTCTGCGGGCATTCCGCAGTGGCAGTCTGAATTCATTCTGCCGTGGATCCCGCGTTTCGGTATCACGATCCATCTGGCGATTGACGGTCTGTCGCTGCTGATGGTGGTGCTGACCGGTCTGCTCGGCGTTCTGGCGGTGCTTTGCTCCTGGCGAGAAATCGAAAAATACCAGGGCTTCTTCCACCTGAACCTGATGTGGATCCTGGGCGGCGTGATCGGCGTGTTCCTTGCCATCGACATGTTCCTCTTCTTCTTCTTCTGGGAGATGATGCTGGTGCCGATGTACTTCCTGATCGCGCTGTGGGGCCATAAGGCATCCGACGGTAAAACGCGTATCACGGCGGCCACCAAGTTCTTCATCTATACCCAGGCGAGTGGTCTGGTGATGTTGATTGCCATCCTGGCGCTGGTCTTCGTGCACTACAACGCGACCGGCGTCTGGACCTTCAACTATCAGGACCTGCTGAAGACCCCAATGGCCCACGGCGTAGAATACCTGCTGATGCTGGGCTTCTTCATTGCGTTTGCGGTGAAGATGCCGGTGGTGCCGCTGCACGGCTGGCTGCCAGATGCGCACTCCCAGGCACCAACGGCGGGTTCCGTTGACCTGGCGGGCATCCTGCTGAAAACCGCGGCCTACGGTCTGCTGCGTTTCGCGCTGCCGCTGTTCCCGAATGCCTCCGCAGAGTTTGCGCCGATTGCCATGTGGCTCGGTGTGATCGGTATCTTCTACGGTGCCTGGATGGCCTTCACGCAGTACGACATCAAGCGTCTGATTGCCTACACCTCCGTTTCCCACATGGGCTTCGTGCTGATTGCTATCTATACCGGCAGCCAGCTGGCCTACCAGGGCGCGGTGATCCAGATGATTGCCCACGGTCTCTCCGCAGCCGGTCTCTTCATCCTGTGTGGTCAGCTGTACGAACGTCTGCACACCCGTGACATGCGTCAGATGGGTGGTCTGTGGAGCAAAATTAAGTGGCTGCCAGCGATGTCGATGTTCTTCGCGGTTGCCACGCTGGGGATGCCGGGGACCGGTAACTTCGTTGGCGAATTTATGATCCTGTTCGGCAGCTTTAAAGTGGTGCCGACGATCACCGTGATCTCCACCTTCGGTCTGGTGTTCGCCTCCGTTTACTCGCTGGCGATGCTGCACCGCGCTTACTTCGGTAAAGCGAAGAGTGAGATCGCTGCTAAAGAACTGCCGGGGATGTCGCTGCGCGAGCTGTTCATCATCCTGCTGCTGGTCGTACTGCTGGTGCTGCTGGGCTTCTTCCCGCAGCCGATTCTGGATACCTCGCACTCCGCGATGGGTAATATCCAGCAGTGGTTTGTTAATTCTGCTTCTACTACAAGGCCGTAAATCGCCATGACAATAACTCCACAACAACTGATTGCGCTGCTACCGCTGCTGATCGTCGGATTGACGGTGGTGGTTGTGATGCTCTCCATTGCGTGGCGACGCAATCACTTCCTGAATGCCACGCTGGCGGTTCTGGGTCTGAACGCTGCGTTAGTCTCCCTCTGGTTTGTTGGCCAGGCGGGGGCGATGGACGTCACGCCGCTGATGCGCGTTGATGGCTTCGCCATGCTCTACACCGGGCTGGTGCTGTTAGCCAGTCTGGCGACCTGCACCTTTGCCTACCCGTGGCTGGAAGGGTACAACGACAACAGAGAAGAGTTTTACCTGCTGGTTCTGATTGCGGCCCTGGGCGGCATTCTGCTGGCGAATGCCAACCATCTGGCGGCGCTGTTCCTCGGTATTGAGCTGATCTCGCTGCCGCTGTTCGGCCTGATTGGTTATGCCTTCCGCCAGAAGCGCTCTCTGGAAGCGAGTATCAAGTATACGATCCTGTCTGCTGCTGCTTCGTCCTTCCTGCTGTTTGGTATTGCGCTGCTCTACGCTCAGTCCGGTAACCTCTCATTTGAAGCGCTCGGCAAGAGCCTCGGCGACGGCATGCTGCATGAGCCGCTGCTGCTGGCGGGTCTGGGCATGATGATTGTTGGCCTCGGCTTTAAACTCTCTCTGGTGCCGTTCCACCTGTGGACGCCAGACGTCTACCAGGGTGCGCCAGCGCCGGTATCCACCTTCCTGGCGACGGCGAGCAAGATCGCTATCTTCGGGGTGGTGATGCGTCTGTTCCTCTACGCCCCGGTGGGTGACAGCGAAGCGGTTCGCGTAGTGCTGGGCGTGATCGCCTTTGTCTCCATCATCTTCGGTAACCTGATGGCGCTGAGCCAGACCAACATCAAGCGTCTGCTCGGTTACTCCTCCATCTCCCACCTCGGCTATCTGATGGTGGCGCTGATTGCCCTGCAGAGCGGTCAGATGTCCATGGAGACCGTGGGTGTCTACCTGGCCGGTTACCTGTTCAGCAGCCTCGGCGCCTTCGGCGTGGTGAGCCTGATGTCCAGCCCGTACCGTGGCCCGGATGCCGACTCGCTCTTCTCCTACCGTGGTCTGTTCTGGCACCGTCCGATCCTCTCCGCGGTGATGACCGTGATGATGCTCTCGCTGGCAGGTATCCCGATGACGCTCGGCTTTATCGGGAAGTTCTATGTGCTGGCAGTGGGTGTGCAGGCCGGTCTGTGGTGGCTGACGGCGGGTGTCGTTATCGGCTCCGCGATTGGTCTCTACTACTACCTGCGCGTTGCCGTGAGCCTCTACCTGAGTGCGCCTCAGCAGCTCAACCGCGATGCGCCAGGCAACTGGCAGTACAGCGCCGGCGGTATTGTGGTGCTCATCTCCGCGCTGCTGGTGCTGATCTTCGGTATCTATCCGCAGCCGCTGATCACCATCGTGCAGCATGCGATGCCGCTGATGTAAAAACGGCAGAAAAAAAAACCCGCTTCGGCGGGTTTTTTTATTGCCGGGTGGCGCTGCGCTTACCCGGCCTACAAAACCGTAGGCCCGTGCAAGCGAAGCGCCGCCGGGCTTAAGCCAGCTGCTTACGGCTAATCAGCGGCCCGTCGATTTTCTTGTTGGCGCGCTCCAGCACCTCTTCAATCACCGATGACAGCTCGTTCAGCTCGAACTTCGCCACGTATCCATCGGCTTTCACCTTGCGGATATGATCTTCGTTGGCGTTACCGGACAGGGAAGAGTGGATCACCACCGGAATATCCTTCAGGATGGCGTCGGTTTTGATTTTGCGCGTCAGGGTAAAGCCATCCATCTCCGGCATCTCAAGGTCGGTCAGCACCAGCGAGATCTTATCGGTAATGGGCACCCCTTCCGCCTGGGCCTGCGCGGCCAGCACGCCGATCTTCTCCCAGGCCTCTTTGCCGGTGATATGCAGCTGCGCCGGGATCTGCATCGCCTGCAGCCCTTTTTCCAGCATTGAGCGCGCCACTTTGGAGTCTTCTGCCACAATCGCCACCGCACCCGGCTTGATATTGAATTTGGTGATTTTCAGATCGGTAGCATGCAGGTCGTGGTTAGCCGGAGTGATGTCATAGAGGATCTGCTCAACGTCCAGCACCATCGCCAGATCGTTGGTATCCGTCTTCTCATCCAGACAGGCGATACTGGTGATATAGCGTCCGCTGACCGCGGTTTCCGCCGCATGCACCTGCTTCCAGTCCAGGCGCATGATATTTTCGACCGACTCCACGGCAAACGCCTGGACGCTACGGGCATACTCGGTGATCAGCAAAATGTTCAGCCCCGTCGTTGGCTTGCAGCCTGCCACCGCGGCCAGGTCGATAACCGGGATCACCTGATCGCGAATATTAACCATACCCATCAGGGGCGACTTCATCCCCGCCGGTTTGGTGAACGAGGGCATGGGCACAATCTCGCGAAGCTTAAAGACGTTGATGCCGAACAGCTCAGATTTGTTTTCATTCATTGAGCGGCCAAGACGAAACAGCAGCAGCTCAAATCGGTTCGACAGAGTAAGATTTGCCCTGTCATCAATGTCTTTCTGGAAGTTATCCATGTTTGCCCCTCAGTGAAAAATACCGGCCTGATAGGGTTATCGGCAGTTTCGGGGAAAACCAGAGCATTAAACGCGCACGGTAGCAAAATCTTCTGCCAGCTCGCTGGCAGCAAAGATGGCGCAACACTCCGCCAGCAGCATGGCGCAGCCTTCGGCGTCGTAACGGGAGCTGACGTGGGTGACGATCAGTTTTTTTACCTGCGCGTCGCGGGCAAGCCTGGCCGCCTGATGCGTGGAGCTGTGGCCGCGGCTATTGGCTTTCTCCTCCATCGCTACCTCCAGCGTGGCCTCATGCACCAGCAGATCGACGCCCTGAGCCAGCGCAAGGGCGTTCTCGCAGGGGGCGGTATCCCCGAAGAGGGCCAGCTTCTTACCCGGACGGGGCGGGGAGAGATACGCCGCACCGTTGATGGTCCGGCCATCTTCCAGGGTGACGCTTTCGCCGCGTTTTAGCTGCTGAAACAGCGGGCCGAAGGGCACTCCCGCGGCAATCAGCGCGGCACCGTCCAGCGCGCCGGGTTTATCCCGCTCTTCAATGCGAAAACCGTAACACTCCACGGGGTGATTGAGCGCCGCAGCGGTTACCGTGTAAGCATCATCTTTGAACACCACGCCCGGTTTGATCTCAATAATCTCGAGGGGATAATCCGTCCACGAGCCGCTGATCCGCAGGCTGGTTTCAACAAACTCCCGGATACCGTGCGGGCCGTAAATGGTCAGCGGCTGGATATTGCCCGCCATCGAGCGGCTGCAGAGCAGCCCCGGCATGCCAAAAAGGTGATCGCCGTGCAGGTGAGTGATGAAAATTTTATCCAGCTTGCCGGGATGCGCGGCGGTGCGCAGCAGCTGGTGCTGCGTGCCTTCGCCGCAGTCAAACATCCACAGCCCGCCGCGGGTGGGGTGCTGGAGATCCAGCAAAATTGAGGTGACGTTGCGCGTACGGGTCGGTACGCCAGCGGATGTTCCTAAAAAAAACAGCTCCATAATGCACTCAGCCTCTGCACCGGGGATGAAAAGTCATTAGTATAACGGCTCCCCTCACGATAAGGAGACCCCAATGATCCAGTGGCAAGATCTGCACCATAGCGAGCTGTCCGTTCCTGTGCTTTACGCCTTACTTCAACTGCGCTGTGAGGTGTTTGTCGTTGAGCAAACCTGCCCCTATCAGGACATTGACGGCGAAGACCTGGTGGGGGAGAACCGCCATATCCTCGGCTGGAAAGATAACCGGCTGGTGGCGTATGCGAGGATTCTGAAAAGTGACGACGATTTCTCCCCCGTTGTGATTGGCCGCGTGATTATCAGCCGTGAGGTGCGGGGCGAGAAGCTGGGCTATGCCCTGATGGAGCACGCGCTGCGTTCCTGCGAAAATAACTGGCCCGACAAGGCGTTATACCTCGGGGCGCAGGCGCATCTGCACACTTTTTATGCCCGTTTTGGCTTTGTGCAGGTGACGGATATCTACGACGAAGATAGCATTCCGCACGTGGGTATGGCGAAAGAGGTACAACAAGCGTAGCAGGCGGAATCGTCAAGCATTGTCTATAGTTACGGAACTGATGCAACCACATGGAGAACACTATGTCTTATCAATCATCGGATAACCATGTAGATGACGATCTGACCCTGCTGAGTGAAACCCTGGAGGAGGTCTTACGCTCTTCCGGCGATCCGGCCGATCAGAAATACATTGAGCTAAAAGCGCGTGCTGAGCAGGCTCTGCATGATGTGAAAACGCGCGTGGGTCATGCGTCCGATCAATACTATTACAAGGCCAAAAAAGCGGTCTATCGTGCGGATGATTATGTCCGTGAAAAGCCGTGGCAGGGGATTGGCGTAGGCGCCGCCGCCGGCCTGGTGTTGGGTATTTTACTCGCCCGCCGTTAACAACACAGCACGAACGCTTCTCCCTGCCAACTCGGGGTACTGCTTTTTCTGTTTAGTACCCCTTATAATGTGAGGTTTTTGAGCTGGGAGAAGTTCGCGTGCACTCGATTTCCACCGCGCTGAAAGGCCTTTGCCAACAATTAGCTGACGATTTTCCCGATACCCCAGGCCTGCATTATCTCGATGTCTCCTTTGCCCTCAACGACGCGTTTGATCCGCTCGGCTGGCTGAATGCCCAGCACATCTACCCGCAGTTCTACTGGCAGCAGCGCAATGGCGACGAAGAGTATGCTGCTCTCGGAGCGATAACGCATTTCTCCTCGTTATCCGTTGCCCGTCAGTTTTTAAACCGTTATCCACACGCACCCGACCTGAGAGTGGTGGGCGTTAATGCCTTCGATCCAAAGCAGGGCAGCCTGTTCCTGCCGCGCCTTTTGTGGCAGCGCTTCGGCGGGACCGCAACGTTGCGCCTGGTGCTCTGGAGCGACACCTCCCTGAAAGCGGAGGCCCAGCGCGCGCGGGAGTTTATGCAGACTTTGGCGGAGAGCCAGCCTGTCGCCCCGGTCACGCAGGCGGTGGTGAGCGAAACGCATCTCCCTGACCGGGCCGGCTGGCTTCAGCTGATTACCCGGGCGACAGAGGCTATCGGCCGGGGGGCATTCGATAAAGTGGTGCTGGCCCGGGCGACAGATTTGCAGTTTAACGAGGCGGTAAACCCCGCCGCGCTGATGGCGGCCAGCCGGCAGGTCAACTTCCAGTGCTATCACTTCTTTATGCGCCCTGATGCCAGCCGGGCGTTTCTCGGCTCATCGCCGGAACGGCTGTGGCGGCGGCGCGGTTTGCTGCTGCGCACCGAAGCGCTGGCCGGTACCGTTGCCAGCCATCCGGACGATGCCCATGCCGCACGGCTGGGTAACTGGCTGATGACCGACGATAAAAACCAGCGGGAAAATATGCTGGTGGTTGAGGACATCTGCCAGCGCCTGCAGCGGGAAAACGGGGTGCTTGATGTCCTCCCGCCGCAAATCGTGCGCTTGCGGAAGGTTCAGCATTTACGCCGCTGCATCTGGACCGCGCTGCAACAGCCGGACGATGAACAGTGCCTGCTGCGCCTGCAGCCTACCGCGGCCGTTGCCGGTCTGCCGCGCCAGGCGGCGTGGGATTTCATCGCCCACAATGAACCCTTCGACCGGGAGTGGTATGCCGGTTCCGCCGGGTATCTCTCGTTAGCACAAAGCGAGTTCTGCGTGGCGCTGCGTTCGGCAAGCGTTGAGGAGAGCTGTGTTCGCCTGTATGCCGGGGCGGGGATCGTCAGCGGTTCTGACCCCGATCAGGAGTGGCAGGAGATTGAAAATAAAGCAGCCGGGCTGCGCTCTCTGCTCCTAAAGGATTAATACTGAGTCATACATTCCCGATTCATATCAAAATTACATCTTTCTCTATTATTTATACTACGTCGCAATATTGATACCGGACAATTCCATGTCAGTGAGTTCCTTTAACCGGCGCTGGGCGGCGGTGATCCTTGAAGCCCTGACCCGCCATGGCGTCAGGCATGTTTGCATTGCGCCCGGCTCGCGCTCAACGCCGTTGACCCTGGCCGCCGCCGAAAACCGCGCCTTTATTCATCACACCCATTTTGATGAGCGCGGTCTCGGCCATCTGGCGCTGGGGCTGGCAAAAGCCAGCCATGAGCCGGTGGCGGTGATTGTGACCTCCGGCACGGCGGTGGCTAACCTCTATCCCGCATTGATCGAAGCCGGTCTGACCGGTGAAAAACTGGTGCTGCTGACGGCAGATCGTCCTCCGGAGCTGATCGACTGCGGCGCCAATCAGGCCATTCGCCAGTCGGGGATTTTTGCCACCCATCCGACAGAAACCCTGTCGCTGCCGCGTCCGACCCGCGATATTCCCGCCCGCTGGCTGGTTTCGACGGTGGATAACGCCCTGGGCGGGCTGCGTGCCGGGGCGCTGCACATCAACTGTCCGTTTGCCGAGCCGCTGTATGGCGAAATGGATGATACCGATCTTGAGTGGCAGCAGGCGCTGGGCGACTGGTGGCAGAGCGATAAACCCTGGCTGCGCGCTCCGGCGGCGCTTTCAAGCCCCCAACAGCGCGACTGGTTCTTCTGGCGGCAGAAACGCGGTGTGGTCATCGCGGGCAGGATGAGCGCCGAGGAAGGCAAGCAGGTAGCGCAGTGGGCGCAACGGCTTGGCTGGCCGCTGATTGGCGACGTGCTCTCCCAGACCGGCCAGCCGCTGCCGTGCGCGGATCTCTGGCTCGGCAACGCCAGAGCCGTGACCGAACTGGAGCAGGCGCAGATTGTGGTGCAGCTTGGCGGCAGCCTGACGGGTAAACGTCTTCTGCAGTGGCAGGCCACCTGCAGGCCGGAAGAGTACTGGCTGGTCGATTCCCGCGAAGGGCGGCTGGATCCCGCGCACCATCGTGGCCGTCGGTTGGTATCCAGCGTGGCCGAGTGGCTGGAGCTGCATCCGGCGGAAAAACGTGCCCCCTGGGCAACCGACATTCCTGAACTCTCTCGCCAGGCCTGGGAACTGACGGCGCAACACAGCGACGCATTCGGTGAAGCGCAGCTGGCCCACCGCATCCATCGCTATCTGCCCGAACAGGGGCAGTTGTTTGTGGGCAACAGCCTGGTGGTGCGTCTGATTGACGCTTTCTCCCGCCTGCCGGCGGGCTACCCGGTATTCAGTAACCGTGGCGCCAGCGGTATCGACGGTCTGATTTCAACCGCAGCAGGGCTTCAGCGCGCGAATGCCCGTTCGACGCTGGCGATCGTCGGCGATCTCTCGGCGCTGTACGATCTGAACGCGCTGGCGCTGCTTCGTCAGGCTTCGGCGCCCTTTGTGCTGCTGGTGATCAACAACAATGGCGGCCAGATTTTCTCCCTGTTGCCGACGCCGCAGAGCGAACGGGAACGCTTTTATCTGATGCCGCAGAACGTGCAGTTTGAACATGCGGCGGCGATGTTCAGCCTCAAGTATCAGCGCCCGGAAAACTGGGCGGAGCTGGAGAGCGCGCTCAGCACGGCGTGGAGCAAACCCGGCACCACGCTAATCGAGGTGGTGGTAAACGACAGCGACGGGGCGCAGATGCTGCAAAACCTGCTGGCGCAGGTAAGCCATCTATGATCCTCGCGGGAACCCAGCGTAAAGGTCAGCCGGATAAACCCTGGCTGGTTTTCCTGCACGGTTTTTCCGGCGATTGCCGCGAATGGCAGGTGTCAGGGGAGCGCCTGAGCGATTATTCCCGCCTCTATCTCGATCTCCCGGGACACGGAGAGTCGGCCTCCATTGTGGTGAGTGATTTCCATCATCTCAACGGCTTGCTCAATCGCACTCTGATTAGTTACAACATACTAAATTACTGGCTGGTGGGGTACTCCCTCGGCGGCCGCATTGCGATGTATCACGCCTGCCAGCGGCCCGGGGGGCTACAGGGGCTGATTGTGGAGGGGGCGCATCCGGGGTTGAGCGATGAACACGCGCGGACGAGCCGTCGCGCCTCCGATGCGCAGTGGGCGGCACGCTTGCGCCATGAACCTCTGGCGTCGGTATTTGCCGACTGGTATCAGCAGCCGGTATTTGCCTCGCTAACCCCCGCGCAGCGCGAACAGCTTGTCGCCCTGCGTAGCCAGAATAATGGTCCAGCTCTGGCCGCCATGCTCCAGGCGACGTCGCTTGCCGAACAAGCCGATTTACGCCCTGAGCTCGCCTCGTGCGCACTTCCTTTTTTCTATCTCTATGGCGAACAGGACCCTAAGTTTCGGGGTATTGCCCGGCAGCTTACCGCCACCCGCCATGAAATTCCTCACGCCGGACATAACGCCCATCGGGAAAACCCCGCTGCGGTGGCTGAGCGTCTGGCCCAGATACTCCCTCTTTCAATTAAGGACACTCTATGATCTACCCTGATGAAAACATGCTCTATGCACCGGTGGAATGGCTGGACTGCTCCGAAGGCTATACCGACATTCGTTACCACAAGTCCACTGACGGCATCGCCAAAATCACCATTAACCGTCCAGAGGTGCGTAACGCGTTTCGCCCGTTAACCGTCAAAGAGATGATTCAGGCCCTGGCGGATGCGCGCTATGACGACAACATCGGCGTTATCGTCCTGACCGGGGAAGGTGAAAAAGCGTTCTGCTCCGGTGGCGATCAGAAAGTACGCGGTGACTACGGCGGATACCAGGACGATGCGGGTACCCATCACCTGAACGTGCTTGACTTCCAGCGTCAGATCCGCACCTGCCCGAAACCGGTTGTCGCAATGGTGGCGGGCTACTCCATCGGCGGTGGTCACGTGCTGCATATGATGTGCGATCTGACCATTGCCGCAGAGAACGCCATCTTCGGGCAGACCGGACCAAAAGTCGGCTCCTTCGACGGCGGCTGGGGTGCCTCTTATATGGCGCGCATTGTCGGTCAGAAAAAAGCGCGTGAAATCTGGTTCCTCTGCCGCCAGTATAACGCTCAGGAAGCACTGGATATGGGCCTGGTGAACACCGTGGTGCCGATTGCCGACCTCGAAAAAGAGACCGTGCGTTGGTGTCGTGAAATGCTGCAGAACAGTCCGATGGCGCTGCGCTGCCTGAAAGCGGCCCTGAACGCCGACTGCGACGGCCAGGCCGGTCTGCAAGAGCTGGCGGGTAACGCCACCATGCTCTTCTACATGACTGAAGAGGGTCAGGAAGGACGCAACGCGTTTAACGAGAAGCGCCAGCCGGACTTCAGCAAATACAAACGGAACCCGTAATGCGCAGCGCGCAGGTTTACCGCTGGCAGATACCGATGGACGCGGGCGTGGTGCTGCGTGAACGGCGGTTAAAAACCCGTGATGGCTTCTTCGTGCAACTGCAGCAGGGCGAAGGGCAGGGCTGGGGCGAGATTTCGCCTCTGCCGGGCTTTAGCCTGGAGTCGCTGGAGGAGGCGCAGGCTGCGCTGGTGGCATGGGTAGAGGAATGGCGTACAGGCCTGAATCCGCCGCTGCCCGAAGTTCCTTCCGCCGCGTTCGGCATCAGTTGTGCGCTCGCGGAGCTCGACGGCAGCCTCCCTGATGAGGCCGATTACCGTGCCGCGCCGCTCTGTACCGGCGATCCGGATGAGCTGTTTGCACTGCTCAGCGCTATGCCCGGCGAGAAAGTGGCGAAAATCAAAGTCGGTCTTTACGAAGCGGTACGCGACGGCATGGTCGCTAACCTCTTGCTGGAGGCAATCCCCGATCTGCGCCTGCGTCTGGATGCCAACCGCGCCTGGACGCCGCTTAAGGCGCAGCAGTTCGCGAAGTACGTCAATCCGGCGTACCGCAGCCGCATCGCTTTTCTGGAAGAGCCGTGCAAAACCCGTGAGGATTCACGCGGCTTTGCCCGCGAAACCGGCATAGCCATCGCCTGGGACGAAAGCCTGCGCGAGGCGGACTTTGCCTTTACCGCCGAGCCGGGCGTCAGCGCCGTGGTCATAAAACCGACGCTAACGGGCAGTCTGGCGAAGGTGCGTGCCCAGGTGACGGCAGCGCATAGCGCAGGACTGACGGCGGTGATCAGCTCCTCCATCGAATCCAGCCTTGGGCTGACGCAGCTGGCGCGTATTGCCGCCTGGTTAACGCCCGATACCATCCCGGGGCTGGATACGTTAAACCTGATGCAAACCCAGCTTATTCGCCCGTGGCCGGGTAGCGCCCTGCCGTGCGCGGGCGTTGAGGCCCTGGAGCCGTTGCAATGAGTTTTAGTGACTGGCCGTGGCGGCACTGGCGCGAGCAGCGTGCTGATAAACCGGCTCTGCGTCTCAACGACGAGGTGCTGAGCTGGCAACAGCTCTGCACCCGCATCGACAATCTGGCTGCAGGGTTCCATCAGCAGGGCGTGGAGGCGGGGGACGGCGTGCTGCTGCTTGCCCATAATCATCCGCAGACTCTGCTCGCATGGCTGGCGCTGCTCCAGTGCGGCGCGCGTATTCTTCCCGTTAACCCTCAGCTCCCGCGCCCGCTGCTGGAGGTATTGCTTCTGCAAATGACGCTGCGTTTTGCGCTGGTGCTGGATGGTCACTATGACGGACTCGCCGCGCTTGGCATGCATGCACAGTCTGGCGAATACAGCGTGGCATGGCAGCCTGAGCGGCTGGCCTCAATGACGCTCACCTCCGGCTCTACCGGGCTGCCGAAAGCGGCCGTTCATACCTGCGGGGCGCATCTTGCCAGCGCTGAGGGTGTCCTCGCGCTGATGCCCTACGGCGAGGATGACGACTGGCTGCTTTCGCTGCCGCTGTTTCATGTCTCCGGGCAGGGGATCTTATGGCGCTGGCTGCAGGCCGGCGCGCGCTTAACCGTGCGCGAGAAGCAGCCGCTGGAGCAGGCCTTGCAGGGGTGTACGCATGCCTCGCTGGTGCCAACCCAGCTCTGGCGTCTGCTCAATACACACCAGCACATCGCGCTGAAAGCGGTACTCCTGGGCGGGGCCGCCATCCCCGTTGAGTTGACGCAACAGGCGCGCGCGCAGGGTATTTCTACGTTTTGTGGCTACGGCCTGACGGAGTTTGCCTCTACCGTCTGCGCGAAAGAGGCTGACGGTGAGCCGGACGTGGGCTGCGCATTGCCGGGCAGGGAGGTGCAGGTTGTTAACGGTGAAGTGTGGATCAGGGCGCAAAGCATGGCCTCAGGCTACTGGCGCGACGGCGCGCTGCTGCCGCTCACAAATTCTGAGGGCTGGTTTGCCACCCGCGATCGCGGGGAGCTGCATGAGGGTCGCCTGACGATCCTCGGTCGGATGGATAACCTCTTTTTCAGCGGAGGCGAGGGCATTCAGCCGGAGAGCCTTGAGCGGATTATCGCGACCCATCCGCACATCAGCCAGGTCTTTATTGTCCCGCTGAATGACGCCGAATTTGGTCAGCGTCCGGTGGCGGTAGTGGAGTGTGAACCGGGAACGGATTTCACCCGCTTCCCGGAGTGGGTACAGGGCAAAATGGCGCGATTTGAGCAGCCCGTGCACTGGCTGGTGCTGCCAGCAGAACTAAAAAATGGCGGGATTAAGATCTCCCGCCAGGCGTTAACACAGTGGGTGAATGCCCAACTGTCAGGGTAATTAGCCGATATCGGGCTGCGGCTTACGTTGACGGCGACGAAGCAGGCGCAGCACCGGCGGTACGACCACCACCACAATCGCCAGCGTCAGCAGGATCTTCGCCACGTTGCTGTCCCACAGAATGGAGACATTACCATTGCTGATGGACAGAGCGCGGCGCAGGTTCTGCTCCAGCATCTCACCCAGCACAAACCCTAAAATCAGCGGCGACATCGGGAAGTGCATTTTACGCAAGATGTAGCCGAACACCCCCAGCACCACCATCAGAATCAGGTCGAAGGTGGTGCTGTGTACCGCATACACCCCCACCGCCGAGACGGCCGCGATCGCGGGGACCAGGAACCACAGCGGAATGGTCAACATACGGGTGAACAGGCCAATCAGCGGGATGTTCATCACCAGCAGCATGACGTTAGCAATCAGCAGCGCCGCAATCAGTCCCCAGACGATGTCCGGCTGTTCGGTAAACATCGCCGGTCCTGGCGTGATGTTATAGAGCGTCAGCGCTCCCATCATCACCGCCGTGGTACCGGAGCCGGGTACGCCGAGCGTCAGCATGGGAATAAACGAGCCGCAGGCCGAGGCATTGTTGGCCGCCTCAGGTGCGGCGACGCCGCGAATATCGCCTTTGCCAAAGCTGTCGCTGTTGCCGCTGAGCTTTTTCTCCGTCATGTAGGTGATGGCGCTGGCGATGGTTGCTCCGGCGCCCGGCAGAATGCCGACAAAGAAACCAATCACCCCTGAACGCAGCGTAGTACCGATACACTGCGCGCCCTCTTTGGCGTTAAAGAGCATCCGGCCGGTTTTACGCACCAGCGTCTGCCCGCTGCTGGTATGTTCCAGCATCAGTAAGATCTCAGAGACAGAGAACAGACCAATCACGACCACGATAAACTGCACGCCGTCGGAGAGGTGAACGCTGTCGAAGGTAAAACGATAGACCCCGGTGTTGGCATCCACGCCGACGGTGGCTAACCCTAAGCCAATCAGCGCAGACAAAAACGATTTCAGTGGGTTTTGCGCCATCATGCTGCCGAGACAGGCAATGGCGAAGACCATCAGGGCAAAATACTCTGCCGGACCAAACGCCAGCGACCACTGGGCCAGCGCAGGCGCAAACAGAATGATGCCGCCAATGGCAATCAGCGAGCCAAAGAACGAACTGACGGCGGAAATAGACAGCGCCACGCCGCCGCGCCCCTGCCGCGCCATCGGGTAACCATCCAGCGCGGTCATAATGGCCGCCGCATCCCCGGGCACGTTGAGCAGTATTGACGAGATACGGCCGCCATATTCACAGCCGATGTAGACCGTCGCCAGCAGGATCAGCGCCGATTCCGCAGGCAGATGCAGGGCAAACGCCAGCGGGAGCAAAATAGCGACCCCGTTGATGGGCCCAAGTCCGGGCAGCAGACCGACGATCGTCCCGACGAAGCAGCCGATCAGGGCGATCACCAGGTTTTCCGGGGTCATCGCCACGGCGAACCCCTGTGAGAGGTAAATCCAGGTATCCATAGCGTGCTCCGTTAATTAAGCCAGGCGCCAAGCGGCAGCGTCACATCCAGCAGGCGGTCAAAGGCGTACCACAGGAAAATGCCCATCACCACACCCGAGATCCCCGCCGCAGGGAGGCTGGCGTTAAACAGCATGCCGATCACCATCGTCAGGATGGCGGTCGCCACCGGGAAGCCGAGCCATTCAAAGCCCCAGGCATACATCAGCAGCACAATGACCATCACCAACAGCCGCTGCAAAATGCGTCTGGGCGGCCACTCTACGGTATCCGGGTGGCGTAACAGCATGGCCACCGAGCAAAGCAGCATCAGGCCGACAATGCCCATTGGAAAGGGGCGGGGCCCCACGGGTTCATAGCTGTATTCGCTGTGGATCTGCCAGGCGACGAACATCCCGCCAATACAGAGCAACAACCAGATCCCGGCAAAAATGCGATCGCTCATAGCGCCTCCGGTTATTTGGCCAGGCCAAACGCTTTTGCCTTCTCGCGGTAGTCATTCACCTGTTTTTTGACATACTCGTCCAGCTGCTTACCGTTCAGGTTGAACTCAAACAGCCCGCGCAGATCGCGCTGCTTTTTAAATTCGTCTGTCTGCTGCAGTTTGTTAAAGTTGTCGACCCACCACTGGTATTCGGCATCGGTCACTTTTGGCCCGACAAAGAAGCCGCGGATAATCGGCCAGACGAGGTCATAACCCTGCTCTTTTGCAGTCGGCACGTTTGCCAGCTGTCCCGGCAGACGGTTTTCGGAGAAGACCGCCAGCACGCGGATTTTATCGCCGCTCAGGTAAGGCACCATTTCACTGAGATCACCGGAAACTGCCTGCACGTGGTTGCCCATCAGCGCCGTCACCGGTTCACCGCCGCCCTCAAACGCCACGTAACGCATTTTGTGCGGATCCACTTTCGCCTGCTGCGCCAGCAGGGCGGCTTTCATCCAGTCCTGGCTGCCGATGGAGGCGCCTGCGCCAATCACCACGCTGTTGGGGTCTTTTTCCATGGCGGTGAGCAAATCCTTCAGGGATTTCCACGGGGAATCTGCGCGCACGGCGATCATGCCGTAGTCGGTACCGACGGTGGCCAGCCAGCGCACGTCATCCACGCCGTAGCGGCCAAACTTGCCCTGGGAAAGGTTCAGCAGCGAGCCGCCGGAGAAGGCGACCACCGTGCCGGCTTCCGCCGGACGTTGCGCGACAATCGCGTTATAGGCCACCGCGCCCACGCCGCCTGGCATGTAGGTCACGCGCATCGGTTTTTCAATGGCCTTCGTCTCCAGCAGGCTGACCTGAATCAGCTTGCAGGTGAGATCGAAACCGCCGCCCGGTTTGGCCGGAGCGATACATTCGGTGCGGGACGGAGCGTCCTGCGCCTGGACAACAGAGGCACTCAACATTAATACGCTTGCAGCAACCGTTGAAAGTAATTGTTTTTTCATCGTTTATCCTCACGCCGGCGATCCGGGGGTACGGGTACGGGTTTTTTCTGATTATGTGAACCACCTTGTAGCGGTTCCGTTGCGTGATTGTTAAAACAATAACCTTTCATTTCCCTTTCAACGCGACACCAACTTTACAGGATGTGATATGCGTCTCTTACTGGCGGAAGATAATCGTGAGCTGGCTCACTGGCTGGAGAAAGCGCTGGTGCAGGAGGGCTTTGCCGTAGACTGCGTTTCTGACGGGCGCGCGGCCGATCATCTCCTGCAGGGGGAAAACTACGCGGTGGCGATACTGGACATCGGTATGCCCGGTTTTGACGGCCTGGAGGTGGTGCACCGTTTACGAAAACGCGGCCAGACCTTGCCGGTGCTGTTTCTCACCGCACGCAGCAACGTGGCGGATCGGGTGAAAGGCCTGAACGCCGGGGCGGATGATTATCTGCCAAAACCGTTTGAGCTGGAGGAGCTGGACGCCAGGCTTCGCGCCCTGCTGCGCCGAAGCGAGGGGCGAACCCAGGAACGCCAGCGTCTTGGGGAGCTGGAGTATGACGACGACGGTTTTTTCCTGCTGCGCGATGAGCCGCTCTCGCTCACCCCGCGCGAACTGTCACTGCTGAAGGTGCTGATGCATCGCCGCACCCGGCCCGTCTCCCGCCAGCAGTTGTTCGATCAGGTGTTTAGCCTGAATGATGACGTCAGCCCCGAGAGTCTCGATCTCTACATTCATCGCCTGCGCAAAAAACTGACTGGCAGCGGGGTGCGGATCACCACCCTGCGCGGGCTGGGCTATGTGCTGGAGTGCGGCGATGAAGTGGGTTAAACCTCAGTCGCTTTATCTGCAACTGCTGCTTTTTCTCGGCCTACCGCTGCTGTTGCTGTGGGGATTGTCGGCCTTTAACAGTTACGTCAGCGCCCTGCAGGCGGCGACCCAGGCGTACGACCGCACGCTGTTATCGTCGGCGCGTACCGTCTCTGAGCGGCTGGAGGTGCACAACGGCAAGCTGCTGGTCGATGTTCCCTGGGTGGTGCTCGACAGCTTCGAGCTGAACATGAACGATCGCCTCTATTACAAGGTGGTTGACCCGGAGGGGCGGGTGATCTCCGGCTATGACGATCTGCCGAATATGCCCCGCTCCACGTCGCGCACCACGCACTATCCCGCGCTGGCCTGGTTTTATCATACTGAGTATCGCGGCCAGGCGATCCGCGTGGCGAAGCTGCTCCAGCCAATTAACGAAGACAATGTTTCCGGTATGGCGGAGATCTACGTCGCCGAAACCTTGCAGTCGCGGCGCTATCTCGCCACACAGCTTCTGTTTTCATCACTCGTTTCGCAGGGGCTACTGGTGCTGCTGACGCTGGTCTTAACCGCCTGGCTGCTGCGCCGCGTGCTGCGCCCGATGCGTCAGCTCTCCTCGCTGATGGTGCGCCGTGAGCCTGGGCTGCTGGCCCCGCTGCCGGAGCTGCTGCCCTGGTCGGAAACGCGGCTGCTGATCGTGGCTTTTAACCGTTATATCGACAGATTACGCGGCGTGCTTTCCCGCCAGGAGCGCTTCAACGCCGATGCGTCTCATCAGCTCAAAACGCCGCTGGCGGTGCTCAAAACCCAGGTTTCCGTTGCCCTGACGCGAAACGATCCGGCCCTGTGGCAGGAGAGTTTACGTGCCATGAACGTGACGCTGGATAACACCATCGTCCTCACCGAACGGCTGCTGCAACTCTCCACGGTGAGGCGCAAAGAGCAGGGGGATCGCCAGTTTGCGCCGGTGGATCTGGTTCAGGTGGTGCAGAACTGCTGCTTCTCCCGGCTGGCGCAGGCGCGCAGCAAGGGGATCGATTTAGGTTATGACGGCATTCAGCAATCCGTCATGATTGAAGGTGATGAGGTGCTGCTGGGCGAACTGTGTGCCAACCTGCTGGAGAATGCGATCAAATACACCCCGCAGCAGGGCATCGTCACCGTGTCTCTGCACACGGTTAACGACGCTGTTGAGCTGAGCGTGGAGGACAGCGGACCGGGAATTGCTGAAGATCAGATTTCCCAGGCCATGCTGCCGTTTCATCGGCTGGATAATGTAGGAGATGCCACCGGGTCCGGGATTGGGCTGGCGCTGGCCAACGATATCGCCCGCCTGCACCGCAGCCATCTTCAACTGATGGCCAGTGAAAATCTGGGCGGTCTGTGCGTCAAAATGCGCTTTTTATTGATGACGTAAATGTTGATATTATCAAATCGTTACAAACTAATTGTCCGACGCACACGGAGTCCATTGATCCCATAGCCAGTCAGGTTAAAATCTCGCGGTTTTGGATATCTGTGAACAAATTGTGCGGGATCACGACAATGAAAAAAGTGGCATTAATGGGCTTAGGCCTGATGTGTGTATCGGCAGCGGCCAACGCTATTTCCTTCAACGGCTCGGCGGGCGAGGACTATACCCACCTGGGCTTTGGTCTTGGCACGGATAGCGCAGGCCTGGCGATGACCGGCGGCTGGACGCATAACGACGACGATGGCGATGCGGCAAGCCTGGGCCTCGGTTTTAACGTTCCGCTTGGTCCATTCCTGGCGACCGTCGGCGGTAAAGGCATCTATACCAACCCGAACGACGGTGACGAAGGTTACGCGGCGGCAGTGGGCGGCGGTCTGCAGTGGAAAATTGGCGACAGCTTCGGCCTGTTCGGCGAGTATTACTACTCTCCGGACTCCCTCTCCAGCGGTATCGACAGCTATAAAGAAGCTAACGCGGGTGCGCGCTGGACCATCATGCGTCCGATTACCATCGAAGCGGGCTATCGTTATCTGAACCTGGCGGGCAAAGAGGGCAACCGCGACAACGCGCTGGCTGACGGCCCGTACGTGGGCGTCAGCGCAGGCTTCTAACCCCTCCGGCGCGGCGTCCGTCGCGCCAGTTTCTCTCCTCTCCGTGCCGGTGATTGCGCTATAGTGTTTTCACCATATAAGCGGGAGAACACAATGATTAACGTGGAGATGTTATCCACCGGCGACGAAGTGCTGCATGGACAGATTATTGATACCAATGCTGCCTGGCTTGCCGATCTTTTCTTTGAGCAAGGATTACCGTTAACGCGCCGCAATACCGTAGGCGACAGTCTTGAGTCGCTGGTGACTGTTCTGCGCGAGCGTAGCGAACACTGCGACGTGCTGATTGTGAACGGTGGGCTCGGCCCCACCGGCGACGATCTCAGCGCGCTGGCTGCCGCGACCGCCAAAGGCGAAGGGCTGGTGTTGCATGAGGCGTGGCTGGCCCAGATGGAGCGTTTCTTCTCCGAACGTGGCCGCGTGATGGCCCCCAGCAACCGCAAACAGGCTGAAATCCCGGCCAGCGCCGAACTGGTCGATAACCCGGTGGGTACCGCCTGCGGTTTCGCCGTTCAACTGAACCGCTGCCTGATGTTCTTCACGCCGGGTGTCCCGTCTGAATTTAAAGTGATGGTCGAACAGCAGATCCTGCCGCGCCTTCGTCAACGTTTTACCCTGCCTGAACCGCCAGTCTGCCTGCGCCTGACCACCTTTGGCCGCTCGGAAAGCGATCTGGCGCAGAGCCTCGATCACCTGCCGCTGCCACCGGGGGTATCCATGGGCTATCGCTCTTCCATGCCGATCATTGAACTCAAGCTGACCGGGCCTGCGACGCAGAAAGCGGCGATGCTGGCGCTCTGGCCGGAAGTGCAGCGCGTGGCGGGCGAAAGTCTTATTTTCGAGGGTACGGAAGGGCTACCAGCGCAGATTGCGAAGCATCTGCAGTCGCGCCAGCTGAGCGTTACCCTGAGCGAGCAGTTTACCGGTGGCCTGCTGGCGTTGCAGTTAAACCGGGCCAGTGCCCCACTGCTGGCCAGCGAAGTGGTGCCCTTCCAGCAGGAGACGCTGGCGCAGACGGCACGCTGGGCGTCAGAACGCCGGGTGAAACATTTTGCCGGTCTGGCGCTGTTTGTTGGGGGACTGGATGAAGAGTATCTCAATTTTGCGCTCGCCACGCCGGAAGGGACCCATGCCTTAAGAGTCAAAATGGGTATCAGCCGCCACAGCCTGGCGGTGCGTCAGGAGGTCTGCGCCATGATGGCGCTGAACATGCTGCGTCGCTGGCTGGCAGGTAAGGAGGTGGCCAGCGAGCACGGCTGGATCAACGTGGTGGAATCGCTGTTCGTTGAGTAACCGGTTTGCCGGGGCGGCGGCCCCGGCGATAGCTAACCCAACGCCTTCGCCAGCAGCGTGATGGGATGTTCGCAGCGCTTGCTGGTGGACATCTCTATCTGCCACTTGCAGGTTTCGCAGTCGGTCACCACGATATCGGCGCCGCTCTCCTCAATCTGGCGGAACAGCGGCGCGCCAATCGCCTGTGATGTTTCGTAATTTTCACGCTTAAAGCCGTACGTCCCCGCAATGCCGCAGCAGCGCGAATCCAGCACCGTCAGCGCCAGCCCCGGAATTAACCGCAACAGTTCCAGCGTGTAGAGCGACCAGCCCATTTTTTCCATATGGCAGGGCGTATGGTAGACCACTTTCAGGGGTAAGTTTTTCAGCGGTAACGTCTGCCCGCTGTCCAGCTTGCGCCACAGGAAACGCGTCGCCAGCTCAATCTTTTCGCGCAGGCCGGTATTGTCCACCTCCAGCAGGTGCGGATACTCATCGCGCAGCGTGAAGGTGCAGGTCGAGGAGGTGGCCAGCACCGGAATGCCTTTATCGATGATGGCCTCGCGCAGCGACGAGACGTTGCTTCTGGCCTGTTTGCGCGCTTTATCGGTAAACCCGTTGGCGATCAGCGGCACACCGCAGCACTTCTCCTTGCTCAGCAACTGCACGCCTGTACCCATGGCGTTCAGCACTTTCAGCAGATCTTTGCCCAACTGCGGGTGGTTGTAATTCACGTAGCAGCCATGGAAGAACGCCACCTGGTCGGCATACCGCGCCTGGTCTGCCGCTACGGATTTGTACCAGCGGCGGAAGGTGCCGTGGGAATATTTAGGCAGGCTGCGGTGATGGTCGATCTTCAGCGTGGCATCCAGCAGCTGGCGCACCGGTTTCAGCGAGGTCGCGGCGTTCACCAGCGGGGCAAACGGCGTGGAGACGCTGCCCATCAGGTCGGTATGGCTAAGAATGGCATCGCGCAGCGACGGTTTTTGCGTGCTATAGCGTGCCCGGGCGCGCTGAATAATGTCGCCGATTTTCACATCCGACGGGCAGGCGACTTCACAGCGTTTGCAGTTGATGCAGTATTTCAGCGCGTCATCGTACAGCGCGCCGTCCTTCAGACGCAGGCGCTCGCCGTCCGGTCCGGCCTGTTTCGGCCCGGGATAGCGCGGGTTAACGCCGCTGACCGGGCAGACGGTGGTGCAGACCGTGCATTTGATGCAGCTTTCAAAGCGGGTGTCGTTCATTGTTCAGCCTCCGTGCGCTGGCAAATCTGCTCTGCTACATAGAGCGCCGTTATGGCGCAGACGCCGCCGCCGCAGCCCTGGGCGATAGGATCGTATCCGCCCAAAAGCGAACCGATGGCGTAGAGATTTGGAACTGGCTTTCCGGAAAGTTGCGGATGCAGCTGGTTATCCACAATCACGCCGAACTGCTGCCAGGGCTGCGGGGAAAAGAAATCGCTCTGATACCAGTCCGCGCGGGAGGCACTCTGGCGCACATCCAGCCCCATAATCGCCTCGCGAATGCCCTCCCGGCTGCTCAGCAGACCGTTGCTAAAGAAACTGCCGCTTGCCAGCACCGCGTAACGCGTGCGAAGCGGAATGTCGTCGTGGTTGCGGGTCCAGATTTCGCTCACCGTGCCGTCTGTCAGGGTGATTTTTTTCACCTCATCGCCCGCCATCCACACGCCACCCTGGGCCACAAACTGGCGCTGAAGCTGGGTATGCAGGCGAATGCCGGGCACGGAAGGGGGAAGCGTCGACAGCAGGCCGAGCGAGCAGGGCAGGCGATCGGAGAGCCAGCACCACAGCCGGTTATCACCTAAGCCAAAGCAGGCTGGCATAAAGAGCGCATCGCATCCCTCTGCAAGCGGTTTGAGCGCCTCATACAGCAGCGGCCATTTCTCTTCGTTATCGAGCAAACGGGCAATATTCACCGCGCGGAACTCGCTGGGATTGTCGCGCAGGAGATCCAGCTCAGGAAGGTCAATCTCTGCCGTTTCAGCGTTGACCCCCTGGCGACTGAGCGAGGCCGCCGCCAGATGGGGCTGAAAATCCAGAAAACCGCTAATACCCACCACCCGCACGCGCGTGGCCTTGAATGGGGCAACGGGGACCTCTTCCGGGCTGAGCCAGGCGGCGCGCAGCGTACCGAGCGGCGTGACGCGCGCGTGATTTTGCCTGGCGCTCCCCTGCATACGTGCGCCACAATCAGCCAGCAGAGATTCGGCTTCCAGGGCAAAGCGGTCAATGTGCTGCGCGCCGATCAGGTGATAAGGATGCTCTGCCGGCAGTTTTTCGCGGTACGTTTCGTCCAGCAGATCCAGCGAGCCCGACGAGAAGTGCAGGGCGCTCTGGCCCCGGGTGATAATGGCGCAGCGCAGTCCCTGCTTCGTGAGTTTGATGCCACAGAGCAGACCCGCCAGCCCGCCGCCGACGATCACCGTATCAAATTTCATCGCGTTGCTCCTTCTCCAGACCGCAAAGCCCCTGGTACACCCAGCGGGTAAATTCGCTTTCACGCAGGGCATCGCCCCAGGCGACAGGCTGAATGCCTTTCCAGCGCTCGTTTAAAAAATCGCTGAGCTGATCGAGCGACTGGGTGGCGGTGGTGGTATGAAAACGCTGCAGCAGCCCGGCGGCACGGCAGGCACACAGCTCCCCCTGACAGGTGCCCATCCCGACGCGGGTGCGGCGGCGGAGATCGAGCAGGCTATTCACCATCAGATTCTCCACCGCATATTGCACTTCCCCGGCGGTAACGGCCTCGCACTCGCATACCAGACTGCGGCTCAGCCGTCCTTCGCCCAGCCACAACGGCGTTCTGTCGCCATGGCGATAGACAGCCGAACCGCGCAGGGGGGCGGGCAGGGAGAGAATTTTTTGCACTGTTTTCTCGGTGGACTGGCGCGAGCCGGGCAGGGGCTGTTCCGCGGTCACGCACGGTTCGCTATTGCCCAGCTTGCGGCAGACGGCATCCGTCGCCCATTCGGCCATCAGACGGTAGGTCATCAATTTACCCCCGGTTATGGTGATGAAGCCGTCCAGCCCGTCGCGCGCGGCGTGGTCAAGCAGCACAATGCCACGGCTGACGTTGCGTCCGCTCGGATCGTCATCGCTGGCAACAAGCGGACGCACACCCGCGTAGGCGCGCAGGATACGGGTCTGGGCCATCACCGGCGCCAGTTTTTCTCCTTCGCGCAGCAGGATGTCGACCTCTTCTGCGGTGACCCGATTGAAATCAATCTCGCTGTAGTCAATGTGGGTGGAGGTGGTCCCGATTAGCGAGATGGTATCGCCCGGTACAAGGATATCTGCGTCAGACGGTTTGCGGCAGCGGTTGATGACATGGTTATTAATGCGGTGGTCGAGGATCAGCAGCGAGCCTTTGGCCGGAAACATGCGCACAGAGAGATCGGCGTATTCCGCGATGCGTTGCCCCCAGATCCCCGCCGCGTTGACCACCACGGCGGCATAGAGCTCGTGGTGTTCGTTGTAATGCGTATCCAGGACCCGCACACCTACGATGCGATGCCCCTCACGGATAAGCCCGGTGACCTGATGGCCGGTCAGGATCCGCGCGCTATGCTCGCGGGCGTCCAGCATGTTGGCCGCCGTCAGGCGAAACGGATCCACGGTGCCGTCCGGAACTTTCACCGCCCCGGTCAATGCTGGATTAACCGAAGGCTCGATGCGGCGCGCGAGGGCAGGATCAATGGCTTGCGCCTGAATGCCTGCGGCCTGGCAGGCGGTAATGAAGGTTGACTGAAAGGCGAGATCGTCTTCGGGAAGCGTAATAAACAGACCGTCGGTGGGCTCAATGCAGTGACGGGCAATGCGCCGGAGGATCTGGTTTTCGGCGATACATTCGCGGGCCGATTCGCCGTCGGTGACGGCGTAGCGGGCGCCGCTGTGCAGCAGACCATGATTGCGTCCGGTTGCGCCTGTTGCAATATCATGGCGCTCCAGAAGCGTGACGCTCAGCCCCCTGAGCGCGCAGTCGCGGGCGATGCCTGCGCCGGTCGCGCCCCCGCCAATGATAATCACATCGCTATAGCGTGGATCGTGAATTGTCATTGCCATCCCTCAGTGTTCGTTTTGTCTCATTTAGCCACATAAAAACTGTGGTTTGTTTGATATCGAACACAAACGAGCGAAATTCGAAAGTGAAACGTGATTTAATGCGCTTTTTTGCGCATTCTGTCATATTTCTGTAACAATCTGTGCGTTGATTCACAGTAACAATCACCGTGATTTCTTAACATCCCCGCCTCTCTAGCCGGGCGCGTGATGTCCGGTCACTTTTTGAAAGGCCACGGAGGCTGTTATGCTCAGTATTTTTAAACCTGCGCCACATCGGGCGCGACTGCCAGAGGCAGAGATAGACCCTCTCTACCGCCGTCTGCGTTGGCAAATCTTCATGGGGATTTTCTTTGGCTATGCGGCGTACTATCTGGTACGTAAAAACTTCGCACTCGCCATGCCCTACCTGGTGGAACAGGGCTTCTCACGCGGCGATCTTGGTTTCGCGCTGTCGGGGATCTCTATCGCCTACGGTTTTTCGAAATTCATTATGGGGTCAGTGTCGGATCGCTCGAATCCGCGCGTGTTCCTGCCCGCTGGCCTGATCCTGGCGGCGGCGGTCATGCTGTTTATGGGCTTTGTGCCGTGGGCGACCTCCAGCATCGCCATTATGTTTGTGCTGCTGTTCCTCTGCGGCTGGTTCCAGGGGATGGGGTGGCCACCGTGCGGACGCACCATGGTGCACTGGTGGTCGCAGAAAGAGCGCGGCGGTATCGTGTCGGTCTGGAACTGCGCCCATAACGTCGGGGGCGGGCTTCCACCGCTGCTTTTCCTGCTGGGGATGGCCTGGTTCAACGACTGGCACGCCGCGCTCTATATGCCAGCCTTTGGGGCAATCCTGGTAGCGATTATCGCCTTTGCGCTGATGCGCGACACGCCGCAGTCCTGCGGTTTGCCGCCGATTGAAGAGTATAAAAACGACTATCCGGATGATTACAGCGAGAAGCACGAAGAAGAGCTGACGGCAAAGCAGATCTTCATGAAGTACGTCTTGCCGAACAAACTGCTGTGGTACATCGCGGTAGCGAACGTGTTTGTTTACCTGCTGCGTTACGGCATCCTCGACTGGTCGCCGACCTACCTGAAAGAGGTGAAGCATTTTGCGCTGGATAAATCCTCCTGGGCCTACTTCCTCTACGAGTACGCCGGGATCCCGGGGACGCTGATTTGCGGCTGGATGTCGGACAAAGTGTTTAAGGGCAACCGTGGCGCGACGGGCGTCTTCTTTATGACCCTCGTGACCATTGCCACCGTCGTCTACTGGCTCAACCCGCCGGGCAACCCGGGCGTGGACATGGCCTGTATGATCGTCATCGGCTTCCTGATTTATGGCCCTGTTATGCTGATTGGTCTGCATGCCCTGGAACTGGCACCGAAAAAAGCGGCAGGCACGGCGGCAGGCTTTACCGGTCTCTTCGGCTACCTGGGCGGTTCGGTCGCGGCGAGCGCCATCGTAGGCTATACCGTTGACTTCTTCGGCTGGGACGGCGGCTTTATGGTGATGATCGGCGGAAGCGTGCTGGCGGTATTGCTGCTGATTGTTGTGATGATCGGTGAAAAACGTCACCACGCGGACGTGCTGGCGCGTCGTCAATAAGGAGCACTGCCATGAAATTCACGCAAATAGCGGCCGGTCTGTTGCTGGCGGGCCTGATGACCGGATCCGCCCTGGCGGCGGATAAAATCGTTATTGCCCATCGCGGCGCAAGCGGCTATCTGCCGGAGCATACGCTGCCGGCGAAAGCGATGGCCTATGCGCAGGGGGCCGATTATCTGGAGCAGGATCTGGTAATGACAAAGGACGACCAGCTGGTCGTCCTGCATGACCACTATCTTGACCGGGTGACCGATGTGGCGGAACGTTTCCCGGACCGCGCCCGTAAAGATGGCCGTTTTTATGCCATCGACTTCACCCTGGATGAAATCCGCTCTCTGAAGTTTACCGAGGGCTTCGAGATTGAAAACGGCAAAAAGGTGCAGGTTTATCCGGGACGTTTCCCGATGGGCAAATCTGAGTTCCGCATCCATACCTTCCAGGAAGAGATTGAGTTTGTTCAGGGGCTGAACCACTCGGCGGGCAAAAATATCGGTATCTATCCGGAAATTAAAGCCCCGTGGTTCCATCACCAGGAAGGGAAGGATATCGCCGCGAAAACGCTGGAGGTGCTGAAGCAGTACGGCTACACCAGCAAGAAGGACAAAGTCTGGCTCCAGTGTTTTGATGCCGCGGAACTGAAGCGCATCAAAACCGAGCTGGAGCCAAAGATGGGGATGGATCTCAATCTGGTTCAGCTGATCGCCTATACCGACTGGAATGAAACCCAGGAGAAGCAGGCAGACGGCAAGTGGGTAAATTACAACTACGACTGGATGTTCAAACCGGGTGCGATGAAGCAGATCGCGCAGTACGCCGACGGGATCGGACCCGATTACCACATGCTGGTGGCGGAAGGTTCAACCCCGGGCCACGTGAAGCTAACGGCGATGGTGAAAGAGGCGCATGCCAGCAAGATGCAGGTGCATCCGTATACGGTGCGTGCTGACCAGTTGCCGCCGTACGCCACAGACGTGAATCAGCTTTACGAGGTGTTATATAAGCAGGCGGACGTGGACGGTTTGTTTACGGACTTCCCGGATAAAGCGGTGAGCTTTTTGAAGGATAAAGGCTGAAATTGCCGGGTGGTGGCTGCGCCTTACCCGGCCTATGGACTGCGGTTTTGTAGGCCGGGTAAGCGAAGCGCCACCCGGCACAATCACATCTCGATCTCTATATCCCCTTTCGCCCGGCAGCAGCAGGGCAAAATTTCACCGTCGTTGATGAAGGCCAGTGGTTCAGTTATCCAGTCAACCTGACCGGTCACCAGACGACAGCGGCAGGAGCCGCAATAGCCTTCGCGGCACTGGTATTCAACGGCAATCTGGTGGGATTCCAGCGCAATAAGCAGGGAGGGGTGCTCTTCCTGGCACAGAAGCTCTGTGCCAGAAAGACGAAGCGTTACGCGGCTCATCAGAGCTGGAAGTCGCTCAAATCGTCGGTGTTGACTTCGGAGTCAATCTGACCGACCAGGTAGGAGCTCACTTCCACCTCCTGCGGCGCCACCTGCACGTTGTCAGAGACCAGCCAGGTGTTGATCCACGGGATCGGGTTGGAGCGGGTCTGGAACGGCAGATCCAGGCCGACCGCCTGCATGCGGATGTTGGTGATATACTCGACGTACTGGCAGAGAATATCTTTGTTCAGGCCGATCATGGAGCCGCCCTGGAACAGATACTCCGCCCACTCTTTCTCCTGCTGTGCCGCCTGGACAAACAGGTCATAGCTCTCCTGCTTGCACTCTTCCGCAATCTCGGCCATCTCCGGATCGTCCACGCCGCTGCGCAGCAGGTTCAGCATATGCTGGGTACCGGTCAAGTGCAGGGCTTCATCGCGGGCGATGAGGCGAATGATTTTGGCGTTGCCTTCCATCAGCTCGCGTTCCGCAAAGGCGAAGGAGCAGGCGAAGCTGACGTAGAAGCGGATCGCTTCCAGCGCGTTCACGCTCATCAGGCACAGGTAGAGCTTCTTCTTCAGCTCGCGCAGGCTCACGGTGACGGTTTTGCCGTTTACGGTGTGGGTGCCTTCACCCAGCAGGTGCCAGTAGCTGGTCAGCTCGATCAGATCGTCGTAGAAGTGGGAGATGCCTTCCGCACGCTTCAGGATCTGTTCGTTGGTAACGATATCATCGAAGACAATCGCCGGATCGTTGACGATGTTACGGATGATGTGGGTATAGGAGCGGGAGTGGATCGTCTCGGAGAACGCCCACGTCTCGACCCAGGTCTCCAGCTCCGGGATGGAGATCAGCGGCAGCAATGCCACGTTCGGGCTGCGCCCCTGGATGGAGTCCAGCAGCGTCTGATACTTCAGGTTGCTGAGGAAAATGTGCTTTTCGTGTTCCGGCAGCGCCTGGAAATCGATGCGGTCGCGTGAAACGTCAACTTCTTCCGGACGCCAGAAGAAAGAGAGTTGCTTTTCAATCAGCTTTTCGAAGATGTCATATTTTTGCTGATCGTAGCGCGCCACGTTGACCGGCTGGCCGAAGAACATCGGCTCTTTGAGCTGGTCGTTTTTCGTCTGTGAAAAGGTGGTGTATGCCATGAGTGTGTCCTGTGAGAGATTTTGTAGATCGGGCAAACAAAATCGTAGGCCGGGTAAGCGTAGCGCCACCCGGCATTTACATTAAATCTTACATGCGCCGCTTTCGCAGCCATCATCCTGAATGGACGGGGCCAGATCGTCCTGCGCATCTTCCGCACCGTCGCGGGTGTTTTGATAGTACAGGGTCTTCACGCCAAATTTGTAGGCGGTGAGCAGGTCTTTCAGCAGCTGCTGCATCGGCACTTTCCCGGACGGGAAGCGTGACGGATCGTAGTTGGTGTTGGCAGAGATCGACTGGTCGATAAATTTCTGCATAATCCCCACCAGTTGCAGGTAGCCGTCGTTATTTGGCATCTCCCACAGCAGCTCGTAGTTGTTTTTCAGCAGCTCATAATCCGGTACCACCTGGCGCAGGATCCCATCTTTCGACGCTTTGATGCTGACATGACCGCGCGGCGGCTCAATACCGTTGGTGGCGTTAGAGATCTGCGAGGAGGTCTCAGACGGCATCAGGGCAGAGAGCGTGGAGTTACGCAGGCCGTGGGTCTTGATGGATTCGCGCAGTGCTTCCCAGTCAAGGTGCAGCGGCTCGTTGGCGATCGCATCCAGGTCTTTCTTATAGGTATCGATCGGCAGAATGCCTTTGGAGTAAGTAGTTTCATTGAACCACGGGCAGGCGCCTTGCTCTTTCGCCAGCTCGTTCGAGGCTTTCAGCAGGTAGTACTGAATGGCTTCGAAGGTCTGGTGCGTCAGGTTATTAGCGCTGCCGTCGGAGTAGCGTTTGCCGTTTTTCGCCAGCCAGTAAGCATAGTTAATGACGCCAATACCCAGGGTACGACGACCCATCGCACCACGTTTTGCCGCCGGGATTGGGTAATCCTGGTAATCCAGCAGCGCATCCAGGGCGCGAACCGCCAGCACCGCCAGCTCTTCCAGTTCGTCCAGGCTATTGATGGCGCCCAGGTTGAACGCGGAGAGCGTGCACAGGGCGATTTCGCCGTTTTCGTCGTTCACATCTTCCAGCGGTTTGGTCGGCAGGGCGATCTCCAGACACAGGTTGGACTGGCGCACTGGCGCAACGATCGGATCGAACGGGCTGTGGGTGTTGCAGTGATCGACGTTCTGAATGTAGATACGGCCGGTAGAGGCACGTTCCTGCATCATCAGGGAGAACAGTTCAACCGCTTTCACACGCTGTTTACGGATGCTGTCGTCTTTTTCATATTTGCTGTACAGACGCTCGAACTCATCCTGATCGGCAAAGAAGGCGTCATACAGGCCCGGAACATCGGACGGGCTGAAGAGGGTAATATCTTCACCTTTCAGCAGACGGGTATACATCAGCTTGTTGATCTGTACGCCGTAGTCCATGTGACGCACGCGGTTGCCTTCCACGCCACGGTTGTTTTTCAGCACCAGCAGGCTTTCTACTTCCAGGTGCCACATTGGATAGAAGAGGGTAGCTGCACCGCCACGCACGCCGCCCTGAGAGCAGGATTTCACCGCGGTCTGGAAGTGTTTGTAGAACGGGATACAGCCGGTGTGGAACGCTTCACCGCCACGAATTGGGCTGCCCAGGGCACGAATGCGACCGGCGTTGATGCCGATACCGGCACGCTGGGAAACGTATTTCACAATGGCGCTGGAGGTCGCGTTGATGGAATCCAGGCTGTCGCCGCACTCGATCAGCACGCAGGAGCTGAACTGGCGGGTTGGGGTGCGAACGCCGGACATGATTGGCGTTGGCAGAGAAATCTTGAACGTGGAAACCGCATCGTAGAAACGCTTCACGTATTCCAGACGGGTTTCACGCGGGTAGTTCGAGAACAGGCAGGCCGCCACCAGAATGTAGAGGAACTGAGCGCTTTCGTAGATCTCGCCGGTCACGCGGTTCTGGACCAGGTATTTCCCTTCCAGCTGTTTCACCGCGGCGTAGGAGAAGTTCATATCACGCCAGTGATCGATGAACCCGTCCATCTGCTTGAACTCTTCTTCCGTGTAGTCTTCCAGCAGATGCGTGTCGTACTTGCCAAGCTCGACCATCTTCACGACATGATCGAACAGCGCTGGCGGCTCAAACTGACCGTAGGCTTTTTTACGCAGGTGGAAAATCGCCAGACGGGCAGCGAGGTACTGATAATCCGGCGCGTCGCGGGAGATGAGATCCGCCGCGGCTTTGATAATGGTTTCGTGGATATCAGACGTTTTGATGCCGTCATAGAACTGGATATGGGAGCGCAGTTCAACCTGGGAGATCGATACGTTATTCAGTCCTTCTGCTGCCCAGTCGAGAACTCGATGGATTTTGTCCAGATTGATACGCTCGGTGGTACCGTCGCGCTTTGTCACCAGCAGACTCTGATTCATGTGGGTTTTTACCTGTCCGTGAAAATGAAAATATCCCCCGCTTATCCACAGCCTTCTGTGGATAAATACTACATATAGGGGTTTTACAATAAGGATAACGCAAGATGGTGAGTATTCTAGTAAGGATTCTTTTGAGTACAAGAGTTGATTTTGAGGTTAAATTGAGGTTGTTAAAGCGTAAAAAAGCGTAAGTCCTCGTACCGTAAGGCCTGGAAGACATGTCAATATTCCAGAAAAAAAAATGAAAATTTGATCGACTGCTGATTTCTTCAACGGGCTGTCAAAAATGCGCAACAAACTGCTGCGCATTCGTCAGAAAAAGAGTAATTACTCTTGCTCTTTTTTGGCGGTGGTATGGAGCATGTAGTTAACGTCCACGCCTGGCGCCAGTTTGAATTTGTCGGTCAGGGGATTGTAGTGCAGGCCGGTCATATGCTGTTCTTTAAGCCAGGTGTTGTCGACCCAGCTCAGTAATTCTGCCGGCTTGATGAATTTTTTCACGTCGTGCGTGCCTTTTGGCACCATTCGCAGCACGTACTCTGCGCCAACCACCGCCATCAGCCAGGCCTTGCCGTTGCGGTTGATGGTGGAGAAGAACACCTGACCGCCCGGCTTCACCAGCGCGGCACAGGCTTTCACCACCGATTGCGGATCGGGAACATGCTCCAGCATCTCCATGCAGGTGACGATGTCGTACTGGTGGGCGTGCTCCGCCGCATGGGCTTCAACCGTTTCCTGCACGTACTCCACCTGGATACCGCTCTCCAGCGCGTGCAGACGTGCTACCTGCAGTGGCTCGAAGCCCATATCCAGCCCGGTCACCGTGGCGCCTTCGCGCGCCATGCTCTCGGCCAGGATGCCGCCGCCGCACCCCACATCAAGCACTTTTTTACCGAACAGGCCGCCGGAACGCTCCGCGATATAGCCCAGGCGCAGAGGGTTAATGCGGTGCAGCGGTTTGAACTCACCTTCAAGATCCCACCAGCGCGAGGCCACGGCTTCAAATTTGGCGATCTCTTCGTGGTCGACGTTGTCAGCCATCGGGGATTTTTCCGCATTCATGGACGCTTTTACTCCGTAATTTAAAGACGAGGAAGTATATCAGGATAACAAAGCAAATTAGTTTAAACCTAAGCGGGTGTGTTATAATTTCCGACCTTTGAATCCGGGATACAGTAGAGGGATAGCGGTTAGATGAGCGACCTTGCGAGAGAAATTACACCGGTTAACATCGAGGAAGAGCTGAAGAGCTCCTATCTGGATTATGCGATGTCGGTCATTGTTGGCCGTGCGCTGCCGGATGTCCGCGATGGACTTAAGCCGGTACACCGTCGCGTACTATACGCCATGAACGTATTGGGCAATGACTGGAATAAAGCGTACAAAAAATCTGCCCGTGTCGTTGGTGACGTAATCGGTAAATACCATCCTCATGGTGATTCCGCGGTGTACGACACTATCGTCCGTATGGCGCAGCCGTTCTCGCTGCGTTACATGCTGGTTGATGGTCAGGGTAACTTCGGTTCTATCGACGGCGACTCCGCTGCGGCAATGCGTTATACGGAAATCCGCCTGGCGAAGATTGCCCATGAGCTGATGGCCGATCTGGAAAAAGAGACGGTAGATTTTGTCGACAACTATGACGGCACGGAAAAAATTCCTGACGTTATGCCGACGAAGATCCCTAACCTGCTGGTAAACGGTTCGTCCGGTATCGCCGTAGGTATGGCGACCAACATTCCGCCGCACAACATCACCGAAGTGATTAACGGCTGCCTGGCCTATATCGAGGATGAAGAGATCAGCATTGAAGGGCTGATGGAACACATCCCGGGCCCGGACTTCCCGACCGCCGCCATCATTAATGGCCGTCGCGGTATCGAAGAGGCCTACCGTACCGGTCGCGGCAAGATCTATATTCGTGCCCGCGCCGAAGTCGAAGCGGATGCCAAATCTGGCCGTGAGACCATTATCGTCCACGAAATTCCGTATCAGGTGAACAAAGCGCGCCTGATCGAGAAGATTGCCGAGCTGGTTAAAGAGAAACGTATTGAAGGTATCAGCGCGCTGCGTGATGAGTCTGACAAAGACGGCATGCGTATCGTGATTGAAATCAAACGTGACGCGGTAGGGGAAGTGGTGCTTAACAACCTCTATTCCCTGACTCAGCTTCAGGTCTCCTTCGGTATTAACATGGTGGCACTGCACCATGGTCAGCCGAAGATCATGAACCTGAAAGACATTCTGAGCGCGTTCGTGCGTCACCGCCGTGAAGTGGTGACCCGTCGGACTATTTTCGAACTGCGTAAAGCCCGCGATCGTGCGCACATCCTTGAAGCGCTGGCGGTGGCCCTGGCAAACATCGATCCGATCATCGAACTGATCCGTCGTGCGCCAACCCCTGCCGAAGCGAAAGCGGGCCTGATCGCCCAGCCGTGGGATCTGGGCAACGTCTCTGCGATGCTGGAACGTGCCGGTGACGATGCCGCGCGTCCTGAGTGGCTGGAGCCGCAGTACGGTATTCGCGAGGGCAAATACTGGCTGACCGAACAGCAGGCCCAGGCGATTCTGGATCTGCGTCTGCAGAAACTGACCGGCCTTGAGCATGAAAAACTGCTCGACGAGTACAAAGAGCTGCTGGAGCAGATCGCTGAGCTGCTGCATATCCTCGGCAGCGCCGATCGTCTGATGGAGGTGATCCGCGAGGAGCTGGAGCTGATCCGCGATCAGTTCGGCGACGAGCGTCGCACGGAAATTACCGCCAACTCCGCGGATATCAACATCGAAGACCTGATCAACCAGGAAGATGTTGTGGTTACCCTGTCTCACCAGGGCTACGTGAAGTACCAGCCGTTAACCGACTATGAAGCACAGCGTCGTGGCGGTAAGGGCAAATCAGCGGCACGTATTAAAGAAGAAGACTTTATCGACCGCCTGCTGGTGGCCAACACCCATGACACCATCCTCTGCTTCTCCAGCCGGGGCCGTCTGTACTGGATGAAGGTTTATCAGCTGCCGGAAGCGAGCCGTGGCGCCCGTGGACGTCCAATTGTCAACCTGCTGCCGCTGGAACAAAACGAACGTATTACGGCGATCCTGCCGGTTCGCGAGTACGCTGAAGGGGTGAACGTCTTTATGGCGACCGCCAGCGGTACGGTGAAGAAAACCGCCCTGACCGAGTTCAGCCGCCCACGTTCTGCCGGCATTATCGCCGTCAACCTGAACGAAGGCGATGAACTGATTGGCGTGGATCTGACCTCCGGCTCCGATGAAGTGATGCTCTTCTCTGCCGCCGGTAAAGTGGTGCGCTTCAAAGAGAACGCGGTGCGCGCCATGGGCCGTACGGCGACCGGTGTCCGCGGGATCAAACTGGCGGGCGAAGACAGCGTGGTCTCCCTGATTGTTCCACGTGGCGAAGGCGCAATCCTCACCGTCACCCAGAATGGTTACGGTAAGCGTACTGCCCAGGACGAATATCCAACCAAGTCCCGTGGCACGCAGGGCGTTATCTCGATTAAAGTCACCGAGCGCAACGGTTCCGTTGTGGGCGCGGTACAGGTCGATGATGCCGACCAGATCATGATGATTACCGATGCCGGTACGCTGGTGCGTACCCGTGTGTCGGAAATCAGCGTGGTCGGGCGTAACACCCAGGGCGTGATCCTCATCCGTACTGCGGAAGATGAAAACGTGGTGGGTCTGCAGCGTGTTGCTGAGCCAGTGGATGACGAAGAGCTCGATTCAATCGACGGTAGCGTGGCAGAAGGTGACGATGAAATCGCGCCGGAAGCGGAAATCGACGATGATGCGGCAGATGATGCCGAAGAGTAATCTCTTCTGACGACAAAGGGCCGGTTTCCGGCCCTTTTCTTTTGTCGCGGCGCTGAATTGCAGACAACCGAACGTTGCGACGGCGGCGATTTACCGCTACCTTAACCCATTCCTTGTCAACCTGACGGCGGAGCCTCGCCCCCTTGAAATACCTCGTCTCCTTTCGAACCACGCTGAAAGTTTCTCGCTATCTTTTTCGGGCGCTGGCGCTCCTGATTTGGGTGCTTATCGCGCTATTTTCGGTGTTTTACATCGTCAATGCGCTGCACCAGAAGGAGGCGGAGATCCGTCAGGAGTTTAACCTCAGCTTCGACCAGTCCCAGCGCTATATTCAGCGCACCGCGGACGTCATGAAGGAGCTCAAGTATATCGCCGAGAACCGTCTGACGGCGGAGAATGGCGTTCTGGCTATCCGCGGGCGCGACAGTAAGGCGGACGTTCCCAACTTTGAGCCGCTTTTCCCCGACTCTGACTGCTCGGCGATGGGCTCCGCATGGCGGGGATCGCTGGAGTCACTGGCCTGGTTTATGCGCTACTGGCGCGATAACTTCTCGGCAGCCTATGACCTGAACCGCGTCTTCCTGATTGGCAGCGAAAATCTCTGTATGGCCGATTTTGGCCTGCGCGATGTGCCGGTGGATCGTGACAGCGCGCTGAAAAGCCTGCACGAGCGGATCATCAAGTACCGTAACGCGCCGCAGGATGAACGCGGTAATAATCTGTTCTGGATAAGCCAGGGGCCGCGTTCAGGGGTAGGGTACTTCTATGCCCTGACGCCGGTCTATCTGGGCAACCGTCTGCAGGCGATGCTCGGTATCGAGCAGACTATCCGCATGGAGAACTTTTTCACCCCGGGTAATCTGCCGATGGGCGTCACCATTCTTGATGAAAATGGCCACTCTCTTATTTCGCTGGCCGGGCCGGAATCGCGGCTGAAGGTTGATCCTCGCTGGATGCAGGAGCGCTCATGGTTTGGTTACAGCGCCGGTTTTCGTGACCTGGTGTTGAAAAAAAGCCTGCCGCCTTCGTCGCTGAGCATTGTTTACTCCGTACCGGTGGATATGGTGCTGGAGCGTATTCGGATGCTGATCCTCAACTCGGTACTGCTGAACGTGCTGGTGGGGATTGCGCTATTTACCCTCGCGCGGATGTACGAGCGTAAAATCTTTATTCCGGCGGAGATCGATGCCCAGCGTCTTGAAGAGCATGAGCAGTTTAACCGTAAGATTGTTGCCTCTGCGCCGGTGGGGATCTGTATTTTACGCACCCTTGACGGGACCAACATCCTCAGTAACGAGCTGGCGCATAACTATCTCAATATGCTCACCCATGAGGACCGACAGCGGCTGACGCAGATTATCTGTGGGCAGCAGGTCAACTTCGTCGATGTCCTGACCAGTAACAACACCAACCTGCAGATAAGCTTTGTCCATTCGCGCTATCGCAATGAGAACGTGGCGATCTGCGTGCTGGTGGATGTCTCCGCGCGCGTCAAAATGGAAGAGTCATTGCAGGATATGGCCCAGTCCGCCGAACAGGCCAGCCAGTCGAAATCGATGTTCCTTGCTACCGTCAGTCACGAATTGCGTACTCCGCTCTACGGGATTATCGGTAACCTCGATCTGCTGCAGACCAAAGAGTTGCCGCGTGGCGTTGACCGTCTGGTGACGGCGATGAACAACTCTTCCAGCCTGCTGCTGAAAATCATCAGCGACATTCTCGACTTCTCTAAGATCGAGTCCGAGCAGCTAAAAATTGAACCGCGCGAATTTTCGCCGCGCGAGGTGATGAACCATATCAGCGCCAACTACCTGCCGCTGGTGGTGCGTAAGCAGCTGGGGCTGTACTGCTTTATTGAGCCAGACGTGCCGCTAACGTTGCAGGGCGATCCGATGCGCCTGCAGCAGGTGATCTCCAACCTGCTCAGCAACGCCATTAAGTTCACCGATATGGGCTGCATTGTGATGCATGTCGCCAAAGCAGGGGACTACCTGAGCATTCGCGTGCGCGACACCGGGGTGGGGATCCCGGCAAAAGAGGTGGTCAAACTCTTCGACCCGTTCTTCCAGGTGGGGACGGGGGTTCAGCGCAACTTCCAGGGCACCGGGCTGGGGCTGGCGATCTGTGAAAAACTGATCAGCATGATGGACGGCGATATCTCGGTGGATACCGAACCGGGCATGGGCAGTCAGTTTACTATCCGTATTCCACTTTATGCGGCGCAGTCTCCGGGCAACATGCTGATTGAGGGATTAAGCGATAAACGCTGCTGGCTGGCGGTGAATAATGCCTCGCTGTATGCCTACCTGGAGTCTCTGCTGGGCTCATACGGCATTCGGGTGGCGCGCTACGCCGGCCAAACCCCGGACGCGGAAGATATGCTTCTCACCGACGATGAGCTGACGAAGCCGTGGCAGGGTAAAGCGGCGGTGATCTTCTGCCGGCGCCATATCGGTATCGCCCTGGAGCGTGCGCACGGCGAATGGGTGAACAGCGTGGCCTCGCCACATGAGCTGATTACGCTGCTGGCGCGCATCTATCGTGTGGAAATGGACAGCGCGGACGGAACAGCCTCGCTGCCGTCGCCGGAATCTGAGCAGTCGTTGAATGAGGATATGATGATCCTGGTGGTGGACGACCATCCGATTAACCGCCGCCTGCTGGCCGATCAGCTCGGCTCGCTGGGCTATCAGTGTAAAACGGCGAATGACGGCGTGGATGCCCTCAATGTGCTGAGCAAAAACCATATCGACATTGTCCTGAGTGATGTGAACATGCCGAATATGGATGGCTATCGCCTGACCCAGCGTATCCGCCAGCTCGGTCTGACGCTGCCGGTGGTGGGTGTCACCGCTAACGCGCTGGCAGAGGAGAAGCAGCGCTGTCTGGAATCGGGGATGGATAGCTGTCTTTCCAAGCCGGTAACGCTGGATGTCCTGAAACAGACGCTATCGGTATATGCGGAGCGGGTGAGAAGAGCGCGGGGATAAAAAAAGCCCAGAAATGGGCTTTTTTATTATTGCCGTGTGGCGTTGACGCTTACCCGGCCTACGCTACCTGTAGGCCCGTGCAAGCGAAGCGCCGCCGGGCATGTAGCTCATTACTCTTTATCCGCCGGACTCAGGGTCACGGAAGAGAGATAGTTCAGCAGGGCGATATCGTTCTCCACACCCAGCTTCATCATCGCCGATTTTTTCTGGCTACTGATGGTCTTGATACTGCGGTTCAGCTTCTTGGCAATTTCGGTCACCAGGAAACCTTCGGCAAACAGACGCAGGACTTCACTCTCTTTTGGCGACAGGCGTTTGTCACCGTAACCGCCGGCGCTGATTTTTTCCAGCAGGCGGGAGACGCTTTCCGGCGTGAATTTTTTCCCTTTCTGCAGCGCGGCCAGCGCTTTCGGCAGATCGGTCGGCGCGCCCTGTTTCAGGACGATGCCTTCGATATCGAGATCCAGAACCGCGCTTAAAATCGCCGGGTTATTGTTCATGGTCAGCACGATGATCGAAATGCTCGGGAAATGGCGCTTGATGTATTTGATCAGCGTAATCCCGTCACCGTACTTATCTCCAGGCATGGAAAGGTCGGTGATGAGCACGTGCGCATCAAGCTTAGGCAGGTTATTAATCAGTGCTGTGGAATCTTCAAATTCGCCAACTACATTCACCCACTCGATCTGTTCAAGTGATTTGCGAATACCGAACAGTACAATCGGATGGTCATCGGCAATAATTACGTTCATATTGTTCATGTATAGGGCTACCTTGCTACAGCAAGCTTTTGACGTAGGCGTCAATGTCGCTGATGTATTTTTCTATGCTGGCGGCATCTTTCTCACGAATAAGATGTTCCAGCGTTTCACATAATTGCTTGCCTGGAACCAGATTAAGCATGGCAAACACCCCTTTGAGCCGGTGTGCTGTCTGAGCCAGCGCCGCGAAGTCGTTCACGGCCGATTCAGTATACAACCTCTTAACATCATCTGGAACTGTGTCTACAAAGAGCGAATAATATCCGCTGGCATGAAGTTCAGCATTTTCATTGCCGCCCAGTGGGGATTCCGGGATCGTTTCCTGCGCCAGTTGCTCTTCTATTAGTTGTAGTACAGCTTCCTGCATAGCATTGCTCATATTAAAGTTGACGCGCACCTGGCCGGGGCCAATTTTCCGCACGCCTGGCTCATCATCGCTTAAAAGCAAGCCCGAGGCAGTAAGATTAGACGGATTATCTGTTAAAAAGAGATCATATTCTTGACTTGCCAGCCGTTCGTCCGGCGAGATACAGCTCGCACCCCAGTTTTCCAGCTGACGAACCACAATATTACGGATCTCATTTGAGGTCACATCCACCATTATTACCACATCATCCAGCAGGCGTTCATCCTCCTCCGCATCCTGCGGGCTGGCCGCCATTTTAACGTGAAGAGAGTAACGGGTGCCCAGCGACTCACGCGCTTTGATATTCAGATGGCCGCCAAGCTTACGCGCCAGCTGATCGCAGAGCCAGAAGGTGAGGGCATTGGCTTTGCCATAGTTGTCGCCCTGAGTCTCGTTGAGGAACGGGAAGTGCAGGTTATCAATTTCGCTGGCCGTCACCCCTTCGCCGGTATCCAGAATGCGGAAGGTGAGGCGGTCGTCAGCCGATTCATCGCTGCTCACTTCAAGGGTAATTTTGCCGATCTGGGTGGTAGTGACCGCGTACTGGATCAGCATCAGCAGAATGCGGCGCAGGGCGTCGCGGTCGCCATGACGCTCATCGTTCGCGCGCAGCGGATTGTTGATCAGCAGTTGAAGCCCTTTACGCTTGATGACTGGCAGTACCTCCGGCACCACTTCATCAATCAGATCCTGAATGGAAAACAGCGACGCCGTGCTCTTCCAGGTATCATTTTCCAGCATGTTGGCAAGCTGGATCTCATCCACCAGCCGTACCAGCGTATCGGCATGAGCGGACAGCTGCATGCTCTCCGGGGTGGATAAATGGGCGGCTTCGCTGGCAAGCGCCTTCAGCGGCAGCTTGAACGCTTCGCCGATATTTTGCATAAACGCTGCGCGGCCCTGCTGGTTTTTCTCATACAGCCTTTGCGCCTGCTTGAGCTTTTTATTCACCAGCACCTCGCGATCCTGATCGCGAATAATGAATATTTGCGTGCGCGACGCCACCTGGCTGCGGAACTGGCGGATCTCGTACAGCTCATTATTAATCGTGGCCTGAATCACCCCCTGGTGCTGATCCGCCATGCTGGTGATGTTTTGCAGATTCAGGTGGGGCAGCAGGTGGTCGGCGATTTTGTTGCTGATCACCGTGCGGTTAGCCTCCTGATCGTGCACCAACAGGCCGAGCGGCAGCACAGAGACAATCTCTTCATTCAGCGCGCGCAGGACGCGCAGCTCATTATGGGTACCGGCTGCCACGGGAACATCGCTCTGGCGACCCGGCTGCGAACGGAAGGTGCTGTAACCGAACAGCGCCAGCGCCAGCAGACCAATATTGAGCAGCAGCGGCAACAGGATATTTTGCAGCGTATCCAGCAGCAGCGTGCCGAAAGGCACCTGCCAGACCAGACGCATGCCGGTGGTGTTCAGGGCGGAAGCAATTTCGATTTTCGAACCATTAAAGGAGATGGAGACGCTGTCAGGGCTCTCTTTATCCGTTGGCGCGCGCATATTTTGCACGCTATTGTCCTGCTCCAGGCGGAAACTTTCCAGCGGCATATCCGGCGGGATCAGATCGTTGATGGGCAGATCAAAGGCCACCACCGTGGCCAGATGGCCTGGCTGATTGAACGTCGTACGCAGGGTGAAGTAGTGGCCATTTTGCCATGCCAGTCGGCGCAGGGAGGAGAAACTTTCGCGCTCATCCAAAGCGTTAGCCTGCTGGAGCATCTCCGCGCGACGGGAATCGACAATATTACCCACCGTAGACTCTTTAAACCCGGAAGAGAGATCTTTAAGTGGCAGGGTGGAGATCAGGATCATGCTGTTGTCCTGACCGTTGAGATAGTACATCGACCAGGGAACAGTCTCCGCGCCCCAAAGCGTATCCAGATAGGTCGACATGCGCTGGGTCATCTCCAGCGTGGCGCTGTCGTGGGAACCGAAAATCAGGGCTTCGGTTTTGCGTCGCGTCTTCTCAAGATAGTAGACGTCCTGTTTCAGGCGCGTCTCCTGCAAACCTTCAGCAGAGGAGGTGGTAGGGGTTGCCGCGATGTTGTCATAAATCTGCCAGGTGGCGTAGCGCCAGGTGTCGATGCGTTTATGCAGCGCGTGGCTGATATCGACAATCTGATAGCTGCGGTCTTTGAGCCAGGTGTTCACGGCGCTCTGCACCATTACGCCCATGGTCACTAACAGCACAACGATCAATAGAAGAAAGAAACGAGTAATGCTGCCCGGGAGCAGGGAAAACTTGTTCGCGGCTGTGGTTTCAGACTGACTCATTGATGTGTTTAACCCGTTATGGCTGCGCTTCAGGCGAATAGGGCAGTATAAAGCGTAATAATCGAATTTCCAGCCTCACGCCACTACCGGGGCTGACTTTTTCATGTCGCTGTGAGACGAAAATGGACTGTTTTAAATCTGTACGCTCAGATAAAAATTGTACAAATAAGTCCCAATATAGGAAAAAAAATAGCACGAATAAACAAGAAATTAAAATCACCATGAAATTTATGCGCCTAAAAATAGCAAGCGAAGATTTAATTAATAGTCGTTATAGTTTCAGGCAGGTAGCACAAATTATTCAAGTTTGCGTAAAGATGAGTAAAAAAAAACCGAATGCATTGCATTCGGTTCAATTCTGGATAAACAGACATTCAAATCTGAATGACGGTAATAAATAAAGTTAATGATGATAGCNGTAAATATTTTAGTCGCCGCTGCGGTTTTTGTTTTATCAATCAGTGCTATAATTTGTTTTTGGATAAATAACTGATTTTTATGATTTATTTTGTGTTTTTGATTATTGGTGCTCTATTTTTTAACTAAATGTGCGGCCAAAAAGTTCCCCGAAATTTACAAATTGAAACATCTATGTGGCAATATGAAACATCTTAAAAGTTTTCGTATCATATTCTTATTGGATTATTCTGTTTTTTTGCGGAGAATGAACTTGCCGACTGGTTAAGAGGGTTAATCAGTAAGCAGTGGTAATAAAAGACATATAACAGAGGGTTAAAATAATGAAAGTTAAAGTACTGTCCCTCCTGGTACCAGCACTGCTGGTAGCAGGCGCAGCGAATGCGGCTGAAATTTACAACAAAGACGGCAACAAATTAGATCTCTACGGTAAAGTAGACGGTCTGCACTATTTCTCTGATGACGATGGCGCTGATGGCGATCAGACTTACATGCGTCTCGGCTTCAAAGGCGAAACTCAGGTTAACGACCAGATCACTGGCTACGGTCAGTGGGAATACCAGATTCAGGGCAACACCAGCGAAAGCGAGAACCAGTCCTGGACGCGTGTGGCCTTCGCAGGTCTGAAGTTCGCTGAAGCAGGTTCTTTCGACTACGGTCGTAACTACGGCGTAATCTATGACGTCACCTCCTGGACTGACGTTCTGCCAGAATTCGGCGGCGACACTTACGGTGCCGATAACTTCCTGCAATCCCGTGGTAACGGCGTTGCTACCTACCGTAACCAGGACTTCTTCGGTCTGGTTGATGGCCTGAACTTTGCTCTGCAGTATCAGGGTAAAAACGGCAGCGTCAGCGGTGAAAACGTGGGCGGTCGTAGCCTGCTGAAACAGAACGGCGACGGCTTCGGCGGCTCCCTGACTTACGATCTGGGCGAAGGCTTCAGCGTAGGTGCGGCAGCAGCCTCTTCTAAACGTACCGCAGACCAGAACGGTCCACGCGTTTACGGCCGTGGCGACCGTGCTGAAGTGTACAGCGGCGGCCTGAAATATGACGCAAACAACCTGTACCTGGCAGCGCAGTACTCCCAGACCTACAACGCAACCCGTTTCGGTGACTCTCAGTCCGACCGCGCTAATGCTGTTTACGGCTTTGCCAACAAAGCACAGAACTTCGAAGTGGTTGCACAGTACCAGTTCGACTTCGGTCTGCGTCCATCCGTGGCTTACCTGCAGTCTAAAGGTAAGGACATCGAAGGCAACGGCGACCAGGATCTGCTGAAATATGTTGATGTGGGCGCGACTTACTACTTCAACAAAAACATGTCCACCTATGTTGATTACAAAATCAACCTGCTGGATGAAAACGCCTTCACCGACCGTGCAGGCATCAGCACCGATGACATCGTAGCACTGGGTCTGGTTTACCAGTTCTAAGTCTTACGTACTCTTGCGAAAGGGGCCAAATGGCCCCTTTTTTTGGTTTTACCGTCAGGCCCTTACAAAGCCTGCTTTTTGGTGTACTCTTGCCGGTCTCAGGCTTGAGGATAATAACGAATGGAAATTACTTTTTTACGTGTCGGCTTGCTGGCAACACTTTTTATGCTGACCGCGTGTGACGCACCTGCTCCATCTGCAAAGAACGAAACCGCCGCCGCGACGGTGCTGGAAGGGAAAACGATGGGCACCTTCTGGCGCGTCAGCGCCATCGATCTCTCCGCTGCCCGGGCGGAAGAGCTGCGCGGGAAGATCCAGGCTCAGCTGGACGGCGATGACCAACTGATGTCCACCTATAAAAACGACTCCGCGCTGATGCGCTTTAATCAGTCGAAGAGTACGTCGCCCTGGCCGGTGAGCGAAGCGATGGCGGACATTGTCACCGAATCGCTGCGGGTGGGCTACAAAACTAACGGCGCAATGGATATTACCGTCGGTCCCCTGGTTAACCTGTGGGGCTTTGGCCCAAACAAGCAGCCTGTGAAAACCCCCGATCAGGCGCAGATTGACGATGCCCGGGCGCAAACGGGGCTGCAGCATCTGTCCGTGATTAATCAGTCCGGCCAGCAGTATCTGCAAAAAGATATTCCCGATCTGTTTGTCGATCTCTCCACGGTGGGCGAAGGCTACGCCGCCGATCACCTGGCCCGGCTAATGGCCGAAGAGGGGATCTCGCGCTATCTGGTGTCGGTAGGCGGGGCGCTGGTCAGCCGGGGCATGAACGCCAGCGATAAGCCCTGGCGCGTGGCGATCCAGAAGCCGACCGATGAGCAAAACGCCGTGCAGGCCATTCTCGATATCAACGGCCACGGGATCAGCACCTCCGGCAGCTACCGCAACTATTATGAGCTGGACGGAAAACGCATTTCGCACGTAATCGATCCGCAGACCGGCCGTCCGATTACCCACAACCTGGTGTCGGTGACGGTAATCTCCCCGACGGCCCTGGAGGCCGATGCCTGGGATACCGGCCTGATGGTGCTGGGGACGGAAAAAGCCAAAGAGGTCGTGCGTCAGCAAGGGCTGGCTGTCTATATGATCACCCGGGAAGGGGAGGGCTTCAAAACCTGGATGTCCCCGCAGTTCGCCAGTTTCCTCGTTAACGGGAAGAATTAAAAAGCAAGGTTGCGGGTTTTTGTCGGCTGGCGCTCAGGCAGGCTATGAGTATGCTTACAGTAGGAGCCGATCATGAAAAAGCCGAACCTGAATAATGATGATGAACGCTGGCTGGCGGTGCTGGCCCGCGATGAGAGTGCCGATGGTCAGTTTGTGTTTGCCGTGCAGACCACCGGCATCTTCTGCCGTCCCTCCTGCCGGGCTCGCCATGCTCTGCGTGAGAATGTCCGCTTTTATCCTGATGCCCACCGTGCGGAGCTGGCGGGTTTTCGCCCCTGCAAACGCTGTCGCCCGGATCAACAGGACCCGCAGGCGCAGCGCGCCGCCACCATCGAAAAAGCCTGCCGGTTGCTGGAGCAGGAGCAACCTTTGACCCTTGAGCAGCTGGCGCAGCAGGTGGCGATGAGCCCGTATCATCTTCATCGTCTGTTCAAATCCTCGACCGGAATGACCCCGAAAGCCTGGCAGCAGGCGGCCCGGGCGAAACGGCTACGCCATGCCCTTGCGCAGGGGGATAAAATTACCGACTCCGTGCTGGCAGCGGGTTTCCCCGACAGCAGCAGCTACTATCGCAACGCCGATGCCACGCTGGGGATGACCGCGAAGCAGTACCGCAACGGCGGGGAAGAGACCACCGTGCGCTACGCCCTGAGCGACTGTACGCTGGGGCGGTGCCTGGTGGCGGAGAGCGTGCGGGGGATCTGCGCCATTTTACCCGGCGATGACGACAGCACGCTGATTGCCGAGCTGGAGACCCTTTTTCCTCACGCCCGGCGGGAACAGGCAGATGCCGCCTTTGCCGCCCGCGTCGCCCGGGTGATCGCCAGCGTGGATAACCACGCCGTGGCGCTCCCCCTGCCGCTGGATATTCGCGGCACCGCTTTTCAGCGCCAGGTCTGGCAAGCTCTGCGAGCCATACGTAGCGGCGAGACGGCAAGCTATCAACAGGTGGCAAACGCCATTGGCCATCCTGGCGCGGTGCGGGCGGTGGCCCGGGCCTGTGCCGCCAACACGCTGGCGGTTATCATCCCTTGTCACCGGGTGGTGCGTAGTGATGGTGGGCTCTCGGGCTACCGCTGGGGCACGGCCCGCAAAGCGGCGCTGCTGCGTCGGGAAGCGAAAAAAGAGGAGGTGTGATGCTCGATCTCTTTGCAGATGAACAACCCTGGCAGGAGCCGCTGGCGCCCGGTGCGGTGATCCTGCGCCGCTTCGCCCGGGCTGGGGCGCCTGCATTAATGCAGGCAATCGAACAGGTGGCTACCGTCTCGCCGTTCCGCCAGATGGTCACCCCCGGGGGCTACACCATGTCGGTGGCAATGACCAACTGCGGCGGGCTGGGCTGGACCACCAATCAGCGGGGCTATCTCTACTCCCCAAAAGACCCGCTTACCGACGCCCTCTGGCCGCCGATGCCGGAGGCGTTCGCTACCCTGTGCCACGATGCTGCCTGCGCGGCGGGCTACCCTGAGTTCCAGCCGGACGCCTGTCTCATCAACCGCTACGCGATTGGGGCTAAGCTCTCATTGCATCAGGATAAAGATGAAGCGGACCTGCGGGCGCCGATTGTCTCAGTCTCCCTCGGCCTGCCGGCGGTATTCCAGTTTGGCGGATTACGGCGTAACGATCCCCTTAAACGTCTGCTGCTGGAGCATGGCGACGTGGTGGTCTGGGGTGGGGCATCACGACTGTTTTATCATGGTATTCAGCCGCTTAAGCCTGGTACGCATCCTCTTACCGGCGACTGTCGCTACAACCTGACCTTCCGCCAGGCGGCGGATAGCGAATAAAAATAAGAATTATTCTTGATGTAAACGGCGAGCAGTTTACACTGCTGGCTGTTTTTTCTTGTCTGGATTGCTCTGCATGGAACTCCTGTTACTGGTCTGGCGCCAATACCGCTGGCCGTTTATCGCGGTGATGGCATTGAGCTTGCTCAGCGCCGCGCTGGGTATTGGGCTTATCGCCTTTATCAACCTGCGTTTGATTGAAACTGTTGATACCACCCTGATGGTGCTGCCGGAATTTCTCGGCCTGCTGGTCCTGCTGATGGCCGTCACCCTCGGCTCGCAGCTGGCGCTCACGACGCTCGGTCACCACTTTGTCTACCGCCTGCGCAGCGAGTTCATCAAGCGGATTCTGGATACTCAGGTTGAACGCGTCGAGCAACTGGGCAGCGCCTCGCTGCTGGCCGGACTGACTAGCGACGTACGTTCGATCACCATCGCCTTTGTGCGTCTGCCGGAGCTGGTGCAGGGGATCATCCTGACCTTTGGATCGGCCGCCTGGCTGGCCTGGCTCTCCACCAAAATGCTGGCCATCACTGCCCTGTGGATTGCGATCACCATCTGGGGCGGCTACCTGCTGGTGTCGCGCGTCTACAAACATATGGCGGTGCTGCGCGAAACCGAAGATAAGCTCTACAACGACTATCAGACGGTGCTGGAAGGGCGCAAAGAGCTGACCCTGAACCGCGAGCGCGCCGAGCACATCTTCAATAATCTCTATATTCCGGATGCCCGTGAGTATCGCCACCATATCGTGCGGGCCGATACCTTCCACCTGAGCGCGGTCAACTGGTCGAATATCATGATGCTGGGGGCGATTGGCCTGGTCTTCTGGATGGCAAATAGCCTCGGCTGGGCGGATACCAACGTCGCCGCGACCTATTCGCTGACGCTGCTGTTCCTGCGCACGCCCCTGCTCTCGGCTGTCGGTGCGCTGCCGACCCTGCTCAGCGCCCAGGTGGCCTTTAACAAACTGCGCAAGTTTGCCCTGGCGCCGTACAAACCTGAGTTCCCGCGCCCTGAGGCCTTCCCAAACTGGCAGACGCTGGAGCTGCGCAACGTCACCTTCCAGTACCAGGACAATGCATTTTCCGTCGGGCCGGTAAATTTAACCCTTAAGCGCGGTGAGCTGCTGTTCCTGATTGGCGGCAACGGCAGCGGCAAATCGACGCTGGCGATGCTGCTGACCGGCCTGTATCAGCCCCAGTCAGGCGAGATCCTGCTGGACGGTAAACCGCTCAGCGCTGAAAAACCGGAGGATTACCGCAAGCTCTTCTCGGCGGTGTTTACCGACGTCTGGCTGTTCGATCAGCTGCTGGGCCCGGAAGGCAAGCAGGCCGATCCGGCGCTGGTGGAGAAGTGGCTGGCGCATCTGCAGATGTCCCACAAGCTGGAGCTACAGGATGGTAAAATCCTCAACCTCAAGCTGTCAAAAGGGCAGAAGAAGCGCGTGGCGCTGCTGCTGGCGCTGGCGGAAGAGCGTGACATTATTCTGCTGGATGAGTGGGCTGCCGACCAGGACCCACATTTCCGTCGCGAGTTTTACCAGGTGCTGCTGCCGCTGATGCAGCAGATGGGCAAAACCATCTTCGCCATCAGCCATGACGACCACTACTTTATCCATGCTGACCGTCTGCTTGAGATGCGCAGCGGCCAGCTGACGGAACTGACCGGCGCTGAGCGTGATGCCGCGTCGCGTGATGCGGTAGCCCGTACCGCCTGAGCGTAACTGTGCCGGGTGGCGGCTTCGCCTCACCCGGCCTGCGATCTTGTTTTCCCCGCCTGCTGTTTTTTTAACCTCTCCTCTCATCCGTTTATTAAAATTTACACAACCCCACGCTATGCTTAATGCCAACTTATTTAATGGATTGATATTTAATGTCTGGATTAACCAAAAACAGCGCAAGGCTGCGCGATGAAGAGCGTGCGCGCCTGATCTGGCTGATGACCACCGACAAAGCGCTCACTTCCACCCTGCTGGGTAAACTGACCCTGGCTGAGCAATATGATGTCGGGACGTTAGCCGACGATATTGCTGAGGTAGGGGCGCTGGTAGCCCATTTGCCGCCGCCGGATCTCGCCGACACCCTCGAAGCGCTGCCCTCGGAAGAGCGCCACGCTTTGTGGCGGCTGGTAGAGGATCACGAGCGCGGTCAGGTACTGCTGGAAGCCTCTGAAAACGTCTGGGACGATCTGATCGACGAGATGAGCGACCAGGCCATTCTCGACGCGGTACGCACCCTGGATATCGACGACCAGCTCTACATGGTCCAGCACCTGCCGCGCAACCTGACCGGACAGTTGCTGGCGTCGCTGCCGCCTCAGGATCGTGCCCGGGTCCAACAGGTGATGCACTATGAGCAGGACCGCGTCGGCGCAATCCTGGAGTTCAGCGTCATTACGGTGCGCCCTGACGTCACGCTGGGCGCGGTCCAGCGCTACCTGCGACGTCTGGGCAAAATGCCAAAGAACACCGATAAGCTGTTTGTGACCTCACGGGATAAAACCCTGCTCGGCGAGCTTGAGCTACAGACCATCCTGCTTAACAGCACTCAGACCCTGGTCAGCGAGGTGATGGAAACGCAGCCGATGCTCTTTTCCCCGGAAGATGACGCCGAAAAAGCCGCCCGCACCTTTGAACGTGACAACCTTCTCAGCGCGGGCGTAGTAGACCCGGCGGGTAAGCTATTGGGGCGCCTGACCATCGATGAGATCGTCGACGTGGTCTACAAAGAGACCGATAACGATATGCGTGCCCTCGGCGGGTTAAGTGCCGAAGAGGATGTCTATGCCCCGGTGAGCAAGGCGGTGAAAACCCGCTGGGCGTGGCTGGCGATCAACCTCTGCACCGCCTTCATCGCTTCACGTGTCATTGACGGATTTGAACACACCATCTCCCAGCTGGTGGCGCTGGCCTCGCTGATGCCCATCGTGGCGGGCATTGGCGGCAATACCGGTAATCAGACCATCACCATGATCGTGCGCGCCCTGGCGCTTCAGCATATTCAGCCGGGCAACTTTACCTTTCTGATCCTGCGTGAGCTCGGCGTGGCGCTGATTAATGGCCTGGTGTGGGGCGGCATCATGGGGGGCGTGACCTGGTGGCTGTACGGCGATATGGCGCTGGGTGGGGTAATGACTCTGGCGATGGTGCTGAACCTGCTGGTGGCGGCGACGATGGGCGTTCTCATCCCGATGATCATGACCCGCCTCGGGCGCGACCCCGCAGTGGGGTCGAGCGTGATGATCACCGCCATTACCGATACTGGCGGCTTCTTTATTTTTCTTGGGCTGGCGACACTGTTTCTGCTGTAACGGCGTGTTTGCGTCGCAGGCGGGCAGGGAGGATCACCATCATGATAATCCCGCCTACCACGCCAATTGCCAGGTTGCCGGTTGAAACGGTGGCCCCGACGGTCACCAGCATCACCAGCGTTTCCGCAACCGGCGCGCCTTTCACCGTGGCAGGGCGAATGCTCTGCCAGTTGAAGGTCTTAATGGCGACAATCGCCATGATCCCCGCCAGCACCGCCATCGGAATTTTCGCCATCACTTCGCTCAGGGCGGTAACCAGCACCAGCAGTACCAGCCCGGCGGCAAAGGTGGAGACGCGGCTGCGGCCTTTGCCCATTTCGACGTTAACAATGGTCTGACCGATCATCGCGCAACCGGCGATCCCGCCAAAGAAGCCCGCCATGATATTGGCCACGCCCAGCCCCATGCTCTCGCGGCGCTTGCTGGACGGGGTTGCCGTCAGCTCATCCACCAGCTTCGCGGTCAGGAGCGACTCCATCAGGCCGACAAAGGCGATACTCAGGGCGCAGGGCCAGATAATGCTCAGGGTGTGCAGATTCAGCGGCACCAGCATCTGGGTGATCCCCGGCAGCCCGCCGCCAATTGACCCTTCATCCCCCACGGTCGGCAGCAGCTGGCCGCTGGTGACGGTATAGAGCGTCAGGACCACAATCGCGATCAGCGGGGAAGGGATACTTTTAATGTAGCGGGGCGCCCACAGCACAATCAGCAGGGTCAGGACGAACAGGCCGACAATCAGCGGGCTTCTGCTCCAGAAATGCGGCACCTGGGCAAAGAAAATCAGGATCCCGAGGGCGTTAACAAACCCGGTCATCACCGCCTGGGGAATAAAACGCATCAGACGCGCCATTCCCAGCGCGCCGAACAGGATCTGGATAAGCCCCGCCAGCAGCACTGCCGGCAGAATATACTGCGCGCCATGCTGATGCACCATCGGCCCAATCACCAGCGCCACCGATCCCGCAGCGGCAGTCACCATTGCCGGGCGTCCGCCCATCACCGACAGCGCCAGGCACAGCACCACCGAGGCAAAAAGGCTCACTTTCGGATCGACGCCCGCTACCACGGAAAAGGAGATCACCTCCGGAATAAGCGCCAGAGCGGTGATCACACCGGCCAGCGTTTCACGCATCAACAGCGACGGAGAGCGCAGGACGGCAAGAGTATGGGGAGAAGCGTGTGTAGGAGACATAATTCTTCGCAGGTTAGTGGCAGAAGGCTGGATCTGTGCGGCCGATCACAAAGGGCAGCATAGTAACGGGAAATCGCGCGCGTTTCCAGCGCAGCAAATGCCATATCCCTACAAATACCGCGACATTAATTATCATAATTACAATAATTATTTAACCTTTAAACAATATTTAAATATTGCTACCGTGGCGCCGCACTCGACCTCATCTGCATAAATAGCGAACAAACGCGTATTACGAAGGCATTAATTATGAAAAAAATGACTGCCCTGCTGCTGGCTGCGGCGGCAAGCCTTAGTGCTGTCTCCACGGCGGCGAAGGCTCAGGCATCGCAAGAGCAGGAAACGGACGTTCTGTTAATTGGTGGCGGGATCATGAGCGCCACGCTGGGAACCTATTTGCAGGAGCTTCAACCGGACTGGTCCATGACCATGGTTGAACGCCTGGACGGCGTAGCGCAGGAGAGCTCTAACGGCTGGAACAACGCCGGGACCGGCCACTCCGCGTTAATGGAGCTGAACTACACCCCACAGAAGAAAGATGGCTCCATCAGCATTGAGAAAGCGGTGGAGATCAACGAAGCGTTTCAGATCTCTCGTCAGTTCTGGTCTCACCAGGTGAACAGCGGTGTGCTGCACGATCCACACAGTTTCATTAACACCGTCCCGCACATGAGCTTTGTCTGGGGAGACGACAATGTGAACTTCCTGCGCGGACGTTATGCTGCTCTGCAGCAAAGCTCGCTGTTCCGCGGCATGAAGTACTCCGAAGATCACGCCCAGATCAAAGAGTGGGCGCCGCTGGTGATGGAAGGGCGCGACCCGAACCAGAAGGTGGCGGCCACCCGTACGGAAATCGGTACCGACGTTAACTATGGCGAAATTACCCGTCAGCTGGTGGGCTCTCTGCAGAAAAAAGAGAACTTTACGCTGTCGCTGAACAGCGAAGTGCGCGGCTTTAAGCGCAACGCGGACAACTCCTGGAGCGTGACCGTCGCCGATCTGAAGCACAATGAAGAAGAGCACGTCATTAAGGCGAAGTTTGTCTTTATCGGTGCGGGCGGCGCGGCGCTGAAGCTGCTGCAGGAGACCGGTATTCCGGAAGCGGAGAATTACGCGGGCTTCCCGGTTGGCGGCCAGTTCCTGGTGTCGGAAAACCCGGAGGTGGTGAATCGCCATCTGGCGAAGGTCTATGGCCAGGCGTCCGTGGGCGCACCGCCGATGTCGGTGCCGCATATCGATACACGTGTTCTCGACGGTAAGCGCGTGGTGCTGTTCGGGCCGTTCGCCACCTTCTCGACCAAATTCCTGAAGAACGGTTCGCTGTGGGATCTGCTCAGCTCCACCACCACTTCAAACGTGGGTCCGATGGTTGATGTTGGTCTGGATAACTTCGATCTGGTGAAATACCTGATTAGCCAGGTGATGCTCTCCGATGACGATCGTTTTGCGGCGCTGAAAGAGTACTATCCGGAAGCGAAGAAAGCGGACTGGCGTCTGTGGCAGGCGGGCCAGCGCGTGCAGATCATCAAGCGTGATGAGGAAAAAGGCGGCGTGCTGCGTCTGGGCACTGAAGTGGTCAGCGACAAAGAAGGCACTGTAGCCGCGCTGCTGGGAGCCTCCCCGGGCGCCTCCACCGCGGCACCGATTATGCTGCACCTGATGGAAAAAGTGTTTAAAGACAAAGTCGCCAGCCCGGAGTGGCAGGCGAAGCTGAAGACCATTATTCCTTCATACGGTACGGCGCTGAACGGCAACGTTGAGGCCACCGAGCAGGAGCTGGAGTACACCAGCCGCGTGCTGCAGCTGAAGTATGAAAAACCGCAGGCACCGGATGCGGCGCCTCAGCCTGAGGCACAGGCGACCTCCCAGCCGGAAAGCAAACCGGTTGCGGATATCGCACTCTGATATTAAAAAGCCGGGTGATTTACCCGGCTTTTTTTATTAGCGCGTGACGGCGCTTTCTACCTTCTCGTCAGCCTGCCAGATACGGTATCTCACCTCGATATTCGCAGGCGTATAAACCACAATCGGCAACTTACTGTTGTAGCGCAGCAGGCTATGCTCGCCGAGATTCGCGGTTATGAATTTTGTGGTCTTTTTCCCGTCCGGACAGGCCATCATGGTGGAAACCGGCGAAGTGACCTTATCAAAGATGTAATAGTCATATCCCCAGCCTTCCAGCGTCTTGCTGGTTAACTGACCGCCGAGGCGGTGCGCGTTGCAATCCACCTCCAGCGTCTGGCCGATCAGCAGTTCCACCTTGTAATTCGCTTCATCTTTCTGCTCAGGCAGGTCAATGACCTGGCGCTTCATCCCCTGTTCCGCCTGCGGGTAGGGGGCCGTTTTACTGAGCTGCTGGTCAGCAGGGGTGGCGTATGCGCTGGCGCAGGTCAGAGCCAGCAGAGTGATGAGACTTTTAGCGGCGTTTTTCACAGTGATTCCTTTTTATGTCAAACGGTGGCCATACACTACCATGAATGGTGTTTTTTACCTTAATTTTATTTTTAAATGGTTTATATAACTGGTAAGTGCCTTGTGATTTGGTTTTAAATTCTGTATTGGCCCCGGGGGAACGATCGTGGTAGGGTGAGCTGCAATCATTGTTATCTATCTGTGAAGGAAACACGCATGGTACGTAATAAACTCAACACCCCGGCGGGGAAAAAATTTCTGCTGGCACTGCTGACGGTTTTTCTGATCGCGGTGATGGGGGTAGGCCGTGTGACTATTATCGGCGTGGTTGAGCAGTACAATATCCCACTGACGGAGTGGACCACCAGCATGTACGTGCTGCAGTCGGCGATGGTGCTGGTCTACACCACGGTCTTTACCGTGCTGCTGGCTATCCCGTTGGGCATATTTTTCCTCGGCGGGAGCGATAAACACTGAGTCGCCAACGCGATTAATGCCTGTTTCACTCCTGTGCCGTTTTCGGGTTAAATGATTTTTTCCCCGTTTACAGGAGTGGAGCATGGTTTCCCGGTTTTCCACGCTGAGCCGGATCCCAAAAGGGGTCTGGGTTGTTGGCGGCGTCAGTATGCTGATGGATATTTCATCGGAAATTATCCATAGCTTGCTGCCGCTCTTTATGGTGACCACCCTGGGCGCCAGCGTCATTTTCATTGGCCTGATTGAAGGGCTGGCGGAAGCCACCGCGCTTATCATTAAGGTTTTTTCCGGTGCCATCAGCGACTATCTGGGGAAACGCAAAGGGCTGGCGCTGCTGGGCTACGGTCTGGGTGCGGCCAGTAAGCCGCTGTTTGCGATCGCCTCGTCGTCGGGGATGATCCTCGGGGCGCGTCTGATTGATCGGGTAGGAAAGGGGATCCGCGGTGCCCCCCGCGACGCGCTGGTAGCTGACGTCACGCCGCCGGAACTGCGCGGGGCGGCATACGGGCTGCGTCAGTCGATGGATACCATTGGCGCGTTTCTCGGCCCACTGCTGGCGGTCGGCATGATGCTGCTGTGGAACGATGATTTCCGCACTATCTTCTGGATCGCCGTCATCCCCGGCGTGCTGGCCGTCTTACTGCTCTTTGTGGGCCTGCATGAGCCCGCCACGCCTGTTGCCCATAAACGGTCCAATCCCATCAAAAAAGAGAACCTGAAACGCCTCGGCGCCAGCTGCTGGTGGGTAATTGGCCTCGGCGCTGTCTTTACTCTCGCCCGTTTCAGTGAGGCATTTCTGGTGCTGCGTGCCCAGCAGGCGGACATTCCGCTGGCGCTGATCCCGCTGGTGATGGTCGCCATGAATCTGCTATACGCGTTTTCGGCCTATCCGTTTGGCAAACTCTCCGATGCCATGAGCCATACGCGCCTGCTCCAGTGGGGACTGGCGGTGTTGATCGCCGCCGATATTGTACTGGCGCTGAGCACCCACTGGATCGGGATTATTGCCGGCGTGGCGCTGTGGGGCATCCATATGGGGATGACCCAGGGGCTGCTGACCGCGATGATTGCGAAGACGGCACCCCCCGACCTGCGCGGTACGGCGTTTGGCCTGTTCAGTATGGTGAGCGGCGTGGCGCTGCTGGTTGCCAGCCTGGGGGCTGGCATCATCTGGGAAACGTGGGGCGCGGAATATACCTTTTATGCCGGGGCGACGATCTGCCTGCTGACGCTGGGATATCTGCGCAACCCCCCCGCGGCGTTGTAAAGCGCGCAAGCGCAGAAAAATATTGCGCAAATCATTCGAAGCGTGAGTGCCGTTTTGTTACCAATGTGGTCCTTTCTATCAGGAGATACTTATGAAAAGGACCACACTTTATACCGCGATGGCGTCAGCCCTGCTGTTGCCGTCACTTTATGCCCATGCAGGCCCGCAGGCGCACGTGGTTTGTGCTTATAGCCATACTCTGGGCGATGACGCCATTATGATGTTTGGCAAAACCAACCAGGCGATGTGGCACGACTTTTTCGGCAACACCCGCACGGACGCCCATTCGACCTATCAATCACTGCGTAAGCAGTCAGAAACCACCTGCGATAACAAAGCCGACAGCTCAGCTTACTGGGCGCCGTCGCTGCGCCTGCCGGACGGGACGGTGGTTCAACCCGCCTACCAAAAAACCTATTACCAGGCGTCTAACGTGGAACAGTTCCCGCTCAGCCCATTTCCGGCAGGGCTGGCGCTGCTGGCGGGCGATCACCACGGTACCGGGCCTAACGCCCGCATAACCTTTTTATGCGCTAACGGCAGAGGCTACAGCAATAAAGTCGGTGAAGTGTGTGGGCTGAGAAAAGCCAAAGATGCGGTGCAGTTTAATATCGGGATCCAGTTCCCTAACTGCTGGGATGGTATCCACCTGCAGCCGCACCATGGCATGGCGAGTGCGACCTACGATGTGAAAGGGCAGTGCCCGTCCGGCTATCCGGTGAAAATCCCGACGGTTAATATGAACGTGGCCTGGGTGCTGCACGGGATCACCTCCCTGGATACCGCGAAAGCCCAGCTGTCGCTCGATCCCACCATGAATGGCGATGTGCGCGAAGAGCACTGGGGCAGCCTCTATACCGCCCACGCCGACTTTATGAATGGCTGGACTGAAGAGGGTGCCCGCTTTATGACTGAGATGTGCATGAATCAGGGCATGGACTGCGGCACTAACGTCCCCTACGGCTATTCAAAGGCGCTGGCAAACGTCTGGGTGAGTAGCGAGACGCCAGATACCCCGGTACCTGGGGCGCAGACCTTGCTGGTGCAGGATAACTGGAAAAACGGCGGCCGCACCCGTAACAGCGAAACGATGAGTCTGGTTAAGTTTACGATCCCTGCGCTGCCTGAAGGCCAGGATCCTTCTCTGTTCAAATACCGGGTGCGGATCTATGGCGGAAAAGTCGAGGCTAACGGCGCGGATCAGATCTTCTTCTATCCGGCGAGCAACGACTGGGATCCCGCCACCGTCACCTGGAAAAATCGTCCGGCCTGTAACTACTCGTCCGATGCGCTGCTCTATCTCAACAACAAGCGCGAATACCGGATGGTGGATGTCGACAAGGCGGTGCGCAAAGCGCTGGCGGCGGGCAAGACTGAAATCTCCTGGTATATCGGTGGCGACCGTCAGGGTAATCACTATCAGTTCAGCCCTGCCTCTTCTAAAGAGAGCCTGATACTGATGTTGACCGGGTACAAGCATACCCCGGAAATCTAATCAGCAGCATGTTCGTGCAAAAGCCAGCCTGCCATCGGGCTGGCTTTTTAGCCATCTCTTGCAGGCATAAAAAAACCAACCGCGAAGGTTGGTTTTTTTTGGGGAAATTTTGGTCGGCACGAGAGGATTTGAACCTCCGACCCCTGACACCCCATGACAGTGCGCTACCAGGCTGCGCTACGTGCCGACACGTGAAATTTATACTACCTATTTCCGCGTTTAATGCAAGGGTGGTTCTGGCTAACTGATTAATATTAAATCAATTTGCAATGAACCGTTTCTCATCCGTCAGCACCTGTAGCAGCAGGCTTAACTGCGGCGTCTGGTCGTTGAGTTTCTCACCCTGCGGGTTATAGGTTTTGTAATTACCGTTGCTGTTCAGCACCAGCGTCAGGGTTGGCGTTGTAACGGCCAGCGTGTTGTTGCTGGCAGCCGTCACCCAGTTATGACGACGCGTTGCGCTGAACAGATCCTGACCCTGGGAATACTCATTGGCTGGCGTGCTGACGTGGAGCAGACGCTGCATCAGGGTAGTCATCACATCTTTATGATCGGTCAGCATGTTAATGCGCTGGGATGGCGTACCAGGCCAGTGGATCACCAGCGGAACATGCAGGCGAGGGCGCGCCCAGTCGACATCGTTGCGCTCGCTGCCCAGCGGCACACCGTGACCGGCGGTGATCACCACCACGGTATTCTCCAGCTTGCCCGATTCCCGCAGCGCGTCCAGCACCCGGGCAATCTGGGTATCAACATTGCCTGCGGCCTGCGCATAGCGGCGGTTAAAGGTTTTCTGGTTGCTGTCATCCAGCGTCGTGCCGTTCAGAGCAACCCAGGAGAACCAGCGGTTGTCGTCCTGCGCGTAACGGTGAAGCCAGCTGATCCACTGCCCGGCGGTCTGTTCGTCGGACTGGCTCTGTGCGGTCGGCAGAGAGAAGTCGGACAACAGCGCCTGGCGATAGAGCGGACTGCTGAAGCCATCCGAAGAGAACAGCCCCAGCTGGTAGCCCTGCTGGTTGAGCCCGGTGATGAGCGCGGCAGGGATACGCGATGACAGCACGCCGTCCATATAGCCAGGTGAAATGCCGTAGAACAGGCCAAAGATCCCGGCATCGGTTGAGTTACCGGAGCTCATGTGCTGAGTAAAGTTGATGTTCTTCTCGGCGAACTCCGCCAGGGCTGGCATCTGTTTCTCAAAGCGCGAGTAGTTCAGACCGTCGACGGTGATCAACAGGACGTTTTGCCCCTGACCCATGTCACGGTAGCGCAGATCGCTCAGCGGATATTGTACCGATACCGCTTCAGGATCCCCTTGTTCAATCAGGCGGCGCTGATACTCCTGGGCATCCAGCAGACCGTGTTTCTCCAGGAAACGACGAGCGGTCATCGGATAGGAGAGCGGCAGGTTCGCGCGCTGCATGGTGATGGGGCGGTAGAAGTTAGCGTCCGCCCAGATATACATAAAATGCGAGCCGATAAAGGCGACAAAAAAGAGGGCGGCCACCGGTTTGGCATAGCGACGGCGCCGCGTCAGGCTGCGCAGTTTTTGCCAGCTCCAGGTGGCAAACAGCATCTCAATCAGCAGGATAATCGGCACGCTGATAAACATCAGCTGCCAGTCGCGCGCCGTTTCGTTCTGGTCGGGATTGATCACCAGTTCCCAGACGACGGGATTAAGATGCAGGTGAAAACGGGTAAAGACTTCGCTGTCGATAAGCAGCAGCGTCATGCCTGCGGTGGCGAGGATAGCGGAGATAAACCGCATCAGCCGCTGTGACATGACGATAAACGTCAGCGGGAAGAGGATCAGTAGATAGGTGGAGAAGACCAGAAAGCTGAAATGGCCAATGACGCTTATCCAGGAGAAGACCCGTCCGGCAAGCGTCGTCGGCCAGTCGGCGACAAACAGATAACGACTGCCAAGCACTATCGCCAGCAGAATGTTAAACAGGGCAAACCAGTGCCCCCAGCTAACCATCTGGGAGACTTTTTCACGGTAGCGCTGACGATTCGTCACCATAAACTGTCGTTTGTTTCCCTTAGTGCGCCTGGTCGTCGTTAACCGAGGACTGTAAGGCCTGAGCGAAAGATTTCGCGATCGCCTGGCGCTGGGCCGGCGCAACGCTGGTATTGATAAGGTTAGTCACCATATTTCCCAGAACCATCAGGGAAAGGTCGGTCGGCGCCTTATGTTTTTCCAGTACGTTGAGCAGCTCACTGAGCATTTGTTCAACGTGTTCATCACTGTAGCGGGAGAGTTGTGGCATAAATCTAAATCTGTTTGTGGAGGAAAGGGCAACATATTAACGTAGCAACAGCTTTTTTTCCCCTTTTTTATCTTCGGTTGCATACATGACTGGGGGGTGGTTGAATACGGCCCGGTCTAAAAGGAGAGTTTAACATGAGTCTGGATATCAACCAGATTGCTCTGCACCAGCTTATCAAGCGTGATGAGCAAACCCTTGAGCTGGTGCTGCGCGATTCGTTACTGGAGCCGACGCCTACCGTTGTTGACATGATGGCGGAGCTGCATCGGGTTTACAGTGCCAAAAACAAAGCCTACGGCCTGTTCAGCGAAGAGAGCGAACTGGCGCAGGCGCTGCGCCAGCAGCGTCAGGGTGAAGACGATTTTCTCGCGTTCAGCCGGGCCGCCACCGGCCGCCTGCGCGATGAGCTGGCAAAATACCCCTTTGCCGACGGCGGCATCGTCCTGTTCTGCCATTATCGTTACCTGGCGGTCGAGTACCTGCTGGTGGCGGTGCTGAACAACTTAAGCAGCATGCGCGTCAACGAGCAGCTGGATATCAGCTCGACCCACTATCTGGACATCAACCACGCGGATATCGTGGCGCGCATCGATTTGACCGAATGGGAAACCAATCCTGAATCCACCCGCTATCTGACCTTCCTGAAAGGCCGGGTAGGGCGCAAGGTGGCCGACTTCTTTATGGATTTCCTCGGCGCCAGCGAAGGGCTGAATGCCAAAGCGCAGAATAAAGGTTTGCTGCAGGCGGTGGATGACTTCACCGCAGAAGCCGAGCTGGACAAAGCGGAACGCCAGAACGTGCGCCAGCAGGTTTATGCCTACTGCAACGAACAGCTACAGGCGGGCGAAGAGATTGAACTGGAATCGCTCTCCAAAGAGCTGGCGGGCGTCAGCGAGGTGAGCTTCCAGGACTTTACGGCGGAGAAAGGCTACGAGCTGGAAGAGAGCTTCCCGGCGGATCGCAGTACGCTGCGTCAGCTCACCAAATTTGCCGGTAGCGGCGGCGGATTAACCATCAACTTTGATGCCATGTTGCTCGGCGAGCGCATTTTCTGGGATCCGGCGACCGACACGCTGACCATTAAAGGCACGCCGCCAAATCTGCGGGATCAGCTGCAGCGTCGCACCTCTGGCGGCAAATAACGGCCATAAAAAAACCCCGCAATGCGGGGTTTTTTTTCGACAAGTTTGCGATTACGCGCGAACGAAGTCGATGTGAGTCAGTTTTGGCTTGAAAGCGTGACGCTGTACTGCCTGAGCTTTAACTTTCTCTTCTTTACCGTCAACAACCAGAGTCAGTACTTCGCTGTAGAATTCAGCGTTGTTCTGCATGTTCCACACTTTGTCGTGGTCCAGTTCGATTGCGACAGGAGCAGCTTCGCCGCCATAGATGATGGCCGGGAATTTGTTAGCTGCGCGCAGGCGGCGGCTCGCACCCTTACCCTGCTCTTTACGTACTTCTGCATTGATAGTGAACATTGATTTCTCTCTGTATAAAAAATCCTGCTACAGGCGACCCAGCAACAGGTGAGTGTTCTGCCTCACGGATGTGAAGCGGGCGGCATTTTATACTCAAATGGCTTTCACATCAATGAAAAGTCCCGCTATCCCCGCAATTCATTGGCACGGCGGAAGCGGCCCTCATAATCAAACACTTTTTCTCGCACCTGCCAGAACTGCCCTTTTTTCCGCGCCACCACAAAATCGGGGTGGCGCAGCAGCGGCTGTTGATGAACGATATCCGCCGCGGTGATCCAGCGCAGCGGCACGCCCGGCGTGCGGGTATGCGGGCGGATAAACAGCTGTTCAAAGGCGGTGCGTTGGGCGGGTGTGTGCAGACGGAAGCGCTCACTTACATCGGCGCCATCTTCATCGTAGTAGGTGATTTTGAGCCATTCGCCTTTGTCATCGGCACCGTGTGCCAGCGCCATCCCACTGCAGCGGAGCACCAGGGCGTCCTTCAGCTTCAGGGCCGCTTTCAGCATATCGTCGGGATCGACCAGCACCGCATCGCAGGTGCGGCAGCGGCGGGCGGCGATATCGTTCTCGGCGTTGCACTGGGGGCAGTTTTTAAAGCGGAAGCGATAGTCACACTGTTCGCGATGGCCCTCGTCATCTTCAAACCAGCCCTGGCAGCGACGGCCAAAGTGTTCGATTAGCGTGCCGTCGGCGGTGGTTTTACCCCAGAAGGTATTGGCAAAGCCGCAGGCGGGGCAAAACACCTGTACCGGCACGTTGTCACTTTTGCCTTTTGGCGTACCCACCTCCGGGGCATACAGGTCGTGCGGGTTCCCGGCATAATCCAGGATCAGGCAGTCGGTTTTCCCGGGGGCTAAGCGCAGGCCGCGGCCAACAATCTGCTGGTAAAGGCTGACGGATTCTGTCGGGCGCAGAATGGCAATCAGATCCACGTGCGGGGCATCAAAGCCGGTAGTAAGCACTGACACATTGACCAGATAGCGGAACTGCTGCGCCTTAAACGCCTCAATCAGCCGATCGCGCTCGCTGCCTGGCGTTTCGCCGGTGATAAGCCGGGCCTCGCTGGCGGGGAGCAGGCCGGTGATCTCCCGGGCGTGCTCCACGGTGGCGGCAAAAATCATCACCCCTTTACGCGTGGCGGCAAACTCCATGATCTGGCTGATGATATGCGGGGTAATACGATCCTGTTTTTTCAGCTCGCGGTTAAGATCCGCCTCGCTGAAGAGGCCGTTACTCTGCACCTGCAACCGGCTGAAATCATACTGCACCACCGGCATATCCAGCCGTTCCGGTGGCGTCAGGTAGCCATGTTTGATCATGTAGCGCAGCGGCAGCTCGTAAATGCAGTCGCGGAAGAGCGCCTTTTCATTGCCGCGCACCATGCCGTGGTAATGAAAGCGATAAATCCAGCCCTTACCGAGGCGGAACGGGGTGGCGGTAAGCCCCAGCAGGCGGATCTGCGGATTAACATTTTTCAAATGGGTCAGGATCTGCTGATACTGGCTATCGTCATCATCGCTGATACGGTGGCACTCATCGACAATCAGCAGGGAGAACTCGCTCTGGAATTTATCCAGATTGCGCGCCACCGACTGCACGCTGCCAAAGACCACTTTACCGTGGCTCTCTTTACGCTGTAGGCCGGCGGCAAAAATATCAGCCTCCAGACCCAGCGCCAGATATTTGGCATGGTTCTGCGCCACCAGCTCTTTGACGTGCGCCAGCACCAGCACGCGGCCCCGGGCCAGGCGCGCCAGCTCGGCGATCACCAGACTTTTGCCCGCGCCGGTGGGCAGGACAATGGCCGCCGGTTCTTTATGCTGACGAAAGTGGGCGAGGGTAGCGTCCACGGCTTCCTGCTGGTAGGGGCGAAGTGTAAAGGTCATGGGGTCTCGGTTTGGTTATCTCGCTCATATTATGCCACGAAACTTTTTCCCTTGAGTGGCGCACAGAGCCCGTTATACTGGACTGTTCCTGACTGCTTCTTTTCCGGACGCATTGTCCGGCTCCTGGCACCTGTAAGGTTTAAAATATTTCATGCGACTTGATAAGTTTATCGCTCAGCAACTCGGCGTAAGCCGCGCTATTGCCGGGCGTCTGATCCGCGGCAGCCACGTTACCGTGGATGGCGACATTGTGCGAGACAGCGCGTTTAAACTCCAGCCTGAGCATCAGGTGGAGTATGAAGGCAACTCGCTGACCCAGCAGAACGGCCCGCGCTACTTCATGCTCAATAAGCCGCAAGGCTATGTCTGCTCCACCGAAGACCCCGACCATCCCACCGTGCTCTATTTTCTCGATGAGCCGGTCGCTCACAAACTGCATGCTGCCGGGCGTCTGGATATCGACACCACCGGCCTGGTGCTGATGACCGACGACGGTCAGTGGTCACACCGCATCACCTCACCGCGCCACCATTGCGAAAAGACCTACCGGGTGACGCTGGAAAATCCGGTGAGCGACAGTACGGCAGAGCAGTTCGCCCACGGCGTCCAGCTGCATAATGAAAAAGATCTGACCAAACCCGCCGTGTTGGAAGTTATTACCCCAACCGAAGTGCGTCTGACCATCAGTGAAGGGCGCTATCATCAGGTGAAGCGCATGTTTGCCGCCGTGGGAAATCACGTGGTCGGTCTGCATCGCGAACGGATCGGGGCTATCGCTCTCGACCCGGACCTTGAGCCAGGCGAATACCGCCCGTTGACGGAAGAAGAAATTGCCAGCGTTGGCCTCTCTTCACGCTAATTTCAGGAGTTAATTGTGACCACCAGGCCACACTCGTCGTTCAGCATTGTTTTTATTCTTGGCCTGCTGGCCATGCTGATGCCGCTGTCCATCGACATGTATCTGCCCGCACTGCCGGTGATCGCCGAGCAGTTTGGCGTGCCGGCAGGCAGCGTACAGATGACTCTCAGCAGCTATATTCTCGGTTTTGCCCTCGGTCAGCTGCTTTACGGGCCAATGGCCGACAGCCTGGGGCGCAAACCGGTGGTGCTGGGCGGTACGCTGGTATTCGCCGGCGCGGCGATGGCCTGCGCGATGGCGCAATCTGTCGATTACCTTATTGTGATGCGTTTCTTCCACGGCCTGGCGGCTGCGGCGGCAAGCGTGGTCATCAATGCCCTGATGCGCGATATCTACCCGAAGGAGGAGTTCTCCCGCATGATGTCATTCGTCATGCTGGTGACCACCGTCGCGCCGCTGGTGGCGCCGATGGTCGGGGGAGCGGTGCTGGTCTGGTTTAGCTGGCACGCTATTTTCTGGATCCTGGCGCTGGCGGCCCTGCTGGCCTCGGCAATGATCTTCTTCTTTATTAAAGAGACCCTGCCTGCACAACACCGGCAGAAGTTTCATATTCGCACCACGCTTGGCAACTTTGCCTCGCTGTTTCGCCATAAGCGCGTGCTGAGCTACATGCTGGCCAGCGGTTTCAGCTTTGCCGGGATGTTCTCATTCCTCAGCGCCGGGCCGTTTGTCTACATTGAGCTTAACCATGTCTCACCGCAGCAATTTGGCTACTATTTCGCGCTGAACGTGGTATTCATCTTCGTGCTGACGATGATCAACAGCCGCTTCGTGCGCCGGGTAGGGGCGCTGAATATGTTCCGTATCGGGCTGTGGATCCAGTTTGTGATGGCGGTGTGGATGGTGGTAACCGCTTACTTTGATATCGGATTCTGGGCGCTGGTAATCGGTATTGCGGCCTTTGTTGGCTGTATATCGATGGTCTCGTCCAACGCTATGGCGGTCATCCTCGACGAGTTCCCGCATATGGCCGGTACCGCCTCTTCACTGGCGGGGACCTTCCGCTTTGGTATCGGCGCCATTGTCGGCGCGTTGCTTTCACTGGCGACGTTTAACAGCGCCTGGCCGATGCTCTGGTCAATCGCGCTGTGCGCCACCGGCTCGATTCTTTTCTGCCTTTATGCCAGCCGGCCAAAGAAATTGGTGAAATGATGCACAAAAAAGGGCCCTGTCGGGGCCCTTTTTTGATGCAGGTCAATTAAAAGGCGGTTCTTTGACCTCTTGTTTGTTTCTTTTATGTAAAATCTATTTGTGTAAATAGTCACATCTTTGTAGTTAAAAAGGTTGTGTTAGATCACAGAAACGGGTACATATAGCGCCGCTATAAACCTGAAACACCGTCAGAAAGCCCTGAAAAACAAGGCCCCTGCACCCATGAATAGTGGGTGTAAGCGTTTTCTTATTAAAAACAGAGCAGGCGGTTAATGTTGTGTTACTATAAATGTAAATAGATTGTGAAGTAAATTTGCTTCCGGGGAATAAACGTGAATACATTACAGCTCTCAATTGTGCATCGCTTGCCGCAGAGCTATCGCTGGTCGGCTGGTTTTGCAGGCTCGAAGGTTGAACCGATTCCGCAAAGTGGAACAACCCCTGATAATTGTCTGGTGGCGCTCAAACTGCTGAGCCCGGAAGAGGGCAACGCATGGCCGCTGATGGAAAAGCTGAGCCAGGCATTGACGGACATTGAGCTTTACAGCTCGGTGCTGGAGTGCGAAGGCGAGCCGTGCCTGTTCGTGAAAAGCCAGGATGAGTTTGCAGCAACCTGCCGCCTGAAAAACGTCGGTGTGGCTATCGCCGAGCCTTTTTCTGGCCAGAATCCTTTCTGAGCGTCAGCGTAACGCTAACAGCTGACGCGTATACTCCTGCGTCGGCGCGGCAAACACGCGCTGACAGTCTCCCTGCTCGACCACCTCTCCCTGACGTAACACAATCACCTGGTGACATAGCGCACGTACCACCTGCAAATCGTGGCTGATGAAAATATAGGCCAGACGGTGTTTTCGCTGTAAATCTTTTAGCAGCGCCAGGATCTGCGCCTGCACGGTTTTATCGAGGGATGAGGTCGGCTCATCCAGAATTATCAACTCCGGGCGCAAAATCAGCGCCCGGGCAATGGCGATCCGCTGGCGCTGGCCGCCGGAAAAGGCGGCGGGGTAACGATGCCGGGTCTGCGGGTCGAGCCCCACTTCGCCCATTACCCGAATGACCTCCTCTTCACGCGCCTGCAGGCTCAGGCCAGGCTGGTGTACCCGCAGCCCCTCCTCAATGATCTGCTGCACGTTGAGGCGCGGGTTAAGAGAAGAGTTAGGATCCTGAAAAACCACCTGCATCCGGTGGCGGACGGGCAACATCTGGCGGCGATCCCACTCATGCAGGGGGTTGTCGTCAAACAGGATCTCCCCCTTCGAGGCGATCAGGCGTAACAGCGCCAGCCCGGTGGTGCTCTTGCCGGAGCCAGACTCACCCACCAGCCCCAGGGTCTCACCCGGGCGCAGGGTAAAGCTGACGTTGTTCAGCACCTGCTTGTTATCCACCACCCGGCGCAGGATGCCTTTACGTAGCGGAAACGCCACCGAGAGATCCTTGACCCGCAGCAGCGGCTGAACATCTTGCGGCAGCGGGACGGGATCCCCTGCGGGCTCGCTGTTGAGCAGGCGTTGGGTATAGGGATGCTGCGGTGCGGCAAGCAGCGGCGCGGCGCGGTTCTGCTCCACGCAGCGACCGTTCTGCATCACCGCCACCTGGTCGGCCAGCTTTTTCACAATGCTGAGATTGTGGGTGATAAACAGCAGGCTCATGTTCAGCTCGTCGCGCAGCTCGCGTAATAGCTGCAGGATCTGCGCCTGCACCGTAACATCCAGCGCGGTGGTGGGCTCATCGGCGATCAGCAGTTCCGGACGGGTCAACAGCGCCATGGCAATCATCACCCGCTGGCGCTCACCGCCCGAAAGCTGGTGCGGGTAATCGGCAAGCCGTTTTGCGGCGTTGCGGATCCCGGTGCGTTCGAGACAATCCAGCATCTCTCCGCGAGCCGCCTCTTTACGCATACCGCGATGCAGGGAAAGCACCTCGTAGAGCTGTTTTTCAAGAGTATGGAGCGGATTCAGCGACACCATCGGCTCCTGAAAGATCATGGCGATCTTATTGCCGCGCACCCCGCGCAGCGTGCGCTCGTCAGCATGGAGCAGGGACTGGCCGTGAAACAGGATATCGCCCTGGGGATAGACCACCGGCGGGGCGGGGAGCAGACGCAGGATCGACAGGGCGGTGACGCTCTTCCCGGAACCCGACTCGCCGACCAGCGCCAGCGTCTCGCCGGCGTCAATTTTCAGGGAGATATCATTCACCACGGTGCGTAGCTCGCCCTGCTGGCGAAAAGCAACGGAGAGCGCGTCGATGTGAAGTAAAGGCTGCGTCATCTTAAACCGCCTTATTTGGATCAAAGGCGTCGCGTACCGCTTCGCCAATAAAAATCAGCAATGAGAGCAGCACAGCAACGGAGAGGAAGGCGGTGATCCCAAGCCACGGTGCCTGGAGGTTATTTTTGCCCTGCAACAGCAACTCCCCCAAAGAAGGCGAGCCCAGCGGCAGGCCGAAGCCGAGAAAATCGAGCGAGGTGAGGGTGGTAATAGAGCTGCACAGAATAAACGGCAGGAAGGTGAGGGTGGCGACCATCGCATTAGGCAACATGTGGCGGAAAATGATCCCGCTATCGCTTACCCCCAGCGCCTGGGCGGCGCGAATGTAGTCGAAGTTGCGGGTGCGCAGAAACTCCGCCCGCACCACCCCTACCAGCGCCATCCAGCCAAACAGCACCGTGATAGCCAGTAGCCACCAGAAGTTAGGCTGCACCACGCTTGAGAGCAGAATAATTAAAAACAGCGTTGGCATGCCGGACCACACTTCGATAAACCGCTGTCCCCAGAGATCAATCTTGCCGCCGTAATAGCCCTGGATCGCCCCGGCCAGCACTCCCATGACGCTGGAAAACAGGGTCAGCAGCAGGCCAAACAGTATAGAAATGCGGGTACCGTACAGAATACGCGCCAGCACATCGCCGCCGTTGGCATCGGTACCCAGCCAGTTTTGTGCCGAGGGTGGCGACGGGAACGGGGTGGTAGTGGCAAAGTTAATGCTGTTGGCGCCAAAGCGGACCGGCGTCCAGAGCACCCAGCCGTGCTCATTCAATTGCGCCTGTAGCCACGGGTCCTGATAATCCGCCTCGGTGGCAAAGGGGCCGCCAAAGTCGCTCTCGCTGTAATTCTTGAAAACCGGCACGTACCAGCGATCGTTAAAGTGCACCAGCAGCGGTTTGTCGTTGGCAATGATCTCCGAACAGAGGCTCAGCGCAAAAAAGAGGGCGAAAATCCACAGCGACCAGTAGCCGCGGCGGTTGTGACGAAAGCGAGCCCAGCGGGCCTGGTTGACGGGGCTTAAGCGCAGCATCAGCGACCCTCAAAATCAATACGCGGATCGACCAGCGTATAGCAGATATCACTGAGGATATTCAGCAGCAGGCCAATCAGGGTGAAAATATAGAGCGTGCCAAACATCACCGGGTAATCCCGCGAGACGGTGGCCTCGTAGCCCAGAAGACCCAGGCCGTTAAGGGAGAACATCACCTCAATTAACAGGGAGCCGGTAAAGAACATGCTGATAAAGGTGGCCGGGAAACCGGCGATGACCAGCAGCATGGCATTGCGAAAAATATGTTTCCACAGGATGCGTCGCTCGCTCACCCCCTTCGCGCGGGCGGTGACCACGTACTGCTTGCGGATCTCATCAAGAAAGGCGTTTTTGGTCAGCATGGTCAGGGCCGCAAAGCCGCCGATCACCGTCGCCAGCACCGGCAGGGTAATGTGCCACAGGTAGTCGGTTATCTTTTTGTACCACGGCAGGCTGCTGAAATCGGTCGAGACCAGCCCGCGCAGCGGGAAGAGATCGAAGTAGCTACCCCCGGCGAAAAAGACGATCAGCAGGACGGCAAACAGGAATGCCGGAATGGCATAGCCAATAATAATGAAGGTGCTGCTCCAGATGTCGAACCGGCTGCCATTATCCATCGCCTTACGAATACCTAACGGAATGGAGACCAGATAGATGATCAGCGTTCCCCATAGCCCCAGGGTAATGGAGACCGGCAGGCTCTCTTTGATCAGATGCAGCACCGACGCGCTGCGAAACAGGCTGTCGCCAAAATCGAAGCGCAGATAGTCGCCCAGCATTTTGAAGTAGCGCTCATGGATCGGTTTGTCGAAGCCGTACCGCTGGGTGATCTCGGCGATCACCTCCGGATCGAGCCCGCGCCCGCCGCGATAGTGGCTCTCATTGATATTGCCGACCCCGGTGCGGGCGTGGCTGGCGCGCATGCCCGCATCGCCTCCGCCGGGCATCGTCCCGCTGTTACCAAACTCGATGGCGGCAATCGCCTGATCCACCGGGCCGCCTGGAGCAATCTGCACGATAAAAAAGTTGATGGTGATGATCGCCCATAGGGTGGGGATCACCAGCAGTAAACGACGAAGTAAATATGCGCCCATTGCGTATCCTTAACGCCGTTCGGCGGGTAATTTCGCCGCTTTATTAACGTCATACCACCAGGTATCAAACCCGAGAGAATAAACCGGGCGCTGGGCGGGAAGGGCGAACTTATCCCAGCGAGCGACCCTGTCTTCCCCCATAAACCACATGGGCAGCATGTAATAGTTCCAGGTCAGAACCCGATCCAGCGCCCGGCCAAGCGGTACCAGTCTGGCTTTATCCCCCTGCGCGGCGACGATCTGCGCAATCAGCTTATCCACCGCCGGGTTTTGCACCCCCGGTGAATTGTAGGTGGAATCAATGTACTGAGAGGCCCAGGAGATCTGCAGATCGCTGCTCGGCCACGGCATGGCCCGCCACAGGCGCGGCATCATATCGTAATCGCGGTTGCGCATCCGGTTGGTGATCTGTGAATTATCCACCTGGCGGATATTCATGGTAATGCCCAGCCGCGCCAGGTTGTGCTGGAACGGCAGTACCCACTGATTGTTGCCCCCGGAAGCCAGCAGCAGTTCAAAACTGAGCGGTTTGCCGGTTTGCTTATTGACCCGCTGTTTATTTCGGATGACCCAGCCCGCCTCGTCCAGTAGCTGGCTGGCTTTCAGCAGATTGTTACGATCAAAACCGTCGCCTTTCGAGACGGGGGGCTGAAAGAGAGTCGTAAACACTTCCGGGGGAACTGCATCTTTTAATGGGTCGAGGAGCGTCAGCTCCGCGGCATCCGGGTAGCCCTGCGCGGCATACTCGGTATTCTGGAAATAGCTGTTGGCACGGCTGTAGGCGCCATAAAAGAGCGCTTTGTTCATCCACTCAAAATCGAAGGCGAGGGTGATGGCCTGGCGCACGCGGCGGTCGGTAAATACCGGGCGCTGAATATTAAACGCCAGCCAGCGCGTATCCTGGGCGGAATCATTTTTAAAGGACTCCTTTACGATATAGTGGCGGTCAAAATTCTTCCCGGTGTAGCGGGTGGCCCAGTTTTTGGCGCTGCTCTCTATCCGCATATCAAAGGCACCCGCTTTAAAGGCTTCAAAGGCCACGTTGTCATCCAGATAGTAGTCGTAGCGCAGGGTGTCGAAATTCCAGCGGCCCCGGTTTACCGGCAGGTTTGCCGCCCAGTAATCTTTTACCCGGGAATAAATCACATATTGCCCCATCCGCCAGCGAGTGATGCGATACGGGCCGCCTGCCAGCGGTGGGGTGGAGAGCGGATCGCTGAGCTTATGATCTTTCCAGAACTTTTCCGGCATTACCGGCAGGGTGAGCAGGCTCAGCATGTCCTCTTTATTGGGGCTGGCAAGGGTAATGCGCACCGTCAACGGCGCGATGGCCGTTACCGTCGCCCCTTTGTAGACCAGCCGGAACTGGGGGACGCCCTCGGTCATAAATTTGTGAAAGGTGAAGGCAACATCGCTGGCTTTGACCGGCGTACCGTCATGAAATCGCGCCAGCGGGTTGATCGTCAGCTCCATCCAGGAGAAATCATCGGCATAGCGGGCGGTCTCGGCCACCAGCGGATAATAGCTGCCGGGCTCGTCGTCTGAGGTGGTAAAGAGGGTGTCGTAGAGGGCGTCGGTTCTTTCGGCCGCCACGCCGCGCAGGGCATAGCGATTGAAATTATCGAAGGTGCCAATTGCCGCCAGGGTCACAGCGCCCCCTTTAGGCGCGGCCGGATTGACGTAATCGTAGTGATCGAAATTGATGGCATATTTTGGCTCGCCAATAACCGCGAAGGCGTCGCTCTCTTTAATGGTTTGCGCCTGACTGAATCCGCTCATTAACGCCACCATCAGCACCACAATGCGCACTATCATTACGCTACGTTTTCCTTCTCTGTTCGGCCCGGGCAAGATACCTGAATAATAAGTGACGTAGCGGTGGTTGGGCAATTATTCGCGATCAAGGTGAATATCAGGTTGCCAGTTCAGGAACTGCTCCAGGGGCAGGGGTCGGCTTATCCAGTAGCCCTGCAGCAGATTGACGTTGTGATCGCGCAGCCATTTCGCCTGCTCGGGGGTTTCGACACCTTCGGCGACGGTCACCATATTCAGCCGCCGCGCCAGGGTCAGCACCGCATCCAGTACCGGCGAGGTGACAGTTTCCATCCCGATAGCATTCACGAAACCCCGGTCGATTTTGAGGTAGTCCATAGTAAAACGCTCAAGGTAGATCAGGGCGCTGTGTCCGGTGCCAAAATCATCCACGGCGATTTCAAAACCTTCCAGATGCAGCCACTCAAACAGCTTTGTCGCTTCCCGTTGATTGAGCATGTCGCGCTCGGTAATTTCGAGCACAATCTGGAAATGATCCGGCGGCAGCGAGGCGGCAAATTTGCGCATGTCATCTTTAAAGCTCTCGGCGTGCAGATGGCCTGGCGAAATGTTAATGCCCAGCTTGGAGCCTGGCGGCAGCCGTTTCGCTAACGCCGGTGCGTCGCGCAGGATCAGATCGAAAAGGTGCAGCGTCAGCGGCACAATCAGTTGCTGGGCCTCTGCAAAGTTAATAAAGGCATCCGGCGGGATCGCCCCCGCGCCGGGATGCTGCCAGCGCATCAACACCTCCACGCCCCGCATCTGCAAATCGCTGGCACCTACCACTGGCTGGTAGACCACATGAAACTGATTCTGCTTAATGCCGGTCAGGATCTCTTTACGCGGGTTGGCGCGCATCATTAGCCAGTAGAAGCAGAGTACCCCGATGCTGGAACCGCACAACAGACCAAACAGTAGTGCAAAGACCAGATCTTCCATCGTCCAGCTTTCGGCGTAGAGATTAACGGTGAGCGGCAGTCCTTCGATTTTGCTTGAGCGCGCAGGGCGCTCTTTTAGCTCCGAAACGTGGGTGATGCGGTTTGAATAGGTCGAAAAAACCGTATCGCCAATGATCAGAGAAATACCGGCAAACTCATCCTGGCGGGCGGTGTAGAGCAGATAAGGGGTCAGGTTGAGGTTAATGGAGGTAAATATCCCCCCATCTTTCATCAGCAGATTACGATGCCACAACACAATGGCCGGTTTTTTCGGCATCATTGGCGTACCCGGCAGCAGGGCCATATCTACCGCTTTAGTTGCGTCGATTTTCGGCACCAGTTCGCTGAGCGGGACATGCATCGGCCCGGTTGCTGATGAGCAGAAGGCCATTTTATCTTTCACCAGCAGAAAGGCGCGGACGTTCAGGCTGAATGACGCGCGGGAGGTGAGTTCAGATCGTACATCCTGGCACTCGCTGAGCGTCAGTGGCTGTAATTCATCAACAGAAACGCGCAGCTCTTTAAAATAACTTTCGATGTAGTCATGGAGGTCTTTAATCAGGTTATCGTATTTCACTGCACGTTTATGGTAACTGAAAAAAAACTGCATACCGCCGCAGAGCAGGGCGACGATAAGAGCTGAAAGTACGCTGAGCATCAGCACCTTTCGGCGGGAAGATAAATGGCGGGTAAACATAAACGTTATGGGATCCTGATTTGCCGCCCGCATTATCATGACGGCTAAACTCACGCAACGATAAAACTATAACCTGGAACGAGCCGTCCAGAATTATCGCGTCCTGCGATAAAAAAAAAGCACTGCCATAGCAGTGCTTTTTTCCATGCTGTCAGTCAAGGGAAACGGACAGCACAGGCGGTTAACTGCGAGTCAGTACACGACGCGCTTCATTATAGCGCTTTTTCCAGTATGGCTCGTTCATACTGGAGATCGTCACACCACTGCTGGTGGACGCGTGGACAAACTGGTCGTTACCAATATAGATGCCGACATGACGGCCGGTTGAACCCGCACGGAACAGAACTAAATCGCCGGTACGTAAGCTGTTACGTGAAATCGATTTGCCCATTTCCTGTTGTTCATAGGTTGAACGCGGAAGTTCTAAACCAAACTGTTCGCGGAAGGTACGCTGTACGAAACCGGAACAATCAATGCCTTTACGTGTTTCGCCGCCCAGGCGATAGCGCACGCCCTTCCAGCTGGCATACTGGTCCATTAATCGGGATTTGATATCCAGATTGCTGACCATTTTTTCAAATTCATCCTGAGAAGCTTGCAGTGAAGAGGCGTCTTCTGACCCCACAACACGCGTCTCAGGATGCATATTCTTTGCGGTGTTCGATGCGCTACAAGCTGAAAGCAGAACCGCGACTGCAATCGCCGGGATTACCCGTGAGAAGTATCTCAAGATCGGTTGAGATTTGACCATGTTGTTTATTTTCCCTTGAAGTCCTTAACGACAAATATCGTTATAAAAAATGCCAAGCGAGACGAGACTAAATACCTGCGCACTATCAGACAATTCTTTATGGTCAAATCTGTGGCGAATCGCACAAATTTATTTACAACGATAATAATTGTGGCGCTGAGGTAAAACGAGTCTGAGATTACCTGATTGAGGCGGGTAATGCGAGTAAAAATACGCACTTTTTTTATAAGTAATTGTGATAGTAAAAGTACGTTGACAGGAGAGTGGTCGGGCAGGGTAATTTAGGTTAAGTTCTGTACAACGCATTAATTTCTAACGTGATTAATGTGACAGGAAGATGACAAAGGCGCTGAAATCGAGGGGGAAATCTATCAGGGATCGGTAATGATCCCTGATGGTTATTGTTAATTTCTGTTAGTAACTTGTTTCGAATTTGTTTTATTGCCGGGCAGATAACGATTAAAGAAGGCGATTAAACGCTCACTCAATGGGGTCATCAGGCACCACGGAAGACCAATCAACGCCACCGAAAGCGACCCGACGGCAATATCAGTGAACCAGTGCGCACCGATCATTACCCGAGGGAATGCGAAAACCACAAAAATAATCAGGGCTAATGCGAAAGTCTTATGCCCGAAATAACGCCACATAAAAGCGCTGAAAATAAGCAGCATCATTCCGTGATCGCCTGGGAAACTGTCTTTAGAGGCATCTTTTGTGGAAATATGCAGCAATTCACTGACGCGATAAATATCCGGGAAAAATAGCGTCGGACTTGAGCGTTTCACCGGTATTAAGGCCTGCGCCAGCTGGTTCAGCACCACCGCGGTCAGTAGCATCACCAGGCCGATCATCAGAATACGGCGACGCCCGGCGGGACTCTCTTTTCGCCAGAACGTCAGCATCAGATAACCCATCGCCAGCAGCGAGCAGCCGTCAAAGGCACGGTTATTGGTGATCGCCACCAGCCACAGGAAGGCGCGGCTCTCTCCCAGCTGCCGGTTAAAGAAGTGGAATATGCCGCTATCCAGCGGGAACCAGAAACCGTGGTTGACCGGCAGATACCAGGATAAAAAGAGCGCCACACCGGCGACATTAAGCAATAAAATGGGGAAAAGTCGGGTTTTCATCATCACGCCGTAAGTAATTCAATCAGGGCAACGTTAGTTCCCCGAACTTAAACGAAGCTTCAACAAGCTCGACTGTAAGGCATTCCAGTCGGTGTTAACCGCACTAATTAACTCTATTCGGCTGTCCGGCGGCGCCACGCCCTGCGTTTCGATGAAGAAATCTTCCCCCTGACGATTAATCCGTACCAGCCCATCGGGGGTACGCATTACCCCTTTCACCCGTTCAACCGGGGCAAGCCGCGCCCACTCCAGTAAACCGATGGTATCGAAGCAGGTGTCGGCGTCAAAGACCCAGCCACAGGCCTGATGCCCCTGGCCGCTGTTCAGGCTGCGACGCCAGCGCTGGTGCGCAGGCAGACTCAGTGCCGCCAGACCCTGTTTTTCGCCGTGGCTGTGGGAATGGGCTGCGCTGGCGGGCAATTCAGCAAGATTACGCCGCGGCAGGTCGAGCAGGGCATTGTCCACACTTCCCTGGGTGGTGTGCGCAATCTGACGCTCGCCGCCAAAGTGCTGCCACCAGAGTTCCAGCGCAGCGCGGCTTTCCGGGGTGGCGCGGTCCTCTTTATTGGCAATGATGATGTCGGCGGCGGCCAGCTGATCGCGGAAATTCTCGTTCTGGACAAACTTTTCGTCCAGCAGCTGACGGGGATCGAGCAGGCACAGGGTGGCGCGTAAATCGATCCACGGCTCATAGACCGGGGCGGTCAGCAGGTCGAGGATCTGCTTTGGGTGACCGAGCCCGGTAGGTTCAATCAAGAGCCGGTCGGGCTTGCCCTGTCGCAGCAGGGTATTCAGCCCCACCTGCATCGGCAGGCCGTTGACACAGCACATGCATCCCCCTGGGATCTCCTTTATCAGCGCCCCGTTATCAGCCATCAACGCGCCATCAATGCCGATCTCGCCAAATTCATTGACCAGCACGGCCCACTTTTCGTCAGGATCTTTATTGGCCAGCAGGTGCAGTATTGACGTGGTTTTCCCGCTGCCGAGAAAACCGGTAATGAGGTTGGTTTTAGTCACAGGTGCTCCAGGGTGATAAATGTAATGCTATAACAATTATCAATAATCCTGGCGGAAAAGAACAGCATTGGGAAGGGGAAGGGCGAACGGAAGACTTCCCGCTCGCCTTAAGCGCAATAAAGGTTAAAGCGACAGCGTGTCGATAATCGCCTGGCGCGCGCCCGACTGGCTGATACGCTGGTAAGCCTGGGTGATGGCCTCCACGAACCGGGGTTCCTGAGGCAGGTCGTGGCCAAAAATTTCATTCAGCGCCAGCAGGGCGGTCACGCGCTCCTCCTCGCTGCTGGTCTCGATGATGGCGCGAATTTTATCGCTTAGCGGATCGCGCACGTCAATGGCATTGCCCGCATCATCCACGCCGCTGACGTAGCGCATCCACCCGGCGACTCCCAGCGCCAGCAGTGGCCAGGCGGTGTCACGCTGAAGGTGGAGGCGGATACTCTCCAGCATTCGCTGCGGCAGTTTCTGGCTGCCATCCATCGCAATCTGCCAGGTGCGGTGTTGCAGTGCCGGGTTGGCGAAGCGATCAATCAGGCTGTCGGCGTAGGCGATCAGATCCACCCCGGTGATGCGCAGCGTCGTCGCCTGTTCGTTAAGCATCAGACGACGGGCGGCGTCACGCAGCGCGCTGTCGGCCATGCAGTCATTAATATGGGCGAAACCGGCCAGATAGCCGAGATAAGCGAGGAAAGAGTGGCTGCCGTTGAGCATGCGCAGCTTCATCTGCTCCCAGGGGAGGACGTCCTGCACCATCTGTACTCCGGCCACTTCCCACTCCGGGCGGCCGGCAACAAAGTTATCTTCGATCACCCACTGAATAAACGGCTCGCAGCTAATGGCGCACGGATCCTCGACGCCCACTTCGCGGGCGATTTCCGCAAGGGAGTCGTCGGTGGCGGCGGGTACGATCCTGTCCACCATCGTGCCCGGGAAGCTGACGTTGGCGGCGATCCACTCCGCCAGCTCTGGCGAGCGCTTGTGGGCCATCCCCAGCACCGCATTTTTCACCACGTGGCCGTTGTCCGGAATGTTATCGCAGGAAAGCACGCTGAACGGCGCCAGGCCGCGCTCGCGGCGGCGGTGCAGGGCTTCGACCAGGATACCCGGCGCCGAGTGCGGCGCATCCGGGTACTCCAGATCGTGAATAATACGCTCGTTGCGGGTATCCAGCTTGCCGGTGGCCGGATCGATGCAGTAACCCTTTTCCGTAATGGTCAGGGAGACGATCGCCACCTGCGGCTCGCAAAACTTCTCAATAATGGCCGCCAGCGAATCGAGTTTAGCGTTCAGGCATTCATGTACCGCCCCGACGATAATCGGCTGATTTCCGTCGGCGCCTTTTTCCAGCACCGTAAAGAGATGATCCTGCGCGCGCAGCTGGCTCATCAGCGTATCGCCGCTAAACAGGCTAATCTCACAGATCCCCCAGTCGCCGCCTTTGGCGTTCAGCACCCGGTCGGTCAGGAGGGCCTGATGGGCGCGATGAAAGGCGCCAAAGCCGAAATGGACGATACGGGAGCGTAACGCCTGGCGATCGTACTGCGGCTGCAACACGTGAGCGGGTAGCGCGGTGGTGGCAATTGTCTTCATGAAATAAACACCTGATTAACCATTAATTAACAAGGTGAGTGTAAAGTTATATGACAGCAAATTGAATTGGTAAGCCGTAAATATCCGGGAACTGTGAGATGGATCAATCAATATTGCGAGGCGAGTTGACCTGTTTCCGCATGCATGTATGGTAGTCGTCATCACATGACGAAATATTGGTATAACAACTTTAGAGGGTGAATCGATGGAACAAACCTGGCGTTGGTACGGACCCAATGATCCTGTTTCGCTTGATGACGTGCGTCAGGCTGGCGCAACGGGCGTTGTCACCGCGCTGCACCATATTCCTAACGGTCAGGTGTGGCCGGTAGAAGAGATCAAAGCGCGTCAGGCGCTGCTGGCCGAAAAAGGACTCACCTGGTCGGTAGTGGAGAGTATTCCGGTTCACGAGGAGATTAAAACCCACTCCGGCGACTATCAGACCTGGATCGCCAACTACCAGCAGAGCATTCGCAACCTCGCGGCCTGCGGCATTGATACCGTGTGCTACAACTTTATGCCCATCCTTGACTGGACGCGTACCGATCTCGAATATCAGCTGCCGGATGGTTCAAAGGCGCTGCGTTTTGACCAGATCGCCTTTGCCGCGTTCGAGCTGCACATCCTGAAGCGTGAAGGCGCAGCGGCTGACTACACTGCAGAAGAGCAGCAGCAGGCGCAGGCGTGGTTCGATGCGGCAAGCGAAGCGGATATCGAAAAGCTGACCCGCAATATCATCGCTGGTCTGCCGGGGGCGGAAGAGGGCTACACCCTCGACCAGTTCCGCGCGCGCCTGGCGGAGTATGGCAACATCGACAAAGCCCAGCTGCGGGAAAATATGGCCGTCTTCCTGCGCGCTATTGTGCCGGTAGCGGAAGAGGTGGGCGTGCGTCTGGCCGTTCACCCGGACGATCCACCGCGTCCTATCCTGGGCCTGCCGCGTATCGTCTCCACCATTGAGGATATGCAGTGGCTGAAAGAGACGGTCGACAGCATCAGCAACGGCTTCACCATGTGTACCGGCTCCTACGGCGTGCGGGCCGACAACGACCTGGTGCAGATGATTGAAACCTTTGGCGACCGCATTCACTTTACCCACCTGCGGGCAACCTGCCGGGAAGAGAATCCGAAGACCTTCCACGAAGCGGCGCACCTCGGCGGTGACGTGAATATGGTGGCAGTCGTGGATGCCATTCTCCGTGAAGAGAAGCGCCGTAAGCAGGCGGGAGATCTGCGTCCTATTCCATTCCGTCCGGATCACGGGCATCAGATGCTGGACGATCTGCGTAAGAAAACCAACCCGGGTTATTCGGCCATTGGCCGTCTGAAAGGGATGGCGGAAGTGCGCGGCGTGGAGCTGGCGCTGAAGATGACCAAATATCCTGAGCTTCTTTAACCGGTATTGCCGGGTGGCGGCTTCGCCTTACCCGGCCTACAAAAGCAGACACAAAAAAACCGGCTCAATGGCCGGTTTTTTGTAGGCCCGGTAAGCGTAGCGCCACCGGGCAAAACAGCCCGCACTTAGTCAGCACGACCCATATAGCGTTTTTCTTCGATATGGATACGAATTTTCTCGCCTGCGGAGAGGTATTCCGGCACCTGCACAACCAGACCGGTGGTCAGGGTCGCCGGTTTGTTACGTGCAGACGCGGATGCGCCTTTAATGCCCGGTGCGGTTTCCACGATCTCCAGATCGACGGTCTGCGGCAGCTCCAGCGCCAGCAGAACGCCATCCCAGGTCAGAACCTGCATGTCGGGCATGCCGCCTTCCGGAATAAACAGCAGCTCTTCTTCAATCTGATCTTTGGTGAAGATGTATGGCGTGTAGTCTTCTTTATCCATAAAGACGTATTCGTTGCCATCAACATACGAGAAATCGACATAGCGACGGGTCAGGGTAACGGTATCCACGATATCGTCGCCTTTGAAACGCTCTTCAACTTTCAGACCGGTACGTACATCGGCGAAACGCATTTTGTACAGCGTTGCTGCGCCACGGGCGCTGGGTGCCTGAATATCGATGTCTTTTACAATCAGCAATTTGCCGTTGTAATTCAGCACCATACCTTTCTTAATTTCGTTCGCTCTTGGCATTGCAGTAATCCTGTTAACGGGAAGGTCAAAAATATCGCGTCAAAGTACTCGCGCGCGGCATTTCAGGCAAGTGGATTTCGTGGCTTTTGCTATCAATACGTAAAAGGTGTTACTGTGCCCGTCACGCCCGCGGGAGCGGCTTTCTTTCAGGTAAAGTACGAATATGGATTGCCGTCCGGACTGCGGAGCATGTTGCACCGCCCCCTCCATCACCAGCCCCATTCCCGGGATGCCCAACGGCAAGCCTGCCAATACCCCCTGCGTGCAGCTGGACGCGCAACAGCGCTGCAAAATTTTCGGCTCGAGCTCGCGCCCGAAAGTGTGTGCTGGCCTGCAGCCGTCGCGGGAGATGTGCGGCGATACGCGCGGCCAGGCCATGACCTGGCTGCTCGAACTCGAGACGCTTACCGCGCCTTAAATATCCTTAATGCGCGTCAGGCAGAGCGTGGTGAGGATGCACATCCCCAGCGCAATCCAGAATACCGCGTGATAACTCCAGATCTCGGCCACGACGCCCGCCACGGAGCCTGCGATGATCCAGCCGACGCGGGTAGTGTTGGTATAAAGCGTGGTGGCCGCGCCAGCCTGACCCGGCATCAGATCCTGAAAATAGAGCATGCCGATCCCGGCGAGAATGCCAATATAGATGGCGTTCAGCAGCTGTAACCCGAGTAACACTACCGGCGTGTGCGCGGTGAGCATCCCGACGTAAAACAGCAAACCGGCAACGGCGGCAACGCGCATCAGGAAGCGCTTACCGAAGCGTTTTGCGTAGTAGCCCGCAATCAGCATCGTCGGGATCTCCAGCCCGGCAGCGGTTCCCATCATTACTCCCGCCAGCTTCTCGGAGAGATGCAGCTCATTAATGATAAACAGCGGCATGTTAATGATATAGAGGCTGTTGGTGCCCCACATTAACGTGCAGATGGTAAAGAGCAGCAGGGCGTCGCGACGGTTGCGGCGCGGCGACTCCAGCACCCCGGTTGCCAGCTTCGGCTCCTTGCGCATCGTCGGCAGGAAAAACCAGACCATCGCGCCGCAGACCACAAACGCCACGGCGGCGCTGATATACATCACCGGGAAGCCAAAGCCCATCGCCAGCGCATAGGCCACTGGCGGCCCCACGACCCAGGCCAGCGACACCTGGGCACGCAGGATCGAGCTGAACATCACCGCCTCGCGACCGGTATGGTCGGCATGTTCGCGGGCTAAGGCAAACAGCTGCGGGTTGGCGGTAGAGCCAAAGCTGCTAAGGAATACGCCGACAAACAGCAACACAAAGTAGTTACGGTTCCAGGCGAACAGCAGGCAGGCCAGGACACCCAGCAGACAGCAGAAGACGATCAAGGATTTGCGATCGCCCCGCTTATCTGAGCGACCGGCCAGGAACTGACTGACCAGGATGCCGATAATGGCGCTGCCGGTGAAGAAGAACCCCACCATGGCCGGGCGGGCATGCACCTCGTTGGTGAGGAACAGGCTCAGCGTCGGGGTCTGTAACGCGCCGGCAATGCCGGTAAGAAAAGCAACAATCAAAAACGCCGATGAGGTCAAATCAAATGGCTTGGGTGAGGCGGCTGCGGGAGTGGTGTGCATGTTTCTGTATCAGTGATATGAAGAGACGCGGAGTTTACGCCGCTTGTCATAAAATAGACAGATATCCTCGCCAGTTACCCCACAAAAAATCAAAACGGGTTTTCAGTCTGTCGCTGCGCTTGCTGAAGTTGCTGAAGCCGAACGGCTGTTCACCCCTGAAGGCAGCGGCCTGAAGCAAAAATGTGCTGTAACTCTAAATTCTGCAAGCTGAAATGCGGCTTTACTTGCAAGGATGCCTGGAAAGCGCAAGACTTCTTGAAACGTTTCAGCGCTAATTGGTTTACCTAACCCAAACGGATTGGCGCCTTTTTTCACATTTAAGCTGAAACGATTCAATTTCAGCAGGAGTGGAGAACCATGTTCCAGTTATCCGTGCAGGACATTCATCCCGGCGAACAGGCCGGCACTAAAGAAGAGGCTATCCGGCAGATCGCCGCCGCGCTGGTAGAGGCGGGCAATGTCGCTAACGGCTACGTTGACGGCATGCTGGCGCGTGAGCAGCAGACCTCTACTTTCCTAGGCAATGGCATCGCCATTCCGCATGGCACCACCGATACCCGCGATCAAGTGCTGAAAACCGGCGTTCAGGTCTATCAGTTCCCGCAGGGCGTGCTCTGGGGTGAAGGCCAGGTAGCCTATGTTGCCATCGGCATTGCCGCCAGCAGCGACGAACACCTCGGTCTGCTGCGTCAGCTGACGCACGTCCTGAGCGACGACGCCGTGGCTGAACAGCTGAAATCCGCCACCACCGCCGAAGAGCTGCGCGCCCTGCTGATGGGTGAAAAGCAGAGCGAAGCCCTGAAGCTGGATAACGAGACGCTGACGCTCGACGTAGCCGCCTCCGATCTGGTGACCCTGCAGGCGCTGAACGCCGGTCGCCTGAAAGAGGCCGGTGCGGTGGATACCGCCTTCGTGGCCCACGCCATTAACGATAAACCGCTGAATCTCGGTCAGGGCGTCTGGCTGAACGACTGTGCTGAAGGCAACCTGCGCAGCGCTATCGCCGTCAGCCGTGCAACAACCGCATTCGATACCGCCGGCGAAACCACGGCGATGCTGGTGACCGTCGCCATGGCCGATGAACAGCCGGTTGAGGTGCTGAAGCGCCTTAGCGATCTGCTGCTGAACAAAAAAGCTGAACAACTGCTGAAAGCGGATGCTGCGACCCTGCTGGCGCTGCTGACCAGCGATGATGTGAACACCGATGAACTGCTGAGCGCCGAGTTTGTCGTGCGCAACGAACATGGCCTGCATGCCCGTCCTGGCACCATGCTGGTCAATACCATTAAGCAGTTCAACAGCGACGTGACCGTCACCAACCTCGACGGCAGCGGTAAACCGGCCAACGGCCGTAGCCTGATGAAAGTCGTGGCGCTGGGCGTGAAGAAAGGGCATCGCCTGCGCTTCACCGCGCAGGGTGCGGATGCTGAACAGGCACTGAAAGCGATTGGCGAAGCCATCGCGGCGGGTCTGGGGGAGGGCGCATAATGAGCAGACGTGTTGCCACTATTACGCTGAACCCGGCTTACGACCTCGTGGGCTTTTGCCCGGAAATTGAACGCGGCGAAGTCAACCTCGTGCGTACCACTGGCCTGCACGCGGCAGGTAAAGGGATTAACGTTGCCAAAGTGCTGAAGGATCTGGGTATCGACGTCACCGTCGGCGGTTTCCTCGGCAAAGATAACCAGGATGGTTTCCAGCAGCTGTTCAGCGAGCTGGGGATCGCCAACCGTTTCCAGGTGGTGCAGGGGCGTACCCGCATCAACGTGAAGCTGACCGAGAAAGATGGCGAAGTCACCGATCTGAACTTCTCCGGTTTTGAAGTGACCCAGGCCGACTGGGAACGTTTTGTGAATGACTCCCTGAGCTGGCTGGGTCAGTTCGACATGGTCTGCGTCAGCGGCAGTCTGCCGTCCGGTGTCAGCCCGGAAGCCTTTACCGACTGGATGACGCGTCTGCGCAGCCAGTGCCCGTGCATCATCTTTGACAGCAGCCGCGATGCGCTGGTGGCCGGTCTGAAAGCCGCACCGTGGCTGGTGAAACCTAATCGTCGCGAACTTGAGATCTGGGCAGGCCGTAAGCTGCCAGAATTAAAGGATGTGATTGAAGCCGCCCATGCGCTGCGTGAGCAGGGTATCGCTCATGTGGTCATCTCTCTGGGGGCAGAGGGCGCGCTGTGGGTTAACGCCTCCGGCGAATGGATCGCGAAACCGCCGTCGATGGAAGTGGTCAGCACCGTCGGTGCCGGCGACTCGATGGTTGGCGGGCTGATTTATGGCCTGCTGATGCGCGAATCCAGTGAACATACTTTACGTCTTGCCACCGCCGTTGCAGCCCTGGCCGTCAGCCAGAGCAATGTCGGTATTACCGATCGTACCCAGTTGGCCGCGATGATGGCGCGCGTTGACTTAAAACCCTTTAACTGACAGCAGGAGAGGCATAATGAAAACGCTGCTGATTATTGACTCTGCACTCGGACAGGCGCGCGCCTATATGGCGAAAACCCTGCTCGGTTCGGCGGGACATAAAGCACACCTTGATTTCATCGACAACCCGGGCGATGCCGAACTGGTTATCGTTCTCGGCGACAAAATCCCCGCCGACAGTTCGCTGAACGGCAAAAAAGTGTGGCTGGGCGATATCAACCGCGCCGTTGCACACCCGGAACTGTTCCTGAGCGAAGCGAAAGGCCATGCGGCACTCTATACCGCACCTGTCGCAGCGGCGGAGACGGCTGTTGCTGCGGGTCCGAAACGCGTGGTGGCGGTTACCGCCTGCCCAACCGGCGTAGCGCACACCTTTATGGCGGCTGAAGCCATTGAAACTGAAGCCAAAAAACGCGGCTGGTGGGTAAAAGTTGAAACCCGCGGCTCCGTGGGCGCAGGTAATGCGATCACCCCGGAAGAGGTGGCGGCTGCGGATCTGGTGATTGTGGCGGCAGATATCGAAGTGGATCTGGCGAAGTTTGCCGGTAAGCCGATGTACCGCACCTCCACCGGTCTGGCGCTGAAGAAAACCGCGCAAGAGCTGGATAAAGCCCAGGCCGAAGCGAAACCGTTCCAGCCTGCCGGCAACACCGCGGCTGCGGCTTCTGAAGGCAAAAAAGAGTCCGCTGGCGCGTATCGTCACCTGCTGACGGGCGTCTCCTATATGCTGCCGATGGTGGTGGCGGGCGGTCTCTGTATCGCGCTCTCCTTCGCCTTTGGTATCGAAGCCTTTAAAGAGCCGGGTACCCTGGCGGCGGCGCTGATGCAGATTGGCGGCGGCTCGGCGTTCGCGCTGATGGTGCCGGTCCTGGCGGGTTACATTGCGTTCTCTATTGCTGACCGTCCGGGTCTGACTCCAGGTCTGATCGGCGGTATGCTGGCTGTGAGCACCGGCTCTGGCTTTATCGGCGGGATCATCGCGGGCTTCCTCGCAGGCTACATGGCGAAGCTGATTAGCTCGAAGCTGAAACTGCCGCAGAGTATGGAAGCCCTGAAACCGATCCTGATCATTCCGCTGATCTCCAGCCTGGTGGTTGGCCTGGCGATGATCTACCTGATCGGTAAACCGGTTGCGGGTATCCTCGAAGGCCTGACCCACTGGCTGCAAACCATGGGCACCGCCAATGCGGTCCTGCTGGGTGCAATCCTCGGTGCGATGATGTGTACCGATATGGGTGGTCCGGTGAACAAAGCATCTTACGCCTTCGGTGTTGGTCTGCTGAGTACCCAGACCTATGCGCCAATGGCTGCCATTATGGCGGCGGGTATGGTGCCGCCGCTGGCGCTGGGCCTGGCGACTATCGTTGCCCGTCGTAAGTTCGACAAGGCGCAGCAGGAAGGCGGTAAAGCGGCGCTGGTACTGGGCCTGTGCTTTATCACCGAAGGGGCGATTCCGTTCGCTGCCCGTGACCCAATGCGCGTTCTGCCATGCTGTATCGTCGGTGGCGCGGTGACCGGCGCCATCTCCATGGCGATTGGCGCAAAACTGATGGCGCCGCACGGCGGTCTGTTTGTTCTGCTGATCCCGGGCGCCATTACGCCAGTGCTGGGTTACCTGTTTGCGATTATCGCCGGTACCCTGGTAGCGGGCCTCTCTTACGCGGTGCTGAAACGCCCGGAAGCTGAAGCGGTTGCCGCAAAAGCAGCATAATCTTTCTTCATCCGAAAAGGGCAGAGGCGACTCTGCCCTTTTTTTGCTTTTTATCGTGCTACTGTTCGCAGTTTTTTGTAGACAGCAAAACTCTCTCTACAAAAAATTGTGATTCTGTTCATAACCATTTCACACCCTTTTTGCCACCGCTTTACTTTACCCTTACTGCGCATACTATAAACACGTGTTCATATATAAACATGTGCTCTAATAGAATTAAAAGTCACTCACTCGCTTAATTATCATTGCGATGGCCGGCGTGCCAGAGGATGTTCTATGCGTGAAAAGGATTATATTGCTGTTATTGGTTCTGCGAATATGGATGTTGCGGGGTATTCACACGCCTCGCTTAATTATGCGGACTCTAACCCAGGGAAAATTAAATTTACCCCCGGCGGCGTTGGGCGGAATATTGCGCAAAACCTTGCGCTGCTGGGAAAAAATGTCTGGCTACTTTCGGCGGTCGGCGATGACTTTTACGGTCAGTCGCTGCTATCACAAACCCAGGCCGCTGGCGTACAGGTGGAAAAATGTCAGGTGATCGCAGGCGAAGGCACCTCCAGTTATTTATCCTTGCTGGATAATACCGGCGAAATGCTGGTAGCCATTAATGATATGGCTATTTCTGACTACATCAATCCGGACTATCTGGCCCACCACCTGGCCTTTTTGCGTGCGGCAAACGCGGTGGTGGTGGACTGCAATCTCAGTGAATCTGCGCTGGGCTGGATATTTGAAAATGCAGGCCAGGCACCGGTATTCGTTGACCCCGTCTCGGCCTGGAAATGCAACAAAGTGCGCGACTGGCTGGGCCATATCCACACGCTGAAGCCCAACCGGATTGAAGCCGAAACCCTGAGCGGCATTCCGCTCTCCTGCGCGGCGGATGCCCCGAAAGTCGCGGCCTGGTTTCACCAGCACGGCCTGTTCCGGCTGGTATTAAGCATGGGCGGCGACGGCGTTTATTACAGCGAGAAAGGGGGCGAAAGCGGCTGGTCAGCCCCGTTTAAAACCCGGCTTGTCAATGTCACCGGCGCGGGGGACGCGATGATGGCGGGGCTCGCCTTCTGCTGGCTGGAAGGGGCCACATTTGCCCATTCCGTTCGTTTTGCCCAGGGCTGCTCGTCGCTGGCGCTTGCTTCCGTATATACCAATAGCCCCGACTTATCGGCTGAAAATGTTAACGCATTAATGGAGAGAGAACATGTCTGAATTAAAATTATCTGCTGAGTTCCTGCAAATTTCTCCTGAGGTTCAGGACGCTTTAAATAATAACAAGCCGGTTGTGGCCCTTGAATCCACCATTATTTCTCACGGCATGCCTTTCCCGCAAAATGCCCAGACGGCGCTGGAAGTTGAAGATGCGATCCGCCAGCAGGGGGTTATTCCCGCCACTATCGCCATTATTCGTGGCGTAATGAAAGTGGGGCTCAGCAAAGAAGAAATTGAACTGTTAGGCCGTGAAGGCCATGCGGTGACCAAAGTCAGCCGCCGGGATTTACCTTTTGTGGTTGCCGCAGGAATTAATGGCGCGACCACGGTTGCCTCCACCATGATTATTGCGGCAATGGCCGGGATTAAGGTCTTTGCTACCGGCGGAATTGGCGGTGTACACCGCGGTGCGGAACACACATTTGATATTTCTGCGGATTTACAGGAGCTGGCGAAAACCAATGTCGCCGTGGTTTGCGCCGGGGCGAAATCTATTCTCGACCTCGGGTTAACCACCGAATATCTGGAAACCAACGGTGTACCGTTAATTGGCTATCAGACCCAGTCCCTGCCTGCCTTTTTCTGTCGCACCAGCCCGTTTGAGGTCAGCATCCGTCTCGACAGCGCTGAAGCCATCGCGCGCGCAATGGCGGTGAAATGGCAGACCGGCCTTAACGGCGGCCTGGTGGTGGCGAATCCTATCCCGGAACAGTTTGCGATGCCTGAAGAGACCATCAACGCCGCGATCGATCAGGCGGTGAAAGAAGCGGAAGAGCAGGGTGTGACCGGCAAAGCCAGCACGCCGTTCCTGCTGGCCCGCGTGGCGGAATTAACCGGTGGCGACAGCCTGAAATCCAATATCCAGCTGGTCTTTAACAACGCCCGTCTGGCCTGCGACATCGCGAAAGCGTACCAGCGCATCGCGTAATCTTTTCACAGGCAGTTTGCCGTCGCCTGTCTTCACAGTGGAATCACGGATACCCGGCCAGTCGCCGGGTTTTCAGGTAAGGAAATCATTATGGATGTAATGAGAAGTCTGCTGGGTATGGCGGTGCTGTTAGCAATAGCCTTCCTCCTGTCGGTCAATAAACGCCGTATCAGTCTGCGTACCGTTGGCGCCGCTTTCATTTTGCAGGTGGCAATTGGCGGCATCATGCTCTATTTCCCGCCAGGAAAATGGCTGGTTGAACAGGCCGCGATAGGGGTGAGCAAGGTAATGTCCTACAGCGATGCCGGTAGTGCTTTTATCTTTGGCGCGCTGGTTGGCCCCAAAATGGATACGCTGTTTGACGGTGCCGGGTTCGTCTTTGCCTTCCGGGTGCTGCCCGCCATTATCTTTGTCACCGCGCTGATAAGCCTGCTCTACTACATCGGGGTGATGGGGCTGCTGATCCGTATTCTGGGCTCCATTTTCCAGAAAGCGTTGCGTATCAGTAAAATTGAATCCTTCGTGGCGGTGACCACCATCTTCCTCGGCCAGAACGAGATCCCGGCGATCGTGAAACCCTTCGTCGATAAGCTGAACCGCAATGAGCTGTTTACCGCTATTTGTAGCGGGATGGCGTCCATTGCCGGTTCGATGCTGATTGGCTACGCCGGAATGGGAGTGCCGATTGATTACCTGCTCGCCGCCTCGTTAATGGCCATTCCTGGCGGGATTTTGTTTGCCCGTCTGCTGAGCCCGTCCACGGAGGCGTCACAGGTCACCTTCGATAACCTGTCGTTCAGCGACACGCCGCCGAAAAGCATTATCGAAGCCGCGGCGACCGGGGCGATGACCGGGTTAAAAATCGCCGCCGGGGTTGCGACGGTGGTAATGGCCTTTGTGGCGATCATCGCCCTGCTGAACGGTATGCTGGGCGGCATTGGCGGCTGGTTGGGTATTGAAAGCCTGAGCCTTGAGGGGCTGTTTGGCTATGCCCTGGCACCGCTGGCGTGGCTCATGGGGGTCGAATGGCAGGATGCCACGCTCGCAGGCAGCCTGATTGGACAGAAGCTGGCGATTAACGAATTTGTCGCCTATCTCAACTTCTCGCCATATCTGCAAACCGCCGGTCAGCTGGATGTGAAGACCATCGCCATCATCTCTTTTGCTCTGTGCGGCTTTGCCAACTTCGGCTCGATTGGCGTGGTGGTGGGCGCCTTTTCTGCGGTATCGCCCCAGCGCGCCCCGGAGATTGCCCAGTTGGGCGTGCGGGCGCTGGTGGCGGCCACGCTCTCTAACCTGATGAGCGCCACCATTGCGGGCTTCTTTATTGGTCTGGCAGGCTAGTGACGCAGGCCGGGTAGGGCAACTACCCGGCCTGTTTACGGCTGGCTCTCCAGCAGCGACAGGACGTTATCTACCGACAGCGTCGGGTTATTGATGCTTTCACTGGCGCGGGAGAGCGCCGCGCAGCCACCCGCGAACCGGGCACTTTCCGTAAAATCGCTCCCGTCGAGGAAGCCATAAATCAACCCCGCCATAAAGGCGTCATCGGCACCAAAGCGGTCAACCACCGGGTGGGTGAACGGCGGCAGCAGAAGCGGCTCCGCGCCTTGTTCGCTGCAGAGCACCGAATCATCTTCCAGACAGACCACAATCCGCTGCACCCCTTTCTCATGCAGGGCGGCGAGGGCGCGCTTGCGATCCTCGCACTCCGCCAGGATCTGCAGCTCCTTCAGCGTCGGCTTCAGGGTATGGATGCGCGACAGCCAGGGTTTGATCCTGTCGGCTTTAAATTCTGAAACCGTGTCGACAAACACCGGCACATCCCCGGCGAGGGTAAAGACCCACTCCAGCGCTTCCGTAGTGAGGTTACAGTCGGCCAGCACGACGCCCGCATGGGCCAGCAGTTCCCGGGAGTGATTCAGCAGCTGCGGCGTCAGCCCCTGCAGGATATGGGTATCATTGATCGCCAGCACAGTGTCGTCCTGCGGACTGGCAATCGACAGATAGGTTGCGGTGCTTTGTCCGTGCAGGCGGATGGTGCTCTGCACGTTAACGCCCGCCTGGCGGGTCTGCTCCAGCAGGGTTTCGCCATAAAAATCGCTGCCCACGGCAGAGATCAGGTGCACCTCGCGCCCCAGCAGCGCGAGGTTATGGGCGATGTTACGCGCCACGCCGCCCGCCGCGCACTGAATGGCTCCCGGCTGGGAGGAGGGTTCAGGAAAACGAATATCGGCCACCCCGCGAATATCCATATTGATGGCGCCGAGCGCCACGCAATAATCCTGTTCGGTGAGGATATAGCCTTTGCCCTTGATCGCTCCTTTGCGCATCAGGTCCATAATGTGCGCAGCGACGCGGGAGCGGCTGATATCGAGGATCTGGGCGATCTCATGCTGCTGAATAAGGGGGTTGCGCCGCAGGATCTTCAGGATCTGCTTTTCCCTTTCGTTCATCATTCTGCGGTCGCCTCGGCATGCTGTTGCGCTTTCAGCCAGGCGATCTCCTCGGCCCAGATATCCGGGTTGATGGTTTCCAGCACCAGCGGAATGTTGTCGAAACGCGGATCCTGCATGATAAAGCGGAACGCATCATGGCCGATGTTGCCTTCACCCAGGCTGTGGTGACGGTCAACGCGGCTGCCAAAGGTGCTTTTCGCGTCGTTGAGGTGCATACCGCGCAGGTACTCAAAGCCCACGACGCGCTCGAACTCGGCGAAGGTTTTTGCACACGCTTCCGCGCTGCGCAGGTCGTAACCGGCGGCAAAGGCGTGGCAGGTATCGATGCAGACGCCGATGCGGGATTTATCCTCCACGGCATCGATGATGGCGGCCAGATGCTCAAAGCGGAAACCGAGGTTGCTGCCCTGTCCGGCGGTATTTTCAATCACCGCCGTCACCCCCTGGGTCTGTGCCAGCACGATGTTGATCGACTCGGCGATCCGCGCCAGACAAGCATCTTCGTCGATCTGCGACAGATGGCTGCCGGGATGGAAGTTCAACAGCGTCAGGCCGAGCTGCTCGCAGCGCTGTACCTCATCGAGGAAGGCCGCGCGGGATTTATCCAGCGCCTCCTGTACCGGGTGACCGAGGTTAATCAGGAAACTGTCGTGGGGCAGGATCTGGCCGGGGGAGAAATGGTATTTTTCGCAGGCCGCTTTGAACTCATCAATCACCTGAGTCGTTAACGGCACGGCGCGCCACTGGCGCTGATTTTTGGTGAACAGGGCGAAGGCGGTCGCCTCGATTTCGGCGGCGCGAATAGCGGCATTTGCCAGACCGCCGGCAGCGCTGACATGCGCTCCAACATATTTCATAAAGGGACTCCTGTTAACCCGCAAACGCATATGATAGCGGGTTAACAGGATAAGGCTACAGCGGTTTATGCCATCAGGCTATGCACCGCCAGGTTGATGGCGCCCCCGCCGACAATCAGCCAGACAAAGAGCAGCAGCGCCATCAGCAGCGGTTTCGCTCCGGCTTTTTTCAGGGCGCTGACGTGGGTGGTTAAGCCCAGCGCCGCCATCGCCATTGCCAGCAGGATGGTATCCAGCGTCACCAGCATATCCACGACCGGTTTGGGCAGCAGATGGAACGAGTTAAACACCGCGACCACAATAAACAGAATGGCGAACCAGGGGATGGTGATTTTGCTCTTCTCACCGTTGCCCGCTGGCGCAAGCTGTTTCACTCTTGCGGCCAGGATCAGCAGGAACGGGGCCAGCATCATCACCCGCAGCATTTTGGCGATCACCGCGGCATTTTCTGCGTCCGGGCTGATGGCGTGACCCGCCGCGACCACCTGGGCGACCTCATGCATCGTCGAGCCGATATAGATGCCGTAGTTTTCCGGGCTAAACCAGTGGGCTACCAGCGGATACATGGCCGGATAGAGGAAGATCGCCAGGGTACCGAAGATCACCACCGTCGCCACCGCCACGGTCACCTTGCTGGACTCGGCCTTTACCACCGGCTCGGTGGCCAGCACCGCCGCGGCGCCGCAGATGCTGCTGCCTGCACCAATCAGCCAGCTGGTCTGTTTGTCGAGCCCGAACACCTTCTGGCCGATAAAGCAGGCCAGTAAAAAGGTGCTCGAGAGGGTTAAGATATCAATCGCAATACCGCTTACTCCGACGTCGGCAATCTGCGCGAAGGTCAGACGAAAGCCATACAGGATGATCCCGAGTCGCAGCAGGTGCTGCTTGGCGAAGATGACGCCGCTGTCGCACGGCTTGTAAATCTTCGGATAAACCGTATTTCCGACCACCATCCCCAGCAGGATAGCCAGGGTCAGGGCGCTGAATCCGGCGCCTGCAACCGCCGGGATGCTGCCGCCCCATAATGCGACACCGGTGACCAGCGCGCTGAGCGCCAGGCCCGGGATGTAGTGCCACACGGTACGATGATGCTGTAGGGTGAGTGTTGTCATAACCGTCTCCTTTTCTCTGGCTAAAAGGTTACGGTGCGCTGGCTTAAAAATAAAATTGATTATATATTTATAATTAATCTTTATAAGTGGTAAGCAGGGTGCTTACCTTACCGGATAGCGACTATGCACATTACCTTACGCCAGCTTGAAGTCTTCGCCGAAGTGCTGAAAAGCGGATCGACTACGCAGGCCTCTCAGATGCTGGCACTCTCTCAGTCCGCCGTCAGCGCCGCGTTAACCGATCTTGAAGGTCAGCTGGGGGTTCAGCTCTTTGACCGGGTAGGGAAGCGGCTGGTGGTGAACGAGCATGGACGTTTGCTCTACCCGCGCGCGCTGGCGCTGCTGGAGCAAACGGTCGAAATTGAACAGCTCTTTCGCGAGGATAACGGCGCCATTCGTGTCTACGCCAGCAGCACCATTGGCAACTATATCCTGCCTGAAGTGATTGCCCGCTATCGCCGGGATTTCCCGACCCTGCCGCTGGAGATGAGCGTTGGCAACAGCCAGGATGTGATCACCGCGGTGATCGATTTTCGGGTGGATATTGGCCTTATCGAAGGGCCATGCCACAACGCCGACATTATTGCTGAGCCCTGGCTGGAGGATGAGCTGGTGGTCTTCGCCTCGCCGGCCTCTTCTTTATTACAGCAGGAGGTGACCCTGGAGCGGCTGGCTCAGGCGCCGTGGATTTTACGCGAGCAGGGCTCAGGCACGCGTGAGATCGTCGATTATCTGCTGCTCTCCCATCTGCCGCAGTTCCATATGGGCATGGAGCTCGGCAATTCAGAGGCCATCAAACATGCGGTGCGCCACGGTCTTGGCATCAGCTGCCTGTCGCGGCGGGTGATTGCCGAACAGCTGGAGAGCGGAACGCTGGTAGAGATCCCCGTGCCGTTGCCTAATAAGCTGGTGCGCACCCTGTGGCGCATCCATCACCGCCAGAAGCACCTCTCTAATTCCCTCCAGCGTTTTCTGCGTTACTGCGAAATGTAATCCTGCCCGGCGGCGTTTTGTCCGCCGGTAGTCATTACTCGCATCAATACTATTCTCTGCTTTACTTATAATCCTGGACCGGTCATGAAGCTCTCTTATAACAGGGCATTTGTGCCGGAAGAGCCGGCGATCGTCTGCTACAATCGCGCCTCATTTTTTGAATGGACAGCATTTTCACATGGTTTCCGAAACTAAAACCACAGAAGCGCCCGCGCTACGTCGCGAACTCAAGGCGCGTCACCTGACGATGATCGCCATTGGCGGCTCTATCGGTACAGGCCTTTTTGTCGCCTCTGGCGCGACGATTTCAGCAGCGGGTCCTGGCGGCGCGCTCTTTTCCTATATCCTGATCGGTCTGATGGTCTACTTCCTGATGACCAGCCTGGGTGAACTGGCGGCGTACATGCCGGTATCCGGTTCTTTTTCTACCTACGGCCAGAAATACGTTGAAGAAGGCTTTGGCTTCGCGCTGGGCTGGAACTACTGGTACAACTGGGCGGTGACCATCGCCGTGGACCTGGTGGCGGCACAGCTGGTCATGACATGGTGGTTCCCGGACACGCCGGGCTGGATCTGGAGCGCGCTCTTCCTGGCGGTGATCTTCCTGCTCAATTACATCTCCGTGCGCGGCTTTGGTGAGGCCGAATACTGGTTCTCCCTGATCAAAGTGGCGACCGTGATCATCTTTATTATCGTCGGCCTGGCGATGATCGTCGGTATCTTCCAGGGCAGCGAGCCTGCGGGCTGGAGCAACTGGACGGTTGGCGATGCACCCTTTGCGGGGGGATTATCGGCGATGATTGGTGTGGCGATGATTGTCGGCTTCTCCTTCCAGGGGACGGAGCTTATCGGCATTGCCGCCGGTGAATCCGAAAACCCGGAGAAGAACATCCCGCGCGCGGTGCGTCAGGTCTTCTGGCGTATCCTGCTGTTCTATGTGTTCGCCATCCTGATTATCAGCCTGATCATTCCATATACCGATCCGAGCCTGCTGCGTAACGATGTGAAAGATATCAGCGTCAGCCCGTTCACCCTGGTGTTCCAGCATGCCGGTCTGCTCTCTGCGGCAGCGGTTATGAACGCGGTGATCCTGACGGCGGTGCTGTCGGCGGGTAATTCCGGGATGTATGCCTCTACCCGTATGCTCTACTCTCTGGCCTGCGATGGCAAAGCGCCGCGTATTTTCGCGAAGCTCTCCCGGGGCGGTGTGCCGCGCAACGCGCTCTATGCCACCACCGTGATTGCCTGCCTGTGCTTCCTGACCTCGATGTTCGGCAACCAGACCGTCTACCTGTGGCTGCTGAATACCTCCGGGATGACGGGCTTCATCGCCTGGCTGGGCATCGCCATCAGCCATTACCGTTTCCGTCGCGGCTACGTGAAGCAGGGTTACGATATTAACAACCTGCCATACCGCTCCGGCTTCTTCCCGCTGGGTCCGATCTTCGCCTTTGTGCTCTGTCTGATCATCACCCTCGGCCAGAACTACGAAGCCTTCCTGGCCGACACCATCGACTGGGGCGGCGTTGCGGCCACCTATATCGGTATCCCGCTGTTCCTGATCATCTGGTTTGGCTACAAGCTGGCGAAGGGAACGAAGTTTGTGCGCTACAGCGAAATGGAATTCCCGAATAGCTTTAAAAAATAAGCGTACCGCCTCTCTCTAACCCGCTCAGCCGAGCGGGTTTTTTATTTCTCCACAGTATGCTCTCTTGACATAACTTTTAACAATTTAATTGATAATAGTTATCGTTTGCTTTATCATTAGCAAAGTAATCAAAAGGATGAAGGAGTCAACTTTCTAGCCCTGGTCAGGGGAGGGGTTGCGGCCACACCTGCAAATAATTACCAGACCGACCCGCCCAAAGAAGCGGGCGGTATGCAATGCAATGTGAGCAGTACATATTTGATTTTGCTGTGTTTACCTCATGGAGAAATGGAATGTTTAGGTTGAATCCCTTCGTTCGGGGAGGGCTGTGCGCGTCTGCTCTTTCCCTGGCGCTGCCGGTTGCGGCGGTGGAATCTGGCGACACGATGGTCGTTACCGCCTCGGCCAACGAGCAAAACCTGAAGGATGCCCCCGCCAGTATCAGCGTCATCACCCAGCAGGATCTGCAGCGTAAGCCGGTGCAGAACCTGAAAGATGTGTTACAGGACGTGCCGGGCGTACAGTTAACCAACGAAGGGGACAACCGCAAGGGGGTCAGTATCCGCGGGCTGGACAGCAGCTATACGCTGATCCTGATCGACGGCAAACGCGTCAACTCGCGCAATGCCGTGTTCCGCCATAACGACTTTGATCTCAACTGGGTTCCGGTGGATGCCATCGAGCGCATCGAAGTGGTGCGCGGGCCGATGTCCTCCCTCTACGGCTCCGATGCCCTGGGCGGCGTGGTCAATATCATCACCAAAAAGATCGGCCAGAAATGGACCGGCACCCTCACTGCCGACACCACTATTCAGGAACATCGCGATCGCGGCGACACCTACGGCGGGCAGTTCTATACCAGCGGCCCGCTGGTGGATGGCCTCCTCGGCCTGAAAGCCTTCGGCAGCGTCTCCCAGCGTGATAAAGACGATCCGCAGTCCTCTTCCACCAGCGCCACGGGCGAAACCCCGCGTATCGAAGGCTTCACCAGCCGTGATGCCAACGTGGAATTTGCCTGGACCCCGAACGAAAACCACGATTTCACCGCCGGGTATGGTTTCGACCGTCAGGATCGGGATTCCGACTCGCTGGATAAAAACCGCCTGGAGCGCCAGAACTACTCCCTGAGCCACAATGGCCGCTGGGGGCTGGGCAACAGCGAGCTAAAATTCTACGGCGAGAAGGTGGATAACAAAAACCCGGGCAATGCCAACCCGATTACGTCCGAAAGCAACTCCATTGACGGCAAATATGTTCTGCCGCTGGGGGAGATTAACCAGCTGCTGACCTTTGGCGGAGAGTGGCGTCACGACAAGCTGAAAGATCCGGTCAACCTTACCGGCGGCAGCAGCAGCAATACCTCGGCCAGCCAGTATGCGCTGTTCCTGGAAGATGAATGGCGGATCTTCGAGCCGCTGGCCCTGACCACCGGCGTGCGCATGGATGACCATGAAACCTACGGCGATCACTGGAGCCCGCGTGCTTACCTGGTTTATAACGCCACCGATACCGTAACGGTAAAAGGCGGCTGGGCAACGGCATTCAAAGCGCCGTCGCTGTTGCAGCTGAGTCCGGACTGGACCACCGGCTCCTGCCGCGGTGCCTGTGAAATTGTCGGTAGCCCGGATCTGAAACCAGAGACCAGCGAAAGTTTCGAGCTGGGGCTGTACTACAGCGGGGAAGAGGGTTGGTTAGAGGGCGTTCAGGGGAGCATCACCGCTTTCCAGAACGACGTTGATGACCGGATCAGCATCAGCCGTACCGCCAGCGTTAGCCAGGCGCAGAGCTACCCTAACTATGTCGGGCTGAACGGTGACGGTGAGCCGGTATTCCGCTATTACAACGTCAATAAGGCGCGTATCCGCGGCCTGGAGACGGAGCTGAAATTCCCCATTGCCGAAGACTGGCGAATGACGCTGAATTACACCTATAACGACGGGCGTGATATCAGCAACGGCGGCAACAAGCCGCTCTCCGAGCTGCCGTTCCATACCGCAAATGGCACGCTGGACTGGCAGGCGACCCAGGCGTGGTCCTTCTACGTGCAGGGGAATTACACGGGTGAGAAACGCGCGATTACCGAGGGCGCGGCAACGCCGGGTGGCTATGTGGTGTGGAACACGGGTGGTGCATGGCAGGCAACCAAAAACGTTAAGCTGCGTGCGGGCGTCATGAACCTGCTGGATAAAGATCTCAGCCGCGACGACTACACCTATACCGAAGAGGGACGCCGTTACTTTATGGCGGTGGATTACCAGTTCTGATGGTTGAAACGCCGGGCGGCGCTGCGCTTGCCCGGCCTAAGGGCTGGTGTGGGTTTTGTAGGCCCGGTAAGCGAAGCGCCACCGGGCATGAGGCTGGCACTTACTTCAACAGCTGCTGCGCATGGAAGCGCAGATGATCTTCAATAAACGACGCAATGAAATAATAGCTGTGATCGTACCCCGGCTGGATACGTAACGTCAGCGGCCAGGCTTTTTGCCGTGCCGCTTCCGCCAGTACGGCTGGCTGGAGCTGGGTCGCCAGGAACTGATCGGCATCGCCCTGATCGATAAGCGTCGGAATCGCCTGTTCCGGCTGGCTGTTCAGCATCAGAGCGCAGCTGTCCCACGCCTGCCAGTTTGCAGCATCCTCACCCAGATAGTGGCTAAAGGCTTTCTGCCCCCACGGCACTTGCGTCGGGTTGACGATTGGCGCAAACGCCGAGACGCTGACATATTTACCCGGGTTTTTCAGCGCCATCACCAACGCACCGTGACCGCCCATCGAATGGCCGCTGATGGCACAGCGATCGGCTACCGCAAACTCCGCCTGGATCAGCGCCGGCAGCTCGTCGCGCAGATAATCATACATCCGGTAATGACGCGCCCACGGCTGCTGGGTGGCGTTCAGGTAGAACCCGGCGCCTTTGCCCAGGTCATACCCGGCATCGTCCGCCACGTCGTCACCGCGCGGGCTGGTATCCGGCATCACCAGGGCGATCCCCAGTTCGGCCGCCACGCGCTGGGCGCCCGCTTTGGTGGTGAAGTTCTCATCATTGCAGGTCAGGCCGGAGAGCCAGTAAAGCACCGGCGGTTTCGCCCCGTCGGTCGCCGGAGGAAGAAAAATGCTGAACGTCATCGCGCAGTTCAGCACCGTGGAGTCGTGACGCCAGCGCTGCTGTCGACCTTCAAAACAGTGGTGCTCTTCGAGCAGTTCCATGCAGGGCTCCTTCAGGAAGGTGATATCGGGATTGAAAGCCATAATACAGATTATTCAGTAACGTGTGAGCAACTTTCACTTCCGCATTCGCCTCATATCCTGCATCATGAATTTACGAAACTTTAACAATCGGGGTGGTCATGGCGCTGCGTATCGCGCTCAGCGGATTTGTGGTTCTGGTGGTGGCGATGGGAATAGGGCGCTTTGCCTTTACGCCCCAGGTGCCGCTGATGATTACGGCAGGGGAGCTCACCCTGACCAGCGCCGGGCTGGTGGCGGCGATGAACTACCTCGGCTATCTGGCGGGTGCATGGGATGCCATGCGCGCGCACCGCTTCGTTGAAGGACGTTTATGGCTGGGGATCGGGGGCGCAGTGGCGCTGACGCTGCTCTCCGCCGTGGCGGATAATGCGGTGATCCACGGGCTGCTGCGCTTTGTGATTGGCTGCATGAGCGGCTGGTCGATGGTGCTGGTCGCCGCCTGGACCAACGAGCGGCTGGCCCATTATGGCAAGCCGGGCCTGAGTGCCGCGGTGTTTGCCGGGCCGGGGGCGGGGATCGCCTTAAGTGGTCTGCTGGCGGTCTGGATCCAGGCGCAGGCGCTCTCCGCCAGCGCCGCCTGGCAAATCTACGGCCTGCTGGCGCTGGTGCTCGTCGCGCTGGTGGCCCGCTACCTGCCGCGAGCCGGACAGCTGCATCGTCCGGGCACCACGCCGGAGCCGCTGACGCTAACCCGCCATCTGCGCCGTCTGGTCTGGAGCTACAGCCTCGCCGGGTTTGGCTACATCCTCCCGGCGACCTTTCTGTCGCAGATGGCGGCGCTGCGCTTTCCCGGTAGCGCCTTTGCCCAGTTTGTCTGGCCGGTTTTTGGTGTCGCTTCGATGGTGGGGATTGCTCTCAGCATCGCCCTGCGCCACGTCGCGTCGACCCATCGTCGGCTGGCGATCGTGCTCTGGTTGCAGGCGGTAGGGGTGATTGCCGCCTGGCTGATGCCGGGGATGGCTGGGCTTGTGACCGGTGCGCTGCTGGTCGGCGGCGGATTTTTATGTGCGGTGCAGCTCTCGTTGCTCTATGGGCGTGAACTGGCACCGAATCATACGCGTTACATGGCCGGATTACTGACGACCGGCTATGCCATCGGGCAGCTAATTGGCCCGATGACATCGGCACTGTCGAGCTGGCTTACCCATCAGCTTGAGCCTGCGCTGGGCCTTGCGGGTATCGCATTGTTTGTTGCGGGTGGACTGGTCTGGCAGCGTCAGGTTGAAAGGTAACGACAATTGGAATAATTATCGCGGTGAATACTGGATTATGCTCGCCGCCTCGCGCACAATGAGTGCACATTTTGCCCCACGGAGGGCAGAAGAGCGCCACACCTGCAGGAGAAAAGAATGTCATCAATGAGTAAAGAAGCTGCCCTCGTCCATGAAGCGCTGGTAGCACACGGCCTTGAAACGCCGCTGCGCCCACCGGTTCAGGAGATGGACAACGAAACACGTAAAAGTCTTATTTCCGGGCACATGACCGAAATCATGCAGCTGCTCAATCTCGATCTGAGTGATGACAGTCTGATGGAGACGCCGCGTCGCATCGCCAAAATGTATGTCGATGAGATTTTCTCCGGGCTTGATTACGCCAATTTCCCGAAAATTACCGTCATTGAAAACAAAATGAAGGTCGATGAGATGGTGACGGTGCGCGATATCACCCTGACCAGCACCTGCGAGCATCACTTTGTGACCATCGACGGTAAAGCGACCGTGGCCTATATCCCGAAAGACGCGGTGATTGGCCTGTCCAAAATCAACCGTATCGTACAGTTCTTTGCCCAGCGTCCGCAGGTGCAGGAGCGTTTAACCCAGCAGATCCTCATCGCGCTGCAAACGCTGCTGGGCACCAACAACGTGGCGGTATCGATTGATGCGGTACACTACTGCGTGAAAGCGCGTGGCATTCGTGATGCGACCAGCGCCACCACTACCACCTCGCTGGGCGGCCTGTTCAAATCGAGCCAGAATACCCGCCAGGAGTTCCTGCGCGCCGTCCGTCACGTTAGCTAATCGTCAGGGCAGGGTACATGGAAAGAAATGTCACGCTGGATTTCGTTCGTGGCGTCGCGATTCTGGGTATTCTGCTTCTGAATATAAGCGCCTTCGGTTTGCCGAAGGCCGCTTACCTCAATCCCGCCTGGTATGGCGATATCACTCTCCGCGACGCCTGGACATGGGCGATACTGGATCTCTTTGCTCAGGTCAAATTCCTCACCCTGTTTGCGCTGCTGTTCGGGGCAGGTCTTCAGCTGTTACTGAAACGTGGTAAACGCTGGATCCAGGCCCGGCTCTCTCTGCTGGTGCTGTTCGGGTTTATTCATGGGCTGCTGTTCTGGGATGGCGACATTCTGCTGGCCTATGGGCTGGTAGGGCTGATCTGCTGGCGCATCATCCGCGACGCACACGACGTCAAAAATCTCTTCAATACCGGCGTGGTGCTGTTTCTTATCGGCGTGGCTATATTGCTACTGCTGGGGGTTATCTCCGGCGGCTCGACCAACCGCTCCTGGGTGCCGGATGCGGCGAACCTGCAATATGAGCAGTACTGGAAGCTGGGCGGTGGACTGGAAGCCATCAGCAACCGGGCGGATATGATCGGCAACAGTTTACTGGCGCTCGGCGCACAGTATGGCTGGCAGCTGGCGGGGATGATGCTGATCGGCGCCGCGCTGATGCGTACCGGCTGGCTGAAGGGCGAGTTCAGCCCGCGCCACTATCGCCGTACCGGGATGTGGCTGGTGCTGGTGGGGCTGGCGATCAACCTTCCGGCGGTGATCGCCCAGTGGTATCTGCACTGGGATTATCGCTGGTGCGCATTCCTGTTGCAGGCGCCGCGTGAGCTGAGCGCGCCGTTTCAGACGATTGGTTATGCCGCGCTCATCTACGGTTACTGGCCGCAGCTCTGCCGTTTCAGGCTGGTGACGGCGGTGGCCTGCGTGGGGCGCATGGCGCTCAGCAACTATATTTTACAGACGCTGATCTGTACCACCCTGTTCTATCAGCTTGGCTTATTTATGAAGTTCGACCGGCTACAGCTGCTGGGGATTGTCCTGCCGGTGTGGCTGGTTAATATTCTATTCTCCGTCCTCTGGCTGCGCCATTTCCGTCAGGGGCCGCTGGAATGGGTATGGCGACAATTGACCATACGTGCGTCAGGCGTTTCATCAAGCCATACATCCGGATAACGATCTGGATCACAATCATTAACAAAACCGATGTAACCGTTTTCATCCTTGTGACCTTCTTCACGTAGTCCTCGCCTTGTCGCTGCCAGAATAGGCACCTTGCTAAACACAGGGGGTGTCTGTGAGTCGCTGCAATCTAAATAAGGGTGGTGAATATGATCACCATTCGTGACGTCGCGCGTCAGGCGGGCGTTTCTGTCGCCACCGTTTCCCGGGTTCTTAACAATAGCGCACTGGTCAGCCCGGAGACGCGTGAATGCGTGATGAAAGCCGTCACGGCGCTGGGCTACCGGCCTAATGCGAACGCCCAGGCGCTGGCGACCCAGGTCAGCGACACCATCGGTGTGGTGGTGATGGACGTGTCAGATGCGTTCTTTGGCGCGCTGGTGAAAGCCGTCGATATGGTGGCGCAGGAGCACCAGAAAAACGTGCTGATCGGCAACAGCTATCACGAGGCGGAAAAAGAGCGCAACGCCATTGAGGTGCTGATTCGTCAACGCTGTAACGCATTGATCGTGCATTCAAAAGCGTTAAGCGATGAGGAACTTTCCGCGCTGATGGAGCAGATCCCCGGCATGGTGCTCATTAACCGCATCGTTCCCGGCTATGCCCACCGCTGCGTCTGCCTCGATAACGTCAGCGGAGCGATGATGGCCACGCGGATGCTAATGAACAACGGGCATCAGCGTATCGGCTATCTGGCCTCCAGCCATCGCATCGAGGACGACGATATGCGCCGGGAAGGCTGGCAGAAAGCGCTGCTGGAACAGGGCATTACGGGGTCGGAAAGCTGGATCGGCACCGGCGCTCCGGACATGCAGGGCGGAGAGGCAGCGATGGTGGAGCTGCTCGGGCGCAACCTGCAGCTGACCGCGGTCTTTGCCTACAACGACAGCATGGCGGCGGGCGCGCTCACGGCGCTGAAAGACAACGGCATTGCGGTGCCGCAGCATCTGTCATTGATTGGTTTTGATGATATACCGATTGCCCGTTACACGGACCCTCAGCTGACGACGGTTCGCTACCCCATCGCCTCCATGGCCCGGCTGGCCACGGAGCTGGCATTACAGGGGGCCGCCGGGAAGCTGGATATCGATGCAACACACTGTTTCATGCCAACTTTAGTGCGTCGCCACTCCGTTGCCATTCGGCAAACTGTGGTGCCGATCACTAACTAATAATTCGCCGTGATGTAACCGTTTTCAATTTGTGAGTAAATTCACAGTAACTTAACAATGCGCTGTCTATGATGTCAGCGTTTTAGCAACTGAAACGCTATGTAACGGTGATTAATCACTTTGACCATAGCTGAGGTCCGTTAAACATCCAAAAAAACGCATTCTGGAGCGTTACCGACCAAGGAAGATAGAAATTTTATAAGTGGACTTCGGCCGGCAGTAACGTTTCTTTAACATGTGCCCGCCGAGCGTTATTCACACGAACTACCCTGCATAAAAATCGGAGATATCATGAATAAGAAGGTGTTGACTCTGTCTGCTGTTATGGCAAGCATGCTTTTCGGTGCCGCCGCGCACGCTGCAGATAGCCGTATTGGTGTGACTATCTATAAGTATGACGACAACTTCATGTCCGTTGTGCGTAAGGCAATCGAGAAAGAGGGTACAGGCGCACCAGACGTACAGCTGTTGATGAATGACTCCCAGAATGACCAGTCCAAACAGAACGACCAGATCGACGTTCTGCTGGCGAAAGGCGTAAAAGCTCTGGCAATCAACCTGGTTGACCCGGCAGCAGCAGGCACTGTTATTGAAAAAGCACGCGGCCAGAACGTGCCGGTTGTGTTCTTCAACAAAGAACCTTCCCGCAAAGCGCTGGATAGCTACGACAAAGCCTTCTACGTCGGTACCGACTCCAAAGAATCCGGCATTATTCAGGGCGACCTGATTGCCAAACACTGGGCCGCTAACCCGAACTGGGATCTGAACAAAGACGGTCAGGTACAGTTCGTACTGCTGAAAGGCGAGCCAGGCCACCCGGACGCTGAAGCACGTACCACCTACGTTATCAAAGAGCTGAACGACAAGGGTCTGAAAACCCAGCAGCTGGCTTTAGATACCGCAATGTGGGATACCGCTCAGGCGAAAGACAAGATGGACGCATGGCTGTCCGGCCCGAACGCGAACAAAATTGAAGTGGTTATCGCCAACAACGACGCGATGGCAATGGGTGCGGTAGAAGCCCTGAAAGCACACAACAAATCCTCTATCCCGGTATTTGGTGTGGACGCCCTGCCTGAAGCGCTGGCACTGGTTAAATCTGGCGCAATGGCGGGTACCGTACTGAACGATGCAAACAACCAGGCGAAAGCCACCTTCGATCTGGCGAAAAACCTGGCAGAAGGCAAAGGCGCGGCTGACGGTACTAACTGGAAAATTGACAACAAAGTTGTTCGTGTACCGTACGTTGGCGTAGATCAGGAAAACCTGGCGCAGTTCACCGGTAAATAAGTTATAGCATTCCACTGGGCGCAGTTTCTGCGCCCTTTTATCACGCGACGCGAGGCCGAGAAGGTATAATTATGGTCAGCACAACGACTCAGTCGTCCGGTGAATACTTGTTGGAAATGAGCGGTATCAACAAGTCTTTTCCCGGTGTTAAAGCACTGGATAATGTTAATTTAAAAGTACGGCCTCACTCCATTCACGCCTTAATGGGTGAAAACGGTGCGGGTAAATCAACATTATTGAAATGCTTATTTGGGATCTATCAAAAAGATTCTGGCAGCATTCTTTTTCAGGGGAAAGAGATCGATTTCCATTCCGCCAAAGAGGCGCTGGAAAACGGTATTTCGATGGTTCACCAGGAGCTTAACCTGGTACTTCAGCGTTCTGTTATGGACAATATGTGGCTGGGTCGTTATCCGACCAAAGGCGTATTTGTTGATCAGGACAAAATGTATCGCGACACCAAAGCTATTTTTGATGAACTGGATATTGATATCGATCCCCGGGCGCGCGTCGGTACATTGTCTGTTTCACAAATGCAGATGATCGAAATTGCCAAGGCCTTCTCCTATAACGCCAAAATCGTGATTATGGATGAGCCTACCTCTTCGTTAACGGAGAAAGAGGTGAACCACCTGTTCACCATTATCCGTAAACTGAAAGAGCGCGGTTGCGGCATCGTTTATATCTCTCACAAAATGGAAGAGATCTTCCAGCTGTGTGATGAAATCACCGTGCTTCGCGACGGGCAGTGGATCGCCACCCAGTCACTGGAAGGGCTGGACATGGACAAGATCATCGCCATGATGGTTGGCCGCTCCCTGAACCAGCGCTTCCCGAACAAAGAGAACAAGCCGGGCGAAGTGATTCTGGAAGTGCGCAACCTGACTTCACTGCGTCAGCCTTCCATTCGCGATGTTTCCTTCGATCTGCATAAAGGGGAGATCCTCGGGATTGCCGGTCTGGTGGGCGCCAAGCGTACCGATATCGTCGAAACGCTGTTTGGTATCCGCGAGAAATCCGCCGGGACCATTACCCTGCACGGTAAAAAGATTAATAACCATAACGCCAACGAAGCTATTAACCACGGCTTTGCGCTGGTTACCGAAGAGCGTCGCTCGACCGGTATTTATGCCTATCTGGATATTAACTTTAACTCCTTAATTTCTAATATTCATAATTATAAAAATAAAATCGGTTTGTTGGATAATTCCCGCATGAAGAGCGATACCCAGTGGGTGATTGACTCCATGCGCGTAAAAACCCCAGGACACCGCACGCAAATTGGCTCGCTTTCCGGTGGTAACCAGCAAAAGGTTATTATTGGACGCTGGTTGTTAACCCAGCCAGAAATTCTGATGCTGGATGAACCAACCCGCGGTATCGACGTTGGTGCAAAATTTGAAATTTATCAGCTGATTGCTGAATTAGCTAAGAAAGATAAAGGGATTATTATTATTTCTTCCGAAATGCCGGAATTGTTAGGGATCACAGATCGTATTCTGGTTATGAGCAATGGTCTCGTTGCCGGAATTGTTGACACCAAAACGACAACGCAAAACGAAATTTTGCGTCTTGCGTCTTTGCACCTTTAAGATCAGGGGCTCCTCATGAGTGCGTTAAATAAGAAAAGTTTTCTTACTTATCTGAAAGAAGGCGGTATTTACGTTGTTCTTTTAGTCTTACTGGCCATTATTATTTTCCAGGATCCGACTTTCTTAAGTCTGCTGAACTTAAGTAACATTCTGACCCAGTCTTCGGTGCGTATTATTATCGCCCTCGGCGTGGCAGGTCTTATTGTCACCCAGGGTACTGACCTGTCAGCTGGCCGTCAGGTTGGTCTGGCGGCGGTTGTTGCGGCAACGCTTCTGCAGTCGATGGAAAACGCCAACAAGGTCTTCCCGGAAATGGCAACCATGCCTATTTTCCTGGTGATCCTGATTGTCTGTGCCATTGGCGCGGTCATCGGTCTGATTAACGGCATCATCATTGCGTACCTGAACGTAACGCCGTTTATCACCACCCTGGGTACCATGATCATCGTTTACGGTATTAACTCCCTGTACTACGACTTCGTGGGCGCATCACCGATTTCCGGTTTCGACAGTGGATTCTCGACCTTTACGCAGGGCTTTATCGCGATGGGCAGTTTCCGCCTCTCCTACATCACCTTCTACGCGCTGATTGCCGTGGCGTTCGTCTGGGTGCTGTGGAACAAAACCCGCTTCGGTAAGAACATCTTTGCTATCGGGGGTAACCCGGAAGCGGCAAAAGTCTCTGGTGTTAACGTGGCGCTGAACCTGCTGGTTATCTATGCCCTGTCGGGCGTGTTCTACGCCTTCGGTGGTCTGCTGGAAGCGGGCCGTATCGGCTCTGCCACCAACAACCTCGGCTTTATGTATGAGCTGGATGCCATCGCCGCGTGCGTCGTGGGTGGCGTGTCGTTCAGTGGTGGTGTGGGTACCGTGCTGGGTGTGGTAACCGGTGTGATCATCTTCACCGTTATCAACTACGGCCTGACCTATATCGGCGTCAACCCGTACTGGCAGTACATTATCAAGGGCGCCATCATTATCTTTGCGGTAGCGCTGGACTCCCTGAAGTACGCGCGTAAGAAGTAAGATTTCGGTTAGCAAAAAACCCGCCTTGTGCGGGTTTTTTTATGCCCGGCGGCGCTGCGCTTGCGCGGGCCTACGGGGTAATGTAGGCCGGGTAAGGCGAAGCCGCCACCCGGCGGGGGTTACTTCTTCTTCTGCATCTCAAGCAGCTGTTCTGGCGTGACCGCCGGATAACCCTGGGCATCGGCCGGGACTTCCGTCATCGTCGGGATCGGCACCAGCGGGCCTAAGAAGCGCGGTTCGCGTTTAAAGATGTAGAGATCCGCCAGCGCCCCCAGGCGTGCGCCAAACTCGCGTACCCGCACGGTGAGCATATCTTTTGGCGATGGAACGGCATAACACTGGGCCTGAATGCCCATATGCAGGGCGATAAACAGCGCGCGTTCGCAGTGGAAGCGCTGGGTAATGATGATGAAATCGTTGGTATCAAATACCTTACGGGTGCGAACTATCGAATCGAGGGTTCTGAAACCGGCGTAGTCGAGCACGATATCGGCTGGATCAACCCCTGCGGCAATCAAATCCTTACGCATGGTGACCGGCTCGTTATAGCTCTGGAGCGCGTTGTCACCGCTCAGCAGCAGATAATTCACTTTGCCGCTGTTATAGGCGTTGAGCGCCCCCTGAATGCGGTAACGGTAATACTGGTTGATCACCCCGGTGCGGTAATACTTGGCGGTGCCCAGCACAACGCCGACCTGCCGGTAGGGCAGATCCTGAAGGTCATCAAAGATATAAGGAGCCGTTTTCCAGCTCATCCAGCGGTCGAGGCCCAGCGCAGTCAACAGCACGATGCCGATCAGGACAACCAGGCTGTAAAACACGCGCTTTAACATACAGATGACTCTTACCAAAGGTGAAATTTCACTCAGGCTACTTTACCCGTCTGGTAAGCGCAAGAAAGGGCGATTTAATTGGGGGGATTTTCATCAGTTGTGCGGGCATGGCTGCCCGCATCATACGCTTAGCCCAGCAGGACACGATCAATGTTGCTACAACCCAGCGCCCGCAGCGTGGCCGCAGTGGCATCCCACTGGATCAGCGGTGCATCGGCTTTTTCCGCCAGAATGGCGCGCTGGATATCCGGGTAGTCATAACCGTTAAGGCTGAGCAGGTTCAGTGCACCCTGTAACGGCGGCAGCGTCGGGTTAAAGGCGGCGTTTTCGGCATAGCTGCCGGTAAAGATTCGCCCGTCACGACACTCCAGCGCCACGCCGCTCGGCGCGTTGCTGTATGGCGCGTGTGCTTTATTGGCGGCAAGGATAGCTGCCTGGGTCAGTTCATCTCCGCTCACGGCATAACCGTGATCCTGCTCGTCCATCAGCAGTGATTTGATCTCTAGATCTTTCGGTCCGAAGGCATCGGGCAGATAATCCGCCAGCGTATGCTGGGCGCGGCCCGGCAGGTTGATGCGCAGCGCTAATCCGCTGTTGAGTTCGTTCATAAACTGACGGCAGTGGCCGCATGGTGTGTAGTTGACGGTGATCGCCTCCAGGGCTTGTTCGCCGCGCAGCCAGGCGTGACTGATGGCGCTCTGTTCCGCATGAACGGTCTGCTGCATGGTAGCGCCGAGAAACTCCATATTGCCGCCGAAGTACCAGGTGCCACTCACGCCCCGGGCAATGGCGCCGACGTTGAAATGGGAAAGATCGGCGCGGGCGCAGGCCGCTGCCAGCGGCAGAAGCGCAAAGGCCAGCGCGTCATCATCCAGATCCGTGGCACGTTTCAGTGCGGCGACCTGTTCAGCCGTCAGCAGGGCGGGGAAGTGTGCATCCGCCAGTACCGGGGCCAGGGCTGACTGCAAATTCTCTGCTAGCTCGGCAAAAGCTGATTGAAAACGTGGATGCATGGCGTTGCCTCATAAAGGTTAATGGATCGGTAGTTTACGGAGCCGCTGGGGCTTTATATGTGACTTAGATCTCATTATGTGTGCAACTTATGAAACTCAGATTAAAAATGCGCGACGCGTCGCAAATTTTAGCCCACCACAGCCAGAATTATCGGGAACAGGAAAGGGGCGATTAGCGAGGTCAAAATCCCGCAGATCACCAGCGCCAGCGAACTGAAGGCACCTTCCTGATAATCCAGCTCCGCACAGCGGGCGGTGCCGAGGGCGTGTGAGGCGGTGCCCATCGCCAGCCCACGGGCAGATTTGGTGCGAATGCGCATGGCATTCAGCAGCGTATGGCCTAACACCGCACCCAGAATACCGACATAAATGACGCACACGGCGCTGATCGCCGGAATGCCGCCGAGGCTGCCGCCCACCGCCATTGCAATCGGCGTGGTCACCGATTTGGGCAGAATGGAGGCGGCAATTTCGGGTGTCGCCCCCATCAGCAGCGCCACCGAGGTGCCGGTGATCATCGCCACCACGCTCCCGGCGAGACAGATGGTAATAATCGATTTCCAGCGGGCGCGGATCTGGTGCAGTTGCTCATAAAGCGGAAACGCCAGCGCGACCACCGCAGGCTGGAGCAGATCGTTGAGAACTTTGCTGCCCTGGAAATAGTGAGCGTAAGGGATGCCGGTTAACAGCAGGAAAGGGATGATCACCACCATCGCTACCAGCAGGGGATTAAGAAGAGGAAACTTCAGGCGCACCGCCAGCTTGCGGGCGGCGAAGAAGACCGCCACGGTGAGCGGCAGCGACCACCAGATATTCGCCATCATTTTTTCTCTCCTTTCTGTCCAATCACTTTGCGCTCCCCGTGCGCCAGATGGGTGCTCCAGCTCACCACTAAAAACACCACCAGCGTACTGATCGTGCAGGAGACGAAGATCGGGCCAAACTGCGCGCTCAGCAGATCGTAATACTGCATCACGCCCACACCGATGGGGACGAACAGAAGGGCCATATAGCGGATCAGGACCGAGCAGCCTGGCTTGACCCAGTTTGCCGGAAGGATCTGCAAGGCAAGCAGCACAAACAGGATCAGCATGCCGATAATACTGCCGGGAATGGCGATCGGCAGCAGAGAGGCAAGAAAGATACCTGCATAGAGGCAGGCATAAATAAGGATGAAGGCGCGCAGGTATTGCCAGACAACGATCAGTGATTTATTCATGGTGGAAGCCCTTAATGGAACGCATTCATCATACAATTAAAACCGGAAACGTGCTACGGATCACATCATGACTTTTGAGCATACCAGACATTCCCATTTGGAACCTCGGGCATTCCCCCAGCCAGAAGGGTAAAAACATTATAAATCAGCCCGGTTCCACGAGCCCTGAAACAGGGCTTTCCACCGTTACACAGAGCAGATACCATAGCGCCTCTTTTTTTACGGATATTGATATGCGTGTATTACTGGCACCGATGGAAGGCGTGCTCGATTCGCTGGTGCGCGAGCTGCTGACTGACGTTAACGATTATGATCTCTGCATCACCGAGTTCCTGCGGGTGGTGGATATGTTGTTGCCGGTAAAATCGTTTTACAGACTCTGTCCGGAGCTGCATCGCCAGAGCCGCACCGCCTCCGGTACGCTGGTGCGCGTCCAGCTTCTGGGACAATACCCCGAATGGCTGGCAGAAAACGCCGCGCGTGCCGTCGAGCTGGGCTCCTGGGGCGTGGATCTTAACTGCGGCTGTCCGTCGAAAATGGTCAACGGCAGCGGCGGCGGCGCCACGCTTCTGAAAGATCCCGAGCTTATCTACCGTGGCGCAAAAGCGATGCGCGAGGCGGTGCCCTCGCATCTGCCGGTGACCGTGAAGGTACGCCTCGGCTGGGACAGTGGCGACAGGCAGTTTGAAATTGCCGACGCCGTGCAGCAGGCGGGGGCGACTGAGCTGGTGGTTCACGGGCGCACTAAAGAAGATGGTTACAAAGCCGAACGCATTAACTGGCAGGCTATCGGCGAGATCCGTAAGCGGCTGACCATCCCGGTGGTCGCTAACGGTGAAATCTGGGATCGCGAGAGCGCGCTGGCCTGCATGGCCGCCACCGGCTGCGATGCCATCATGATCGGGCGCGGGGCGCTCAACGTCCCTAACCTCAGCCGGGTGATTAAATACGATGAGCCGCGCATGCCGTGGGCGGATGTCGTCACGCTGCTGAAGAAGTACTCCCGCCTCGAAAAGCAGGGCGACACCGGCCTGTATCACGTGGCGCGTATCAAGCAGTGGCTAAGCTATCTGCGCAAAGAGTATGACGAAGCCCTGGCGCTGTTTCAGGAGATCCGTACCCTGCAAACCTCGGCCGATATCGCCCGGGTGATTCAGGGGAAATAGCAGTACGGTCAGCATCACCTTTTTTGCGGCGCGCATTGTGGCACCGAACGACACAGTGAAATTGCGCAAACGGGATGCCAGTCCGGGCCTTTGCTGGATATGTAAAGGTATGACAAATTGTGGATTGCCACCGATTCCTAAACAAAGGAGGCGAGGCGGGCGTATTTTGCACCCTTCTTTTTTCGGTGAATAACGTCATGAATCGTTCGACTTTTTATTTTTGCTGCCTGCCTCTCTCCCTGCTTCTTGTTGCCTGCGCCCCGGGCCACGATACCGCAGCCTCGCTTAATCAACAGATCCCCGCTGCGAAAATCGATACCGGCCTGGCTGCCGGCCAGTGGCCTAAAGATAGCTGGTGGGAAGATTTTCACGATCCAGAATTAAATAAGCTGATTACCAAAGCCCTGGCCGATGCGCCGGATATGACCATTGCCCGTCAGCGCATCGCCCTTGCCGAAGCGCAGGCCAAAATGGCCATGGCTGCCGATGGCCCGGAGGTTAATTTCTCTGCCGATGCAGAGCGCCAGAAGATGTCAGCCGAAGGGCTAATGGGCCCCTTCGCGATAACCGATCCGGCGGCCGGAACCACCGGCCCCTGGTATACCAACGGCACCTTTGGCCTGACCGCCGGCTGGGATCTGGATCTGTGGGGTAAAAACCGCGCCCAGGTGGAAGCCCGCATCGGGAAGGTCAATGCACAACAGGCGGAGCTGCAGCAGACCCGTCAACTGCTTGCCAGCAGCGTGGCGCGTCTTTACTGGGACTGGCAGACCCAGGCGGCCATCGGGCATCTCTTAACCGCCATCAAACAGGAGCAGCTCAAGATTATCGGTACCGACCGGGAGCTATACCAGCATGGCATTACCTCTTCCGTGGAAGGGGTGGAAACCGACATTAGCGCCAGTAAAACCGATGAGCGACTGGCGGAGGTGAAGGGGAAAATGAAAGCCATCGAGGCACGTCTGGCGGCGCTCACCAACTCCCCGACGGTGAAGCTCACCCCGCATGCCTTGCCCACTGTGGAGAGCAATCTGCCGTCGACCCTCGGCTATGAATTACTGGCTCGCCGCCCTGATTTACATGAGGCGCACTGGTATATCGAAGCCTCCCTGCATGAGGTGGATGCGGCGAAAGCGGCCTTCTATCCCGATGTAAACCTGATGGCCTTCTTGCAACAGGATGCGCTGCACCTAAGCGATCTGTTCCGCTCCTCGGCGCAGCAGATGGGCGTCACCGCCGGTCTGACCTTGCCAATTTTTGACAGCGGACGCCTGAATGCGAATCTTGATATTGCCCAGGCGCAAAGCAATCTGTCGATTGCCCACTACAACAAAGCGGTGGTGGAGGCGGTCAATCAGGTGACCCGCTGCGCCAGCGACGTTGAAACGCTGATGGCAAAAAATAAACATCAGCAGCGCGTGGAAGCCGATGCCGCCCGGGTCGTGGCCCTGGCGCAGGCGCGTTTCAACGCCGGGATTGTCGCAGGCTCGCGCGTCAGCGAGGCCAGAATCCCCGCCCTGCAGGAACAACTCGCCGGGATTGCGCTGCAGGGGCAATACGTGGATGCCACCCTGCAACTCACCTCTGCGCTCGGCGGCGGCTATCACCACGGGTGAAAAGTGAGAAGTAACTATACTTATCTCTTTGTCTTCTTTTCTGGAGGTGAGTATGGGTTCAACCAATCGTGTGGCTATTGTAACGGCATCAGATTCGGGAATCGGCAAAACCACAGCGCTGATGCTGGCGGAGCGTGGGTTTGATATTGGCGTGACCTGGCACTCGGATGAAGAAGGGGCGATGAAAACCTGTCGCGAGATCGAGGCGCGCGGGCAGCGGGCAGAGGCCATCCATCTGGATCTCAGCCAACTGCCGGACGGGGCGAAAGCCATCGAGACGCTGATTGAACGTTTCGGCCGTCTTGACGTGCTGGTCAATAACGCCGGAGCGATGACCAAAGCGCCGTTTCTTGAGATGGAATATGACCAGTGGCGATCCATTTTTAGCGTCGATGTGGACGGGGCATTTCTCTGTTCGCAGATCGCCGCCCGGCAGATGGTGAAGCAGGGGGAGGGGGGACGTATCGTCAATATCACCTCGGTGCATGAACACACGCCGCTGCCGGAGGCCAGCGCTTACACCTCAGCCAAACACGCCCTCGGCGGCCTGACCAAGTCGATGGCGATGGAGCTGGTTCACCATAACATTCTGGTGAACGCCGTGGCGCCGGGCGCCATTGCCACTCCGATGAATGACATGGACGACAGCGAAGTGAAGCCCGGCTCCATGCCCAACATTCCACTGGCAAGGCCGGGGCATACCAAAGAGATTGCCAGCCTGGTCGCCTGGCTATGTGACACCGACGCCAGCTACGCCACCGGACAGTCATTTATCGTCGATGGCGGCTTTATGCTGGGCAATCCGCAGTTTAAACCGGAGCAGTAATGCTTAGCTGCGATCCCGGCGTTTAAGCCACCAGCGCACCGCGAAAACCAGCACCAGCACCCCAATCAGCCAGATCCAGTGGCGCAGGTGCTGGTCCAGCGCGTGCAGCCAGGGCTCCAGCACTTCACCGCCCACGTAGCCTAAAGTGGTGAAGATCAGCGCCCAGATGATGGCGCCCACAATGTTCAACGGCAGAAAAATTTTTGGCGGCAGGTGACTGGCCCCAATCAGCAGCGGGCCGATGATGCGGAAACCGTACATAAAGCGGGTGCCGATCACGAAAAGGTAAGGGTGGCGCTGGATCAGCTGCTGGGCGCGGTTGATTTTCTTCTGATGGCGGGAAAAGCGCCGCAGGATCGCCGGACCAAACCGGACGCCAAGCAGATAGAGTAGCTGATCGCCGATCATGCCCCCCAGCGCTACTGCGGCCACGACCAGGGGAAAACGCAGCAGCCCTTGATGCGCCGCCACGCCACCCAGTAGGGTGATAGTCTCGCCTTCCGCTATGCTGCCAATAACCAACGCGGCATAGCCATACTGTGCAATGAGAGTATTAATGTCCATAGGGGTAAGCGTAGCTGTCCTGAGAAAGTCTGCCTAATCATACACTCCCTCTGTCAATGAACCGACAATGACCATTTCCTTGTGTTGCTCAAAAAATAATCTCAGGCTGCATTATACTTGAGTTATCGCTAGCGGGCCGACAACAAGGGGGCGTTATGAACCATGTCTGGGGACTCTTTTCCCATCCCGATCGTGAAATGCACGTGATCAGAAGCGAAAACGAAACGGTCAGCCATCACTATACCCACCATGTGTTGTTGATGGCCGCCGTACCGGTAATTTGCGCGTTCATTGGTACCACGCAAATTGGCTGGGATTTTGACGACGGCAATATTGTAAAACTTTCGTGGACAACCGGACTGGCGCTGGCCGCGGTCTTTTACGCGCTGATGCTGGCAGGGGTGGCGGTAATGGGGCGGGTGATTTACTGGATGGCGCGTCGCTATCCGCAGCGTCCTTCCCTGGCGCACTGCATGGTGTTTGCCGGTTACGTGGCAACGCCGCTATTTTTAAGCGGGATTGTGGCGCTCTATCCTATTGTCTGGCTCTGCGCGCTGGTGGGCACCCTGGCGCTGTTTTATACCGGTTATCTGCTCTATATCGGTATTCCTACCTTCCTGAATATCAATAAAGAGGAGGGCCGCAGCTTTTCCGGTTCTACGCTCGCCATCGGCGTGCTGTTGCTGGAAGTGTTACTGGCGCTGACGGTTATTCTTTGGGGTTATGGATATCGTCTCTTCTGACGTCACTGCATTGCTGGCGGAATTGCCAGCAATGCAGCATCTGTTCACGATTAACTACTGGTAGCAAGGCATCCGGACGGCTATGATGCCTTAGCCAGCCCGTGTTCTCGCTTCGGCCCGGGCGGCGTACGTTATTACGTGCGTGAATAATTATCCGAAATCTCACCATGCTGAAATTCCGCGTTTCTTTACTGAGTCTTGCTCTGTTGCTGGCTGTGCCAGTGGCGACCCCCGCAATCGCCAACACTGCCGCTGTGGCTACGGCGACACAGCCGGAGATTGCTTCCGGCAGCGCTATGATCGTCGATCTGAATACCAACAAAGTGATCTATTCCAGCCACCCGAATCTGGTGCGCCCGATCGCTTCGATTACCAAATTAATGACCGCGATGGTGGTGCTGGATGCACGGCTGCCGCTGGATGAAAAACTGCGCGTCGACATCAGCCATACGCCAGAGATGAAAGGGATTTATTCCCGCGTGCGTCTGAACAGCGAAATCAGCCGTAAAAATATGCTGCTGCTGGCGCTGATGTCCTCGGAAAACCGCGCCGCGGCAAGCCTGGCCCACCACTATCCGGGCGGCTATGACGCTTTTATCCGCGCCATGAACGCCAAAGCGAAGGCGCTGGGCATGACCCAGACGCGTTTTGTGGAGCCAACCGGTCTGTCGATTCATAACGTCTCGACGGCGCAGGATCTGACGAAGCTGCTGATTGCCACTAAGCAGTATCCGCTGCTCGGCCAGCTCAGCACCACCCGCGAAGAGATGGCCACTTTCTCGCATCCGGCCTATACCCTGCCGTTTCGTAACACCAACCATCTGGTCTACCGCGATAACTGGAATATCCAGCTGACTAAAACCGGCTTTACCAACGCGGCGGGCCACTGTCTGGTGATGCGCACGGTCTTTAATGGCAAGCCGGTAGCGCTGGTGGTGATGGATGCCTTTGGCAAATATACCCACTTTGCCGATGCCAGCCGGCTGCGGACCTGGATTGAAACCGGAAAAGTCACCCCGGTTCCCGCCGCGGCCCTGAGCTACAAAAAGCAAAAAGCCGCCCAGATGGCGACGGCGCAGAACGATTGAATCGCGTTTAATGCCCGGCGGCGCTTCGCTTGCACGGGCCTACGGGTTGTGTAGGCCGGGTAAGCGCAGCGCCACCCGGCAATACCGCGTTGAAATAGATTACTCCGGCAGCGTCCAGTCACCCTCGTTAAGGGGGCGCTGCAAAATTAGCGTATCGCGCCAGTCACCTTTCTTATATCCCACGCTTCTGAGCTGCCCCGCCACTTCAAAACCGTGCTTTTTATGCAGGCGTAACGACCCGGCGTTGTTTGGCCCGTCGCCCACCACGGCGATCATCTGGCGCCACGGCCCCTCTTCGCTGCGGGCAATCAGGGCGCTCAGCAGCGCGCTGCCAAAGCCGCGTCCGGGCGTGCTGGCCTCGACGTAAATCGACTCTTCAAGGGTATAACGGTAGGCGGGGCGTGCACGATAGTGGGTGGCGTAGCAGTAACCCACCACGATACCCCGATAGAGCGCCACCAGCCACGGCAACCCCTGACTGGTCACCGCATGTATGCGCTCGCGCATCTCGTCAACGGTAGGAGGCACTTCTTCAAACGATGCGCGTCCGTTCAGCACGTGCCAGGCATAGATGGCGGCAATGGCATGCGCATCCTCAAGCTCGGCATCGCGAACCTGAACGTCAGTTTCGGAGAAAGTTTCAACAGCCGACATAATATGTCCGCTCCTCATCAAAAAAAGCCAGAGAAACGTTTCTCTGGCGACCCGTGGCTACTCTAGTACGATTTATAGGGGCTTAATAGTAGGTCCGTTCGGGCTAACTGGTGTGATCAGTAGCTTGCGAGCCATTACGCACTGTTTCTGACTCCTCTTTCCAGTTTTTATGCTTGGTTGTTTTGCCAATCCCCGGGTTCATACTGTTAGTTGGGTCATTAGCGCGATAAAACTGTTTTAATGAATCCGGTGCTTCGTAAATGTGACCGACATTGTGTTCCGCCGGATATTGCGCGCCGCGCGCCTTCAACAGGGCCAGCATTTGCGCCTTCAGGGCGTGGGCATCGACCCCTTTTTTAACGATGTAATCCTGGTGGAAGACGTAACACATAAAGTGGCCGTAATAGAGCTTATGCACCAGCTGGCTGTCGATCTCCGGCGGCAGTTTTTCGAACCATTCGGTATCGTTGCGGCGCAGGGCGATATCCAGCGCCAGAATATCCTCTACCTCGTCGGCGTGAACCGCCTGATAGCGGATCGCGGCGCCAGCAGCGGCAAAGCGGTGTAAAAAGGCCTTGCTGCCCTCTTCCGGGGTGCAGGCAAAGAAATCCCCCTCCGCGGTTTTGAAGAATTCGCTCAACCAGCTTTGCGCTTCGGCAATGCCGTCGCCCGCCATTTTCAGCAGCAGGTGATGTTCATACTTATCCCGCCAGCTTTTCATCCGCGGCGGCAGGTGTGCCGGGAATGCGCTGCCCAGCTTCTGCATGAAGCGGTCGGTAAAGTTAGGCTTAAACAGCGACACCTTCTCCAGCATCGCATCGGTGCGCCCCTTCATGGTGAAGAAGAAGGGCATCTTGTCGGTGCCGAGCTTGTCGATCATCAGGAAGGTGTCTTTGCCATAGCGTTCGGCGATGTCGTAAATATCCCGGTGCATATACTCGCCGGCGACCGGCAGATGGGTAAACTCCCCGAGAATGTGGCGACGGATAGTGGTCAGCACCTCCGGCTGGTTGGTGCCGATATAGAACACCTGCTGGCGTTTCTCGGCCGGGAAGGTGTCCAGGCGTACGGCAAAGACCGCCAGCTTGCCGGCACAGCCGGAAGATTCAAACAGACGGTCCGGGTCGGCGTTATAGCGCGCCGGGGTGTCGGCATCAATTTCACGTACCCGGCTGATGTAATCATGGTCGTGAGCGTGGCGCCCGTCATGCAGGACATCGCTATCTTTAACGCGGTCATCATCCAGCTTGCTGAGGATCTGCTCCGGCGTGACCCCTAAATCGATACCCAGATGGTTCACCAGCGTCAGCTTGCCCTGCTCATCGATGCGGGCGAACAGCGACATTTCGGTATAGGCCGGGCCGCGCTGCACCAGCGAGCCGCCGGAGTTATTGCAGATCCCGCCGATCACCGAGGCGCCAATACAGGAGGAGCCAATCACCGAATGCGGCTCCCGGCCCAGCGGCTTGAGCGCCTTTTCCAGGGAGTAGAGCGTGGTGCCCGGGTAGGCCAGCACCTGCTCGCCCTTATCCAACAGATGCAGCTTATCGAGGCGCAGGGTGCTGATGATGACAATGTCGCGATCGTAATCATTGCCGTTCGGCGTGGAGCCTTCGGTCAGGCCGGTATTGGCCGCCTGCATCAGAATGATTTTGTCTGCCGCGACGCAGGCATTAAGTACCCGCCACAGCTCCAGCAGCGTGCCCGGGAACACCACCGCCAGCGCGTCCCCTTGGCCGGAGCGAAAGCCCTTGCGGTAGCGGGCGGTTTTTGCGGCGTCGGTAAGCAGGTGCGCCTGGCCTACCAGACGTGACAACTCGTTAATGAAGCTGGTGTTATCGTGCAGTTGTACAGAAGACATCATCCACCCCTTGTGGTTATTCAAATGCGTCGTCGAAAATCATAGCGCGATTAATGTTTAAGCGAACGACTATTCACCAGAAAAATCAGAGAATAAACCCTGCAACGTTCAGAGGGTTTATGGCACACTGCGCTTTTCGTACGGTCTGGCCGCGACTATCCGGCGGTTATTGATGAGAGAGTAAACGAAATGAAATGGCTCTGTTCTGTAGGTGTGGCTGTAAGTCTGGCGCTGCAACCCGCGCTGGCTGACGACCTGTTTGGCAATCATCCGCTCACGCCGGAAGCCCGGGACGCATTTGTAACCGACCTGCTTACTAAGATGTCGGTTGATGAGAAAATCGGCCAGCTGCGCCTCATCAGCGTCGGGCCGGATAATCCGAAAGAAGCCATTCGCGAGATGATTAAAAACGGGCAGGTAGGGGCGATTTTCAACACCGTCACCCGCCAGGATATCCGCAAGATGCAGGATCAGGTGATGGAACTCAGCCACCTGAAAATCCCGTTATTCTTCGCCTATGACGTGGTTCACGGCCAGCGTACCGTCTTCCCGATCAGCCTCGGCCTGGCCTCCTCCTTTAACCTCGAGGCGGTGAAAACCGTCGGTCGCGTCTCTGCATACGAGGCGGCGGATGATGGCCTCAACATGACCTGGGCCCCGATGGTGGACGTCTCCCGCGATCCACGCTGGGGCCGCGCCTCAGAAGGCTTCGGGGAGGATACTTATCTCACCGCGACGATGGGTAAAACCATGGTAGAAGCGATGCAGGGCAAAAGCCCGGCAGATCGCTACTCGGTGATGACCAGCGTCAAACACTTCGCCGCCTATGGCGCCGTGGAGGGCGGTAAAGAGTACAACACCGTCGACATGAGCCCGCAGCGCCTGTTTAACGACTATATGCCGCCGTACAAAGCGGGTCTGGATGCCGGCAGCGGCGCGGTAATGGTGGCCCTGAACTCCCTGAACGGGACGCCGGCCACCTCCGACAGCTGGTTGCTGAAAGAGGTTCTGCGCGACAAGTGGGGCTTTAAGGGCATCACCGTCTCCGATCACGGGGCGATCAAGGAGCTGATCAAGCACGGCACGGCGGCGGATCCGGAAGATGCGGTGCGGGTAGCGCTGAAATCCGGCATCAACATGAGCATGAGCGATGAGTACTACAGCAAGTACCTGCCGGGTCTGGTGAAGAGCGGTAAGGTCACCATGGCGGAGCTGGATGACGCCACGCGCCATGTTCTGAACGTCAAATATGATATGGGGCTGTTTAACGATCCGTACAGCCACCTGGGGCCAAAAGAGTCTGACCCGGTAGACACCAACGCTGAAAGCCGCCTGCACCGCAAAGAGGCGCGTGAAGTGGCGCGTGAGAGCCTGGTGCTGCTGAAAAACCGTCTCGAGACCCTGCCGCTGGCGAAATCTGGCACCGTGGCGGTGGTGGGCCCGCTGGCCGACAGCAAACGCGATGTGATGGGCAGCTGGTCTGCGGCAGGCGTGGCGGATCAGTCCGTCACGGTGCTGACGGGCATTAAAGATGCGCTGGGCGACAAAGGCAAAGTGATTTACGCCAAAGGGGCCAATGTCACCAACGATAAAGACATCGTCACCTTCCTCAACCAGTATGAAGAGGCCGTGAAGGTCGATCCGCGCTCCGCCCAGGAGATGATTGACGAAGCGGTGAATGCTGCGAAGCAGTCTGATGTGGTCGTGGCCGTGGTGGGTGAAGCTCAGGGGATGGCGCATGAAGCCTCGAGCCGTACCGATATCACCTTGCCGCAAAGCCAGCGCGATCTGATTGCCGCGCTGAAAGCCACCGGCAAGCCGCTGGTGCTGGTGCTGATGAACGGCCGTCCGCTGGCGCTGGTGAAAGAAGATCAGCAGGCTGACGCGATTCTGGAAACCTGGTTCGCCGGTACCGAGGGCGGTAACGCCATTGCCGACGTGCTGTTTGGTGACTACAACCCGTCGGGTAAACTGCCGATGTCCTTCCCGCGCTCGGTGGGGCAGATCCCGGTCTATTACAGCCACCTGAATACCGGCCGTCCTTACAACGCCGACAAGCCGAACAAGTACACCTCGCGCTACTTTGACGAAGCCAATGGCCCGCTCTATCCGTTTGGTTATGGCCTGAGCTACACCACCTTTAAGGTTTCTGAGGTGAAAATGTCGGCCCCGACCATGAAGGCGGACGGCACGGTGACCGCCAGCGTGGATGTCACCAACACCGGCAAACGTGAAGGGGAGACGGTGGTTCAGATGTACGTTCAGGATATTACCGCCTCCATGAGCCGCCCGGTGAAACAGCTGCGTGGCTTTGAGAAGGTCAACCTGAAACCGGGTGAAACGAAGACCATCAGCTTCCCGATCGACGTGGATGCGCTGAAGTTCTGGAATCAGCAGATGAAATATGACGCTGAGCCAGGCAAGTTCAACGTCTTTATCGGTACGGATTCTGCCCGCGTAAACAAGGGTGAGTTCGAACTGCTGTAAAAATAGCCCGGCGCTGCCGGGCAATATCCAGACGGGGCCGCCTCACCTGATTCGTGATCGGCCCCGCAATTTTTTTCCCGTCCCGCCTGAAACCGACCTGATTCCCTCTTTTTTATTCCTCACCGGCGGGTGATTTGTGATGATTTTCACACTTCATTTTTGCCGCCCCTGATAAAACGTGAACCCCATCAAAAGCCCTTTCTACCGCCTTATCCTGGCGTGACGATCTTCACTCTTCGCTCAAAATCCCCAGACAGGGCCCGCGAGCAGGGGGATAAAACGGCGTTAAATGCCTGTCACTTAACAGCTGACAGGTATCAACATGAAGCTCTCGTTAGAAAATGTCGTTCTCGACCGCAGCGGTCTGACTCCCGTCACCGATCTCCTCCAGGGGCTGATTGCGACCCTCGCCCAGGCCGGTGGCGGTACGCTGGTGATCACGCCGGGTACCTACCTGACGGGCACGCTGGTATTACCGTCAAACTTCACCCTGCATCTGGAAGCCGGTGCGCGTCTGCTGGCGAGCCCCCATGAGGCGGACTACCAGGCCTGCGAAACCCAAAGCATGGCCGAGCTTTCCAGAATGGCGCTCCTCTATGCGCGTGATGCCCATCACCTGACCCTGTGCGGTCCAGGCTGCATCGACGGCAATGCCAGCGCCTGGTTTGCGCCAGCGCCGGACGCCCAGGGCTACCGTCAGCCGAAAACCCATCGTCCGCGCATGCTGGTGCTGGAAGGGTGCGAGCAGGTGCGGATCGCCGATATCACGCTGTACGACGCACCCATGTGGACCGTGCACCTGGTCAGCTGCAGGCATGTTTTTATCAAACAGATCACCATTGATAACGATCTGGCGCTCTCCAATACCGATGCGCTGGATCTCGACAGCTGCCAGCATGTGCACCTCAGCGACAGCTATTTCAGCGCCGCCGACGACGGCATCTGCCTGAAGACCACCGCCAAAAGCGCAGCGTTGCAGCAGCCGATGGAGAACGTCACGGTCAATAACTGCATCATTCGCTCAAAAAGTTGCGCCATCAAAGTGGGCACCGAGACCTTTGCCGACATCCGCAACCTGGTGGTCAGCAACTGCGTCATTTTCGAATCCAACCGCGCCATCGGCCTGGTCTCCCGCGACGGCGGACGGTTCAGCCAGATGCTGTTCAGCAATATCGTCTTTGATTGCCGGCACGGCGATCCCTGCCACTGGGGAAAAGCCGATCCGGTCTTTGTCTCCGTCCGCCACCGCGCGCCCAACGTCGCGCCCGGCGAGATAAGCCAGGTCACGTTCTTAAGCCTCAGCGGAAGCGGGGAAGGGGCTATCAACCTACACAGCGACGTGCCGGGCGCCATTCACGACATCACCTTTAACGGGCTGAGCTTCTCTCAGCGCCTGAGCGCCAGCGAGGAGCAGGGCTGCTATGACGTGCGCCCTCCCTGTAACCCCGCGCGCCCGACAGGGATGGGACTGGATAACGCCTGGCGCGTTAACCCGCAAACGGGGCGCGCCTACGGCGTAGAACGCTATCCGCACGGACTGCCCGCGCTCTATGCCGCAGGTGTTGAGGGATTACAGCTGCACGTCATCCAGATTGCCCGTCCGCTGCCGTTACCTGCGGGCTGGGATGAAGAGAGCATCCGAACTTACCCGGCGAATACAGGGAATACAAAATGATAAAAAAAGTGCGAGAAATTAAACTGCGTAACTATGTCTGTTACGGGCTGGCAGATGTGATTGGCTCCGGTGCCTTCACGCTGGTCAGCGCCTGGCTGCTGTTTTTCTTAACCACCTTCTGCGGGCTGACGCCGATTCAGGCGGGCTCGCTGTTTGCGGTGGCGCGTATTGTCGATGTGATCATGTGTCCGGTCATCGGCTACATTTCCGATAACTTCCATAAGACGGCGCTGGGCCGACGCTTTGGCCGTCGCCGCTTCTTCCTGCTGGCCAGCATTCCGCTGGTGTCGGTCTACAGCCTGCTGTGGGTGGAGGGCTTCAATTACTGGATGTACCTGCTGTTCTACATCCTGTTTGAGATCGTTTACACCATGATCATCATCCCGTACGACACCCTGTCGGCAGAGATGACCTCCGACTTCAAAAAGCGCTCAAAACTCACCAGCGCCCGCATGTATATCGCCCAACTGGCCGGTTTTGCTGCCGCCTTCCTGCCGGGACGTCTGGTGGCATACTTCGGGCCGGAGTCGTCAGCGTCATTCTTTTATACCGGCGCCATTTTCACCGTCTCCTTTATGATCGTACTGTTCTTTGTCTACTTCGGCACCTGGGAACGTTCGCTGGAGGAGATCCAGCAGAGCGAAGCCCACAGTGAAGAGGAAGAGAAGGAGCCGCTGGCAACCCGGACGTACCATATCTATTACGATTTCCTCTCCACCCTGAAAATCAAAACGTTCAGATCGCACCTCGGGATGTATCTGGGCGGTTCAGTGGCGCAGGATATCTTCAACTCCGTCTTTACCTACTTCGTGGTCTTCGCCCTGATGACCTCGTCGGTGATGGCCTCTAACCTGCTCGGCGTGATCAATGCCCTGCAATTCTTTGGCGTCGGGATCGCCACCTGGCTGACCCTGCGTTACTCCCCGTCCCGGGCCTTCGCCACCCAGGCCTCAATGGCTCTGGTGGCCTTTGCCCTGCTGGTGTCAGCGTACTTCCACCAGACCGGTGGGATGGTACTGCTGTATGCCGGGGCGGCGATTGCCGGCCTGGCGCGCGGCGGGATCTACGCCATTCCATGGAATAACTACACCTTCGTGGCAGACGTGGACGAGATCCTCACCTGTCAGCGTCGGGAGGGGATCTTCGCCGGCTTTATGAGTCTGCTGCGTAAGGCCTCTCAGGCGATGTCGATTTTCCTTGTTGGCGTGGCTTTGCAGATGTCGGGCTTTGTCTCCGGGCAGTCCGCGCAGCCGCAGTCGGCCATCAACATGATCATAGTGATCATGATTGTGCTACCGATGATCCTCACCGTCTGGGGGATCTGGTCGGCCTGCCAGTTCCGCATCAACAGCCGCACCCACGCCATTCTGAACGAAGAGGTGGCGCGCCTGAAGCAGGGCGGCAGCAAGGCGACCGTCAGCGCGGAAAACCGTGCGGTTATCGAAAGCCTGACCGGTATGCCGTATGAGCACTGCTGGGGCGAGAACAGCGTTGGCTATCTCAACCGCAAACGGATGATGGCGCGTCAGAGCCCTCCGCAATTCACCAACGCCTGATCCTCACAGCCTGACCGGGTCCGGGCCCCCGGTCTTTCAGGACGAAGCACATGACAGAACACAGCGTATATATTCAGCAAGGGATCTGGGCCAGACTGGGTCTGCCCCGGGAACTGAGCTGGGGTTTTATCGGCATTTTTCTGTTTATTACCGGTGCCACCATCGAGCAAAGCTGGCTGGCCTCGATGCTGCAAAACCGCGGCTTTGATGCGTTTCACATCAGCCTGCTCTCATCGGTGTTCGGCCTGTGCGTGGCGGTGATCTCCTGGTTTGCGGGGATCGGCGCGGGGGTACTGGGCCTGCGTCGTCTGATGTGGAGTGCCACGGCGATCTACTTTCTCGGTTCGATCCCGTTTATCGGCTATGCCCTGCCGCAGGGAAACTACCCCCTGATGGTCGCCAGCTACACCCTGCGCGGCGTGGCTTACCCGCTGTTTGCCTACTCGTTTCTGGTCTGGATTAACCAGCGCTGCGAGCCGCGTATCCTGGGGCGGGCGGTTTCCTGGTTCTGGATCGCCTTTGGCGTGGGGATGACCATTATCGGACCGTGGTACGCCAGCCTGATGTTGCCGCGGATCGGCGAAACCGCCACCCTGTTGAGCGGCTTTATCTTTGTGGTACTGGGGGCGTTCTGCGCGCTGGTGCTCAATCCCGATCGGCCGCAGACGGCGCAGGGCGGCAGCATGGGGGCGGCACTCACCGAAGGGATCATGGTGATGCTGCGGGAGCCTAAAATGCGTCTCGCGGTGATCGTCAAAACCATCAACGACATCGGCAAATTTTCGCTGGTGATCCTGATGCCGGTCTACCTGCCGCGCTTTGGCTTCAGTATCGCGACGTGGCTCACCATCTGGGGGCTGGTGAACGTTGTTAATATTTTCGCCAGCTACTTCTTTGGCTGGCTGGGGGACACCATCGGCTGGCGTAACACGGTGGTCTGGTTCTCCGGCACCCTGTGTGGTCTGGCGATGGTGGCGGTATGCTACGCCCCGGTGCTGTCTGGTAACAGCGAGCCCGCGCTGTTCTGCGCCTTAGCGCTCTATGCCATTGGGCTCGGGGCGTTCGGGCCGCTCAGCGCGCTGATCCCCTCCCTGCTTCCTGATAACAAAGGCGCGGCGATCGCCTGCCTCAATCTGGGCTCCGGCCTGAGCAACTTTGTCGGGCCGCTGATTATCACCCTCTGCGTGGCTCCCCTCGGCGTGGAGGGAACGCTGTGGGTGATCGCCATGCTCTACTTTGCCGCCAGCGTGCTTACCCTGCCGTTAAAACTGCCTGAGACGCGCTAAAACGCCACTTATCGACTACGCTTTTCTCTCAAGCCTCTGAAAAAGGCGGCAAAATCATGAGGAAAGCGGAATGACTATTTTAAAGGGGATTGTTGGTTCAGCGGCGCTGCTGGCGGCGTTGAGCCTGCCATTACAGGCAGCGGAGCCGGTAAAGGTCGGGTCGAAAATTGATACGGAAGGGGCGCTGCTGGGCAATATTATTTTGCAGGTGCTGGAGAGCCATGGCGTCAAAACCGTCAATAAAGTGCAGCTGGGTACTACCCCGGTAGTGCGTGGCGCCATCACCTCCGGCGAACTGGATATCTACCCGGAATACACCGGCAACGGGGCCTTCTTCTTCAAAGATGAAAATGACCCGGCGTGGAAAAATGCCAGCAATGGCTACGAGAAAGTGAAAAAACTCGATGCCGAACAGAACAAGCTAATCTGGCTTACCCCGGCTCCGGCGAATAACACCTGGACCATCGCGGTACGCAAGGATGTGGCGGAGAAAGGCAAACTCACCTCCCTTGAGGATCTGAGCCGCTACCTGAAAGAGAAGGGTGATTTCAAACTCGCCGCCTCAGCCGAGTTTATCGAACGCCCGGATGCCCTGCCTGCCTTTGAAAAAGCCTATGACTTCAAGCTCGATCAGAGCCAGCTGCTCTCACTGGCGGGGGGTGATACCGCCGTCACCATCAAAGCAGCCGCTCAGCAAACCTCGGGCGTGAACGCGGCGATGGCCTACGGTACCGACGGCCCGGTAGCGGCGCTGGGTCTGCAAACCCTCACCGATCCAAAAGGCGTTCAGCCGATCTATGCCCCGGCGCCGGTGGTGCGCGAGGCGGTGCTGAAGGCTTATCCGGAGCTGGACGCCTGGCTGAAGCCGGTATTTGAAACGCTGGATGAGAAAACCCTGCAACAGCTGAACGCCAGCATTGCAGTCGAGGGGCTGGATGCCAAAAAAGTGGCGGCAGATTACCTGAAGCAAAAAGGGCTGGTGAAATAACCCGCCGCAGGACTGTGCTGTGCCGATAAGATGTCATAACCGCGTGCTGCTGCTGATGGCTCTCATTGCCCTGGCTGCAGCCGCGCTACCCTTTGTGAATTTTGCCCCGAACCGGCTGGTGTCCGGGGAAGGGCGTGCCGTCTGGCAGGTGTGGGCGTTCTCGCCTGCACTGCTGCTTATTGTGCCGGGTCTGTTAATCGTGCTTGCACTGATGCGTGGTCGCGGGGCAGTGGTGGCGACGCTTGTGGTGTGCGAGCTGCTGTTCGCCGGGCTGGTCTGGAGCGCGGGGCTTGCCGCCACGCATCTTGCCAGCAGCGAAAGTCCGCTGGCGCGCACTGCCGTGGGCAGCGGCCTGTGGCTCTGGCTGGCGCTCTGCCTGCTCGCCTGCAGCGATGCCATTCGTCGGCTTAACCTGCCGCCGCTCTGGCGCTGGCTGCTGCAGGCGCAAATCTGGATCCTGCCGTTGCTGCTGCTGTTCAGCGGCGAACTCAACGCCCTCTCGCTGATGAAAGAGTACGCCAACCGGCAGGATGTCTTTAACGATGCCGGGCAGCAGCACCTCACGCTGCTGCTGGGCACCCTCATCCCGGCCCTGCTGATTGGCGTGCCGCTGGGGCTGCTTTGTTATCGCCGTCCGGCCTCTCAGGGGCCAGTGTTTGCGGTGCTGAATATCATTCAGACCATCCCTTCCGTGGCGTTGTTCGGCCTGCTGATTGCCCCGCTTGCCGGGCTGACCCGCGCCTGGCCGTGGCTGTCTTCGCTGGGCATTGCCGGAACCGGCCTGACGCCCGCGCTGATCGCCCTGGTGCTCTATGCCCTGTTGCCGCTGGCGCGCGGGGTGCTGGCGGGGCTCAGCCAGGTGCCCGCCGAGGTGCTGGAGAGCGCCGACGCGATGGGGATGAACAGCCGCCAGCGTTTCTGGCAGATCCAGCTCCCGCTGGCCCTGCCGGTGCTGTTGCGCGGCCTGCGCGTAGTGGCGGTGCAGACCGTGGGGATGGCGGTGATAGCGGCCTTAATTGGCGCCGGAGGATTCGGCGCGCTGGTGTTCCAGGGGCTGCTGAGCAGCGCCCTGGATCTGGTGCTGCTGGGCGTTATACCGACCATCGTGATGGCGGTGGTGGTGGACGCGCTGTTTGCGCTGTGGATCGCCCTGCTGCGAAGGAGAACCGATGATTGAGTTTGATGATGTAAGTAAAACCTTTGCCGGCGAGCCCGCGGTCAGCAATCTGGATCTGACCTTTGCCGAAGGGGCCTTCACGGTGCTGGTGGGCACCTCGGGCTCGGGCAAATCGACCACCCTGAAGATGATCAACCGACTGGTGGAGCATGACAGCGGTCTGATCCGCTTTGCCGGGCAGGAGATCCGCAGCCTGCCGGTGCTGGAGCTGCGTCGGCGGATGGGTTATGCCATTCAGTCCATCGGTCTCTTCCCGCACTGGACGGTGGCGCGCAACATCGCCACCGTGCCGCAGCTGCAAAAATGGCCTCGGCAACAGATTGACGACCGGGTGGATGAACTGATGGCGCTGCTGGGGCTGGATCCTGCCCTGCGTGAGCGCTATCCGCACCAGCTTTCAGGCGGGCAGCAGCAGCGGGTCGGTGTGGCGCGGGCACTGGCCGCTAACCCGGAGGTGCTGCTGATGGATGAACCTTTTGGCGCCCTCGACCCGGTCACCCGTAGCGCGTTGCAGCTGGAGATGACCCGCATCCATCGCATTCTGGGGCGGACCATTGTTCTGGTAACGCACGATATCGACGAGGCGCTCCGGCTGGCAGACCACCTGGTGCTGATGGACAGCGGCAGGGTAGTGCAGCAGGGGACGCCGCTGGCGCTGCTGACCCGACCGGCGAATGGATTTGTGCGCGAGTTTTTTGGCCGCAGCGAACTGGGCGTACGCCTGCTGTCGCTGCGCACGGTCGGCGAGTCGATGCGCCCGGAAATCACCTCGGGCGAGTCCAGCCCGCTGCGGGCCTCCATGAGCCTGCGGGATGCGCTCTCGGCATTTGTCAGCCAGGGCTGTGAGCGTCTGCCGGTGGTGGACGATCAGGAAAGGCCGTGCGGCACGCTCTGGTTTCGCGATCTGCTGGCCCGGGAGGCGTCGTGAGGCTATTACGCGATCCACTTCTGTGGCTGGTGGCGCTGTTTGTGGCGCTCCTGTTCCTGATGCCCTACAGCGCGCCGCTCTTCAGCGCGCTGTTCCCGGAGCTGCCGCGCCCGGTCTACCAGCAGGAGAGCTTCGTTAGCCTGACGCTCGCCCACTTCTGGCTGGTCGGCATCTCCAGCCTCTTTGCCATCGTGGTGGGGGCAGGCGCCGGGATTGCCGTAACGCGGCCGGCGGGCCGGGAGTTTCGCCCGCTGGTGGAGACCATCGCCGCCGTCGGGCAGACCTTCCCGCCCGTGGCGGTACTGGCCATTGCGGTACCGGTGATGGGCTTTGGCCAGCAGCCGGCGATTATCGCGCTGATCCTCTATGGGGTGCTGCCGATTTTACAGGCGACGCTGGCGGGGCTGGCGGCAGTGCCCGCGGCGGCCATCAGCGTAGCCGAAGGGATGGGGATGAGTGGCTGGCAGCGCCTGCGCAACGTCGAGCTGCCGCTGGCCGCGCCGGTGATGCTGGCGGGGATCCGCACCTCGGTGATTGTGAATATCGGTACCGCAGCCATTGCCTCAACGGTAGGGGCAAACACGCTGGGGACGCCGATTATTATCGGCTTAAGTGGCTTTAATACCGCCTATATTATCCAGGGTGCGCTGCTGGTGGCGCTGGCGGCGATTGTGGTCGATCGCGCCTTCGAACGGCTGGCACGAAGCCTCAGCCAACACCGCCACGGACAATAAACGAATAACCTGCCAGCATCACGCCCCCAATACCGCTGACGGCCATGAGAAAGAAGAGGGTGATAACCGCGACTTTGGTTGCCTTCATAATGTGCTCCTGATGTTAACAGGGCGATTATACGGTGAAGCGCGGGTGTTAATGAACCATTAATTGCCTTTCAGCGGGAAGACGGGATAGCCGTGCGCCTGCCACTGGGTCAGCTGCTGCTCCTGCGCCGCCGTCGGTGATTCTCCGCACCAGACCAGCAGCGTCTGTCCGTCGAACAGCTCCGGGCGCAGCTGAGCCAGCGAATGCGCCAGCACGTCGACGCGCCAGCCCTGCTGGGCGGCAATCCACGCTTCAAACCACAGGCGAGTCGTGTCGTGCACGTTCCAGCCGACTACCAGCGCATCTTTGCTGTTCTTCTTTCGCGCCGTAGCAAGATAAATACAGATATAGTTGATAAGCACGCCGTCCAGCGCGCTCAGCAGTGCCTGGAGCGTGGGCTGCTGCGATTGCAGACGCCTTCGTAACGGGATGAACAGTTGGGTAATAAGGGTTTGCGCAGGGTATTCACTGCCTCGTTCCTTGATCCATATACGCAGACGGTGCAGATGGCCGCATTGCAGATAACGCAGCAGCACCTCCTGTTGTTCGCGCCAGATGTCCTGCTCCTTCTGACCTTCCGGGCTCAATAGCGTTTTAACCTTCCCGACCTGGACGCCATTATCGATCCAGCCTTTGATCTCACGGATCCGGTCGATATCCGCATCCGTAAACAGCCGGTGGCCACCGTCGGTTCGCTGCGGTTTCAGTAATCCGTAACGTCGCTGCCATGCCCGTAACGTCACAGGATTGATATCACACAGGAGTGCCACTTCTCCTATCGTGTAGAGCGCCATGTTTTCCCTCCGGCTTGCGCATGCCCAGATTAACTGTAGACGGAGAATGCTGAACCAGGAAGTTTCGCTCTTTTTTCCCAAAAAAAATGCGAATATCAGATTATGTTCGGCTAAAGGTGTGATGGCTCACACGAAAACACATTTTCGTGCTTTGACTGCAAAGAAAGTTATTGCGCTTCGGTGTATGTTACGCGCTTTAAGAATTTGCGGTTTGTGGGTATGTACGAATTTAATCTGGTGTTGCTGCTGCTTCAGCAGATGTGTGTGTTTCTGGTCATCGCGTGGTTGATGAGTAAAACACGCCTGTTCATCCCCCTGATGCAGGTCACCGTTCGTCTGCCGCACAAGCTGCTCTGCTACGTCACCTTCTCTATCTTCTGCATTCTCGGCACCTATCTGGGCCTGCATATCGAAGACTCCATTGCCAACACCCGTGCGATCGGCGCGGTGATGGGCGGCCTGCTCGGCGGCCCGGTTGTCGGCGGACTGGTGGGGCTGACCGGGGGACTGCACCGCTACTCAATGGGCGGCATGACGGCGCTGAGCTGTATGATTTCGACCATTGTCGAAGGGCTGCTTGGCGGCCTCGTCCACAGCGTGATGATCCGTCGCGGTCGCCCGGATAAAGTCTTCAGTCCCCTTACTGCAGGCGCGATAACCCTGGTGGCCGAGCTGGTGCAGATGCTGATCATTTTGCTGATCGCCCGTCCCTTCGAGGATGCCCTGCATCTGGTGGGCAGCATTGCCGCGCCGATGATGGTCACCAACACCGTAGGCGCCGCGCTGTTCATGCGCATCCTGCTTGATAAGCGGGCCATGTTTGAAAAGTACACCTCGGCCTTTTCGGCAACGGCGCTGAAGGTCGCGGCCTCGACGGAGGGGATCCTGCGTCAGGGCTTTAACGAAGAGAACAGCATGAAGGTGGCGCAGGTGCTGCACCAGGAGCTGGATATCAGCGCGGTCGCCATTACCGATCGCGAAAAGCTGCTGGCTTTTACCGGCACCGGCGATGACCATCACCTGCCAGGCAGACCGATTTCGTCCGCTTATACGCTTCGCGCCATCGAGACTGGTGAGGTAGTCTACGCCGACGGTAACGAGGTGCCGTACCGCTGCTCGCTGCATCCGCAATGCAAGCTGGGCTCGACGCTGGTGATCCCCCTGCGCGGTGAAAACCAGCGGGTGATGGGGACCATCAAGCTGTATGAAGCGAAAAACCGTCTGTTCAGCTCCATCAACCGAACATTAGGAGAGGGGATCGCCCAGCTGCTCTCGGCCCAGATCCTCGCCGGGCAGTATGAGCGGCAGAAGGCGTTGCTCACCCAGTCGGAGATCAAGCTCCTGCACGCTCAGGTGAACCCGCATTTTCTGTTTAACGCCCTCAATACCCTGAAGGCAGTGATCCGTCGGGACAGCGATCAGGCAACGCAGCTGGTGCAGTTTCTCTCGACCTTTTTCCGTAAGAACCTGAAGCGGCCCTCGGAAATTGTCACCCTTGCGGATGAAATTGAGCATGTGAATGCCTATCTGCAAATCGAGCAGGCCCGGTTCCAGTCGCGCCTGCAGGTGACGCTGTCGGTGCCGGATGAGCTGGCCTGGCAGCAGCTGCCAGCCTTTACCCTGCAGCCGATTGTGGAAAACGCCATCAAGCATGGCACCTCCCAGCTGCTGGGCACCGGCGAGATCGCCATCACCGCCAGCCGCTTTAACCGCTATCTGGTGCTGGATATTGAAGACAATGCCGGGCTCTATAGCGGTGCAAAAGAGGGGGGAGGCCTGGGAATGGGGCTGGTGGACAAGCGTCTGCGCGCCCATTTTGGCGAAGATTGCGGCATTACCGTCACCTGTGAGCCCGACAGCTTTACCCGTATAACCTTACGACTGCCTCTGGAGGAACACGCATGTTGAATGTGCTGATTGTCGATGACGAGCCGTTAGCGCGAGAAAACCTGCGATTTTTGCTGCAGGAGCACAGCGATATTGAGATTGTCGGCGAGTGCGCTAACGCCATTGAAGCCATTAGCGCCGTGCACAAGCTGCGTCCCGACGTGCTGTTTTTGGATATCCAGATGCCGCGCATCAGCGGCCTGGAGATGGTGGGCATGCTCGACCCGGAACATCGACCCTACATTGTCTTTCTCACCGCCTTTGATGAATACGCGGTAAAAGCGTTCGAAGAGCACGCCTTTGACTATCTGCTGAAACCCATCGAAGAGCCGCGGCTGGAAAAAACGCTTAACCGCCTGCGCCAGGAGCGCAACGTGCAGGACGTATCGCTGCTGGCGGAACACCAGCAGCCGCTGAAGTTTATCCCCTGTACCGGCCACAGCCGGATCTATCTGCTGCAGATGGAGGACGTGGCTTTTGTCAGCAGCCGGATGAGCGGGGTGTTTGTCACCAGCCACGAAGGCAAAGAGGGCTTTACCGAGCTGACGCTGCGTACTCTGGAGAGCCGCACGCCGCTGCTGCGCTGCCATCGCCAGTACCTGGTGAACATGGCGCATCTGAAAGAGATCCGCCTTGAAGAGAACGGTCAGGCGGAACTGGTGCTGCGCGCCGGACAGACGGTGCCGGTCAGCCGTCGCTACCTGAAAAGTTTGAAAGAGGCGATAGGGCTGTAAAACTGCTACACTGCGCGCCATTGCATCATCGACACTCGAAGGCTCTATGCTCAGTAATGATATTCTTCGTAGCCTGCGCTACACCCTGAAAGCAAATAACAACGACATGGTGCGCATTCTTGCGCTTGCCGACATGGAATCCACCTCTGCCGGGTTCGACACCTGGATGACCAAAGAGGACGAGGAGGGGTTTGTTCGCTGCCCGGACATCATCCTCTCCGGTTTTCTGAACGGCCTGATCTACCACAAGCGTGGCAAAGATGAATCTGCGCCTGAGCTGTCGCTGGAGCGTCGTGTAAACAACAACACGGTGCTGAAGAAGCTGCGCATCGCCTTTTCACTGAAAACCGACGATATTCTGGCCATCATGAGCGAGCAAAAGTTCCGCGTCTCAATGCCGGAAATCACCGCCATGATGCGCGCGCCGGACCATAAAAACTACCGCGAGTGTGGGGATCAATTCCTGCGCTACTTCCTGCGTGGGCTCACCAACCGGGTGCATGCCGCGAAGCCGTAATATTGCCCGGCGGCGGGCCTACAGGTTATGGAGGCCGGGTAAGGCGAAGCCGCCACCCGGCAAAAAGGCATAAAAAAAGCCGGAGATTATCTCCGGCTTTTTTATTTATTTCACCTGGTGACCAGGCAGCGCACCGCTGTCCGGGCTTAACAGGAAAATATCTTTCCCGCCAGGACCTGCGGCCATCACCATCCCCTCAGAGATGCCGAAGCGCATTTTGCGCGGCGCAAGGTTCGCCACCATCACCGTGTGGCGACCAATCAGCGCCTGCGGGTCCGGGTAGGCGGAACGGATGCCGGAGAAGACGTTGCGCTTCTCGCCGCCCAGATCGAGGGTCAGGCGCAGCAGCTTATCGGAGCCCTCCACAAATTCCGCGTTTTCGATCAGCGCCACGCGCAGATCGACCTTCGCGAAATCGTCAAAGGTGATGGTTTCCTGAATCGGATCGTCCGCCAGCGGGCCGGTTACCGGTGCGGCGGCGGCTTTCACCTCTTCTTTCGAGGCTTCAACCAGGGCTTCAACCTGCTTCATCTCGATGCGGTTGTAGAGCGCCTTGAAGGCGTTCAGCTTATGGCCGAGCAGCGGCTGATTGATGCTGTCCCAGCTCAGTTTGGTGTTCAGGAACGCTTCGGTACGCGCGGCCAGCTGCGGCAGAACCGGCTTGAGGTAAGACATCAGCACGCGGAACAGGTTGATACCCATGGAGCAGATCGCCTGCAGGTCAGCGTCGCGGCCTTCCTGTTTGGCAACTACCCACGGTGCCTGCTCGTCAACGTAGCGGTTCGCCAGGTCGGCCAGGGCCATGATTTCACGCACCGCTTTACCAAACTCGCGGCTCTCCCACGCTTCGCCAATCACGGCAGCCGCGTCGGTGAAGGTTTTGTACAGCTCAGGATCGGCCAGTTCCGCCGCCATCACGCCGTCGAAACGCTTGGCGATAAAGCCGGCGTTACGGGAGGCCAGGTTGACCACTTTGTTCACGATATCGGCATTGACGCGCTGCACGAAATCTTCCAGGTTCAGGTCGATATCGTCGATACGGGACGAAAGCTTCGCCGCGTAGTAGTAGCGCAGGCTGTCGGCATCAAAGTGGTTCAGCCAGGTGCTGGCTTTAATGAAGGTGCCGCGCGATTTGGACATCTTCGCGCCGTTCACGGTGACATAGCCGTGGACAAACAGGTTGGTCGGCTTGCGGAAACCGCTGCCTTCCAGCATGGCTGGCCAGAACAGGCTGTGGAAGTAAACGATGTCTTTGCCGATGAAGTGATAGAGCTCGGCCGTGGAATCTTTTTTCCAGTATTCGTCGAAGCTTACGGTATCGCCGCGCTTGTCGCACAGGTTCTTGAAGGAGCCCATGTAGCCGATAGGCGCATCCAGCCAGACGTAGAAGTATTTGCCCGGCGCGTTCGGGATTTCGAAGCCGAAGTAGGGTGCATCGCGGGAGATATCCCACTGCTGCAGGCCGGATTCAAACCACTCCTGCATCTTGTTCGCCACCTGCTCCTGCAGCGCGCCGCTGCGGGTCCACGCCTGCAGCATTTCGCTGAACGAAGGCAGGTCGAAGAAGAAGTGTTCGGAGTCACGCATCTCTGGGGTCGCGCCGGATACCACGGACTTCGGCTCAATCAGCTCGGTTGGGCTGTAGGTCGCGCCGCACACTTCGCAGTTATCGCCATACTGGTCCGGCGACTTACATTTCGGGCAGGTGCCTTTCACGAAACGGTCCGGCAGGAACATGCCTTTTTCCGGATCGTAGAGCTGAGAAATAGTGCGGTTTTTGATAAAACCGTTCTCTTTCAGACGGGTGTAGATCAGCTCCGACAGCTCGCGGTTTTCGTCGCTGTGCGTGGAGTGATAGTTGTCATAGCTGATGTCGAAGCCAGCAAAATCGGTCTGATGCTCCTGACTCATTTCGGCAATCATCTGCTCCGGGGAGATACCCAGCTGCTGCGCTTTCAGCATGATTGGCGTGCCGTGCGCGTCGTCTGCACAGATGAAGTTTACCTCGTGGCCGCGCATTCGCTGGTAACGGACCCAGACATCAGCCTGGATATGCTCCAGCATGTGGCCGAGGTGGATTGAGCCGTTAGCGTACGGCAGAGCGCACGTCACCAGAATTTTTTTCGCGACTTGAGTCATAGTAGGTATTACTTCTTTTAGCTGTAAAAAGGGTTTTTGATGTTACCCGAAAGGGAATAACTACGCCAAGTGATAAGGGCATTAATCCATAAATGAATAATTGTTACCTCTGGGGTAAACTTGGTAATTACATCTCTTTTTCAGAACAACTACAAAGGAGTCGGGATGAGTTCTCAATCCCAGGCCAAATCACCGGAAGCCTTGCGCGCAATGGTTGCCGGGACGCTGGCTAATTTTCAGCACCCCACCCTGAAGCACAATCTCACCACGCTGAAAGCGTTACATCACGTGGCGTGGCTGGATGATACCCTGCATGTCGAACTGCATATGCCTTTCGTCTGGAGCCATGCATTCGAGACGCTGAAAGAACAAACCAGCGCCGAGCTGCTGCGCATCACCGGGGCGAAAGCCATCGACTGGAAATTAACCCATACCATCGCCACGCTGAAACGGGTGAAGAACCATCCGGGTATCAATGGCGTGAAAAATATCATTGCGATCAGTTCTGGCAAGGGCGGGGTAGGGAAATCCTCCACCGCCGTGAACCTGGCGCTGGCGCTGGCCGCTGAAGGGGCGAAGGTCGGTATTCTGGATGCCGATATCTATGGCCCGTCAATTCCTAACATGCTGGGCGCGGAAAATCAGCGCCCGACCTCGCCGGATGGCACCCATATGGCGCCGATTATGGCTTACGGTCTGGCGACCAACTCCATTGGCTATCTGGTTACCGACGACAACGCCATGGTGTGGCGCGGGCCGATGGCCAGCAAGGCGCTGATGCAGATGTTGCAGGAGACAATGTGGCCGGATCTCGATTATCTGGTGCTCGATATGCCGCCTGGCACCGGTGACATTCAGCTGACCCTGGCGCAGAACATCCCGGTGACCGGCGCGGTGGTCGTCACCACTCCGCAGGACATCGCGCTGATTGATGCCAAAAAAGGCATTGTGATGTTCGAGAAGGTTGAGGTGCCGGTGCTGGGTGTCGTTGAAAACATGAGCATGCATATTTGCAGCAACTGTGGTCATCATGAAGCCATCTTCGGCACCGGCGGGGCAGAAAAACTGGCTGCGCAGTATCATACCCAGCTGCTGGGACAGATGCCGCTGCACATTACGCTGCGTGAAGATCTGGATAGCGGCAAGCCGACCGTCGTCAACCGCCCTGAAAGTGAGTTCGCTGAGATGTATCGTCAGCTGGCAGATCGCGTTGCCGCACAGCTTTACTGGCAGGGTGAGGTGATCCCGGGCGACATCGCGTTCCGCGCGGTGTAAGCCTTTGCCGGGTGGCGCTTTGCTTGCGCGGGCCTACACCTCAGGCCAGGTAAGCGAAGCGCCACCTGGCGCATTAAGCGATTAACGGTGGTAGAAGATATCGCCGTTATACGCTTTGTAGATCTTACCGTCCGTATCACCCACCAGTACGTAGTTCTCGCCCATGTAAGTCCAGTGGGTCCCCGCATCCGGTTCAGGCAGGTTACGCAGCTTATACTGCTTGATGGTGTACTCAGGTGTCAGGTACTGCGCCGGGGCGAAATCACCAATCTTGTATTTCGTAAAATCGGCTACAAACTCCTGTTCCTCATAGGCCTGGATGCCAGAGGGGGCCGCTGCGGCTTGTGGGGCAGCAAATGCTGCGCTCGCCAGTGACATCAATACGCCCAGAAGTAGAATTTTACCTTTAGTCATTTTATCTCCAGATTTACCGTGGCCATTACTCTTGTTCTGCCGTTTCGTGGCTGAGCAACAGATAGTCTATTTTATGTTTTGCCGGTTGGCTAAGGGTGTAAAAAATGTAACAAATCAACACATCCCCCCGCTAATCGCATCAGCTTTAAATATTTACATTGTGAATTTATTTCCTGATTTAGATTTATAGTGTTTATCTTTCTTTTTATAAATTCTTAAATCACTGCCTTCAGACATAATAGTCGTCAACGTGCTATGTTATTTTTTCTGTGGAATGTTTATGATGCCTTTTGATTAATTTGTGCTGTTTTTGATTTGCTTTTTTTAAAAGATATCAACAGACAATCTCCAGTACGGCCAGTGTTTTTTTATTAGGTTATTTTTCTGTAACTCTCTGACTATAGTTAATATTTTTAAATTTAATAATGTAGCAAATTTAATGAGAGCTACAGGGAAATGCGTGGGCATTTAACGGAATATAATAGAGCACCTCTTATTAATGACAATACCACTCCGCACCAGTGTAAGTTTTATTTGCGCGCTATTATTGACAGGCTGCACCATTACGCCTGGCCAGCATATAAATACTTCCGGGAAAAATAATATTGCGGTTACTGACAATCCATATGATTTAAATAAAAAAATGGATGTCTGGCCATTAACGCCCTCCGTGATTGAACAGCTTCGCACAAGCCAGGTGAAATCTCAGGCAAATCCGAATCTGGATGAGCAATTAAAGCACTGGGAGTACCGTATCGGCCCCGGAGATGTGCTGATGATCACCGTCTGGGATCACCCTGAACTTACAACCCCTGCCGGGCAGTACCGTAGCGCAAGCGACACCGGAAACTGGGTCGGCGCAGACGGAACGCTCTTTTATCCTTACGTCGGTAAACTGCACGTGGCCGGAAAAACGCTCGCCCAGGTGCGCGAAGAGATCACCGCCCGCCTGGACAGAGTGATTGAAAGCCCGCAGGTTGACGTCAGTATCGCGGCGTTTCGTTCGCAAAAAGCCTACGTTACTGGCGAAGTGGTAAAGTCAGGGCAGCAGCCAATTACCAATATTCCGCTGACCATTATGGATGCGATCAATGCGGCGGGTGGCCTCTCCCCGGACGCGGACTGGCGAAATGTGGTACTGACGCACAAGGGTAAGGACACCCGGATCTCACTCTATGCCCTGATGCAGCACGGGGACCTGACGCAAAACAGGTTGCTGTGGCCGGGGGATATTCTGTTTGTACCACGCAATGATGCCTTGAAAGTTTTTGTCATGGGTGAAGTGGTGAAACAGAGCACCCTCAAGATGGATCGCAGCGGCATGACGCTGGCAGAAGCCCTGGCGAACGCGGGTGGCCTGAACCAAAGCATGGCCGATGCGACCGGTATCTTCGTCATTCGCTCCAACGGCAACAACAGTCAGGACGGCAAAATCGCGCGTATCTATCAACTCGATGCCCGCGATGCGTCTGCGATGGTGCTTGGCACAGAATTTCAGCTCCAGCCCTACGATATCGTCTATGTCACCACCGCGCCTGTCTCACGCTGGAACCGGGTATTGACGCAGCTGGTGCCGACGATCAGCGGCGTGCATGATCTGACCGAAACAGTGCGCTTCATTAAATCGTGGCCTGAATAATGATCCGATCCATTCTGGTGATTTGTACGGGAAATGTTTGCCGTTCCCCGATTGGCGAGCGGCTGTTACAGCAACAGCTCCCCTCGTTAACCATCGCATCCGCAGGTATCCGCGCGCTTGCCGGGTACCCGGCGGATCGCTATGCGCAAAAAATTGCTGCCAGGCATGGCCTGTCGCTGGCGGATCATGTTGCACGGCCGCTGACGATAGCAATGATGCGGGAATACGATCTGCTTCTTGCCATGGAGTCAGATCAAATAAACCGGATCTCGCTTATCGCCCCTGAGGTGCGTGGCAAAGCCTTGCTGTTTGGGCAATGGCTGAGGGAACAGGAGATACCCGATCCGTACGGCAAAAGCATGGAAGCTTTTGAATATGTTTTTCGCCTGCTTGGCGAAGCAAGCCAGGAATGGGCCAACCGACTTACCGTTAAGGGATTACGTACATGTCGTCGAACATTGTAAATACTCAGGGTCAGGCTGATAGCCAACATGAGCTTGATCTGGCACGTCTTCTGGGAGAGTTAATCGATCATCGCGTGGCTATTCTCGGCATTACGCTAATTTTTGCGCTCTTCGGAACGTTATACGCACTCTTTGCATCACCGGTCTATCTTGCCGATGCGATGGTGCAAATAGAAAATAAGCAGCAGAACAGTATTCTCAAAACCTTAAATCAGCTGACACCGGCGCTTTCACCAGATTCCAGCGCCGAAATTCAAATACTAAAATCGCGAATGATCCTGGGTGAAACGGTGGAAGCGCTGCGCTTACGCGATGAAATCACTCAGGTTCGCCTGCCGCTGATAGGCAAAGCATGGGCGAAGCTGACTGGTCAACCCGACGGCACATTGATTCTGGATAATCTGACGCTTCCCGAAACCGCGGGCGAGCCGATTATTTTGACCTTGACCGCTGAAGTTAAAGGCCGTTTTCTGCTGGAAGGAGAGGGTATCAGCGCGCACGGCACGGTAGGTAGACCATTGCAGCATGGCGGGGTGAGCATTACCGTTCGTGAATTGTCAGCACCGCCTGGCACGCAATTCCGGGTTCGGCAACGTGGCCCACTGGAAGTGATAAATGCCCTGAGCCGTCAGTTTAGCGTGACAGAGCAGGGCAAAGAGAGCGGGATCCTGATGCTGAGTCTGACAGGCCACGATCCTGTGCAGATTAAAAACACGCTCAATCATATCATGCACAATTATCTGCAGCAGAATATTGCCCGCCAGGCCGCACAGGATTCACAGAGCCTCGTCTTTCTGCAACGCCAGCTGCCGCTGGTGCGGCAAGAGCTGGAGCAGGCCGAGGAGCGTCTCAATACCTATCGTAAACAGCGGGACTCGGTGGATTTAACCCTGGAAGCCAAGTCAGTGCTGGAACAGATTGTTAACGTTGACAATCAGCTGAATGAGCTTACTTTCCGCGAGGCGGAGGTCTCTCAGCACTTTAAAAAAGACCACCCCACCTATCGGGCGCTGCGTGAAAAGCGGCAGACTTTAGAGAGCGAACGTGAACGACTGAACAAACGTGTTGAGACGATGCCGTCTACGCAGCAGCAGGTTTTGCGCCTTAGCCGCGACGTGGATACCAATCGGGCGGTTTATCTTCAGCTTCTGACCCGTCAGCAGGAGCTCAATATCTCCCGCTCCAGCACGATTGGCAATGCGCGCATTATCGACTCGGCAGCCACAAACCCTGGGCCTATCAAGCCGCGCAAGGCGTTAATTGTCGCTTTTATGACCCTGTTCGGATTCTTTATCTCTGCCGCTGGCGTGCTGGCAAAAGCAGCGTTACGACGCGGCATTAACGCACCGGAACAACTTGAAAAAGAGGGTATTAACGTTTATGCCACCTTGCCCCATTCGGTCTGGCTGCACAGCAAAACCCGGGTGGGCAACCGCTATTTCTTCCACTGCTCCAGGCGGCATAAAATCAAAGATGTGCCATTCTTGCCCGTCGACAGGCCGCTGGATAATTTTGTCGAAGCCGTGCGCGGATTACGCACCAGCCTGCACTTCGCGATGATGGATGCCGTAAATAATATTCTCATGTTCAGCGGCCCGACTCAGGACTGCGGTAAAACACTGGTCAGTACCTCACTGGCGGCGCTGGTGACGCAGGTTGATAAACGGGTGCTGTTTATTGATGCTGATATGCGTAAAGGCTACGTGCATAACATCTTTGGGTTGCGCAATGATGCCGGTTTGTCGGATGTACTGTCAGGTAAAGTGACCTTCCAGGCGGCGATTCAGACTTACACCAGCGGACAGTTTGATGTCGTGACCTGCGGGCAGTATCCGCCTAATCCTTCAGAGCTGCTAACGCACGATCGTTTTCGTGAATTCATGACCTGGGCCAGCGAACAGTACGACATAGTGATTGTCGACGCTCCGCCGGTTCTGGCGGTCACCGATGCTGCGCTGGTAGGTCGGATCGCTGGCTCTACCCTGCTGGTAGCCCGGTTTAACGTGACCAGCGTTCGCGAGATGGAGGTCAGCCAGCACCGTTTACAGCAGATGGGGGTCAACATCAAAGGGGCAATTCTGAACGACGTCGTGAAATCGGCGGCCAGCTATTATGCTTCCGGTTACAATGCTTATGGTTATTCTGCCGGACAGCACGAAAACGAGAAGAGTAAAGCGAGATAACGAAAGAGAGACCCGGCAGCGAACGCTGCCGGGTGGGACAACTTACTTAGCCAGCAGCTCGTTCGCCGTGCGTTCCACCAGTGACAGCAGGACTTTAACATCCTCCAGGGTCACAATTGGGTTCAGCAGGGTCAGCTTCAGGCAGGTGACACCGTTATGCTCGGTAACACCCACGTTAGCGCGGCCTGATTCCAGCAGGGCATCGCCAATCTTCTGGTTGAGCAGCGCGATGGCCGCGTCATCCAGCTGATGCTCCGGACGGAAACGGAACAGAACGCTCGCCAGCTGCGGCGGCATGACCAGTTCCAGTCGCGGCTGCTCAGTGACATACGCCGCAACCTGTTGGGCCATGGTGACACCGTGATCGATGATCTCAGCGTATTTCTTCTCGCCCAGCGCTTCCAGGCTCATCCACAGCTTCAGCGCGTCAAAGCGACGGGTGGTCTGCAGGGATTTGGACACCAGGTTTGGTACGCCAGCCTCTTCGTCGAACTCAGAGTTCAGGTACGCCGCCTGATAGCGCATCAGCTCATAGTGACGCGCCTCTTTCAGCAGGAACGCCCCGCAGCTGATGGTCTGGAAGAACTGCTTGTGGAAGTCCAGAGTAACGGAATCCACCAGCTCGATACCGTCGAGGTAATCGCGATACTTCTCGGACATCAGCAGCGCGCCGCCCCATGCCGCATCGACGTGAACCCAGATATTCTGCTTCGCCGCCAGCTCTGCAATCGCACGCAGCGGATCGATAGCACCCGCATCGGTGGTTCCTGCGGTGGCAACGATCGCCAGAATCTGTTCGCCGTTGGCATTGCACTGCTCAATTTTCGCGGCCAGATCGTTAAGATCCATGCGCGAACATTCGTCAGTTTTTACCTGGATAACGGACTGGTAGCCGAGGCCCATCAGCGCCATGTTCTTCTGCACAGAGAAGTGCGCGCTCTCGGAGCAGAGCACACGGATCTTACGCAGATCGCCCACCAGACCATCCTGCTGGACGGAGTGGCCCTGACGCGCAAAGAAGGCATCGCGCGCCAACATCAGACCCATCATGTTGCTCTGGGTGCCGCCGCTGGTGAAGACCCCAGCGTCGCCCGCCTGGTAACCCAGGCGGGTACGCAGCCACTCGATCAGTTTTATCTCGATAATGGTCGCGGACGGGCTCTGATCCCAGGAGTCCATGCTCTGGTTAGTGGCGTTGATCATTACTTCCGCCGCCTGGCTTACCACCAGGCTCGGGCAGTGCAGATGCGCCACACACTGCGGATGATGCACCGCCAGGCTGTCTTTCAGGAAATATTCAACGGCACGCTCGATAGCAGTTTCGTTGCCCAGCCCTTCCGGACTGAATTCCAGGTTGATACGCTCGCGCAGTTCGGCGACCGTTTTACCCTGGTACATTTCCGGCTGTTTCAGCCACTGCATGACCGCCTGGGTGCTCTGCTCGATCGCCTGCTGGTAGGCTTCGATGCTTTGCGCCGAGGACGACAAAATCGGGTTTAAATCTGACATTCTATCCATTGTCTCCGGTTAAACTGGGCGAACGCCCGCAGCAAGCAGCGCCTGCTCAAATTTGTCCAGGAACACATTCAGCTCCTGATCGCTGATCAGCAGGGAAGGCAGCAGACGCACAACGTTACCGTTACGGCCGCCACGCTCCAGAATCAGGCCCGCTTCGAAGCACTTCTTCTGGATCAGCGCAGCGAGCTCGCCGTCGCCCGGGAAGCAGCCCATATGGTCGGCAGCTTCGTGCGGTTTAACGATCTCGATGCCGATCATCATGCCCAGACCGCGCACGTGACCGATAACCGGATAGCGTTTCTGCAGCTCAACCAGCTTCGCTTTCAGCCACTCGCCCTGGGCGGCAACTTTATCAGCGATGTTCTGCTCTTTGAGGATCTGCAGGGTGGTGAGGCCAGTAGCCATCGCCAGCTGGTTGCCACGGAAAGTACCGGTATGGTGACCCGGAGACCAGGCATCGAACTGCTTTTTGATACCCAGAACGGCCAGCGGCAGACCGCCGCCTACAGCTTTGGACATCACCACGATGTCTGGCTGAATACCTGCGTGTTCGAAGGCGAAGAATTTACCGGTACGGGCAAAGCCAGCCTGAACTTCGTCGAGGATCAGCAGAATGCCGTGCTCTTCAGTCACTTTACGGATGCGCTGCAGCCATTCAACCGGCGCCGGGTTCACACCGCCTTCGCCCTGGACCGCTTCCAGGATCACGGCAGCAGGTTTACGCACGCCGCTTTCCACGTCGTTGATCAGGTTTTCGAAGTAGTAGGTCAGCGCTTTCACGCCCGCTTCACCACCGATACCCAGCGGGCAGCGGTACTGGTGTGGGTAAGGCATGAACTGGACTTCAGGCATCATGCCGTCAACCGCTTCTTTCGGAGAGAGGTTGCCGGTTACAGACAGTGCGCCGTGGGTCATGCCGTGATAAGCACCGGAGAAGCTGATAATGCCGCTGCGGCCAGTTACTTTTTTCGCCAGCTTCAGCGCGGCTTCAACGGCGTCTGCACCGGATGGGCCGGTAAACTGCAGGCAGTACTCTTTACCCTGACCTGGCAGCAAGGAGAGCAGGTATTCTGAGAACGCGTCTTTTAACGGCGTAGTCAGATCCAGGGTATGTAACGGCAAGCCGCTGGTAATGACACTTTGAATGCTTTTCAGCACATCAGGATGGTTATGACCCAGCGCCAGCGTTCCCGCACCGGCCAGGCAATCAAGATACTCTTTATTATCCGCATCGGTGATCCACACCCCTTCCGCCTTCGTAATAGCTAAAGGCAGTTTGCGCGGATAACTCCTGACATTGGATTCCATTTCGGCCTGACGGGCCAGATAGGTTTCGTTGGTTTTGAAAGAAGAAGCATTCAAAGTATCAATACGGACTTTATCCGTCATCATATCACTCCTACAACCGCAGCTCAGCACGTGGCTCCGATTGAATAATTAATGAAAAAAATGAGAAGGGCCTCAAAAAACGCGGCCAATATAGAGCCTTTTTGCCCGGGGCTCAATGGTTAATTGTTTATCGTTTTGTAACGCGCGTTGAATCAACGCGCGTAAGGCGTAACCCCGCATGGTAGCTGAGGTTTTGTGGGGGGCGCTTCGTGTAAAAAAGAGGGGCGTTTTAGAATACTTTTGGACTACTTTTGAACGACGTTCAGAATGCCGTTGTCGCGCCCATGGGTTTTATTCCACGAGGCATCGGTCACGCCGTCCGCATCCAGTGAGATCGACAGGACGTAACCTGCGCCTCTGACTTCGTAGAAGTTAGCATTAAAGCGTTTCACCGTGGCTTTTTTGCCGTTGATGGTCGCCTGGGTAAAGCCGTTATTGATGCTGGCTTTGATACCGTTGGCGCTAAATGACGCTTCACGCAGCGGGTCGGCAACGTGTGCCGCCTGACCGTGTTGTACGGCTTCATGCGCATTCTCGAGGGCCTGTTTTTCCGCCGCGGCATTGATGGCGGCCTGACGGTTCTGGTCGGCAACGTAGCAGGCGTCGCGGCTTACGCCTTTGGCCTGACACTGCGCCAAGCGCTGCTCTTCTGAGACGCAGCCCGCAAGAAGCGTAGCCACTATCCCGACTAACAGAATCTTTTTCATACATTAACCTTAAATAAGTTGAGGAACCGATATTCCCCGGGGTTGATAAGTTCATTATTGTTGGTCTGGCCATTCTTTGCGTGCGTCTATAATAGAAACGCAGCGATGGCTCGGGATGACTATCGCGGAAGAGATGCGTTATCAGGTTGACGGAGATCACATTTAGCACGAATAGCTAAAAACTTGAGAGTTATCCTGGCTGAAGGTTATCCGGAGGTCAGAAAATGGTTTTGCAGATGTAAGCCGGGTGGTGACGGGAATGTAGTAAAGAGGGGCCAGAAAGGATCTTGCTATTGCCAGACGCATCCTCTACGCTGCCTCCATTACAGTATGTAATTTGACTCGGGGTGCCCTTCTTTGTGAAGGCTGAGAAATACCCGTACCACCTGATCTGGATAATGCCAGCGTAGGGAAGTCAGATGCCCTCCGGGCTATCGCTTCTTCGCGCAAGGCAGGAGCGATACCATGCAGCCTGACCTGCTTAATCTACACGCCTTACACCATTTCCGAACCCGTTCTCCGCTGACCCACTGCATGACCAACGACGTGGTGCAGACCTTTACCGCCAATGTCCTGCTGGCCCTTGGTGCATCACCGGCCATGGTGATTGAAGCCGAAGAGGCGGAACAATTCTCTGCGATTGCTGATGCCTTACTGATTAACGTCGGGACGTTAACCGCGCCCCGCGCCCAGGCGATGCGCCGGGCCATTGAAAGCGCGGTGGCGGCGGACAAGCCCTGGACGCTCGATCCGGTAGCCGTTGGTGCGCTGGCGTACCGCACCCGTTTTTGCCAGCAAATTCTCACCCTGAAACCGGCGGCCATTCGCGGCAATGCCTCGGAAATTCTCGCGCTCGCCGGGATGAGCGCGGGCGGGCGCGGGGTGGACACCACCGACACGGCGGCCAGCGCGCTGCCCGCTGCCCAGGCTCTGGCGCGGCAAACCAATGCGATTGTGGTGGTGACGGGGGAGGTGGATTACGTCACTGACGGACTGCGCACCCAGACCCTGACGGGGGGCGACCCGATGATGACCCGGGTGGTGGGCACCGGCTGTGCGCTGTCGGCGGTGGTGGCGGCCAGCTGTTCGCTGCCGGGTGACCGGCTGGATAACATCGCGGCGGCCTGTGGCTGGATGAAACGGGCCGGTACCCTTGCGGCTGCTCAAAGCCGCGGGCCGGGCAGTTTTGCGGCAGCGTTCCTTGATGCCCTGTGGGCACTGGGGGCACAGCGATGAAACGCATTAATGCCCTGACCATTGCCGGTACCGACCCCAGCGGCGGCGCTGGCATCCAGGCTGACCTGAAAACCTTCTCCGCGCTCGGCGCATACGGCTGCTCGGTGATCACCGCCCTGGTAGCCCAGAATACCCGGGGGGTGCAGTCGGTCTATCGCATTGAGCCTGATTTTGTAGCGGCGCAGCTGGAGTCGGTGTTCAGCGATGTGCGCATCGACACCACCAAAATTGGCATGCTGGCGGAGGCCGATATCGTCGAGGCCGTCGCGGAGCAGCTCCTGCGTCATCAGGTTAAAAACGTGGTACTGGATACGGTGATGCTGGCGAAAAGTGGCGATCCGCTCCTTTCACCTTCCGCCGTCGATACGCTGCGTAAGAAACTGCTGCCGCAGGTGGCGCTCATTACCCCTAACTTACCCGAAGCCGCGGCGTTGCTGGATGCGCCCCATGCCCGCAATGAGCAGGAGATGAAAGCCCAGGGCGATGCCCTGCTGGCGATGGGGTGTGAAGCGGTGCTGATGAAGGGCGGGCATCTGGACGATCCTGAAAGCCCCGACTGGCTGTTCACCCGGGATGGAACCCTGCGTTTTACCGCCCCGCGCATCAATACTAAAAATACCCACGGCACCGGCTGTACGCTCTCGGCCGCGCTGGCTGCGCTGCGCCCGCGGCATGATAGCTGGGCGGATACGGTGCGCGAGGCCAAAGCCTGGCTCTCCTGCGCGCTGGCAGAGGCGGACACGCTGGAAGTGGGGCAGGGCATTGGTCCGGTCCACCATTTCCATGCCTGGTGGTGAAGGTTAGCGCTTATCGCTGGAAAAATCGCCACCCACGGACCAGGCTTAGGGAGCTCGCAATCCTGTGAGCCTGGAGAAAACATGCCGACAGCCCGTCGGCACTAAGGGGAGCAAAACTATGACTGATATTGCGCAGTTGCTTGGCAAAGATGCCGAAAGCCTGTTACAGCATCGTTGTATGACCATTCCAGCCGACCAGCTCTATCTGCCTGGCCACGACTACGTTGACCGCGTGATGGTCGACAACAACCGCCCGCCAGCGGTACTGCGAAATATGCAGACCCTGTATAACACCGGGCGTCTGGGGGGAACCGGCTATCTGTCGATCCTGCCGGTGGACCAGGGGGTGGAGCACTCGGCCGGGGCGTCGTTTGCCGCTAACCCGCTCTATTTCGATCCGAAGAATATCGTCGAGCTGGCGATCGAGGCGGGCTGTAACTGCGTGGCCTCCACCTATGGCGTGCTGGCCTCGGTCTCGCGACGTTATGCCCACCGCATCCCGTTCCTCGTCAAGCTCAACCACAACGAAACCCTGAGCTACCCTACCGAATATGATCAGACCCTGTATGCCAGCGTCGAGCAGGCGTTCAACATGGGTGCGGTAGCGGTAGGGGCGACCATCTATTTCGGCTCGGAGCAGTCGCGCCGCCAGATAGAAGAGATCTCCGCCGCCTTCGAGCGTGCCCATGAGCTGGGCATGGTGACGGTGCTGTGGGCCTATCTGCGTAACCCGGCCTTCAATAAAGACGGCACGGATTACCACGTCTCTGCCGATTTAACCGGGCAGGCCAACCATCTGGCGGCCACCATCGGGGCGGATATCGTTAAGCAGAAAATGGCCGAGAACAACGGCGGCTATACGGCGGTCAAGTTTGGCTATACCGACGATCGGGTCTACAGCAAACTGACCAGCGATAACCCCATCGACCTGGTGCGCTACCAGCTGGCGAACTGCTATATGGGCCGCGCGGGGCTGATCAACTCAGGCGGTGCGGCAGGAGGCGAGACCGATCTCACCGATGCGGTGCGCACGGCTGTGATCAATAAACGCGCGGGCGGTATGGGGCTGATCCTTGGCCGTAAGGCGTTTAAAAAATCGATGGCCGACGGCGTGAAGCTGATTAACGCCGTGCAGGACGTCTATCTCGATAAAAAAGTCACTATCGCCTAGCCATTCTGCCCCTCTTCCGTTGGAAGAGGGGCAGATGCCGGGCGGCACTTTATTTGCCCGGCCTACAGCGACGAGAACTGCTAACGAAACCTTGTTTCATTTCATTCAAATCACCCTTCCGATCCACTTCACATTTCCCCTCTCTTTTGTGAAAAGTATCACTCCCTCCCGTGCAGATGCACAAAAAATGGTCAGCGCTTAGCGGAATTTGTCTAAGGCAGTGGACGAATTTTGCGCTTAAAGTTAGTTTCGAAACAGCTTTTCAAAATGAAAGAACACGCTGAACCTACGCCGTTTTAAGGACAAAAAATGAAAATCGAATCTGTAAACGTCACCGTCTTTCAGTATCCCACCCGCCGGGTCTCTGACAGCGCCGGACATTCCCATCCGGGACCGGAAAGCCTGGCGAAAATGGCGATGCTGACCATTACCGCAGACGATGGCACTAAAGGGTACGCCTTTGCACCGCCGGAAGTGGTGCGCCCCTTTGTGGTCAATACCTTCTTCCGTAAGGTGCTGATCGGCCAGGATGCGTTTAATCGCGAAAAGATCTGGCAGGAGCTGGCGCACTGGCAGCGCGGCAGCGCTCATCAGCTGACCGAGCGCGCGCTGGGCTTTGTCGAGCAGGCGCTGTGGGATCTGATTGGCCGCAAGCTGAATATGCCGGTGTGGAAACTCCTCGGCGGCTATCGCGATAAAGTCCCCGCCTACGGCAGTACCATGTGCGGCGATGACCTGCCGGGCGGTCTCTCCACCCCGGAAGAGTACGCCAGCTTCGCGGAAAAACTGGTTGCCCGCGGCTACAAAGCGATCAAGCTCCACACCTGGATGCCGCCAGTCTCTTTCGCCCCCAACCCGAAGATGGATATCAAAGCCTGCGCCGCGGTGCGTGAAGCGGTCGGGCCGGATATCGACCTGATGATCGACGGCTACCACTGGTACAGCCGCGCGGAAGCACTGTGGATCGGTAAGGAGCTGGAAAAACTCAATTTCGCCTGGTTTGAAGAGCCGATGGAAGAGGAGAGCATGGCCTCCTATGCCTGGCTGGCGGAAAACCTCTCCATTCCGATTATCGGGCCGGAAAGCCTGGGCGGTAAACACCACAGCCGCGCCGACTGGGTTAGAGCCGGGGCGTGCGACATCCTGCGCGCCGGTGCCAATGGCGTGGGCGGCATTTCGCCAACCCTGAAAGTGGCCAACCTGGCCGAATCATTTGGTATGGACTGCGAAGTGCACGGCAACGGCGCGGCGAGCCTGGCGGTGATTGGCGCGATCAAGAACTGCCGCTGGTACGAGCGCGGACTGCTGCACCCGTTCCTCGATTACGATGAGCCAGCTGCGTACCTGCACAGCCTGATCGACCCGATGGATGATGAGGGCATGGTCAGCCTGCCGACGCGCCCGGGACTCGGCGAAGAGATTAATTTTGCGTATATCGAAGCCAATACCGTCAGCCACGACTGATAAATAAAACTTCTACCCTACAAACGGTATACACAGATGAAGAAAAACTCCCTCACGAGGGCGTGTTTACTCGCGCTCTCGCTGATGATGGGGAGCGGTGCGGCGTACGCGAAAACGCCGCCCGATCAGCTCATCATCGGTATGAATATGAACAACCTGCTGACCCTCGATCCGGCCGCGATGACCGGCAACGAGGTGGTGGGCATTGTGGTCAATCTCTACGATTCGCTGGTGGAACTGGATCCTAACACGCTCACCAACGTCAAACCGGCGCTGGCGAAATCATGGGATATCTCGCCGGACGGCAAAACCCTGACCTTCCACCTGCGCGATAACGTCACCTTCCACTCCGGTAACCCGCTGACCGCCGAAGACGTGGTGTGGTCCATGCGCCGCCTGCTGCACCTCAACCTCGCTCAGGCCTCGGTATGGAAATCTTACGGTTTCAGTAAGAAGAACATCGACCAGCAGATTAAGGCCCTGGATGACTACACCGTGCAGCTCACCTTGCCTAAGGCCAACGATCCACAGCTGGTGATTTACTCCCTGGGGGCGCTGGGCAACCTTGGCGTGCTGGACCGCAAAACGGTGCTCGGCCACGAGGTGAACAACGACTGGGGCAACCGCTGGCTCACCACCAACGAAGCCGGATCCGGACCGTTTATGCTGGAGACCTGGCAGGCAAAAGATGTGCTGCGCATGCAGCGCAATCCGCACTACTGGCGCGAAGAGCCGAAGATGAACCGCGTGGTGTTGCGCCACTTCCAGGAGTCGCAAACCCTGCGCCTGATGGTGGAGAAAGGCGATCTGGATATCGCCAGCAACATGGCGGTGGCTGACATCAACGCCCTGCGCAAGGATCCGCAGCTCACCGTCGAAGCCGTGCAAAAGGGCACGGTCTACTACGTGGCGATGAGCATGAAGGAGAAACACTTCGCCAACCCGAAAGTGCGCGAGGCGGTGCGCTATCTCATTGACTATCAGGGTATCAACAAGGCGCTGATGCCGGGCTATGGCGTGCTGCACCAGCGGCCCATCAAAGCGGGAATGCCGTCGACGCTGCCGGATCCGGGCTACAAACTTGATATTCCGCGCGCCAGAAAGCTGCTGGCGGAGGCGGGCTATCCGGAAGGTTTTGACACCACCCTGCGGGTGCTGGCGGATCAGCCGTTCCTCAATATCGCCATCGCCGTACAGTCCACCCTGATGCAGGCGGGTATCAACGCCAAAATCATTACCGGCACCGGGAATCAGATCTACGGCGCGATGCGCGAGCGTAAGTTCGACATGCTGGTGGGGCGCGGCGGCAGCGGCGTGGAGCCGCACCCGCACTCCAGCCTGCGCGCGCTGGTCTATAACCCGGACAACAGCGATGAAGCCCGGTTGACAAACTTCCAGGGCTGGCGCACCAGTTTTTACGACAAAACGCTGAACGAGATGATCGATAAAGCGCTGCTGGAGCGCGATCCGCAAAAACAGATCGCCGACTATCAGCAGATTCAGGTGCGTTACGACCAGTTGATCCCGGCGCTGATCCCGCTCTCCCAGATGGTCGATTCGGTGGTGGTGCGTAACGAGGTGAAAAACTTCCAGTCGCATCCCTCCGCCACCACCTTCCTGCGGGAAGTCTACAAAACCGGAGGTGAAAAATGAGTGTTGCGATCCTCGCCCCAGGCTCCCGCACCCGGCGTTTTTCAAAACGCCTGACCCAGGTACTGGTGACCCTGTTCGGCCTGCTGGTGCTGACCTTTTTCATTGGCCGCGTCATGCCGGTCGACCCGGTGCTGGCCATTGTCGGCCCGGATGCGGACCACAGCACCTATCAGCAGGTCTATCAACAGCTGGGCTTCGATAAATCCCTGCTGACCCAGTTCGGGATCTACCTCAATAACCTGCTGCACGGCGATTTTGGCAATGCCCTGCTGACCGGCAAACCGGTGCTGGATGATATTCTGCGCGTCTTCCCGGCCACCCTGGAGCTGGCAACCATGGCGATTATTGTCGGCGCCGGTTTAGGGATCCCGCTTGGGGTGCTGGCGGCCGCGCGCCGTAACAGCGTCTCGGATTATGTGGTACGCATCATCAGCCTGGCCGGGTACTCCACGCCAATCTTCTGGGTGGGAATGATGGGGCTGCTGCTGTTCTACGCCTGGCTTGGCTGGGTAGGGGGCGCCGGACGGCTGGATTTAGGGCTGGATGGCCTGGTGCCGCGTCGCACCGGACTGATGACCGTCGATGCCCTGCTGGCGGGTAATAGCGCGGTCTTCTGGAACGCCATTAACCATCTGGTGCTGCCCGCCTCGCTGCTGGGCTTCCACTCCCTGGCTTACATTAGCCGCATGACCCGCAGCTTTATGCTGGCCCAGCTGTCGCAGGAGTTCATTATCACCGCCCGGGTAAAAGGCTTAACCGAGCGCCAGGTGATCTGGAACCATGCGTTTCGCAACATCCTCGTGCAGCTGCTGACGGTGGTGGCGCTGGCCTACGGCTCATTGCTGGAAGGGGCGGTGCTGATTGAAACCGTCTTCTCCTGGCCGGGCTTTGGCTCCTATCTCACCGGCAGCCTGCTGCTGGGGGATATGAATGCGGTGATGGGCTGCGTGCTGCTGGTGGGGATGATCTTCGTGATGCTCAATCTGCTCTCCGACATGCTGTATCAACTCTTTGACCCGAGGACGAAATCATGACCGTTTCTCTGGATACACCGCTGCGCGCTTCCCGCAGCGAAGGGCGCCAGCGTCTGGCGCGGATGGCCCGCCGCACCTTTGGGTTTGCCGGGCAGATGGCGCGTAACCCGCTGACGGCCATTGGCGGCGGCATTATTCTGCTGCTGTTGATCGTGGCGGCCTTCGCGCCCTGGATCGCCCCGTACAACCCGCTGGTGCAGGATCTCAACAACGCCCTGGTGGCGCCGAACGCGCAGCACTGGTTCGGCACTGACGAATTTGGCCGGGATATCTTCAGCCGCCTGGTCTACGGCTCGCGCATCACGCTCTATATCGTACTGCTGGTGTCGGTCACCGTTGGCCCGCTGGGGCTGCTGCTGGGTGTTACCGCCGGCTACTTTGGCGGCAAGGTGGATGCGGTCCTGATGCGCGTCACCGATATCTTTATCTCTTTCCCGAGCCTGGTGCTGGCGCTGGCGTTTGTCGCAGCGCTCGGCCCGGGGCTGGAACATGTGGTGATCGCCATTACGCTCACCGCCTGGCCGCCGATAGCCCGACTGGCTCGCGCTGAAACCCTGTCGTTACGCCAGGCCGACTTTATCTCCGCCGTGCGTCTGCAGGGGGCCTCCCCGGTACGGGTGCTGTGGCGCCACATCGTGCCGCTGTGCCTGCCGTCGGTGATTATCCGTATCACCATGAATATGGCCGGGATCATCCTGACCGCTGCCGGGCTGGGCTTCCTCGGCCTTGGCGCGCAGCCGCCGGAGCCGGAGTGGGGGGCGATGATCTCCAGCGGCCGCACCTACATGATGGAGTGCTGGTGGGTGGTGACAATTCCGGGGCTGGCGATCCTGATTAACAGCCTGGCGTTCAACTTCTTAGGAGATGGCTTACGTGACATCCTCGATCCTCGCAGCGCCTGATGCGCCGCTGCTCGACGTGCGCGATCTGCACGTCGATTTTATCAACGGACGCGCGGTCACCCACGCGGTGCGCGGCGTCTCCTTTCAGCTCGGGCGCGAGAAGCTGGCGATTGTCGGTGAGTCGGGCTCCGGGAAATCCACCGTCGGGCGGGCGCTGCTGCGCCTGCACCCGGCAAAGGCGCAGATCACTGCCACCCGAATGCAGTTTGGCGATGTCGATTTACGCAGCGTCAGCGAGGCGCAGATGCGCGGCATCCGCGGCAAGCGCATCTCGATGATCATGCAGGATCCGAAGTACTCCCTGAACCCGGTGGTCTGCGTTGGGGATCAGATTGCCGAGGCCTGGCTGACTCATCATCCTGGGCGTAAGGCCGAGGCGAAAGCCAAAGTGCTGGAGATGCTCGATGTAGTGCGCATTCGCCAGCCGGAGCGGGTCTATCAGCTCTATCCGCATGAGATCTCCGGCGGGCAGGGGCAGCGCATCATGATCGCCATGATGCTGATCACCGACCCGGAGCTGGTGATTGCCGATGAGCCGACGTCAGCGCTGGACGTCTCGGTGCGGCTACAGGTGCTGGGCCTGCTGGACGATTTAGTCCAGTCCCGCGGGCTGGGGCTGATCTTTATCAGTCACGATATCAACCTGGTGCGCAGCTTCTGTGACCGGGTGCTGGTGATGTACGCCGGGCGGGTGGTGGAGTCCATCGCCGCCCACGATCTGCACAACGCGAAGCACCCCTACACGCAGGGGTTGATCAATGCCCTGCCTGAGATGAATCACCGCCGTCCGGTGCTGCCGGTGTTGCAGCGCCAGGCCAGCTGGCTGACCGAATAAGGAGCGAAGATGATCGAGGTAAAAAACCTGAATCTGGCTTTTGGTGAAGGGGAAAAACGCAGCCAGGTTCTGTACGACGTCAATATCAGCGTGCAGCCAGGGGAGATTTATGGCCTGGTAGGGGAGTCGGGTTCCGGTAAAACCACGGTGTTAAAGTGCCTGGCAGGATTATTCACCCACTGGGAGGGGGCGCTGGCGATTAACGGCCAGGCGCTGGAGCGGCGCATCAGCCCGCAACGCTGCCGTCTGGTGCAGATGGTATTTCAGGACCCGTACGGTTCGCTGCACCCCCGGCACACCATCGGCGATATTCTGGAAGAGCCGCTGCAAATTCACGGCATCAACGACCGGGAGCGACGTATTCACGGCTTGCTGGACAAGGTTGGTCTCAATCGCGCTTTCCGCGACCGCTACCCGCATCAGCTCTCCGGCGGCCAGCGCCAGCGCGTGGCCATTGCCAGGGCACTGATCCTGGAGCCGCAGGTGCTGTTGCTGGATGAACCTACCTCAGCGCTGGACGTCTCGGTACAGGCAGAAATCTTAAACCTGTTGGCGGAACTGCAGCGCGAGTCGAAACTCACCTACCTGATGGTGACCCATGACCTGGGGGTGATCGCCCATCTCTGCCAGAAGGTGGCGGTGATGCAGTACGGCAAAATTCTGGAAACGCTGACGGTGGATGACCTGGTGGCGGGGCAGGCTAAAACCGATTACACCCGAATGCTGGTCAGCGCCAGCCAGCAGTACAGCCGCGAGATGGCGAGGGAGGTGGCGGTCTATTAGTGCGGTCTGTTTGCCGGGTGGCGGCTTCGCCTTACCCGGCCTACAAAACCCGTAGACTCGCGCAAGCGCAGCGCCGCCGGGCAACTCAGCGCAGAAGCGGACAGTCCGGCGGCAACCGACAATTGAGCGCCCCCGGCAAAAGGGCGATGTGGAAGTGGTCCCCGCTCAGCGGCTCGCCATCCAGGTTAAAGGTCATGCCGTGCGGCGCCTGAATTTCGAACCACGCCGACTCGCCATCCACAAGATGCGGGCTCTCTTCCGCTTTGGTCAGAGTAGTGAACAGGGCAGGCAGTAGCTCATCGCCAGTGATGATACGCACCCCGAGCAGCCCGTCATTGATCAGCGCCTCCGGGCAAAGCTGCTGACCGCCGCCTGCCTGACGGCCATTGCCGATGCCAATCACCAGGGCGTTACCCTGCCAGTGGAAGTTCTCGCCGCGGATTTCGCACAGATCGGGTTTCAGGGTATCTAATCGCGCCAGACCATGGATCAGGTACGAGACCCCACCCAATGCCGCTTTCAGTTTTTCCGGGGTTTCGCTGGTAATACGGGTGCCAAATCCCCCCGTCGCCATATTGATAAAGCAGGTTTTGTCGTTGACCCGGGCAATATCTACCGCCGTGGCTTTTCCGGCGATAGCCAACTGCAGGGCTTTATCGAGCGCCTCCGGGATGCCTGCGCTGGTGGCAAAATCGTTCGCTGTGCCGAGGGGCAGTATACCCAGCGCGGGACGGTGATCGCCCTGCAGATTAATTAATGCGGACGCCACCTCGTTAATGGTGCCATCACCACCGCCCGCAATGACCGTCTCGACGCCAAGCGTGCGGGCTTCATTGATATAGCGTGCCGCGTCGCCTTTTTCCCAGGTGACGCGCACGTGGATTTGAACGCCTTCGTCGCGTAACAGTGTAACCGCCTCGCGCAAAAGATCGTTGCCCGCGCTTTTACCATTGAGAATTAATAAACTTGCCGGATAGGTCGCCATCCACGTTGCTCCTGTGCTGATCTTCAAGAAGTGTATCGCAGCGCGGAGAAAAGCGGGTAAGAAGAGGACGAAAGGCGAAAAATTAAATGAGTGGCGATCCTAAGTTTGCGCCACTCGGTCAGGATATTAAGACGTTATCGCGCCATAGGGACATAATGCAAAGACGCAGTCGCGACGATGCATACAGCGGGTGATCAGCGCCCCCTCATTGCCAGGGCAGCCGGAACTTTTCAGAAATGATGACCAAAGCGTGGGGTTATAAGGGAATGTACGAAGAATGTTTAGTGCTCTGATTTTACCGTCGATAACAATACCGAAGGGACTTGTCACAAGGACCGAGCCGACGCTGATAAAATAATCTCCCTTGTACCAGATTATCAGCCTGAGATTTTTAACGGTGAGTACATGTATAAAAATTGTTCCAGTACGAGGGCAAACCATCCTTTTTTCAACCACCCAGTACATATTTCCTCCTTCTCCTTAAGTGAAATTTCCTTCATAAGAAGAATAGCATCAGACATGTTTATGAATAACCTGACTTTAATAAATTGATAAATTAAGTCACTTCCCGGCGAAAAAAGAAAGAAATTTACGTTAAGGGCGGGCTTTGAGGTCGTTACGATACTGGGTAGAAAAAAGAAGGGGTTTTTAGACAAAAAAATTAGCCTGCGTAAGGGAGATTACTCAGGCTAAGGAGGTGGTTCCTGGTACAGCTAGCATTTATGGGTTATGTTTTTCAGCGTTGGCAATAATACCCTCATCAAACGCAGCGGTATGTGATCGAATTCTAAGAATCATCTCATACCAAAAAATAACCCGCTTTCATTACTTAACGTGCGGCGCCTGGGTATTTTCGCCGTTAAAATTACGCATCAGTAACGCATAATCCAGGGCAATCTCTTCCGGGACCGGCAGCCAGACGGTATGTCCATCTCCCGGTGCGACGGTGACCGACTCGCCTTTGCCATTCACCATATGCTCCAGGGTAAAGTTGATATTGCCCTGCGGGGTCATCAACTCCAGGCTGTTGCCTACGAGGAACTTGTTTTTAACCGCCACCGCCGCAAGGTTGCCCTTGCGCTCGCCGGTGAACTCGCCGACAAACTGCTGGCGTTCAGAAACCGAGTGGCCATATTCATAGTTCTGGTAATCGTCATGGGTATGGCGTCGCAGGAAGCCTTCGGTATAACCGCGGTGCGCCAGCCCTTCCAGCGTTTGCAACAGGGTACTGTCGAACGGTTTACCTGCAGCCGCATCGTCAATCGCCTGGCGATAAACCTGGGCGGTACGCGCGCAGTAGTAATAGGACTTGGTGCGGCCTTCGATTTTAAGGGAGTGCACACCCATCTGGGTGAGGCGCTCCACGTGGGCAATGGCACGCAGATCTTTGGAGTTCATAATATAGGTGCCGTGCTCGTCTTCGAACGCGGTCATGTATTCACCCGGGCGCTGGGCCTCTTCAATCATAAACACGCTGTCGGTCGGAGCCCCGATACCCAGCGTCGGTTCAATATTTTGCACCGGAATAGGCTCGTGCTTATGCACGATATTGCCTACCTCATCCTGCTTACCTTCCTGAACGTTATACTCCCAGCGGCAGGCGTTGGTGCAGGTGCCCTGGTTCGGGTCACGCTTGTTGATATACCCGGAGAGCAGGCAGCGGCCAGAGTAGGCCATGCACAACGCGCCGTGAACGAATATCTCCAGCTCCATGTCTGGCACCTGGGTGCGGATCTCTTCGATCTCTTCCAGCGACAGCTCGCGGGACAATATCACGCGGGTCAGCCCCATCTGCTTCCAGAATTTCACCGTCGCCCAGTTTACGGCGTTGGCCTGTACCGAGAGATGAATGTCCATCTCCGGGAAGTGCTCCCGCACCAGCATGATCAAACCCGGGTCCGACATGATCAACGCGTCTGGCCCCATCTCCACCACCGGCTTCAGGTCACGGATAAACGTTTTCAGCTTGGCGTTATGCGGCGCGATGTTGACCACCACGTAGAATTTTTTACCCTGCGCGTGGGCTTCGTTGATGCCGAGCTGCAGATTCTCATGGTTAAATTCATTATTACGCACGCGCAGGGAGTAGCGCGGCTGGCCCGCATAAACGGCATCGGCGCCGTAGGCGAAAGCGTAACGCATATTTTTCAGCGTTCCCGCCGGGGAGAGGAGTTCCGGTTTAAACATGTTCGTTCTCGTTCTGATGACAGGTCAGATGCGCGCACAAGGTGGGCGCCGGGAGGAGATCCCATACATTAAGGGCGGGCATTGTAGCGCTGCGGGAAGGGGAGGTAAACCATTGAGTGAGTAAACGCCGACGGCAGGACAGTACCGTCGGCATCAGCTCAGGCGTGGGGAATCAGAGGTCGTCCTGGGTGTGATCGACAATGATTTCCAGGGTCTTACGAATGACATCGGCACGGACAACGTCGCGCGTCGATTCAATTTCGCGGATCAAACGTAAAATAATCGCTTTGTTAGTCAGCGGTTCCTTCGCATCCAGAATGGCACCCGTTACAGTCTGAAGCAGCGCCCACTCTTCGGCCAGCAAACCGCCAGCACTGCGAAAGTAGTTGGACAATGCAGCATTGGGCAGTTCGTCGTAAAAATCATTATTCTGGAGCATAGCCTGGCTCATAGTGTCACACCGGTTCAGTTATATAAGTTAATTATGCAGTTAATGCTTATTTCTGTTGGCTTGCGGGCTATTGCCAAACAGAGGATAGACATTGCTGCTGCTGTGTCGACCATCCGTGTCCCACGCCTGTTGTTCACTTTGGTTATTACGCCGGGCGCTCCCTTTTCCATCATTGGAAATTTCCAGAATAATTTGGGAAAGCGCATTCCGGCGCTGCCCGTCCTGCTCTACCGATAACATCTGCTGCAGCCTCTCCAGCAACAGCTTCATGCTGATGGGGCCATTATCTTTCAGTAAAGAAAACGTGGCTTCGCCAATAAGTTCATCAGTCAGTCGTTCATGGTCACTTCTGTTCATAACTACGTCTCTGTCGCCGCATCTTCCTGCCAGGAGAGAAGCGGCATAAAGTCAGTCTGTGGCGACAGTATAAAAAAACTGTTGCAAAGAAAAAACTGACTCAAAAAACAAGGTAATCAGCTGCTGTGGCGTATCGCTTAACGTTCAAACAGCAGGCCAACCAGAGTTTGATATCGGCTCTCCTCTTCCCGATCCGACGCCTGTTCCATGCGGTGAAGAAGACGGGTACAAATCGCCTTTCGGTTAAGGATTTTTCCTTCCCGTAGAATTTCAACCACAATTTGACCCAGCGTCTCCTGCTGGGAGGGCTGGTTTGCTTTGTTAAAGTACTGGGCAATGGCATTGGCTGTGTTCGGTGTGTACCCGTTCTCGCGCATATGTCACTCCTGAATTCCGCTGTATTTAAATGGTTAATATCTTGTTAACTGGTAAATACTGTACATACTAATTGTACAAGTTAACAAATATATTTTGATCAATACGTGCTAAGTGTTTCTATTCAACATCTTAAAAAATACAAATTGTGTAAAACAGTCTAAAAAGATTGTACATTGTCGACGATTTTCGTCATTAAGGCGGGTACAGGTGACGGGCTATTTTCCCGTCTGGGCAGGCTGCCAAGACGTGCAGCCAACCATCTGATACTGTGGACTTTCATTCACCTCCTCTTATTGGAAACCCGATGCTCACTACCATCATTTACCGTAGTCATTTTCGTGACGACGTACCGGTTACCGTGCTGGAAGACATGGTTGTTGCAGCGAATGTAAAAAACAGAGAGGCCGGCGTAAGCGGCATTCTCCTGTTTACCGGCAAGCTCTTTTTTCAGCTGCTCGAAGGACCTGAGGAGAAGGTAAGAGCCATTTACCGCGCGATCTGTGAAGACCCGCGTCACCACAACGTGGTGGAACTGTTGTGCGATTACTCCCGCGCCCGACGCTTCGGCAAGTACGGCATGGAACTCTTCGATCTGCGCCACTATGACCGTCACGAGGTGATGCAAAACGTGCTGGATAAGGGCACCACAAAGTACCAGATGACCTACAACGACAGGGCGCTGCAGTTCTTCAGAACCTTCGTCGAGGAGAGTGAGAAAGAGAACTACTTTGAGCTGCCGTCAGGGGATCACTGGGTATTTGTCCCGGATAATGACGCTCCCAGCGTACGCGCGCTGCAGGGGCGTTTAAGCAATACGTGCAACTTCGCGTTCCAGCCGATTATCGACCCGCTGGCCCGTGAAATTGTCTCCTTCGAAGCCCTGATCCGCACCCCGGACGGGGAGTCTGCCCAGCACTGGTTTGAGGGGCTCGAAGGGGATGCTGTCTACGAAGCTGACCTCAAAAGCAAGAGCGTTGCTTTCGCGATGGCAAGCGAGTTGGGGCTGGGGGAACAGAGCCTGTCAGTGAACCTTTTACCGATGACGCTGGTCAATGTTCCCAATGCGGTCAACTATCTGCTCCAGGAGATAGAAGCCAACGGGCTGGTAGCCGAGCAGATTGTGGTAGAGTTTACCGAGCACGAGGTTATCTCCCGTCTGGACGAGTTCACCGGCGCGGTACGTGAGCTAAAAGCCGCAGGTATCGGCGTGGCGATCGATCACTTCGGTGGCGGGTTTGCCGGCTTATTGCTGCTGGCGCAGTTCCAGCCAGACAGAATTAAGATCAACCGGGACCTGATCCGCGACGTGCACAAGAGTGGTCCAAGGCAGGCGATTGTGCTCGCCATCATCAAATGTTGTACAGCTTTGGAAATATTGATCTCCGCGGTGGGCATTGAGCAGCCAGAAGAGTGGATGTGGCTCGAATCTGCCGGCGTTTCGCAGTTCCAGGGGCACCTGTTTGCCCACCCTGAACTGGCCGGCATCCCGCCAGTTTCGTGGCCTGAGCCGCGCGAGGAAGTCGTGCGCTAACCTTCGCCGGGCAGTGTTACAATTCTGTTGTACAATATAACGAGTTGTACAGCCCGGCGAGATTCGTTACCTTGAACAATGAATATATCGATCAGTCATGAGGAATCGATGGCCTTTTACAGTATTGGCGATGTGGCAGAACGTTGCGGCATCAACCCCGTCACCCTGCGTGCATGGCAGCGTCGGTATGGCCTGCTAAAACCGCAGCGCAGTGAAGGCGGACATCGACAATTTGATGATGACGACCTCCAGCGCATTGAGGAGATCAAGCGCTGGATTGAGCGTGGCGTACCGGTTGGTAAGGTAAAAGCCCTGCTTGACGGGGATAAAGCCCCCGAGCAGGGAGACTGGCGCGTGCTGCGGGAAGAGATGATTGCCACCCTGAGGCAGGTCAACCCGGCAAAATCCCGCGCGCAGATCGCGATTTTCTGTCAGCACCACTCCGTGGATGCGCTGGTAGACCATGTATTTATTCCCGTGCGGGCCACTCTCCGTCTCGATCACGCCACCGCGCGGGCGATGGGCAGCCTGCTGGACGGTATTCTGATCGAGCAGGCGGTCACCAGCCTGACGGAGTCGCGTGCGAAAGCAGGCAGGGATGCGTTACTGATAGGCTGGGGTATTGAGGACCGAACCCGCCTGTGGCTGGAAGCGTGGCGCCTTTCGCATCGGGGCTGGCGCATCAACGTATTTGCTGAACCTCTGGCGTTACCCCATCCGGAGTTCTTCCCGGGCCAACATATTCTCGTCTGGGCAGGCGAGACATTATCAGACGAACAGCGCCAGCAGCTGGAGCACTGGCAAAATCAGGGGTATGTCATTACGGCACACGGGGCGGCTGACGCCGTCTGATGCCATTACCCGCCGCAGCGGGTAACGTTCTCTCTTATCACCCGCCAATCCGGCACGCATCCGCTTCCCAGCGATACCCCACGCCATACACTGCGCGAATAAACGACTGGTCGGCATCCAGCGCTTCAAGCTTGCGGCGCAGATTTTTGATATGGCTGTCGATGGTGCGGTCCGTCACCACCCGGTAATCGTCATACAGGTGGTTCAGCAGCTGCTCGCGGGAGAACACCTTCCCCGGCTCATGGGAGAGGGTTTTCAGCAGACGAAATTCCGCCGGGGTGAGATCCAGTAACTTACTGCGCCAGCTTGCCTGAAAACGACCTTCATCAATGATGAGTGGGCTTTCGGCATCCAGCACCTGCAACTCACGCTGCGGTTTACAGCGGCGCAGAATGGTTTTCACCCGGGCCACCACTTCGCGCGGGCTGTAGGGTTTGCAGATGTAATCGTCGGCACCGATCTCAAGACCTAACAGGCGGTCAATCTCTTCAATTTTGGCGGTGACCATCACAATCGGCACTTCAGAGAAGCGGCGGATTTCGCGGCACAGGGTCAGGCCGTCGGTGCCCGGCAGCATCAGGTCAAGCAGGATCAGATCCGGCGGGGTCTGGCGTACATATGGCAGGACCTGATCGCCGTGGCTGATAAGCGACGGAGCGTAGCTCGCCGCCCGCAGATAGTCGATTAATAACTGCCCAAGCTTAGGCTCGTCCTCCACAATCAGAATGCGGGGTGTGTTTTCGTCAATGGGTAACTCAGTCATGCTTCTCTCGATAAATCGCGTTCCAGCGGTAGCTCTACTGTAATGCTAACCCCGCCAAAAGGCGAATGGGCGGCGCGGAGGGTGCCGCCGTGGGCTTCAACGATGTTGACGCAGATCGCCAGTCCCAGGCCGGAGCCGCCGCTGGCACGATTGCGGGAGCCTTCGGTGCGGTAAAAACGCTCAAACAGCTTGTTGAGCTGGTCGTCCGTGACGCCAGGGGCGGTATCGGCGAAGGTCAGCGTAAAGCGCTGCTCTTCGCACTTGCCGGCGATCCGCAGCGCGCCGCCCGCGTCGGTATAGCGCAGGCTGTTTTCCAGCAGGTTGTTAAACAGCTGCATCAGCCGGTCGCGATCGCCAAACACTACGGCGTTTTCCGGTAGCGAGAGCTCAATGCGCAGGTCGCGGCTGGCAAAGCGTTCCCGAAAGGCGCCGCTGGCGACTTCCAGAATGTTGATCACATCCACCGGCGCTTTCTGGTAGGCCAGCGCCCCTTCGTCGGACATCGACAGCTGATGCAGATCCTCTACCAGTTTAGTGAGGGTGCCCACTTCCGCCTGTAAAGAGGCGACCGATTCTGGGGTGAACTTACGCACGCCATCCTGGATCGCCTCCAGTTCGCCGCGCAGCACCGCCAGCGGGGTGCGTAGCTCGTGGGAAATATCCGCCATAAAATCCCGGCGCATCTGCTGGTTTTTCTCCAGGGTACTGGCGAGCTGGTTGAAGTCCTGCGCCAGCTTGCCCAGTTCGTCCTGGCTGCGGGTATCGACGCGGGTGGAAAAATTCCCCGCAGCCAGCTGGTGGGTGCCGTCCACCAGCCGTTTAACCGGGGCCAGCAGGCCGCGCGCCAGCGGAAAGGTCGCCAGCGCCGCCAGCAGGGTGGAGAGCGCCACTATCAGCCAGCTGGTCTGGCGCTGCTGTCGATCAAAATTGATGTCGGTATTGCGCGTCAGCCGCTCGACCGGGGAGGCGATCACCCAGCCCACGGCCGCGCCGTTGACGGTGATGGCCCGCTTCGTGCCGTCCGGCGGCACCGGAGCCCGCGGGCCGACCAGCACGCGCATCTCCTGGTCGATCACCCAGAACTGGGTGCGCCAGCCGTGGGGCGGCATGCCGGGTCCGGGACGATCGCTGTCGGTGTCGTGCTCCAGCGAGCGCAGGATCTGAAAGACAAAGCGGTCGTTGTTGCGTAAAAAGCGCCAGTTGCCGTGGAGAGCGTACTGCTCGGCCAGGGCATCGCTCAGGCCCTGCAGACGCTGCTCGTTACCGTGTTTGATGTAGTCAATAAAGCCGCGCTCAAAGCTGACCCGCACCGCCCAGTGCATGGTGATCAGCAGGACCATACAGGTGGCGAAAATGGCCAGAAACAGCTTGCCGGTGATACCCGGTCGCCAGAACTTCATCTTTCACTCCTTTTGCGCCGCCTGATGACGACATTCTTGCTGGTATCATCCGGAACCCGGGCGAAAATAAAGGCTGGCAGGGCGATAATCAGCGCCATGCTCAGGTAGGTGTAGAGGAATACCTGATGGACGACGGCACTGTCGGCGGTGAGCTGATGCTGCCCGTACAAGCCCAGCAGCAGCCCGGCAATCGTCACGCCCACGCTCATCGACAGCTGCATGATCATCGACAGCAGGCTGTTGCCGCTGCTCGCCTGCTCATCGGGCAGATCTTTCAGCGTCAGGGTATTCATGGAGGAGAAGCGGATGGAGTTGATCATCCCCTGGCAGAACAGCACCAGCGGCAGAACGTAGTACCAGCCCAGCAGCGCAACGCCCATAAACAGCAGGCTCACCAGCGCCAGCCCCAGGGTGGAGGCGACCAGCACCCGGCGATAACCGAAGTAGTTCACCACCTGCACGACAATGCGCTTCATCCCCATGCTGCCGAGCACCATCGGGATCATCATCAGCCCGGCGTGAAACGGCGAAAAGCCGAGGCCAATCTGCAAAAAGACCGGGGTCATAAACGGCAGCATGCCGCTGCCGATGCGTCCGGCCAGGCTGCCGAGCAGCCCCAGCCGGTAGGTGGTGTTCTTAAACAGCGTCAGGCTGAACAGCGCCCGGTCATTGCCCCGGGCGTGCCACAGATACCAGAGAATCGACACCACGCCGATGGCCACCAGTCCGGCGAGGGCCAGGGAGGAGATCCCGAGCCCCTTTTGCCCATCCAGCGCCAGGGTCAGGGTCGCCATCCCCGCCGCCAGCAGGAAAAAGCCACCCAGATCGAAACGCCGGGTCTGCATTTTGTAGTTCGGCATCAACATCAGGGTGGAAATCGCCCCGATAATCCCCACCGGCAGGTTAATCAGGAAGATCCAGTGCCAGGAGGCGTACTCCACCAGAACACCGCCCAGCGCCGGGCCCAGCAACGGCCCCACCTGGCCGGGGAGGGTCACGAAGGTCATCGCCGCCATGTACTGCTCGCGCGGGACGATCTTCATCACCGTCAGCCTGCCTACCGGCACCATCATCGCGCCGCCGACGCCCTGCAACACCCGGGCCATCACCAGCTCGTTGAGCGTCTCCGCCCGGGCGCAGAACAGGGAGCCTGCGGTAAAAAGCACGATGGCGGTAAAGAAGATATTGCGCACCCCCACTTTGTCCGCCAGCCAGCCGCTGGCGGGGAGCATCACCGCCACCGTCAGCACATAGGCGACAATCACCATATGCATATGCAGCGGGCTCTCCCCAAGGCTTTTCGCCATTGAGGGGAGGGCGGTGTTGACGATAGTCGTATCCAGCGACTGCATAAAGAAGCCGAAGGCGACAATCCACAGCTGCCAGCGAACGTTCGCGGGGAGATCCGTCATTAGCCTGTTACCGTCTCTTTCTGTTTACGTGAAAAACGCACCCGTAAGCGATCAAAGAACAGATAGACCACCGGGGTGGTATAGAGCGTCAGCAGCTGGCTCATCACCAGCCCGCCAACAATGGTGATCCCCAGCGGCTGGCGCAGCTCCGCGCCATCCCCGCTGGAAATTACCAGCGGCAGAGCGCCGAACAGCGCCGCCAGGGTGGTCATCATAATCGGGCGAAAACGCAGCAGACAGGCCTGGAAGATCGCCTCCTGCGGCGTCATGTTGCCGTTGCGCTGTGCCTCCAGGGCAAAGTCGACCATCATGATGGCGTTTTTCTTCACGATGCCGATTAACAGCATAATACCGATCAACGCGATCAGGCTGAACGGGGCGCCAAACAGCTCCAGCGCCAGCAATGCGCCCACGCCCGCCGAGGGCAGGGTGGAGAGGATCGTCAGCGGATGAATATAGCTCTCATACAGCACCCCAAGCACGATATAGACCGTGGCGATCGCCGCCAGAATCAGGATCACCTGTGAGTTCATGGTCTCCTGGAACACCTGGGCGGTACCGGCAAAGCTGCCACGCACGGTGGACGGTACCCCAAGCTGGGTCATGGCGCGGTTGATGGCGTCGCTCGCTTCCGAGAGGGATTTCCCGGTCGGCAGGTTAAACGACACGGTCGAGGCCGCCGACAGCCCCTGATGGTTGACCGACAGCGGCGCATTAGCGGGCTGCCAGCGGGCGAAATAGGAGAGCGGGATCGCCTTACCGTCGTTATTAATCACAAACATCTTATCCAGAGCGCTGATATCCTGCGTATAGCGGGGATCGACCTCCATCACCACCTTGTACTGGTTCATCGGCTGATAGATGGTGGAGATCTGCCGCTGGCCAAAGGCGTTGTTCAGCAGGCTGTTGGCGGCGCTGACGTCAATCCCCAGCCGCGACATGGTTTCGCGATCGTAGGTCAGGGCCATCTCCGCGCCGTTGTCCTGCTGGTCGGAGTTAACGTCCGCCAGCTCCGGCAGCGCTGCCAGCGCTTTGCGGATCTTCGGCTCCCACTCTCTGAGGGCGGCAAGATCGTCTGACAGCAGGGTGTACTGGTAGCTGGCATTCGACTGGCGCCCGCCCACGCGGATATCCTGCACCGCCACCAGGAACATATTTGCTCCCGGCTCTTTCGAAAGCGCGCCCCTGAGGCGGTCGATCACCTGCTGCGCAGTTTCGTTACGCTCGTCACGGGGCTTGAGGGTGATAAACATCATCCCGCTGTTGACCCGCGAGCCGCCGGTAAAGCCGGTGACGTTATCCACGGCTTTGTCTTCGCGGATGATCTTCATGAAATCCTGCAATTTGCCGCGCATCGCCTGGAAGGAGATGCTCTGGTCGGCCTGAATTCCCCCCATCAGCACCCCCGTGTCCTGCTCCGGGAAGAAAGTTTTTGGAATGGTGATATACATCCAGACGTTGAGGGCGATAGTGCCGATCAGCACCAGCCCGACGATCCGGGTGTGGTTCAGCACCCACTTCAGCGATTTACCGTAGCCTGACTGCAACGCCATCAGCATCCGACCAAAGCCCCGATTGCGCGGCTGCGACGTCGGCGGGCTGCGTTTCAGCATCCAGCCGCACATCATCGGCGTGAGCGTCAGCGACACCAGCAGCGATATACCGATCGCCACCGACAGCGTGACCGCAAACTCACGCAGCAGACGCCCCGGCAGTCCGTCCATCAGCAGCAGGGGCAGGAACACCGCCACCAGGGAGAGACTCATGGAGAGCACCGTAAAGCCCACCTCACGCGAGCCTTGCAACGCCGCCTGCAGCGGTTTCATCCCCGCTTCGAGGTGGCGGGAGATGTTCTCCAGCACCACGATGGCGTCATCCACCACAAAGCCGGTGGCGATGGTCAGGGCCATCAGAGACAAATTGTTGAGGCTAAAGCCGCACAGGTACATGGCGGCGAAGGTGCCAATCAGCGACACCGGGACCGCCACCGCCGGGATCAGCGTCGCCCGCCCGGAGCGCAGGAAGAGAAATACCACCAGGATCACCAGCGCCACCGAGATAATCAGCGTTTGCTCTACCTCTTCGAGCGAGGCACGAATGGTGGGGGAGCGATCCTGGGCAATCTGCAGATCGATGGCCGCCGGAATGGTCTCCTGCAGCTCCGGCAGACGGGCGCGGATGCTGTTCACCGTCTCAATAATGTTGGCTTCCGGCAGTTTGCGGATCATCAGCAAAATGGCGGGCTTAGCGTTGGTCATCCCGGCGTTGCGCACGTCCTGCACCGAGTCGGTGACGCTTGCCACGTCGCTTAAGCGCACCGCCGCGCCGTTATTGTAGTGGATGATTAAGGGCTGATATTCCTCCGCGGTCTTCAGCTCGTCGTTGGTCTGGATCTGCCAGCGGCGGCTGCCATCCTCCACCGACCCTTGCGGCCTGCGCACGTTGGCGTTGCTGATGGCGCTGCGCACGTCATCCAGCGAGACGCCCTGGTTAAAGAGCGCCTGCGGGTTCAGCCCCACGCGCACCGCGGGCAGGGAGCTACCGCCGACGTCCACATCGCCCACGCCCTCGATCTGGGCGATGGTCTGCGCCAGCTGGGTGGAGGCGAAGTCGTACAGCTGCCCCTGGGAGTAGGTGTCCGAGGTGAGCGTCAGGATCATAATCGGCGCATCGGACGGATTGGCTTTGCGGTAGGTCGGACGGCTCGGCATGCCGCTCGGGAGCAGGCTTTGCGCGGCGTTGATCGCCGCCTGCACGTCGCGCGCCGCGCCGTTGATGTCGCGGTTAAAGTTAAACTCCAGAATGATGCGCGTACTGCCGAGCGAGCTGCTGGAGGTCATCTCGTTGACCCCGGCGATGCGCCCGAGCGAGCGCTCCAGCGGCGTTGCCACCGACGAGGCCATCGTTTCCGGGGAGGCGCCGGGGAGCGAGGCGCTGACCATGATCACCGGGAAATCCACCTGCGGCAGCGGGGCCACCGGCAGTAGCCGGAAGCCGAGCACGCCGCAGAGGGTGATGGCGAGGGAGATTAAAATCGTCGCCACCGGGCGGTAAATGAAGAGGGCGAAAAACTTCACTTACGCCTCCTCTTCTTCACGTTTCGGGAAGCGGCTTTTGCTCCACAGGGCCAGGCGGTCAAAGAGCAGATAGATCACCGGTGTGGTAAACAGAGTTAACACCTGGCTCACCAGCAGACCGCCCACCATGCCAATCCCCAACGGACGGCGCAGTTCGGCCCCGACCCCGGTGCTGAGCATCAGCGGCAGGGCGCCGAGCAGCGCGGCGAGGGTGGTCATCAGGATCGGACGGAAACGCAGCAGACAGGCCTGATAGATCGCCTCCCGCGGCGGCATGCCCTGTTCGCGCTCGGCGGCAAGGGCAAAGTCGATCATCATGATGGCGTTCTTCTTGACGATGCCGATCAGCAGGATAATGCCGATGATGGCAATCACATCCAGCTCGTTGCCCGCCAGCATCAGCGCCAGCAACGCACCCACACCCGCGGTGGGCAGGGTCGAGAGGATGGTGATGGGATGAATAAAGCTCTCATAGAGCACCCCCAGCACGATGTACATCGCCACTACCGCGGCCACGATCAGCCAGATGGTGCTCCCGAGCGCCGCCTGGAACGCCAGCGTACTGCCCTGGAAGTGGGTCTGGATATCGGTCGGGAAGCTGAGACGTTTTTCCGTATCGGTAATGGCCTGAATCGCTTCGCCCAGCGAGTAGTCGTCCGGCACGTTAAACGAGATGGTGGTGGAGGGGAACTGATCCAGATGGTTCACCGCCAGCGGCGTAAAGCGCTCTTCCACTTTGGCAATTGCATTCAGGGGCACAATCCCGCCATCTTTGCTGGTCAGGCGCACCGAATCCAGTCCTGCCAGCCCCGGCGTCTGCCGGGTATCGTGCTCCAGCACCACCCGGTACTGGTTAGCCTGGGTATAGATGGTGGAGATCAGTCGCTGGCCGAAGGCGTTGTACAGGGCGTTATCCACATCCGCCATGCTAATGCCCAGCCGGCTGGCGCTGTCGCGATCGACATTGATATAGGCCGCCAGGCCTTTGTCCTGCCAGTCGCTGCTGACGTCCGAGAGCTGCGGCAGCTGCTGGAGCTCATCCACCAGCTGTGGCACCCAGGTGCTGAGCGCATCGAGGCTGGTGGCCTGCAACGTAAACTGATACTGAGTGCGGCTCACCGTGGTGTCAATGGTCAGATCCTGCGTCGGCTGCAGGTAGAGTTCCACGCCAGGCACCTTCGCCACTGCATTTTGCAGTCGGTCGATCACCGTGTTCACCCGGTCGTCGCGATCGTCCAGCGGCTTGAGGTTGATTTGCAGGCGAGCGCTATTGAGGGACGGGTTGGTGCCATCAACGCCGACGAACGAGGTCAGGCTCTCCACCGCCGGATCTTTCATGATCGCTTCTGAGACCGCCTGCTGGCGCTGGGCCATGCTGGCGAACGACACCGACTGCGGGGCCTGCAACGTGCCCTGAATAATGCCGTTATCCTGGATCGGGAAGAAGCCTTTTGGGATCATCACCCACAGCAGCACGCTCAGGGCCAGGGTACCCAGCGCCACGCCGAGGGTCGCCCACGGATGGTTCAGCACTTTGGCCAGCAGGCGTCCGTAAGCGGCAATAATCCGCTCGAACATCCGCTCCGAGGCGCGGGAGAAACGGTTCTGCTTGCGCAGAGATTCATGGCTCAGCATGCGGGCGCACATCATCGGCGTCAGGGTGAGCGACACCACCGCTGAGATTAAAATCGCCACCGCCAGGGTCACCGCAAACTCCCGGAACAGACGCCCGACGATATCGCCCATAAACAGCAGCGGGATCAGCACCGCAATTAACGAGAAGGTGAGGGAGATAATGGTGAAGCCGATCTCACCGGCCCCCTTCAACGCCGCCGCCAGCGGTTTCTCGCCTTTTTCGATATAGCGGGAGATGTTCTCGATTACCACGATAGCGTCATCCACCACAAAGCCGGTGGCGATGGTCAGGGCCATCAGCGTCAGGTTATTGATCGAGAAGTCGAGGAACACCATAACGGCGAAAGTGCCCACCAGTGACAGGGGCACCGCCACCGCCGGAATAATGGTCGCCGGAACGTTGCGCAGGAACAGGTAGATGATCATTACCACCAGCGCAATCGCCAGCATCAGTTCAAACTGGGTATCGCTCACCGACGCGCGAATGTTGGTGGTGCGATCCGACAGCACCTTAACGCTCACCGATTTTGGCAGACTATCGATAAGGGTGGGCAGCATCGCACGAATGCTGTCGGCGGTATCGATGATGTTAGCCCCCGGCTGGCGCTGGACGTTCATCACAATCGCCTGCTGTTTGTTGGCCCACGCCCCGAGCCAGCTGTTTTCTGCCCCCTGCTCGACGGTCGCCACGTCGCCAAGCCGGATCGCCGCCCCGTTCTGGTAGGCGACAATCAGCTGACGATACTCATCCGCGGACTGCATTTGGTCGTTAGCGGAGAGGGTCACCGCCCGGGTCGGACCATCGAGCGAGCCTTTCGCCGAGTTAACGTTGGCGTTAGTGATGGCGGTGCGGATGGTTTCGCTGGTCAACCCCAGGGAGGCGATCGCCTGGGCGTTGAGCTTCACGCGAACCGCCGGACGCTGGCCGCCGGAGAGGGTCACCAGCCCGACGCCGGAGACCTGGGAGATCTTCTGCGCCACGCGGGTTTCCACCATATCTTCCACCTGGGTCATCGGCATGGCAGAGGAGGTGACGGCGAGGGTCATGATCGGCGGATCCGCCGGGTTCACCTTGCTGTAGACCGGCGGGTTAGGCAGGTCGGACGGCAGCAGGTTGGTGGCAGCGTTGATAGCGGCCTGCACCTCCTGCTCGGCGACATCCAGCGACAGGCTGAGCTGGAACTGTAACGTCACCACCGACGCGCCGCCGGAGCTTTGGGAGGACATCTGCTTCAGGCCCGACATCTGCCCAAACTGGCGCTCCAGCGGGGCGGTGATGGCGGAAGTGACGACATCCGGGCTGGCGCCGGGGTAGAGCGTCACCACCTGAATGGTGGGGTAATCCACTTCCGGCAGGGCAGAGACCGGCAGGAAGCGGTAGCCAATGATCCCCGCCAGCAGGATCGCCACCATCAGCAGGGTGGTGGCGACAGGGCGCAGGATAAACAGACGCGGCGGCCCGCCTGTAGCGCTCGGGGGCATCACCTGCATCAGGCGTTCTCTCCCTGTTTTTTAGCTTCGCGTTTGCCAGGATCGGCAGGGGTGTCGGCGTGGGATTCTACGACCTCCACTTTTGCCCCTTCGGTCAGACGGTCGATGCCGTCGGTCACCACGCGGTCGCCTGCCGACAGCCCGGCGGCAATGACCACGCTCTGGCTGTCCTGAATGCCCGGTTTCACCAGGTGCTTGCTGACCTTGTTGTCACTGTTCAGCACCCAGACGAAGTTGCCTTCGTTACCCATCTGCAACGCTGCCGTTGGGATCACCACCGCATTCTCTTCGGTAGCGACCAGCATGCGGGCGTTAACAAACTGGTTCGGGAACAGGGCGTCGTCCTGATTGTTAAACCGTGCTTTCAGCTTGATGGTGCCGGTGGTGGTGTCGATCTGGTTATCGAGGCTCAGCAGGGTGCCGTCGCTGAGCTTCTGCTTGTTGGCGCGATCCCAGGCCTCCACGGTTAAGCTTTTACCAGCTTTCTGCGCCTGGATAATGGTGGTGATATCGCTCTCCGGCAGGGTAAACACCAGATCGATAGGGTGGGTCTGGGTGAGCACCACGATCCCGGTGGTATCGCCGCTGGAGATCTGGTTGCCGATATCCACCTGTTTTAATCCCACGCGTCCGTCGATAGGGGCGGTGATGCGGCTCCAGTCGAGCTGGAGCTGCGCGCTGGCGACAGCGGCCTGGTCTGCCTTAATGGTCCCCATGCTTTCGCTCACCAGCGCCTGCTGGGCGTCGAGCTCCTGGCGGGAGACGAGGTTGGTTTTCACCAGCTGCTGATAACGGGCCAGATCCCGGCGGGCATTAGCAAGGGTGGCCTGATCTTTAGCCAGCTGTCCCTGGGCCTGGGCCAGCGCAACCTTGAACTGGCTGGGATCGACTTCGGCCAGCAGATCGCCAGCCTTCACCTGTTGTCCTTCCTGGAAGTGCAGGGCGATAAGTTGCCCGTCGACGCGGCTGCGCACGGTGACGGTGTTGGCGGCGGTAATGGTGCCGAGCCCGGAGAGATAACGCGGCACGGATTTACTGACTGCGGTGGCGGCCTGAACCGGCGCCAGAGCGCCGCCGCGCATGCCGTGACGTCCACCGCCTGCCGGGCGCTGCGCCTGGCTGGATGCACCGGCAGGAGCCGAAGCGTGTTGATGCCAGTACCACGCGGCGGCAAGGGCCACCACAATGATGCCAGCGGCGATTACCCAGCGGGATTTATTGCGGCCTTTCATCGTTATATGTTCTCGTCCTGAAACAGTGCGGAAAATAATACTAGTTTAGTGAGGCAATTGAGCGGAAAAATGGAGGAAATATGAAAGACTGTCGGGAATTGTCCGAATGGCGCGGGGCAAGGCCGGTGCGGTCTGCATGCCGGGTGGTGGCTGCGCCTTACCCGGCCTACGGGTTGGATGCGGTCTGCGTGCCGGGTAAGGCGTAGCCGCCCGGCATTTCCAGCCTAGCTGAAGACCACCTGCGCCCAGCGCGCCAGCCCGGCGGTGACAGAGCCAAAATCATCACCCCCGGCAATCGGGATGCCCGGCAACTGCTGCGCCAGGGCTTTTTTGATCAGCGGCGAACGGGCGCTGCCGCCGGTCAGGTAGATCACGTCCGGCTTCTCATTGCCGTTATCCAGCGCCAGCTGCACCTGCTCGAGGATGCGCTGTAACGGATGCGCCAGCGCCGCCTCCAGCCCCTGCTGGCTGATGGCCGTCGCCAGCTCATCGCTGATGAACGGCAGCGTTACGGCGTGTTCTGCGGCCTCGGAGAGGGCAATTTTGCTCTCTTCCGCGCTGCGTACCACCCGGTAGCTCAGACGTTGACGCCACACTTTATGCAACAGCGCCACTTTGTCGCCATCCTGAGCGTCGCGGATCAGATCGTTAAGAAAACGGCCATTGGCGACACTGTAGAATTCGCTTTGCGCCGGCACATCGTTTATCGCCACGGCGTTCCACCACGGCAGGATCGGAAGCGCGGTGCCTTTTTCTGTCTGCCCGCCCATGCCGAGCAGCGGCATCAGGCTCTTAAAGGCCAGGGCGATGTCCAGGTCATTACCGCCAATACGACAGCCGCTGTGCCCCAGCAGGCTGTTCTCGCGATCCCGGCGCTGATGCCACTGCGGGCCCATCAGCAGCAGCGAGCAGTCGGTGGTTCCGCCGCCGATATCCACGACAAGTACCCGTTTTTCGCTCTCAAGCGTCGCCTCAAAATCGAGACCGGCAGCGACTGGCTCATACTGGAATACCACATCGCGGAAACCGGCACGCTGCGCGGCGCGTTCCAGAATCCCCTGCGCCTGCTGATTCGCGTCATCGCCGCCCAGCCCCTGGAAGTTAATCGGCCGGCCAATCACCGCCTGGGTGATCGTATCCGTCAGCTGAGTCTGGGCCTGCTGGCGAATATGCAGCATCATGGCGCAGACCAGATCTTCAAACAGCGCCACCTGCTGCGGCTTCAGGCCGCTGGCGCCGAGGAAAGATTTTGGCGACTTCACAAAGTAGACCTCTTCCGGATCCTCAATGTAGTGACCCAGGGAAGAGAGGCCAAACTGTACGCTGGCCGGGGTGACGTCGATATCTTCTTCGCGGTTAAAGCTCACAGCCCGACGCAGCAGCGCCTGGGTTTCTGTGCCGGTAGCCGGCACCTGATGATGGCGGTACAGCCACTCGCTCACCGCCTCGCGGGTCGGCGCGCAGAGCATCGACGGCAACAGCGTGCTGTTATTTTCCATTTTCAGCAGCTGCGGCTGCCCGTTTTGCATCACCGCAACTGAACAGTTGGCGGTGCCATAGTCAAATCCGATAAACACTTCAGCGTCCCCATGCCATTGAGAAGGGGCGAGACTGTAGCGAAATGTCTGGCTGGCGACAACAGGAATATGAAAGCAAGGCGCAGGTGGCAATCTCCGTTTATGCTGTGACAGGACAAAATAAGGAGCGACGATGTTTACCCTCACCTGGCAGCCGCCCTATGACTGGCAATGGATGTTGAAATTTCTTGGCGATCGCGCGGTCGCCGGGATTGAAACCGTGACCCCCACCGACTACACCCGCAGCTTTGCCTGCCAGGGACACCGGGGGCTGATCCGCGTTACGCCACAGCCCGGGGGCACGCTGGAAGTAGTGCTCAGCGAGGGCCTGCTGCCCATCGCTGAACTGTGCCTGGCACGGCTTACCCGCCTGTTCGATTTGCACTGCGATCCGCAGCAGATCGCTCAGGCGCTGGGCTCGCTCGGCGCCGCGCGGCCTGGCCTGCGCCTGCCGGGCTCGATGGATACCTGGGAGCAGGGCGTGCGCGCCATCCTCGGGCAGCTGGTCAGCGTGGCCATGGCCGCGAAACTCACTGCGAAGCTGGTGGCGCTATGTGGTGACCCCCTGCCGGAGGCGCCGGGCTATTGCTGTTTCCCGACGCCTGCCGCGGTAGCACAAACCGATCCGCTGGCACTGAAAGCGCTGGGCATGCCGCTGAAACGCGCAGAGTCGCTGATCCATCTGGCCCGGTCGGTCATGGCAGGGGATTTCCCGACAGAGACCCCGGCCGATATTGAAAGCGCGATTAAAGGGTTACAGACCCGGCCCGGAATTGGCCGCTGGACGGCAAACTACTTTGCCCTGCGCGGCTGGCAGGCAAAAGATGTCTTTCTGGCGGACGATTATCTGATTAAGCAGCGCTTTGCCGGCATGACGCCGGCGCAAATCCGCCGCTATGCTGAACGCTGGCAGCCGTGGCGCTCGTACGCCCTGCTGCATATCTGGTATACCGACGGCTGGTCGCCGTCAGTTGATGCCGAAATAGCTGGTATTCAGTAGCAGCTCCAGCGGCTGCGGCTCGCCAATGGTATTGCCGTAGATATAGTCGATGCCAATGCCGGAGAGGGTATCCATCATGATCGGTTGATTGCTCGGCCCGGCGATTGTTTTGATGCCCAGCCGCTGGGCGTGGCCCTGGATAATGGTCACCAGCATCTCATCCATCAGATTTCCGTGAACGTTCGCCACCAGCTCGGGATCGAGGAGGAGATAATCGGCCATCTGCGCGCTCAGGTGGTTGAACACCTCCATATCGCGGCCCACATGGCTCAGGATGATACGGCATCCGGCTTCACGCAGCTTCTGCAGATTGTGGTGGGTATTGTCATCCTCCTGCGTCAGGACGCTGACGTTAACGATCAGATGCAGCAGTCGCGGCTGCAGCGGACAGGCGCGCAGCATCTCCAGCAGTTCATCCACCAGCGTGGCGCTGGCAAGACCGGCCATGGAGAGCGGCAGGGCGACCCCGGTGCCTTTGTTGGTCAATGGGGTGGCGAAGTTGCGGAAAAACTCCTGCAAAATACGTCTGTCCAGGGCGTGGATTAACTCCGGCTCCGCCAGCCCCGCCCTGAAAGCCTGCTCTTCGAGCATCTCGCCGTCGTTGGTCCACAGGCGCAGGGCAAGCATCCAGAAGGTGCTGCTTTCAGGGATACGCGGCGAGGCGACGCTGCGGGCAATCATCAGCAGATGATTGTCTTTGATCATGTGCCACTGCTCGTCCAGCGAGATGGTGCCCGGCGCGTTCAGCATTCGCTCCTGTTGCGGTTCATACACCGTCACCACGCCACGGCCACTGTTCTTCGACGAGTAGCAGGCGATATCGGCCTGGGACATCACCTCTGAGGCCTGGTTATTGCGCTCGTCGATCTGGGTGATCCCGGCGCTGGCGCCGATGCGGTGCAGGCGGCCCTCCCACATAAAGTGATACCCATTGATGGCGTCGATGATGCGACCGGCAATATAGCGCGCGCTTTCGGTGTTGCAGTCCGGCAGCAGCAGGCCAAACTCATCCCCGCCCAGACGGGCCAGCATATCGGTAGAACGCAGCATGCTCAGCATCAGGGAGGAGAGCTCCCGCAGCAGCGCATCCCCCGCCGCGTGGCCTGCGGTGTCGTTGACGGCTTTAAAGCGGTCCAGATCGATAAACACCAGCGCGTGACGCTGGCGCGTCTCCTGCACGGTGTGCAACATCCGCTTAAGGGAAGCCTCAAAACTGACGCGGTTCGCCAGGTGGGTAAGGGCATCATGAGAAGCGTTATAGCTCAGCTCGCGCAGCATTTTACGCGATTCGGTAACGTCCTGAATAACCAGCACCGAGCCGATGTTCTGCCCGTCGAGGGTGCTTAGCGGGGTAATGCTGTAGTGAATATCGTAGCTGCCGCCGTTGCGGCTGTGCAGCACCACATCCTGTTCGATATCGCTACGGGACATATCTCCGCTATGGATGTTCTCCATCAGCGGGCCGTTATCGCCAAAGGTGATATGCAGGACCGAGAGGATCGGCTGCGACAGCGCCTCTTCCTGCAGCCAGCCGCTCATCTTCTCCGCCACCGGGTTCATAAAGGTGACGTTCATATTGATATCGGTACAGAGCACCGCTTCGCCGATGGAGTCGAGGGTAATATGCAGGCGCTCTTTTTCCTGGAACAGCGCCTCGTTCAGCTCTTTCACCTCGGTCATATCCATATTGATACCAAGCAGGCGCTCCACTTCACCCTGCTTATTCAGCACCCGGTTCGCCAGGGCGCGAATATGGCGGATACCGTCTTTTACCCGGATACGGAACTCCAGCTTGAACGGAACGCGGGCCGCCAGCGAATCCCGTACCACCTGTTCCGCCATGGCACGATCTTCCGGCAGCATGCACTCATGCCAGAGCTGCCAGGTGGGTTTAACATGGGCAGGCACTTCATACAGCTCGAACATGCGCTTATCCCAGCTGATAACGTTGGGTTTGACGTCCCACTCCCAGATACCAATTCCGCCAGCCTCGTTGGCAAGCGTAATACGTTCCATCAGTCGCTTGTTCACCCACTCGGTATGCTTGAGGTCGTTAATATCTTCAATCTGGGCAATAAAGTAGAGCGGGGTACCATCGGCGTGACGTACCAGGGAGACCGCGAGCAGAGCCCAGACCACCTCGCCGCTACGGGTGTAGTAACGCTTTTCCAGCGAGTAGCTGTTGATTTTGCCTTGCAGCAGTTGATCCAGTTGCTCCAGATCGCTCTCTAAATCTTCCGGCCAGGTAAGTTGCTGGAAGCTAAGGGAACGCAGCTCGGACTGGGAGTAGCCGAGGAACTGACACAGCGCTTTGTTCGCCTGCAGCCACTGCCCGTCGGTGCTGACCAGCGCCATACCGATAACGGAATACTCCATCGCGTTGCGAAAACGCTCTTCGCTCTCGGTAATGTGCTTACGCTCGGCGCGAAATGCGTACATCACCATCGTCATTACGTTGGCGGGCAGCAGCATCATCAGGAAGGGCAACCATGGGGCGTTGGTCATCGCGCCAAAATTTTGCGTGGTCAGCGGAACCGGATTTTTGGCAATCATCAACGACACCATCATTACCGTCACCAGGAAGACCAGGAAGGCTTCAAGACGCGGCAGACGCACGGCGCTCCACATCAGCAGAACAATGATGGCCGTAAAGGGCCAGGGCAAAAAATGCAGAGCGATCCAGCTCAGAATCAGCGTCACTGCCATGGTCAGCAGGGTTTCAAACAGCAGGCGCGGGTTGCGATGGCGCAGCAGATAGTGCGGCTTAAACAGCAGGCCTAATGGCACCAGCGCCAGCGAGCCGACAGATTCTGACAGCACCCAGACCATAAAGGTGCGCAGCGGCTCGTCGCTTGGGACCAGCAGCCAGACCAGTACGCCGCCCAGCAGGGGCGGGATAAGCGCGCTGCCGATCGCCAGACGGATCCAGTCTCCGAGATTCTGTAAGGGGTTGTAGGCGGGGAGCAGTTTGCGCAGCAGTAAAGCACCGGCAAAGGCCTCCACAACGTTGATGCCCGTGTACCACAGGTTGACGGTGTCCCAGGAGAAGATAAGCCAGGTGGCGAAGATATTCCCGACGCTACAGGCGAGGGCGATCCCGGGCCACATCTTTCCGGCGTGGCGGTAAAACGCCACCATCATAATTGAGGTCGGGAACCATAAAGGTGCTAAAAAAGTGCCTAAACGCGTTAATTCGAGCGAGAAAAGTGTGAATATAAAGGTAACCAGTCCAAGACTGACAAGCCGTAGTAAAGGATGTGGCGTAGTGACCAAAACGCGCTGGTATTTTTTATTCATTACCGCTCTATCCGAAGACACCATGCCGCCAGGAGTCTTCTCCAGACGAGTTCATTTTTTAATTTTGATCATGCTAGTACAAACAATTTACAATTTATATGGTATGCGCTCATAAATTGACATCACAGCATTATTAAATACTTATCCTGCAAAAAATTCATCTTTGGCGCTGGAAAAGTAGCCGAAAAAATTTGTATCAGGAGTAATCTGCACGGACTTTGAACGTGTCTCGCATAACATTTCTATTCGGCTGGTATCAGGCCGATGAAATCCCTATAATTGCCGCGTTTGACGCTCAGGCGTCGTCCTTCCTTACATCCAGGTTACTCAGGTCGCAAAATTTATGACTGATAAGTCTCATCAGTGCGTCATTATAGGCATCGCCGGCGCATCGGCTTCAGGTAAAAGTCTCATTGCCAGTACGCTTTACCGTGAATTACGTGAACAGGTCGGTGATGAGCACATCGGCGTTATTCCAGAAGACAGCTATTACAAAGATCAAAGCCATCTGTCGATGGAAGAGCGTGTCAAGACCAACTATGACCATCCCAGCGCGATGGACCACAGCTTGTTATTCCAGCATCTTCAGGCCCTGAAGAACGGCACTGCCATTGAGCTGCCCGTCTATAGCTATGTTGAACACACCCGTCTGCAGGAAACCGTGCGCATTGCGCCGAAAAAGGTCATTATCCTCGAAGGGATCCTGCTGCTCACCGACGCCCGTCTGCGCGAATCCATGAACTTCTCGATTTTTGTCGACACCCCGCTGGATATCTGCCTGATGCGCCGCATCAAACGCGACGTGAACGAACGCGGCCGCTCAATGGATTCGGTGATGGCGCAATACCAGAAAACGGTCCGCCCAATGTTCCTGCAGTTTATTGAACCGTCCAAACAGTACGCCGATATCATCGTGCCGCGCGGGGGTAAAAACCGCATCGCTATTGATATTCTGAAAGCGAAAATCAGCCAGTTTTTTGAATAACACGCGCGAATTGTGTACCGTTCAAAGATAACCGGGCTCGCCCTCCGGCTCTGGTGGCCTGAGGGCGCGCTGCACGAAAGGAGAAAGTGATGCGTCTTTGTGACCGAGATATTGAAGCCTGGCTGGACGAAGGACGTCTGAGCATTACCCCGCGCCCGCCAGTCGAGCGCATTAACGGCGTGACTGTCGATGTCCGTCTGGGGAATAAGTTTCGTACCTTTAGCGGCCATACCGCGCCCTTTATCGACCTCAGTGGGCCGAAAGATGAAGTCAGCGCCGCACTCGATCGGGTGATGAGCGACGAAATCGTGCTGGACGACGGCGAGGCGTTCTATTTACATCCGGGTGAACTGGCGCTGGCCGTCACCTTTGAATCCATCACCCTGCCTGCGGATCTGGTTGGCTGGCTCGACGGACGTTCGTCGCTGGCGCGTCTGGGGCTGATGGTACACGTGACTGCGCACCGTATCGATCCGGGCTGGTCAGGGCGTATCGTGCTGGAGTTCTTCAACGCCGGTAAACTGCCCCTGGCGCTGCGTCCGGGCATGATGATTGGCGCGTTGAGTTTCGAGCCGTTAACCGGCCCGGCGGCACGTCCTTACAACCGCCGCCAGGATGCTAAATATCGCGATCAGCAGGGTGCTGTCGCCAGTCGTATTGATAAAGATTGAGCTTAAATCCGGTCCATTGAGGAAGCCATGAGAAGAGTTCTGACAACGCTGATGATTTTGCTGGTGGTGCTGATTGCAGGCCTGTCAGCGTTGGTTCTGTTGGTCAATCCCAATGACTTTCGCACCTACATGGTGCGTCAGGTGGAGGCGCGCAGCGGCTATGTCCTGAAGCTGGATGGCCCGCTGCGCTGGCACGTCTGGCCGCAGCTTAGCATCCTTTCCGGACGCATGTCCCTCACCGCGCCGGGGGCGTCGGTGCCGATGGTGACTGCCGACAATATGCGCCTTGACGTGGCGTTAATGCCGCTGCTGTCGCATCAGTTGCAGGTCAATGAGGTGATGCTCAAAGGGGCGGTGATCCAGCTGACCCCGCAGTCTGAAGCGGTACGTAATGCCGATGCGCCGGTGGCCCCGCGTGAAAACACGCTGCCGGATAAAGCCGAGGATACCGGCTGGTCATTCGATATTGGCCGTCTGAAGGTGGCTGACAGCCTGCTGGTGTTCCAGCACGAGGGGGACGAGCAGGTCACGGTTCGCAATCTCAACCTGCAGATGGAACAGGATGAACACCACAAAGGCAAAATCGATTTTAGCGCCCGCGTGAACCGCAATCAGCGCGATCTGAACCTCGCATTTAGCGCTAACGTCAACGCCTCTGACTATCCGCATCTGCTGAGCGCCGACATTGAGCAGCTCACCTGGCAACTGACCGGCGTCGATCTGCCGGCGCAGGGCATCAGCGGGCAGGGCACCTTACAGGTTCAGTGGCGCGAGGAGCAGAAACAGCTCGCGCTCAATCAACTCAATTTGCAGGCTAATGACAGTGCCCTCACTGGGCAGGCCCGCGTGATCCTGGGTACCGACCCGCAGTGGAACATGAATCTGCAGTTCGACAGGCTTAATCTGGAAAATCTGCTCCCGGCGCAGGCGACCGCAGCGGCAAACAATCAGGCGGTACAGCAGGGGCAAAATCAGGCCAGAGCCCAGCGCCCGGTTATCGCCTCCAGTCTGGACCAGCCTGATTACAACGGTCTGCGTGGCTTCAGTGCCGATATCCAGCTCAAAGCCAACAGCGTACGCTGGCGTGGGATGGACTTCACCCAGGTCAGCAGCCAGATGAGCAACGAGAACGGGCTTCTGACCATTGCGGAACTGAGCGGTAAATTGGGGGAAGGGCAGCTCTCCTTGCCCGGTACGCTCGACGTGCGTAAAGCCACCGCCCAGACCACCTTCCAGCCGCGTCTCGATAACATTGAGATCGGCACCATCCTGAAGGCCTTTAATTATCCGATTGCGCTGACCGGCAGCCTGAACCTGGCCGGGGACTTCTCCGGCAGCAAGATTGACGCGGAAGCCTTCCGCCATAACTGGCAGGGTAAGGCGCATCTGGAAATGCACAATACCCGCATGGAAGGGCTTAACTTCCAGCAGCTGGTGCAGCAGGCGGTGGAGCGCAGCAGTAACGTGAAGGTCAAAGACAACTTTGACAATGCGACCCGTCTGGACAGCTTTGTCACCGATCTGACCCTCAATAAGGGGCAGGTGACGCTGGAGGGGATGCAGGGCGAATCACCAATGTTGATGCTCGAAGGCAACGGCACGCTGGATCTGGTTAAGGAGACCGCCGACACCCGCTTCAAAGTTCGGGTGCTGGAGGGCTGGCTTGGCGAAGGTAAGCTGGTCGATTTCCTGAAAACGACGCCGATCCCGCTGAATGTCTACGGCAAATGGCAGGCGCTGAACTACACCCTGCAGGTGGATCAGCTGCTGCGTAAGCATCTCCAGGATGAAGCGAAACGTCGTCTGAGCGACTGGGCAGTGAAGAATAAAGAGTCGAAGAACGGGAAAGATGTGAAGAAGTTGCTGGATAAGCTTCAGTAGCGCTATCTCCCCTCACCCGAGAGGGTGAGGGGAACCGCATCACACCTCGTAATCCACATCATCCTCCGTGATCAGCGGGATTAGTTGTACCTTCTGCACCCGGTGGTTCTCCACCTCCAGCGTTTTCAGCGCGTAATCACCCACCTTCACCTCTTCCCCCGGCTGGGGGATTCGCTGCAGGTTCTCCATCAGCAGCCCGGCGATGGTATGATATTCGCGCTTATCATCCAGCGGCAACGGCACATACTGCACCAGATCTTCCAGCGGCATATGGCCGTTCGCGGTCCAGCTTCCGTCGGCGTTCTTCTGGATATCATGCCGGGCGTCGATCTCTTCCACTTCGTTTGGCAGGTTACCCGCGATGGTCTCCATCACGTCGCTAAGGGTGACAATCCCCTCCACGGAACCAAACTCATCCACCACAAAAGCAAAGTGGGTGCGCGCGTTGCGGAACTGCTCCAGGGCCTGCAGCAGCGGCAGCACCTCCGGGAAGACCAGCGGCTGACGGATCAGCACCCGCAGGTTTAACGGCTCGCCGCGCAGTTGCTGATTGAGCAGATCAATCACATGAACCACCCCCAGCAGCTCCTCTTCCCGGTCGCTACCGGTGACCACAATGCGGGTGTGCTGGTTTTTATCCAGCAGCGCACGGATGGTCGCCTCCGGGGCATTGAGGTCGATATGCTCGATATCATGGCGCGAGGTCATGATGCTGCTGACGGAGCGCTGGTTCAGGTGGAGCACCCGCTCAATCATCCGCCGCTCCTGAGGAGCGAAGATCGGGCTGTTGTCATGGTCGGCCAGCAGGGAGGCGGACTGCGCATCCAGCTCGGCATCCTCCTTTTTACCGCTCAGCAGACGAATCACCGTCTCGGCGGTGCGCTGGCGCAGCGTCTGATTGGCGGAGAGAAAGCGACGGCGGTTGAAAATCGCCAGCTGGTTCAGCGCCTCGATTATCACCGAGAAGCCGATCGCGGCGTAGAGATACCCCTTCGGAATATGGAAACCAAAACCGTCCGCCACGAGACTAAAGCCAATCATCAGCAGGAAGCTCAGGCAGAGAATGACAATGGTCGGGTGGTCGTTAACGAAGCGCGTCAGCGCCTTGCTGGCCATCACCATCAGCGCAATGGCAATAATGACGGCGGCCATCATGACGGGCAGATGATCGACCATCCCCACGGCGGTGATGACTGAATCCAGCGAGAAGACGGCGTCCAGCACCACGATTTGCGCCACCACCGCCCAGAACTTCGCCCCACGGCGTTGGGTGGGGTTCTCGCTGTCCTTGCCTTCCAGCCTTTCGTTGAGTTCGACAGTGGCTTTGAAGATCAGGAAAAATCCCCCAAACAGCATGATCAGATCGCGGGCGCTGAAGCCAAAGCCGTGGACGGTAAACAGCGGGCGGGTGAGGGTCACCAGCCAGGAGATAGAGGCCAACAGCAGCAGGCGCATGACCATCGCCATTAACAGACCGGTGATGCGGGCGCGGTCGCGCTGAGCAGGGGGCAGTTTTTCGGCGAGAATGGCGATAAAGACCAGGTTATCGATACCGAGCACAAGTTCCAGCACCACCAGGGTGACCAGACCGGCCCATATTGATGGATCTGCTATCCATTCCATAGTGAGCGTAATACCTTTCGTTATATGACAATTGTCACATTTCGATCATGGATACTGCGCCAGAAAAATGCAATGCCGGCCAGGCATTTATCTGCATAGATTTTCCTTATCTGGCCGGTAATAAACCCTGCATTCTGTGCGTTAATATCGGAATAACTCCGAATCAATAAAAATAAGAAATATCGCAGGGTCAATGGTGTTATTTAATAATGTCAATATAAAGCTATTCCTAAAAACACGGAAATGCGACCGTTAATATTATTCTTAAAAGCCACGCCTTCGTTGATGATTCCTTGCCTGCTTTTCAGATAGCTGCAACAATTCTTTCAGCATCAAATAGCGGTCGTTTTTGGTGCTATTTCTGTGTCGGTTTAATGACCTGAAAAATGTATATCGTGTTCGGATTAATCCTGCCCGTTATATTTTCTCATTAAACCCTGTCAAAGAGGGTGCTTGCCCCTAACTAGCTGTTTAAACAGTAGATTGGTAACTGAAAGCCAAGGGCGGTAGCGTGCCTGAAAGCGTGTTAATCAGCCTCGATTATTCTGTCAATAGCCTGAGAGCGAATAAGCTTCTTTTAGGACTGATGCCAGTTATATTTCTCTTTTATTGACTGCATGCTAAAAGTAATACGCCTTCGCACTTATTTAAATGCACAGGATAATTACTCTGCCATAGTGATAAATAATCAATGATGAAATCCAAAATGAAATTGATGCCATTATTGGTCTCTGTGACCTTGATGAGTGGTTGTACGATCTTCCCCGGCAGCAATATCTCAACTTCCGGTAAGGATGTGATTAAACAGCAGGATGCTGATTTTGACATCAACCGCATGGTTAACGTTTATCCCATGACCCCGCAGCTGGTTGAACAATTACGCCCTCGCCCGATTGTCGCACGGCCGAATGTCGATCTCGACCAGGAGATCGCCAACTACCAGTACCGCGTCGGGCCCGGGGACGTGATTAACGTCACCGTCTGGGATCACCCGGAGCTGACCACCCCGGCGGGGCAGTATCGTAGCTCCAGCGATACCGGTAACTGGGTTCAGGCAGATGGCACCATGTTCTATCCCTATGTCGGCAAACTTCGCGTGGCGGGCAAAACGCTCGCACAGATCCGTAGTGATATTACCGGCCGTTTAGCGCAGTACATCGCTGACCCGCAGGTGGACGTTAATATCGCCGCATTCCGTTCGCAGAAAGTCTATGTCTCCGGCCAGGTGAATAAATCCGGCCAACAGCCGATCACCAACGTGCCGCTGACGGTGCTTGACGCCATCAACTCCGCGGGCGGGCTCACTGATGGCGCCGACTGGCGCAATGTGGTGCTGACCCATAAAGGCAAAGAGGAGCGTATCTCCCTGCAGGCGCTGATGCAGAACGGCGATCTGAGCCAGAACCGTCTGCTCTATCCGGGCGACATCCTGTTCGTGCCGCGCAATGACGACCTGAAAGTGTTCGTGATGGGTGAAGTGAAGAAACAGAGCACCCTCAAGATGGACCTGAGCGGTATGACCCTGACCGAAGCGCTGGGCAACGCGGAAGGGCTGGATATGAGCACCTCCGACGCCAGCGGTATCTTCGTGATCCGTCCGATTACAGGAAACAATGCGAAGGGCAAGATTGCCAACGTCTACCAGCTGGATATGTCTGATGCCACCTCACTGGTGATGGCGACCGGCTTCCGCCTCCAGCCGTATGACGTGGTCTATGTCACCACCGCGCCGATAACGCGCTGGAACCGTGTGATGAACCAGCTGATGCCGACCATCAACAATATCCATACCATGACCGACACGGTACATCAGTACCACAACTGGTGATAACGATGTTTAACAAAATTCTGGTGGTTTGTGTGGGGAATATCTGCCGTTCCCCTACCGCTGAGCGGCTACTTAAGCAGTACCAACCGCAGCTCACCGTGGCGTCAGCCGGGTTGGGCGCGCTGGTGGGCAAAGGGGCCGATGAGCGTGCAAGTCAGGTTGCGGCAGAGCATCAGCTTTCACTCGACGGGCATTGCGCCCGTCAGGTGACGGCCAGCCTGTGCCGGGACTACGACCTGATCCTCGCGATGGAAAAACGCCACATTCATGCCCTGTGCGATATCGCACCGGAGATGCGCGGCAAAGTGATGCTGTTTGGTCACTGGGACAACGAGCGTGAGATCCCCGACCCGTACCGCAAAAGCCATGAAGCGTTTGAGGCGGTTTACACCTTACTCGACCAGTCTGCCCGCCAGTGGGCAGAGGCACTGAACGTTCAGCAGGGATAATAATGACAGCAAACGTAAAACCTTCTGCCGCCCCGAGTGCGGGCAGTGATGAAATTGATATTGGTCGTCTGATCGGAACCGTGGTCGAGGCGCGCTGGTGGGTGATTGGCATCACCGCGCTCTTTGCCGTTGCGGCGGTGATTTACACCTTTTTTGCCACCCCGATCTACAGCGCCGACGCGCTGGTACAAATAGAGCAAAACACCGGCAATTCGCTGGTGCAGGACATCGGTTCGGCGCTGGCAAACAAGCCGCCCGCCTCACAGGCGGAAATTGAGCTGATCCAGTCCCGCCTGGTGCTGGGAAAAACCGTGGACGATCTGGATCTCGACATCGGCGTCACTAAAAACACCTTCCCGGTGTTTGGTGCGGGCTGGGACCGGTTGATGGGCCGTCAGAATGATACGGTTAAAGTGACCACCTTCCAGCTTCCTGCCGGGGGCGCCAGCCAGGAGTTTACCCTTGAAGTGCTGGGGAAAGATCAGTATCAGCTTACCAGCGACGCCGGGTTTAGCGCCCGCGGCAAGGTGGGGGAGATGCTGAATAAAGATGGCGTCAGCATGATGGTCAGCGACATCCATGCCCAGAGCGGCAGCGAGTTCACCGTCAGCAAATTCTCAATGCTCGGGATGATCAATAATCTGCAGGGCAACCTGTCGGTCACCGAAACCGGAAAGGATACCGGGGTGCTGAGACTGACCTTTACCGGCGAGGATAAGGACAAGATCCGCGACATTCTCAACAGCATTACCCGCAACTACCAGGCGCAGAACGTGAAGCGTAAGTCGGAAGAGGCGTCAAAAAGCCTCGACTTCCTCGCGAAACAGCTCCCGGAAGTGCGCGCCCATCTGGATCAGGCCGAGAACAAGCTCAACGCTTTCCGTCAGGATAAAGACTCCGTCGACCTGCCGCTCGAAGCGAAGTCGGTGCTGGATTCGATGGTCAATATCGACGCCCAGATCAACGAGCTGACCTTTAAAGAGGCGGAAATTTCCAAACTCTACACCAAACGCCATCCGGCCTACCGTACGCTGCTGGAAAAACGCCAGACGCTGGAAGAGGAAAAAGCCAAACTCAATAACCGCGTCACCGCGATGCCAAAGACTCAGCAGGAGATCCTGCGTCTGACCCGCGACGTGGAGTCTGGCCAGCAGGTCTATATGCAGCTGCTGAACAAACAGCAGGAGCTGAAGATCACCGAGGCGAGCACCGTTGGCGATGTGCGTATTGTCGACCCGGCCATCACCCAGCCGGGCGTGCTGAAGCCGAAGAAGGCGCTGATTATTCTCGGCAGCATTATTCTCGGTCTGATGCTCTCCATCGTCGGCGTACTGCTGCGCTCCCTGTTTAACTGTGGGATCGAAAGCCCGCAGGTTCTGGAGGAGCACGGCATCAACGTCTACGCCAGCATCCCGCTGTCGGAGTGGCAGAAATCGCGTGACAGCGTCAAAACGTCCAATGGCATCAAACGTTACAAGCAGAGCCAGCTGCTGGCAGTCGGCAATCCGACGGATCTGGCTATCGAGGCTATCCGCAGCCTGCGCACCAGCCTGCACTTCGCCATGATGCAAGCCAGCAACAACGTATTGATGCTCAGCGGGGTCAGCCCCTCCATCGGCAAGACCTTTGTCTGCGCCAACCTGGCGGCGGTAGTCAGCCAGACCAACAAGCGCGTGCTGCTGATCGACTGCGATATGCGTAAGGGCTATACCCACGAGCTGCTCGGCACGAACAACGTAAACGGTCTGTCGGACATCCTGCTGGGCAAGGGCGATATCAGCCAGTGCGCGAAGCCGACCTCCATCCCTAACTTTGACCTGGTCACGCGCGGACAGGTGCCGCCGAACCCATCGGAACTGCTGATGAGCGAACGCTTTACCCAGCTGGTGAAGTGGGCCAGTGAAAACTATGACCTGGTGCTGATCGACACCCCGCCAATCCTCGCGGTAACGGATGCGGCAATTGTCGGTCGCCATGCGGGCACCACGCTGATGGTGGCGCGCTACGCGGTGAACACCCTGAAAGAGGTCGAAACCAGCCTCAGCCGCTTCGAACAGAACGGCATTGCGGTGAAAGGGGTGATCCTCAACTCCATCTTCCGCCGCGCCACCGGGTATCAGGATTACGGGTATTACGAGTACGAATATAAGTCGGACAGCAAGTAATGAGCCATTCGGGGAACACCATGACACCACGTCCTTTGATTTCCATTTATATGCCGACATGGAACCGTCAGCAGCTGGCGATCCGTGCGATAAAATCGGTATTACGCCAGGATTATGACCACTGGGAATTGATCATCGTCGATGACTGCTCCTCCTCGTACGAGCAGCTCCAGAAGTTTGTCGCTGACCTGGACGACCCGCGGGTGATCTACACCCATAACGCCATTAACTCCGGCGCCTGCGCGGTCCGCAATCAGGCTATTTTGCAGGCCTCTGGCCAGTATCTGACCGGTATTGACGATGACGACGAGTGGACGCCAAACCGGCTGTCTACCTTCCTGGCGCATCAGCATCACCTGGTTACCCACGCCTTTTTGTACGCCAACGACTATGTTTGCGAGGGGGAGGTCTACTCTCAGCCCGCCAGCCTGCCGTTGTACCCAAAATCGCCGTACTCCCGCAGCCTGTTCTACAAGCGCAACATTATCGGCAATCAGGTCTTTACCTGGGCGTGGCGCTTCAAGGAGTGCCTGTTCGATACGTCACTGGCCGCCGCCCAGGATTACGACATCTTCCTGCGGATGGTGGTGGAGTATGGCGAGCCGTGGAAGGTAGAAGAAGCCACCCAGATCCTGCACATCAATCATGGTGAAATGCAGATCACCTCGTCGCCGAAGAAGTTTTCCGGCTACTTCCACTTCTACCGCAAGCACCGGGATAAGTTCGACCGCGCCAGCCGCAAGTATCAGCTCTTTACGCTGTATCAGATCCGCAATAAGCGGATGAACTGGCGCACCCTGTTGACGCTGATTTCGGTCCGTAACGGTAAGCGTCTGGCCGACGGACTGCGGGGGAAATAATGGTGCTGGAAGATTGTCGCGCAAACAGCTGGAGCCTGCGCCCCTGCTGCATGGTGCTGGCCTACCGGGTGGCCCATTTTTGCTCGGTGTGGCGCAAAAAAAACGTCCTTAACAATCTCTGGGCGGCGCCGGTTCTGGTGCTTTACCGCCTCATCACCGAGTGCATTTTCGGCTACGAAATCCAGGCTGCGGCCACCATCGGCCGCCGCTTCACCATTCACCACGGCTATGCCGTGGTGATCAATAAATTCGTGGTCGCCGGGGATGATTTTACCATCCGCCACGGGGTGACCCTCGGTAACCGCGGCCCGGACAGCCTGGCCTGTCCGGTCATCGGCAATAACGTTGAGCTGGGTGCCAACGTGGTGATGATCGGTGATATCACCGTCGGTAATAACGTCACCGTGGGGGCAGGAAGCGTAGTGCTGGACAGCATCCCCGACAACGCGCTGGTGGTGGGCGAGAAGGCCCGCGTGAAGGTGATCAAATGAACATTCTGCAATTTAATGTCCGTCTCGCCGAGGGCGGGGCGGCAGGTGTGGCGCTGGATCTGCACCAGCGCGCGCTGCAAAAAGGACTTCAGTCGCGCTTTATCTACGGCTACGGCAAGGGCGGTAAAAAAAGCGTCAGCCACGATCGCTACCCGCAGGTGGTGAAACATACCCCGCGCCTGACCTCGGTGGCCAATATTGCCCTGTTCCGTCTGTTTAACCGCGATCTCTTTGGCAATCTTAACCGCCTCTATCGCACCGTTACCCGCACGCCGGGCCCGGTAGTGCTCCATTTTCACGTCCTGCACAGCTACTGGCTGAAACTGGAAGAGGTCGTGGCGTTTTGCCAGAAGGTGCAGGCGCACAAACCCGACACCACGTTCGTCTGGACCCTGCACGATCACTGGAGCGTCACTGGCCGCTGCGCCTTTACCGACGGCTGCGAAGGCTGGAAAACGAACTGCCAGAAGTGCCCGACGCTCAGCAACTATCCGCCGGTGAAGGTGGATCGCGCCCATAAGCTGGTAGATGGCAAGCGTCAGCTGTTCCGTGACATGCTGGCGCTGGGCTGCCAGTTCATCTCCCCCAGCCAGCATGTGGCCGACGCTTTTAACAGCCTGTACGGGGCAGGGCGCTGCCGGATCATCAATAACGGTATCGACGTGGCGACAGAGGCGATTCTGGCAGAGCTGACCCCGGTCGCCGTTACCGCCGGCAAGCCGAAAATTGCCGTCGTCGCTCACGATCTGCGCTACGACGGCAAAACCAACCAGCAGCTGGTGCGGGATATGATGGCGCTTGGCGGCAAGATCGAGCTGCACACCTTCGGCAAATTCTCGCCGTTTGAAGGGCCGAACGTGGTGAACCACGGCTTCGAAACCGACAAACGCAAACTGATGAGCGCCCTGAACGGGATGGATGCGCTGGTGTTCAGCTCCAGGGTGGATAACTACCCGCTGATCCTGTGCGAAGCGCTCTCCATCGGAGTACCGGTGATCGCCACCCACAGCGACGCCGCGCGGGAAGTACTGGAAAAATCGGGGGGCAAAACCTTCAGCGAAGAGGAAGTGCTGCCTCTGGTGCAGCTGGCGAAAGCGGATATCGCCCAGGCGGTATTTGGCACCTCCCTTGAGGCATTCCGCACCCGCAGCCGCCAGGCCTACAGTGGACAACAGATGCTGGAGGAGTATGTCTCGTTCTATCAGAATCTGTAGCTATCTGCTGCTGCCGCTCATCTACCTGCTGGTCAACGTCAAGATTGCCCAGCTGGGAGAGAGCTTCCCCATCACTATCGTGACCTTTTTACCGCTGCTGCTGTTGCTGTTTGTCGACAAAATCAGCGTGAAAAAGCTGATGATAGCGCTGGGGCTGGGGGCGGGGCTGACGGCCTTCAACTACATTTTTGGTCAGTCGCTGGATGCCAGTAAATACGTTACTTCCACCATGCTGTTTGTTTATATCGTCATCATTATCGGCATGGTGTGGAGTATCCGCTTTAAAACCGTCTCGCCGCACAATTATCGGAAGATCCTCAGGTTCTTTTATCTGGTCATTGGAATCATTGTCACCCTCGCCGCACTGGAGATGGCGCAAATTATTCTGACCGGTGGCAGTAGCCTGATGGAAATAATTTCGAAATATCTTATTTACAGTAATAGCTATGTACTGAATTTCATTAAATTTGGCGGCAAACGTACCACAGCGCTCTATTTTGAACCGGCATTCTTCGCTCTGGCGTTAATCTCAATTTGGCTCAGCATCAAACAGTTTGGTATCAAAACGCCCAAGAGCGATGCTATGATTCTTACAGGAATCGTTCTGTCAGGATCGTTCTCCGGGGTTATGACGTTTATTCTGTTTTACCTTCTGGAGTGGGCGTTCCAGTATCTGAATAAAGAGGCGATCAGGAAAAAGTTACCTTTAGCGATCATTTCATTGTCCGTCTTTTTAGTCGGGGTGGTATTTGCCTTTCCGTATATTTCCGAGCGTCTGGGTGATTTGGGCACCGAAGGATCATCCTCTTATTACCGTATTATCGGTCCGCTGGTGATGGTGGGGTACTCTTTAACCCATATTGACGGTGTAGTCAGATTTGGCTCACTTTATGAATATGTCGCATCATTCGGAATCTTTAACGGTGCGGACGTCGGAAAAACAATAGACAATGGCTTGTATCTGCTGATTATTTATTTTTCATGGTTCGCAGTATTATTCACGGCGTGGTATCTGTTTAAAGTTTTCAAAATGATGATCAGCGCCTTTGGTGATAATCAGAATTTTCGCGTACAGCTTTACCTCTTTACGCCAGTATCGCTGTTTTTTACCGGGTCAATATTTAGCCCAGAGTATGCATTTTTGATTGTATGCCCGTTTATTTTGCGCAAGGCGCTTAATATTACGCATTCATAACGAGGTGGTTTATGTTACTAAGCGTTATTACTGTCGCCTTTCGTAACTACGAGGGCGTGGTAAAAACCTGGCGGTCGCTGCGTAATCTGGCAGGCGATCCCAGCCTCAACTTTGAATGGATTGTGGTGGATGGTGGTTCGAACGACGGCACCGCAGAATTCCTCGAAAAACTGAATGGTGAATATAACTTACGCTACATCAGCGAGAAAGATCGCGGTATCTACGATGCCATGAATAAAGGTATCGACATGGCGCAGGGGCGCTATGCCATCTTCCTTAATTCTGGCGATATTTTTCATGACGACGTAGCGCAGTTTGTTCGTCAACTCGTTCGAGTTCAGGATAACGCCATGTACATGGGCGATGCGTTACTTGATTTCGGTGATGGAAATAAAGTACGCCGTACGGCGAAACCGGGCTGGTATATTTATCACAGCCTGCCGGCCAGCCATCAGGCGATTTTCTTCCCGCTGAGCGGGTTAAAAACGTACCCGTACGATCTGCAGTACCGCGTTTCATCGGATTACGCACTGGCCGCTCGGCTGTATAAAGCCGGATATCCTTTTAAACGTCTGCCAGGTCTGGTTTCTGAATTTTCGATGGGCGGCGTGTCAACGTCGAATAATCTGGAATTATGCCAGGATGCCCGCAAGGTGCAGCGCGACATATTACGCGTGCCGGGCGTATGGGCGGAATTATCTTATTTATTGCGCCTTAAAACCACGGGTAAAACCAAAGCCTTATATAACAAAGTCTGAATATAAGGAAAAAGTATGCAGGAATTAAGCGGCTTCTCTGTGCCAAAAGGATTCCGTGGCGCAGGGGGGATTAAGGTGCAGTTATGGTGGGCGGTACAGGCGACATTATTTGCCTGGTCCCCACAAATTATGTATCGCTGGCGCGCATTTTTATTACGCAGCTTCGGTGCAAAAATCGGAAAAAACGTAGTGATTCGCCCGTCGGTAAAAATTACTTACCCATGGAAATTAACCCTTGGGGATAACGCCTGGGTTGGTGACGACGCGGTGTTATATACGCTGGGTGAAATTTCGATTGGCGCGAATGCAGTGGTATCTCAGAAATGCTACCTCTGTACCGGCAGCCACGATTATATGAGTCAACATTTTGATATTAACGCGCAGCCAATCACCATTGGCGAGAAATGCTGGCTGGCGACCGACGTATTTGTCGCCCCCGGCGTCTCCATTGGCAATGGCACCGTTATTGGTGCGCGCAGCAGTGTTTTTAAGTCGCTACCGGCAAACAAACTTTGCCGTGGCAATCCCGCAGTGGTGATACGCGAACGCGTTGAAACTGAATAACTTCTGATAAGTCTGGAGAAAATAAACATGTCTAAAGTCGCTCTCATCACCGGCGTAACCGGACAGGATGGTTCTTATCTGGCGGAACTCCTGCTGGAAAAAGGCTACGAAGTGCACGGAATCAAACGTCGTGCCTCCTCTTTTAACACCGAGCGCGTGGATCATATCTATCAGGATCCGCACGCGGCGAACCCGAAATTCCATCTGCACTACGGCGATCTGACCGATACCTCCAACCTGACCCGTATTCTGCAGGAAGTCCAGCCGGATGAAGTCTATAACCTGGGCGCGATGAGCCACGTGGCCGTCTCCTTCGAATCCCCGGAATATACCGCTGACGTGGATGCCATCGGCACCCTGCGTCTGCTGGAAGCGATTCGTTTCCTCGGTCTTGAGAAGAAGACCCGTTTCTATCAGGCCTCCACCTCCGAGCTCTACGGCCTGGTGCAGGAGATCCCACAGAAAGAGACGACGCCGTTCTACCCGCGCTCCCCGTATGCAGTGGCAAAAATGTACGCCTACTGGATCACCGTTAACTACCGTGAATCCTACGGCATGTACGCCTGCAACGGCATCCTGTTCAACCACGAGTCTCCGCGCCGTGGCGAGACCTTCGTGACCCGTAAGATCACCCGCGCGATCGCCAACATCGCCCAGGGCCTGGAGAAGAAGCTCCACCTTGGCAATATGGACTCCCTGCGTGACTGGGGCCATGCCAAAGACTACGTAAAAATGCAGTGGATGATGCTGCAGCAGGAAAAACCGGAAGACTTCGTTATCGCCACCGGCGTGCAGTACTCCGTGCGTCAGTTCGTTGAGATGGCCGCTGCTCAGCTGGGCATCAAGCTGCGCTTCGAAGGCACCGGCGTGGACGAGAAAGGCATTGTGGTCTCCGTCACCGGCCACGACGCACCGGGCGTACAGCCGGGCGACGTGATTGTGGAAGTTGACCCGCGCTACTTCCGTCCTGCCGAGGTAGAAACCCTGCTGGGCGACCCGACCAAGGCGCACGAAAAACTGGGCTGGAAACCAGAAACCACGCTGCAGGAGATGGTCTCCGAGATGGTGGCAAAAGATCTCGAAGCGGCGAAAAAACACTCCTTGCTTAAATCCCACGGCTACGAGGTTGCCATCGCGCTGGAGTCCTGAGAATGACCAAACAACGTATTTTTGTTGCCGGACATCGCGGGATGGTGGGTTCGGCGATTGTTCGCCAGCTGGAGCAGCGTGGCAACGTCGAGCTGGTGCTGCGCACCCGTGACGAGCTTAACCTGCTGGATGCGCAAGCAGTCGAGGCTTTCTTTGCTGAACAGCGCATCGACCAGGTCTATCTGGCGGCGGCAAAAGTGGGTGGGATTGTCGCCAACAATACCTATCCGGCGGATTTCATCTACGAGAACATGATGATCGAGAGCAATATCATTCACGCGGCGCACCTGCACAACGTGAACAAGCTGCTGTTCCTCGGCTCATCCTGTATCTACCCGAAGATGGCGAAGCAGCCTATTGCCGAGAGCGAGCTGCTGCAGGGCACGCTTGAGGCAACCAACGAGCCCTACGCGATTGCCAAGATTGCCGGGATCAAGCTGTGCGAGTCCTACAACCGCCAGTATGGCCGCGACTATCGTTCGGTGATGCCGACCAACCTGTACGGCCCGAACGATAACTTCCACCCGAGCAACTCCCATGTGATCCCGGCGCTGCTGCGCCGGTTCCATGAAGCCACCGTCAGCAACGCACCGGAAGTGGTGGTGTGGGGCAGCGGTACGCCGATGCGCGAATTCCTGCACGTGGATGATATGGCTGCCGCCAGCATTCATGTGATGGAGCTGGCCCGCGAGGTGTGGCAGGAGAATACCGAGCCGATGCTGTCGCATATCAACGTTGGCACCGGGGTGGACTGCACTATCCGCGAACTGGCTGAAACCATCGCTGAGGTGGTGGGGTACAAGGGCCGCGTGGCCTTCGATGCCACTAAACCCGACGGCACCCCGCGCAAGCTGCTGGACGTGACCCATCTGCACCAGCTGGGCTGGTTCCACGAGGTGACGCTGGCCCAGGGGCTGGCCAGCACCTATCAGTGGTTCCTGGAAAATCAGCACCGCTTCCGGGGGTAACTATGTTTTTAAGTCAGGAAGATTTTGCCACGGTAGTGCGTTCCACGCCGCTGATCTCCATCGATCTGATTGTGGAGAACGAGCGTGGCGAGTTCCTGCTCGGACAGCGCACCAATCGTCCGGCACAGGGCTACTGGTTCGTGCCAGGTGGGCGGGTGCAGAAAGATGAGACGCTGGAAAATGCCTTTGCGCGTCTGACGCAGGCGGAGCTGGGGCTCCGTCTGCCGATGACGGCAGGGCAGTTCTACGGGGTCTGGCAGCACTTCTATGACGACAACTTTTCCGGCACCGATTTCACCACCCACTATGTGGTGCTCGGTTTTCGCCTGAAGGTCAATCAGGCAGAGCTGCATCTGCCTGATGCGCAGCATGACGACTATCGCTGGCTGACGCCCGACGCGCTGCTGGCCAGCGATAACGTCCATGACAACAGCCGGGCCTATTTTCTGAAGCAGGCCGGAGTGCCGGGTTTATGAAAATTCTCGTATACGGCATTAACTACTCCCCGGAGCTGACCGGGATCGGTAAGTACACCGGCGAGATGGTGGAGTGGATGGCCCGTCAGGGTCATGAGGTGCGGGTCATTACCGCACCACCTTATTACCCGGAGTGGCAGGTGGACGAGCACTATTCCAGCTGGCGCTACCGCCGCGAAGAGGGGGCCGCGACCGTCTGGCGCTGTCCGCTTTACGTGCCAAAGCAGCCCTCGACCTTAAAGCGGTTGATTCATCTGGGCAGCTTTGCCCTGAGCAGTTTCTTCCCGCTGATGGCGCAACGTCGCTGGAAGCCGGATCGCATTATCGGCGTGGTGCCGACCCTGTTTTGCACCCCAGGTATGCGCCTGCTGGGCAAGCTCTCAGGCGCCCGCACCCTGCTGCACATTCAGGATTACGAAGTGGACGCCATGCTGGGCCTGGGAATGGCCGGGAAAGGCAAGGGCGGCAAAGTGGCGAAACTGGCCAGCGCCTTCGAGCGCAGCAGCCTGCATAACGTCGATTACGTCTCGACCATCTCCCGCTCGATGATGAACAAAGCGCAGGAGAAGGGCGTGGCAGCGGAGAAGGTGATCTTCTTTCCAAACTGGTCGGAAGTGGCCCGTTTTCGCGATGTGACTGCTGTTGAGGCGGCGGCCCTGCGCGAGCAGCTGGGTCTGCCAGAAGCCAAAAAAATCATTCTCTATTCGGGCAACATCGGTGAGAAGCAGGGGCTTGAGAACGTTATTGATGCCGCTGAGCAGCTCCGCGACCAGCCCTGGCAGTTTGTGATTGTCGGCCAGGGGGGTGGCAAAGCGCGGCTGCAAAAGATGGCCCAGGAACGTGGCCTGCAGAACATCACTTTCCTGCCGCTGCAGCCCTACGAGGCCTTACCGGCGCTGCTGAAGATGGCCGATTGCCATCTGGTTGTGCAAAAGCGCGGCGCGGCGGATGCCGTTCTGCCCTCCAAGCTGACCAACATTCTGGCGGTGGGCGGCAACGCGGTGATCACCGCCGAGGCCCATACCGAGCTGGGCCAGCTGTGCGACACCCTGCCGGGGATCGCGGTGTGCGTTGAGCCGGAGTCGGTATCCGCCCTGGTGGGCGGGATCGAACAGGCGCTGAATATGCCCAAAGAGAACGCCATCGCGCGTGACTATGCCGAACGCACGCTCGAGAAAGAGAACGTGCTGAACCAGTTTATTGCAGATATTCGGGGATAAATCATGAATAAGAATACGTTGTACCCGGTTGTGATGGCGGGTGGCTCAGGTAGCCGGTTATGGCCACTCTCCCGCGTGCTCTATCCGAAACAGTTCCTCTGCCTGAAAGGGGAGCTCACCATGCTGCAGACCACGGTAAACCGTCTTAATGGCGTCGATTGCGAAAGCCCGGTGGTGATCTGTAATGAACAGCACCGCTTTATCGTCGCCGAGCAGCTGCGACAGCTGAACAAGCTCACCGAAAATATCATTCTTGAACCGGCCGGACGCAATACCGCCCCGGCCATCGCTCTCGCCGCGCTGGCGGCGAAGCGCAGCAGCCCGGATTGCGATCCGCTGATGCTGGTGCTGGCGGCGGATCACGTCATCCAGCAGGAAGAGGCGTTCCGCGATGCGGTGCGTGCCGCCATCCCTTATGCCGAAAGCGGCAAGCTGGTCACCTTCGGCATCGTGCCGGACCTGCCGGAGACCGGCTATGGCTATATCCGTCGCGGTAACGTCACGCCGGGGGAGGGCGACAGCCTGGCCTTTGACGTCGCGCAGTTCGTTGAGAAACCGAATCTGGAAACCGCGCAGGCCTACGTCGCCAGCGGCGAGTACTACTGGAACAGCGGTATGTTCCTGTTCCGCGCCGGACGCTATCTGGAAGAGCTGCAAAAGTATCGCCCGGACATCCTGGAAGCCTGCGAACGCGCAATGGCCACCGTCGACCCGGATCTGGACTTTATCCGCGTGGACGAAGCCGCGTTCCTTGCCTGCCCGGAGGAGTCGGTGGATTACGCGGTAATGGAACGTACCGCCGATGCGGTGGTGGTGCCGATGGATGCGGGCTGGAGCGACGTCGGCTCCTGGTCATCCCTGTGGGAGATCAGCGCGCACACGCCGGAAGGTAACGTCCATCACGGGGATGTGATCAGCCATAAAACCGAGAACAGCTATGTCTATGCCGAATCGGGCCTGGTCACCACCGTCGGCGTTAAAGATCTGGTTGTAGTACAGACCAAAGACGCGGTGCTGATTGCCGATCGCAACGCGGTGCAGGACGTCAAAAAAGTGGTGGAGCAGATCAAGGCCGATGGCCGCCATGAGCACCACATTCACCGCGAAGTCTATCGTCCGTGGGGCAAATATGACTCCATCGACGAAGGTGACCGTTATCAGGTGAAACGCATCACCGTTAAACCGGGCGAGGGGCTGTCGGTGCAGATGCATCATCACCGGGCGGAACACTGGGTAGTGGTGGCAGGTACCGCCAAAGTCACTATCGACAATGTTGAAACCCTGCTCGGTGAAAACGAATCGATTTATATCCCGCTGGGGGCGACGCACTGCCTGGAAAACCCTGGGAAAATCCCTCTCGATCTGATTGAAGTGCGCTCCGGCTCCTATCTGGAAGAGGACGATATCGTCCGATTTGAGGACAGATACGGCAGGGTGTAGCACTCACGCATTTTGCCCGGTGGCGCTGCGCTTACCGGGCCTACGAAAACAAAAAAATCAAATTGGCCTGTATATCGGGCGGGCCAACTGTTGCCTGAAAAAGGGGTAATGATGCAAAAGTTAACCTGTTTTAAAGCCTACGACATTCGCGGCAAGCTCGGTGAAGAGCTGAATGAGGACATTGCGTGGCGCATTGGCCGCGCGTATGGCGAATATTTAAAGCCGAAAACCATCGTGCTGGGCGGCGACGTCCGTTTGACCAGCGAAGCGTTAAAACTGGCGCTGGCTAAAGGGTTGCAGGACGCGGGTGTGGATGTGCTGGATATCGGCCTTTCCGGTACCGAAGAGATCTATTTTGCCACCTTCCATTTAGGCGTGGACGGCGGGATCGAAGTGACCGCCAGTCATAATCCGATGGACTATAACGGCATGAAGTTGGTGCGCGAGGGTGCGCGCCCGATCAGCGGCGATACCGGCCTGCGCGACGTACAGCGTCTGGCGGAAGCCAACGACTTCCCACCGGTGAACGAGTCAACGCGCGGCAGCTATAAGAAAATCGATCTGCGTGATGCTTACATCGATCACCTGCTGGGCTACATCAATGTGGCGAACCTCAAACCGCTGAAGCTGGTCATCAACTCCGGCAACGGCGCCGCAGGCCCGGTGGTGGATACCCTGGAAGCGCGCTTTAAGGCGCTTAACGTGCCGGTCACCTTCGTCAAAGTGCACAACACCCCGGACGGCACCTTCCCGAACGGTATTCCAAACCCGCTGCTGCCGGAGTGCCGCGACGATACCCGCAATGCAGTGATTGAACATGGCGCGGATATGGGCATCGCCTTTGACGGCGACTTCGACCGCTGCTTCCTGTTCGACGAAAAGGGGCAGTTTATCGAGGGCTACTATATCGTCGGCCTGCTGGCGGAAGCCTTCCTTGAGAAAAACCCCGGCTCGCGCATCATTCATGACCCGCGCCTCTCCTGGAATACGGTGGATGTGGTCTCCGCGGCAGGCGGCACACCGGTGATGTCCAAAACCGGTCACGCCTTTATCAAAGAGCGGATGCGCGAAGAAGACGCGATTTATGGCGGCGAGATGAGCGCCCATCACTACTTCCGCGATTTTGCCTACTGCGACAGCGGGATGATCCCGTGGCTGCTGGTGACCGAGCTGCTGTGCCTGAAGGGCCAGTCGCTGGGTGAACTGGTGCGCGACCGCATGGCGGCCTTCCCGGCGAGCGGCGAGATCAACAGCACGCTGGCGGCACCTGCCGAGGCGATTGCCCGGGTGGAGCATCACTTTGCCCTGCACGCGCTGGAGATCGACCGTACAGACGGTATCAGCATGACCTTCCCGCAGTGGCGCTTCAACCTGCGCTCGTCCAACACCGAGCCGGTGGTGCGCCTGAACGTAGAATCCCGTGCCGATGCGGCGCTGATGGCGGCGCGAACACAGGACATTATGGCGCTGTTGAATCAGTAACCTTTCCCCCTCTCCCGTTGGGGGAGGGGGCCCTGAAACAGGAACAACGATGACAAATCTAAAAAAGCGCGAGCGAGCCAAAACGAATGCATCGTTAATCTCTATGGTGCAGCGTTTTTCTGATATCACCATCATGTTCGGTGGGTTGTGGATGGTGTGTAAAATCAGCGGGCTGCCGTTCCTCTACATGCATCTGCTGATGGCGCTGATCGCGCTGGTCGTCTTCCAGATGATCGGCGGCATGACCGACTTCTACCGTTCATGGCGGGGCGTCAAAATCACCACCGAGCTGCAACTGCTGTTGCAGAACTGGACCTTAAGCCTGGTCTTCAGCTTCGGGCTGGTGGCCTTCAACAACGACTTCGATAATCGCTTTGCTACCTATTTTGCCTGGTATCTGCTAACCAGCGTGGGGATGGTGGTCTGTCGCTCTCTGATCCGCTTTGGCGCGGGCTGGCTGCGTAACCGGGGTTACAACACCCGCCGGGTGGCGGTAGCCGGGAGCCTGCCGGCCGGACTGGCGCTGCTTGACGGTTTTCGCAAAGAGCCGTGGCTGGGCTTTGACGTGGTGGGCGTTTATCACGACGCGCAGCCGGGTGGCGTCTCTTCGGACTGGGCCGGTAACTATTCGCAGCTGATTGACGATGCCAAAGCGGGCAAGATCCATAACGTCTACATTGCCATGCCGATGAGCGACGAGGCCCGTATCAAAACCCTGATGCGTAAGCTGGCAGACACCACCTGCTCGGTGATCCTCATCCCGGACGTGTTCACCTTTAACATTCTGCATTCCCGTATCGAAGAGGTGAACGGCGTACCGGTAGTGCCCCTGTATGACACGCCGCTCTCTGGCCTCAACCGGGTGCTGAAGCGCGTGGAGGACATCGTGCTGTCATCCCTGATCCTGCTGCTGATCTCCCCGGTGCTGTGCGCCATTGCGCTGGCGGTGAAGCTCACGTCAAAGGGGCCGGTGATCTTCCGCCAGACCCGTTACGGTATGGATGGTAAGCCGATCATGGTGTGGAAATTCCGCTCCATGAAGGTGATGGAAAACGACAACGTGGTGACCCAGGCGACGCAAAACGATCCGCGCGTCACCCGCGTGGGTAACTTCCTGCGCCGCACCTCGCTTGATGAACTGCCGCAGTTTATCAATGTGTTTACCGGTGGGATGTCCATTGTCGGCCCACGCCCGCACGCGGTAGCGCATAACGAGCAGTATCGTCAGCTTATCGAAGGTTACATGCTGCGCCACAAGGTGAAGCCGGGTATCACCGGCTGGGCGCAGATCAACGGCTGGCGCGGCGAAACTGACACCCTGGAGAAAATGGAAAAACGCATTGAGTTCGACCTCGAGTACATCCGCGAGTGGAGCCTCTGGTTCGATATCAAGATCGTCTTTCTGACCATCTTCAAGGGCTTTGTGAACAAAGCGGCGTACTGACATGAGCTTACGTGAAAAAACCCTCAGCGGGGCAAAGTGGTCGGCTATCGCGACGGTGATCATCATCGGCCTTGGGCTGGTGCAGATGACGGTGCTGGCGCGCATTATCGATAGCCACCAGTTTGGCCTGTTGACCGTCTCGCTGGTGATCATCGCCCTCGCCGATACACTGTCTGATTTCGGCATCGCCAACTCGATTATTCAGCGCAAAGAGATTAGCCAGCTGGAGCTAACCACCCTCTACTGGCTTAATGTCGGCCTCGGTATTCTCGTGTTCGTGTCGCTGTTCCTGCTGAGCGATCTTATTGCCCGGGTATTGAATAACCCTGAGCTGGCGCCCCTGATGCGCGCGCTGTCGTTCGCGTTTGTGGTGATCCCTCACGGACAGCAGTTCCGCGCGCTGATGCAAAAGGAGCTTGAGTTCAGCAAGATCGGCATGATCGAGACCAGCTCGGTGCTGGCCGGATTTACTTTTACCGTGATCAGCGCCCACTTCTGGCCGCTGGCGTTAACCGCCATCCTCGGCTACCTGGTCAACTCTGTCGTGCGCACGCTGCTGTTCGGCTACTTCGGGCGCAAAATCTACCGTCCGGGCTTCCACTTCTCGCTCGCATCGGTGTCCTCCAACCTGCGCTTCGGCGCCTGGCTGACCGCCGACAGCATCATCAACTATGTGAATACCAACCTCTCTACCCTGGTGCTGGCGCGTATTCTCGGTGCCAGCGTCGCCGGGGGCTATAACCTGGCGTACAACGTGGCGGTCGTTCCGCCAATGAAGCTCAACCCGATCATCACCCGGGTGCTGTTTCCGGCGTTCGCCAAAATTCAGGATGACACCGACAAACTCAGGCTCAACTTCTACAAGCTGCTGTCGGTGGTGGGGATCATTAACTTCCCGACCCTGCTGGGGCTGATGGTGGTCTCCGGCAATCTGGTGCCGCTGGTATTCGGTGAGAAGTGGCTGAGCATTGTACCGATCCTGCAACTGTTGTGCGTGGTGGGGCTGTTGCGCTCCGTCGGCAACCCGATCGGATCGCTGCTGATGGCAAAAGCCCGCGTCGATATCAGCTTTAAATTCAACGTCTTCAAAACCTTTCTGTTTATTCCGGCGATCGTTATCGGCGGCCATCTGGCAGGCGCGATGGGCGTCACGCTGGGCTTCCTGCTGGTGCAGATCGTCAACACCATCCTGAGCTACTTCGTAATGATTAAGCCGGTGCTGGGCTCCAGCTACCGCCAGTACATCCTGAGCCTCTGGCTGCCGTTTTACCTCTCACTGCCAACCCTTGCCGTGAGCTATGGCTTAGGGCTGGCCCTGCAAGGCCATCTGCCGCTGGCGGCGCTGCTGGCGGTGCAGGTCGCCGCGGGCGCCCTGGCCTTCGCGGTGATGATTGTGCTGTCGCGGAACGCGCTGGTGGTGGAGATCAAGCGCCAGTTCTGCCGCAACGAAAAGATGAAAACGCTGCTTCGCGCAGGTTAATTATTTCCTCCCCCTCTCCGCTGGGGAGGGGAATTTTTTAAGAGGTTATTATGAAATTATTGATTCTGGGCAACCATACCTGTGGCAACCGCGGTGACAGCGCCATTCTGCGCGGCCTGCTGGATGCGATTTACACCCTCTCCCCTGAGACAGAAGTGGATGTGATGAGCCGTTATCCGGTCAGCTCCTCCTGGCTACTGAACCGCCCGGTGATGGGCGATCCGCTCTACAGCCAGATGAAGCAGCATAACAGCGCCGCGGGCGTGATGGGCCGGGTGAAAAAGGTGCTGCGCCGCCGCTATCAGCACCAGGTGCTGCTGTCACGTGTGACCGACACCGGCAAGCTGCGTAATATTGCCATTGCCCAGGGCTTTACCGATTTTGTCCGTCTGCTCTCCGGCTACGACGCCATTATTCAGGTGGGCGGATCCTTTTTTGTCGACCTTTACGGCGTGCCGCAGTTTGAGCATGCGCTCTGCACCTTTATGGCGAAAAAGCCGCTGTTTATGGTCGGTCACAGCGTCGGTCCGTTCCAGGATCCCCAGTTCAATCAGCTGGCAAACTACGTGTTTGGTCACTGTGACGCGCTAATCCTGCGCGAGTCGGTGAGCCTGAATCTGATGCAGCGTAGCGAGATCGACACAAGCAAGGTCGAGCAGGGAGTGGATACCGCCTGGCTGGTGGATCATCAGGAGGCGAATTTTACCCCCAGCTATGCCGTGCAGCACTGGCTGAACGTGGCGGCGCAGCAGAAGACCGTCGCCATTACCCTGCGCGAGCTGGCGCCGTTTGATAAGCGTCTTGGCACCACCCAGGCGGCCTATGAGAAAGCCTTTGCTGAGGTGGTCAACCGGGTGCTGGACAGCGGCTATCAGGTGCTGGCGCTCTCTACCTGTACCGGCATCGACAGCTACAACAAAGATGACCGGATGGTGGCGCTGAATCTGCGCCAGCACGTCAGCGATCCGTCCCGCTACCATGTGGTGATGGACGAACTTAACGATCTGGAGATGGGCAAGCTGCTGGGGGCGTGCGATCTGACCGTAGGCACCCGTCTGCATTCGGCCATTATCTCCATGAACTTCGGCACCCCGGCCATCGCGATTAACTACGAACACAAGTCTGCCGGGATCATGCAGCAGCTGGGTATGCCGGAGATGGCGGTGGATATTCGTCATCTGCTGGACGGCTCCCTGGGGGCAATGGTCGGCGATACCCTCGGCCAGCTGTCAGCCATCAACGAACGCCTGGCGGTAGCGGTGAAAGCCGAACGTGAAAACGGCATCAAAATGGTGAAATCGGTACTGGATCGGGTCGGGGAGGGCAAATGAAGGTTGGTTTCTTCTTACTGAAATTCCCGCTCTCCTCCGAAACGTTTGTGCTTAATCAGATCACCGCCTTTATCGATATGGGATATGACGTGGAGATTATCGCCCTGCAAAAGGGCGATACGCAAAATACCCACGCCGCATGGACGCAGTATGACCTCGCCAGCAAAACCCGCTGGCTGCAGGATGAGCCCCAGGGCCGGCTTGCGAAACTGCGTTACCGCGCCCGCCAGACCCTGCGCGGGCTGCACCGCCCTGGCACCTGGAAGGCGCTGAATATCTCCCGCTATGGCGCCGAGTCGCGCAATCTGATCCTCTCCGCCATTTGCGGCCAGACGCAGCGTCCCTGGCGTGCGGATGTGTTTATCGCCCACTTCGGTCCGGCAGGCGTGACGGCGGCCAAGCTGCGCGAGCTGGGCGTTATTGAGGGGAAAATCGCCACCGTCTTTCACGGCATTGATATCTCCAGCCGTGAGGTGCTGAACCACTATACACCTGAATACCAGCGGCTCTTTCAGCGCGGCGACATGATGCTGCCCATCAGCGAACTGTGGGCCGGGCGGCTCAAAACCATGGGCTGTCCGCCGGAGAAAATCACCGTTTCGCGCATGGGCGTGGATATGCAGCGCTTTACCCAGCGGCCGGTTAAAACGCCGGGAAGCCCACTGCAAATCATCTCTGTTGCACGTCTGACGGAGAAAAAAGGGCTACACGTGGCAATCGAAGCCTGCCGCCAGCTGAAAGCGCGTGGGGTGGATTTTCGCTACCGTATTCTGGGCATTGGCCCCTGGGAGCGCCGGCTGCGCACCCTGATCGAACAGTATGAGCTGGAGGCGCATGTCGAGATGCCAGGGTTCAAGCCCAGCCATGAGGTCAAAGCCATGCTCGATGCCGCCGATATCTTTTTACTTCCCTCCGTTACCGGCGCAGACGGTGATATGGAGGGGATCCCGGTTGCGCTGATGGAAGCCATGGCGGTGGGCATACCGGTCCTGTCCACAGTGCATAGCGGTATTCCTGAACTGATCGAACCAGGCCATTCCGGCTGGCTGGTGGAGGAGAACAATCCGGAGGCGCTGGCTAACCAGCTTGAACAGTTTGCCGCGATTGCCCATCAGGAGCTCTCGCCTGTGCTGCACAATGCGCGCAAAAAGGTGGAGACCGATTTCAATCAACACCTTATCAATCGACAGTTAGCCACTCTGCTACACACGCTTTAAACGGAGGCGATATGCCGAAAGAGATGACGCGACGCGCGTTTGTCACCACCTGTTCCGTGCTGGCGGCCGCGCCGCTGGTCGGCGTTCGGGCCGCCAAAAACGCTGCCACGGTGGAGATCAGCCGGTATGACCTTCGTGACGGAATTGCCGCATTTAAGAAGGCCTTTACCGAGGGTGATACCGTCGTGGTACCTGCGGACGTCACCTGCGAGAACATCAACGCCGCCATTTTTATTCCCGAGGGCAAAACCCTGCGCATTCTCGGTGCGATGACCGGCAATGGCCGCGGGCGGCTGGTATTGCAGGATGGCAGCAAGGTAATCGGGGAAGGGAAGGGGCGCAGCGAAAACATCACCCTCGACGTGCGCGGTTCTGACTGCGTGATCCAGGGACTGGCGATGAGCGGCTATGGCCCGGTGACCCAGATCTACATTGGCGGTAAACAAAAGCGGGTGATGCGTAATCTGCTGATCGACAACCTGCGGGTCACTAAAGCCAACTATGCAATCCTGCGCCAGGGGTTTCATAACCAGATGGATGGCGTAAAGATTACCAACTGTCATTTCAGCTACCTGCAGGGTGACGCCATCGAATGGAACGTGGCGATTAATGACAAAAACATCCTCATCTCAGACCACGTGATCGACCATATCGACTGCACTAACGGGAAAATTAACTGGGGTATCGGCATCGGTCTGGCGGGCAGCACCTACGACAATAACTACCCTGAAGACCAGACGGTAAAGAACTTCGTGGTGGCCAATATTACCGGGAGCAATTGCCGTCAGCTGGTGCACGTTGAAAACGGCAAACACTTTATCATACGTAATGTTAAGGCCCGCAATATCACCCCGGACTTTAGTAAGAAAGCGGGTATTGATAACGCAACGGTCGCGATATATGGCTGCGATAATTTTGTCATCGATAATGTTGAGATGACCGACAGCGCCGGGATGTTAATTGGTTACGGCGTGATTAAAGGCGACTATTTGTCGATACCGCAGAATTTCCGCCTCAACAATATTCATCTGGATAACCAGAAACTTGCACGAAAATTGCGCGGAATACAGATCTCCTCCGGCAATAAAACCTCGTTCGTCGCCCTCACCAACCTTGAGATGAAGCGCGCCTCTCTGGAGTTCCATAATAAACCTCAGCATCTTTTTATGCGTAATATCAACGTGATGCAGGATGCAGACAGGGGCCCAGCCCTGAAGCTGAATTTTGATCTGCGCAAAGATGTGCGCGGGAAGTTTATGGCGCGGGACGAAACGCTGCTTTCGCTGGCGAACATTAACGCGGTTAATGAAAAGGGGCAAAGTTCGGTCGATATCGACCGAATTGACCATCATACGCTCAATACGGAACGGCTGAATTTTAACCTGCCGAAGCGCTAAATATTAACCAGCCGGCATTTTGCGAGGATTCCTGGAATTAAAGCGCGACTATTCGGATTGCATCCGCTGAAATTTACGCTGTAATTGCGTAACATCATCTCCAGATTTGTAGCAATTCGTGCTGGCGAAACCAGGCTAAAGGGCTATAATTCGGCAACCATTTTAAGGTGGAAGAAATATGATTAATTTGAAAGCAGTCATTCCGGTAGCCGGTCTCGGCATGCATATGCTCCCGGCCACAAAAGCCATTCCTAAAGAGATGCTGCCGATCGTTGACAAGCCGATGATTCAGTACATCGTCGACGAGATTGTTGCTGCAGGGATCAAAGAAATCGTTCTGGTTACGCACTCCTCCAAGAATGCGGTGGAAAACCACTTCGACACCTCCTACGAACTTGAAGCCCTTCTGGAGCAGCGCGTTAAGCGTCAACTGCTGGCGGAAGTGCAGTCCATCTGCCCACCGGGCGTGACCATTATGAACGTTCGCCAGGCGCAGCCGCTGGGGCTGGGCCACTCTATTCTGTGCGCGCGTCCTGTAGTGGGGGATAACCCGTTCGTGGTCGTCCTGCCCGATATCATTCTGGACAATGCTTCTGCCGATCCGCTGCGCTACAACCTGGCGGCAATGGTGGCGCGTTTCAACGAGACGGGCCGTAGCCAGGTGCTGGCGAAGCGCATGAAAGGCGATCTGTCTGAATACTCCGTTATTCAGACCAAAGAGCCGCTGGATACCGAAGGTAAAGTCAGCCGTATCGTTGAATTTATCGAGAAGCCGGATCAACCTCAGACGCTGGATTCCGATCTGATGGCCGTCGGCCGCTATGTGCTGAACGCGGAAATCTGGGCTGAACTGGAACGTACCGAACCAGGTGCCTGGGATCGTATTCAGCTGACGGATGCTATCGCTGAACTGGCGAAGAAGCAGTCTGTAGACGCTATGCTGATGACCGGCGACAGCTACGACTGCGGTAAGAAACTGGGATATATGCAAGCCTTTGTTCAGTATGGCCTGCGTAATCTGAAAGAAGGGCAGAAGTTCCGCGAAAGCATGATGAAACTCTTAACCAACGACTAACGGTTGGTTGGTCGTTGACTAAACGGCAGTGGATCATTCCAGGCGTTATTGGCCATGAGAATGACACTGCCGTTTTCTTTTTTTAAATTTACCCTTAAATTTCAGAGGTTTAATTGCAGCTTTTTTGTGTTGTTAGCCTGCTTTTTTCCCTTGTTTCTGCCAGCATTTAAGACGACAATTATTAATTGACTTGAACGCTACCCTGTCGCGATTTTAACGGGGTCAGGCGGTGAATTACCTCAATTACGACAACGTTCAGTGCACTGGTAGCTGTAAAGCCAGGGGCGGTAGCGTGTCTGATTTCTGCCTCGCGATTAAAGGCCGCGGCAGTCGTCACTATCCCGAAATATTCATTTAACGGAAAATAACGCGTGAAAATTCTTGTTACTGGTGGTGCCGGTTTTATCGGCTCTGCGGTTGTCCGACATATTATTCAAAACACTCAGGACGAAGTCGTTAATGTCGATAAATTGACCTATGCAGGTAACCTGGAATCTCTTGCTAACGTGAACACCAACCCGCGTTACGCTTTTGAGCATGCTGATATTTGCGATAAAGCAGCGATGGATCGTATTTTTGCCGAACACAAGCCTGATGCCGTTATGCATCTGGCGGCAGAGAGCCACGTTGACCGTTCGATTACCGGCCCGGCTGCATTCATCGAGACCAATATCGTCGGGACTTACGTGCTGCTGGAAGCTGCCCGGGCATACTGGTCAACGCTTGGCGAAGAGGCGAAGAAAGCCTTCCGTTTCCACCACATCTCCACCGACGAAGTGTATGGCGATCTGCCGCATCCGGATGAACACCCGGCGTCAACGGAACTACCGCTGTTTACCGAGACCACGGCCTATGCACCAAGCAGCCCCTATTCAGCCTCGAAGGCCTCCAGCGATCACCTCGTGCGCGCCTGGTTACGTACCTACGGTTTGCCGACCATCGTGACTAACTGCTCGAACAACTATGGCCCTTATCATTTCCCGGAAAAACTGATCCCACTGGTGATCCTGAACGCGCTGGAAGGTAAAGCGTTACCGATTTACGGCAAGGGCGATCAGATCCGCGACTGGCTCTATGTAGAAGATCACGCCCGAGCGCTCTATACCGTAGTGACTCAGGGTAAAGCAGGTGAAACCTACAACATCGGCGGCCATAACGAGAAACAGAACCTGGATGTGGTCCATACGATTTGCGATCTGCTTGATGAAATCGTACCGAAAGAGGGGTCCTATCGCGATCAAATCACCTATGTGACTGACCGCCCGGGTCATGACCGTCGCTATGCCATCGATGCCGATAAGATTAGCCAGACGTTGGGCTGGAAGCCGCAGGAGACGTTCGAGAGCGGGATCCGCAAAACGGTGGAATGGTATCTGGCTAATACCGAATGGGTTGAGAACGTGAAAAGTGGCAACTACCAGTCCTGGATTGAGCAGAACTATGGGGAACGTCAGTAATGAATATCCTTTTGTTCGGCAAAACAGGGCAGGTGGGTTGGGAGCTACAGCGCTCACTCGCGCCCCTGGGTAATCTGATTGCCCTGGATGTTCGCTCCACCGAGTATTGCGGGGATTTCAGCGATCCTGAAGGGGTGGCTGAGACCGTCCGTCGCATTAAGCCTGATGTCATCGTGAATGCGGCTGCCCATACCGCCGTAGATAAAGCCGAGTCAGAAGCAGAATTTGCGCAGTTGCTGAATGCTACAAGCGTTGAAGCCATTGCCAAAGAAGCCGCCAAAATCGGCGCCTGGGTTGTGCACTATTCCACCGATTATGTTTTCCCGGGCAACGGCGAAAAACCATGGCGGGAGACAGATGCCACTGCGCCGCTGAATGTCTATGGCGAAACCAAACTGGCCGGTGAGAAAGCTTTGCAGGAAAATTGCGCCCGCCACTTAATTTTTCGCACCAGTTGGGTTTACGCGGGTAAAGGCAATAACTTTGCGAAAACCATGCTTCGTTTCGCCAAAGAGCGTACGGAGATGTCGGTCATCAACGATCAGTTTGGCGCGCCAACAGGAGCTGAGTTGCTGGCAGACTGTACAGCGCATGCGATTCGTGTGGCGATGAAACAACCTGAAGTTGCAGGACTCTATCATCTGGTTGCGGGTGGCGTGACCACCTGGCATGACTACGCCGCCCTGGTATTCGACGAAGCGCGTGAAGCAGGTATTGAACTGGCGATTACAAAGCTTAACGCGGTGCCTACGAGCGCTTATCCTACCCCTGCGCGTCGTCCGAATAACTCCCGTCTGAATACTGAGAAATTCCAGCAGAACTTCGACCTGGTATTACCTGCATGGGAAACCGGTGTGAAACGAATGCTGGCTGAGCTATTTACGACCACTGCGGTCTGACTTTTAATTAAATGCCCGTTTACGGGCATTTTGCACATTAAAGAGATGATGAAATGAAAACGCGTAAAGGGATTATTTTAGCCGGTGGCTCGGGAACACGTCTGTACCCGGTGACGATGGCGGTCAGCAAGCAGCTGCTGCCCATCTATGACAAACCAATGATCTACTACCCGCTCTCCACGCTCATGCTGGCGGGTATTCGTGACATCCTGATTATCAGTACCCCTCAGGATACCCCTCGTTTTGAGCAACTGCTCGGTGATGGTAGCCAATGGGGCCTTAACCTGCAGTACAAAGTGCAGCCGAGCCCTGATGGCCTGGCTCAGGCATTTATACTTGGCGAAGCGTTCATTGGTGATGACGATTGTGCCCTGGTGTTAGGTGACAACATCTTCTACGGCCATGACCTGCCGAAGTTGATGGACTCCGCTGTGAACAAAGAGAGCGGAGCTACCGTCTTTGCTTATCATGTGAACGATCCGGAGCGCTATGGTGTTGTTGAGTTTGATAAACAGGGCACGGCCGTTAGCCTGGAAGAAAAACCAGCTGAACCAAAAAGTAACTACGCCGTGACGGGTCTTTATTTCTATGACAACAGCGTGGTTGAAATGGCGAAGAGCCTTAAACCGTCGCCACGTGGTGAGCTGGAAATCACTGACATCAACCGTCTGTATATGGAGCAGGGCCGTCTGTCCGTTGCCATGATGGGACGTGGTTTTGCCTGGCTGGATACCGGTACACATCAGAGCCTGATTGAAGCCAGTAACTTTATTGCGACCATAGAAGAGCGTCAGGGGTTAAAGGTGGCGTGCCCGGAAGAGATTGCGTATCGCAAAGGATTTATTGATGCGGAGCAGGTTAAAAACCTCGCCGCGCCATTATCTAAAAACGCTTATGGTCAGTATCTTCTCAAGATAATTAAAGGTTATTGACTGGTTAAGATTGGGATAAAAATAATAACCAATTATTCTTTAAATCTGGTTTCAAGGGAAGTGTACGATTATTAAATTGGCAATTTATTGATACAACCTCCATATTTAGATATTTTGATCTGTATTAAGTCAGCGCTTTATTTGTCTGTTAAAGGATGGTTGTAAGATTTCAAGGCCAGTGTTTAAAATGATCATAATCAACATTGATTCAGATATTAAATGCTTACGTAACATTTAATGTTTGAAGACATAAGATGATATTTTATCTATGAGAAAAAAAAGTGTAATGAAGTCATTTAAATATGGCTTTATTTTTTCCATACTAATAATGTTAATGACATTTTGGGTAAGGAAGGTATTTTTTGATACGCTAGGTACGGAGTTAACCGGTTATTATCTGCTTATAAATCAAATGCTAGGCTTTTTAAATCTGGCAGAGTTAGGATTAGGTACTGCTTCGACCTATTTATTATTCAAGCCATTAAATGACCAAAATAATAATTCATTATCTTTAACATTCTTTGCTATAAACAAAATTTATAAACTTATTCAGAAGGCAATTCTGGCAATAGGATTGATTTTAGCTACACTGTTACCTTTTATCGTAAAATCACAAATCGACCTTTACAACCTATATCTCCCGTGGTTGTTTTTTGTTTTTAGCACAGCTCTATCTTATAGTTATAGCGCTGAGTCGATTTTACTTACCGCCGATCAGAAAGTCCATTATCTCAGGATAATTAACGGTTTAGGTCGGGTGTTATGTTTTTTATTACAAATTATCATTCTCAAATTCGGCTTCGGCTTCATTTTATTTAGTTTTTTGGAAATAGTGTCTGTGCTATTCCAGATGTATTTCTTTAAGAAAATTGTAAGGCAACAATATTATTTAACGAGTAATATAGATATAGATGCATTAGTTGGAGTTAAAAAGGATATCTTTGCAGAAATAAAAAAAACCTTCATTCATAAAGTTTCTGGTGTTCTTATTTTTAATACCGATTATATCATTATTTCAATCTTTTTAAGCCTTTCTTATGTAACGTCTTATTCATCGTATATTATGCTGGCGCAGGCGATGTCCTTTTTAATTACCACGTTAAGCGTTCCACTTAATTCGGCATTTGGGCACTATTTGCATGAGAAAGGCAACGAAGCCGCTGTTTCAAAGTTCATGCAAATAAACACTATTTTTATGTGCGGCTCTTCGATATTCGCGTTTTGTTATTATACAGCTTCGAGCAGCCTAATAACACTTTGGCTTGGTAGCAATGTGGTATTGCCTAATCTAACTGTAGCTCTGCTGGCATTTAACTGTTTTTGCCTAATTGCAAGGACATCAGTCGACATCTTTAAAGTTGCCTATGGATATATGTCAGATACTCATCTTCCAATTTTAGAAGGCTGCCTTAATCTAATATTTTCTCTCATTTTAGTACAGTTTATGGGAATAAATGGCGTCATTATTGGAACGATAATTTCAAATGTTTGTATTATCATGGCGGCCAGGCCCTATTATTTGTATCTCAGAGCATTCAATAAAAGCACAAGCCAATTCGCAGTACATCATGCATCAGTTTGGATCCTGGCGCTGTTAACTGTAGCGGCATTATACTACCTCTTGATTGAAAAAATGGACTTTATAACTACGCTGCATGGAAATACATTAAGTCAGTTTGTCATTCATTGCGCTATCTTAGGTATGATTTCATCAGTCATCGGCGGTTTAATCTTTTTAATAGGAAGCAGAGACCTTCGGACGTTCATGAAACAACAGATTTTGAAAAGGGTTTGAAATGAGTCAAGTTATACCAATTGTTATAATGACAAGAAATGAAAATAATCTACTAAAAACATGCGTTGACTCAATACTGCAAACAACGAAATTTCCGTTCCATATATATATTGTAGACAATAACTCAAAGGATATTGAGCAAAATTTTATTCTTAATGATTACGAATCACATCCCAAAATATCAGTTTTAAAAAACAAAAATAATTTTTGGGTTTTGGGATTGAATAATCATCTTGATAAAATCAAAGATAATTCATTATCTGATTATTTTGTCCTTACCGATGGTGATATTGAATTTAAAAACCAAAATGAATCAACATGCTGGCTTAGCGATTTGATTGCTTTGATGGATGAGTATAAGTGTCTGGGTAAAATAGGCCTTTCATTAGAATGGGATCTGATAGCTAAAGATAACTTTTACCAAGAAATTTATGAACAGGAACTGAATCTATACAAAGAAAAACAAAAAATAGGTTCACTTTATATTTCGCCTGTCGATACAACAGCAGCTATTTACCGATGGGATTGGTCAATTACAGGATATAAGTTTTATCCCGATCATATTAGATATCTTCGCCCAGAGTTATATTCCTGTAGAACGCCGCGAAACTTTACAGTAATCCATCACGGTTGGATTAATTATAAATCTGAAATAGAAATCTCGAGTTTAGAAGAAAAAATAAAATGCTTTACAATAATGGGCGCCGATTTAAAGAAAACGCAATTACAACAGGTGAGCTTTAAAATAAGATTGTTTTATCAGATATTAGCAAAGCCAATGAAGATTTTCTGGGGAATGCGTAGGCGATATTATTTATTAAAATATTTTCTTCGCAAAGGAATGAGAAAGTTCGATAACCACTAGTAGGCCTAAATGTTAATCTATATAATTGTTCTGCTATTTTTGATTTTTTGTTGTTGTTTTGAAAACAATAGAAAATTCTTTTATTTAGGTATATTTGTCCTATTCATATTTGCAATTATGAGGGGGGATGAAGTTGATCGAGATTATAAAACATATATTAGTATTTATGAATACTTAATAAATGGTGATCAATATACGATTGAACCAACTTTTATATTGCTCACATATATATCTCATGCCTTTACAAATTCCCCGATTCTAATATTTGTTGTCTATGCGTTGATAGCGCTGTATTACAAATCAAAATATATTCGATATTTTTCCCCTTATATATGCTTGTCCTTGATTGTATATTACTCGAACTTTTATTTCATTCATGAGTTAACACAAATAAGAATAGGTGCTGCGAGTGCCATTGGTTTTTTTGCTCTAAAGCATCTCATAGAAAATAATAAAAGAAATTTTGTTGTTCTTGTTTTGTTATCGGCACTTTTCCATTTTTCAATGGTGGTATTATTTATAGCGTTGATATTTGATAAAAGGAAAATTAACAGTCAATTTATTTTAGTAACATGTGTATTGATAGGTATAAGTTATGGTTTAATATTCTTGAATATCAACCCCCTTCGCCTTTTGCAATATATACCTATTCCTGTTTTACAAGAAAAGTTTGCCATTTATACTTTTCAAACTGAAAATGAAATGATTGAGCCTGTCAATGTTATTTCTGCTATTCAGATAATCAGGCTTGGTGTGATTTTATTCATATTTGCTAATGCAAAAAAATTTGAAAATAACACATCAATAGTTTTGCTCTGCAAAATATATTCATTATCTCCTCTTTGCTTGGTTCTTTTATCGTCGTTGCCAGCCTTTGCGATCAGAGTAAGTGAACTATTTTATGTAGCAGATATAGTTGTATTACCAATGTTAGCAAGCTACTGCAAACAAAATCGAATGGTTAGATTTATTATAATTCTACTGTCAAGCTTTATACTCTTAATGAATTTATTTCACAATGAGATTGTTAAAGGTTATGAATTTCAAATATGAATAAAGTAATATTACCCATAGTTGTTTTATATAAAAAGCATATTCATGAAGCAGAAAGTATTAATACGTTACTTGACAGTGATAAAAAAGATACAATCAGCGATATCTATGTTTACGATAATAGCCCCGGCGGTCAAGACGATCCTTTACTGGTAGATAAATGCTATAGAGGAAGAAATGTAATTTATATAAAAGATCCCACTAATCCAGGGGTCAGTACTGCTTATAATGCCGGTTTGAAAAAAGCTTTGGAGTTAAGTTATAAATATGTCCTAATTTTAGATCAGGACACATCTTTCCCTCCCGAGTCATTGAGTGTTTACGAAAAATCAATTGAAAATTCTCCCAATGTCAATCTTTATGTTCCTAGCCTTATCACAAAGAAAGGCGAATATTGTTCACCTCTTAAATATGCCATGCATCGGGGATTTGTAATCGGGAAATTAGACTCGGCTGTTTATTCACTTGATACCTACTCACCAATAAATAGCGGTATGTTACTTAATGCTGAGGTAGCGCTTCGCTGCGGTGGTTATAACGAAAATGTCTATTTGGACTTCAGTGATTTTCAATTCATTGAGAGGCTTAAAACTATCTCATCTGAATTTTATCTAATGCCACTTTCATTACAACAAGACTTATCTAATGAGGATGAGAACTTTAACAACCTACTCATCCGATATGCAATTTACTGTGATTGTGCCAGAAATTGCCATCGAGAAAAGCTATATGATCATTTCATTTATTTTATGATGGTTCTGGTAAGAGGTTTAAAACTGGCTATTAGAACTAAAAAAAGTAGTTTTATAAAAGTTTTTTACAAGAAGTATGTGCGAGGGGAAAAATGATATCTGTTTGTATACCTACGTATAATGGCGCTAAATTTATAAAAGAACAAATAAATAGTATTTTACCTCAAATTTCCTCAGAAGACGAAATAATAATTTCTGATAACTACTCTACCGACAATACTTTGGACGTGATTAAAGAAATTAATGATCCCCGAATCAAAGTGTTTCTATTTCGACCGGATGAGCAGACAATAGACGTGAGTAATATTCTGGCTAAAGTTTCACTGAACGTCCAAAACGCTCTTTCTAAGGCTAATGGAGATTATATATTTCTTTCCGATCAAGATGACATTTGGCTTGAAGGTCGCGTTAATAAAGCACTGCCACTGCTGAAAAGTAAAGAGCCTACGGTAGTAGTCTGTAATTGTACAGTGGTTGATGAAAATGATAAGGTTTTAATTAAGTCATACTTTTCATATATCACTCCTAGCGCAAACATTATTCGCACTATAGTTAAAAGTTCCTTTCATGGTTGTTGTATGGCGTTTAATCGCTCAGTTGTGAATAAAGCAACACCATTTCCTCTCTATCCTATAGGGCACGACCTGTGGTTAGGTATGACAGGAAGTTATTACGGAGAAGTACATTTCTTAAATGAACCTCTTGTTTTATATCGTCGCCATAGTTCGACTGTCACCACGACCGGCTTTGCAAGTAAAAGAAGTTTGTTTGATAAAATTAAATATAGATTTTTTATCGTCGCATCATTTTTCAAATGTATTCTATTTAAGTAGTCGTTTGTTGTTATTTATAGGTCATTTTTATGAAAATTGCACATGTGCAGGTCATTCCAAAGTTATCTGGTGTCCAACAAATAACTTTAGATATTCTTTCTGGTTTAGATGAAAGCGATAAAGATACGAAACAAGTTATCGATAAGACTGTAATTTGTGGCGAACTTATTGATAATGATTTTAGAGAAATATTTGCTAACGCTGGGATCAAAGTCATCTCTATTAGATCGTTAAAAAGAAATATCGGCCTGCATGATTTGAAATGCTTTATTGAGTTGTATAGATTATTTAAANAAATATGACATTATACATACAAACTCAACCAAGCCGGGTATTATTGCGAGAGTAGCTGCAAGATGTTCAGGGTCGAAAAGGATAATTCATACAGTTCATGGTATCGCTTTTCATGCACATACTAATATTTTGACAAGGACTGTTTATTATATACTGGAAAATATTGCAACATTATTTGGGCATGTTAATGTCACCGTTAATAAAAAATACGTAAAGTATTATCCATTCGTAAAAAGCAAAGTTATTTATAATGGGGTTGATTTTACTCAGTTAACTCCTAATAAAAAGAACATCGAAAATGAAATGCATTTTGCATTTTTAGGTAGATTAGATGAGCAGAAAAATCCATTAGATTTTATAAAAGCAGCAAGTATTGTTTTACGCAATTATACTGGGGATATTAAGCCAAAATTCACGCTTGCTGGAGAGGGTGATTTACATGAACAATGCTGTAATATGATTGCTGATCTTAAACTAGAAAACCGAATCTCAATGCCGGGTTGGATTAAAGATAAAAATAATTTTTTTAATGATGTTGATGTATTATGCCAACCTTCTAAATGGGAAGCGTTTGGTCTTGTATTTGTAGAGGCTGCATATTTTAGAATACCTTCTATTGCAACTCATGTCGAAGGCATTCCCGAAGTGGTATTAGACTCTGAAACCGGGATTCTTTATAATGGAGATGCTGAGGCGCTTGCAGAATGTATGTTGGTTTATTTAAACAATCAAAGCATGATTGTTGAACATGGCAACAATGCTAAAAAATATGTTACTGAAAAGTTCTCGAAAGAGAGAATGATCGCTGAATATTCTTCTCTTTACTCCATCAAGTAATGTATTACAAAATTTCTTTTATGATAGCCAATTAAAACGCCATGAAATTATATAAAATAGATAGTTTTATCAAATATCTACCTGTGTTAGCAATTCTAATTTTTACTCTAACAATTTTATCATTTGCTACTACAAAAATAGAGATAATCCTATATTTTTCGGCAGAGATTATTTCCTTTTTCTTTGGTATTCTTTTTATAAAAAGTAAAGGGGCGAGGGGAGGGGTTTGGACTCTATTTTGTGTCATAGTTGGGATGCAGGTTTGTTCAATTGTCAATACAGGCGATTATATAATTCCTTTGACGCTAAGTAACTTATCGGAATTTCAAGCAGTAGGACATAAAATTTCATTTCAGGTCTCGATAGTTATTTTATCCTATGTAATGCTATCACTTTTGATTTACAAGTCAGAGCTTAAAGCGCCAAAAGTTATTTCGTTTTTATTATTACTAAGTTTTACTGTAATCAATGGCCCAGTTCATCATCTTGTCTCTAGCTTATATCAATACTATAAGCAGTTGACCTATAAGCCTAACTATAATTATCCAAAAATTGCAAATAAATTTCTAAAATTTGATTTTTATAACTATCAGGATTTAAAAGATTATTTTCCGAGCGGAGCCCCAAAAAATATCATCGTCATATTTACCGAGGGTATGTCAGCGAAAGTTATTGATAAAGAAAATAATTTGGGGCTAAATATTACACCCAACATGGATTCTTATTACTCTGAAGGACTAGTTTTTAAGAACTATTTTAATCATACGGCTGCGACCTTCAGAGGGTTAAGAGGACAGCTCAGTTCAGGTTTCCAGTATCGTGATGGTGTCGATGGAAAAGGCGAAGGTTTTTTTCAAAATGATAACGCTACAGTTTCCAAAAACTATAATAATCGCTTAATTTCTCTTCCTGAGATTTTAAAGGCCAACGACTACAACTCCTATTTTATTGCTGCAACTGAAGTACATAGCAATCTCAATACCTTGATGGAAACAATGCCCTTTCAGAAAGTTTATGGTATGGAGGATTTCAACTGGCATCAGAACGATAGGATGTCTGATAAGAAAATTTTCTCAGCTTTAAAAGAGGTTGTTTCTAAGCAAAGTGGTAAGCCTTTCTTTATTTCCATTTATTCATCTGGCACTCACCATGGTATGGACAGTCCTGATGAAAAATATAAATCTGGTAAAAATGCTTTTTATAACAAGTTTTTTAATTATGACTATCAGCTTGGCCAGTTCGTGAATTGGTTTAAAAATAGTCCGAGATATAATGATACCCTCTTAATTATTACAGCCGATCATTCAACATTTCCTGTGCCTGATTTTAAAAGTAGTTTTAACACCAGTTCTGACTATTTTGTCGATACAATACCGCTTATTATGATTGGTGCAGGAGTGAAACATCGTACTATAGATGCATATGGTAACAATAGTCTTTCTTTAGCACCTACAATCTTACAAATCCTTAACATAAATAATGGTCCTAATTATTTTTTAGGGTGCTCTTTATTCGACCTTACTTGTTCTAGCCCTTACTCGCATTTATCTGTAATTGGTGATGATTTTTATAAGATAATCAAAGGGAAAGACGGTCAATACCATGTTGACACCACTGAACCTCAGAAAGATGTAGTCGATTATTATAATGTAAGTGGTTGATTCCGTTTCCCTGGAGCACTGCGTTAGTAAGTGATTTTTCCGATAGGGTTGCACAACATATGCACGCTTGTGTTCTCTAACGCATCAATCGCTATCTTATAGATTAAAAGCTGAGTTAACATTGCTATTACACTTGTTCTGTGGGGAGAGTCCTCACAGAGGTCAACTTTAAGACAGGAGTTGCTAATGTCCAAACAACAGATCGGCGTCGTCGGTATGGCAGTGATGGGGCGCAACCTGGCGCTGAACATCGAAAGCCGTGGTTATACCGTCTCCGTTTTCAACCGCTCCCGTGATAAAACTGAAGAAGTGATTGCCGAGAACCCAGGCAAAAAACTCGTTCCGTTCTATACGGTTCAGGAGTTTGTTGAATCCCTGGAAACGCCTCGTCGTATCCTGTTAATGGTGAAAGCTGGCGCTGGCACTGATGCTGCCATCGACTCCCTGAAGCCGTATCTGGAAAAAGGCGACATCATCATTGATGGCGGCAACACCTTCTTCCACGACACCATTCGTCGTAACCGTGAACTGTCAGCTGAAGGCTTCAACTTTATCGGTACCGGTGTATCCGGCGGTGAAGAGGGCGCGCTGAAGGGCCCATCTATTATGCCAGGCGGCCAGAAAGATGCTTACGAGCTGGTTGCGCCAATCCTGACTAAGATTGCTGCTGTTGCCGAAGATGGTGAGCCTTGTGTGACCTATATCGGTCCGGATGGTGCGGGTCATTACGTAAAAATGGTTCACAACGGTATTGAATATGGCGATATGCAGCTGATTGCTGAAGCCTATTCTCTGCTGAAAGGCGGCCTGAATCTCACTAACGACGAGCTGGCGCAAACCTTCACCGACTGGAACAACGGCGAGCTGAGCAGCTACCTGATCGACATCACCAAAGACATTTTCACCAAGAAAGATGAAGACGGTAAATACCTCGTCGATGTGATCCTTGATGAAGCGGCAAACAAAGGTACCGGTAAATGGACCAGCCAGAGCTCCCTGGATCTGGGCGAGCCCCTGTCCCTGATCACTGAATCGGTCTTTGCACGTTATATCTCTTCCCTGAAAGAGCAGCGTGTCGCGGCTTCTAAAGTGCTGAGCGGTCCGCAGCCGAAACTGGCCGGTGATAAAGCGGAATTTATCGAGAAAGTTCGCCGTGCACTGTACCTGGGCAAAATCGTCTCTTACGCTCAGGGCTTCTCTCAGCTGCGCGCCGCGTCTGACGAAAACAACTGGGATCTGAACTACGGTGAAATCGCGAAGATCTTCCGTGCCGGTTGCATCATACGCGCTCAGTTCCTGCAAAAAATCACCGATGCCTATGCTGAAAACGCGGACATCGCAAACCTGCTGCTGGCACCATACTTCAAGCAGATTGCCGATGATTACCAGCAGGCGCTGCGTGATGTCGTCGCTTATGCGGTACAGAACGGTATTCCGGTTCCAACCTTCTCTGCAGCCGTTGCTTATTACGATAGCTATCGTGCCGCCGTGCTGCCTGCCAACCTGATTCAGGCGCAGCGTGACTACTTCGGTGCACATACCTATAAACGCACTGATAAAGAAGGTGTATTCCACACCGAGTGGCTGGATTAATCTGATTTAACTCAGTCATGTAGCGAAGCCCGGTGAACATCACCGGGCTTTTTTTATGTGTAATACCCTGCATTACCTCGGCTGATTCAACCGACACGCTAGAGCGCAGCATAAACCACTGTATTTATGCCTTTCTGTAGCCAGCCATACGCCTTGACATCAACTCGGCATACGAGGTAAAACCCCCAAAAGTTGCTTATTGCGGTGGGGCGGTAGTCGCTCCCGGACACTTAATCTAAAGAAGTTAACTCAATGAAAATAACAATCTCCGGAACAGGTTATGTGGGTCTCTCAAACGGGATCCTGATCGCGCAACACCACGAAGTGGTCGCACTGGATATCGTGCAGGCCAAAGTTGATATGCTGAACCAGAAGATCTCTCCCATCGTGGATAAAGAGATCCAGGAGTACCTGAGCAACAAGCCGTTGAACTTCCGGGCCACCACGGACAAAGTTGATGCCTACACCGGGGCCGATTTTGTCATCATCGCCACGCCAACCGACTACGATCCGAAGACGAACTACTTCAATACTTCAAGCGTTGAGGCGGTGATCAAGGACGTGACGGCAATCAATCCGAATGCCGTGATGATCATCAAATCGACCATTCCTGTTGGCTTCACTCAGTCGATTAAAGAAGAGCTGGGTATCGATAATGTCATCTTCTCACCCGAGTTTCTGCGTGAGGGCAGGGCATTGTACGATAACCTGCACCCGTCCCGTATCGTCATTGGCGAGCGCTCAGCGCGTGCGGAACGTTTTGCTGCGCTGCTGCAGGAAGGCGCAATCAAAAAGGACATTGACGTGCTGTTCACGGACTCGACAGAAGCGGAAGCCATTAAACTCTTTGCTAACACCTATCTGGCGATGCGTGTTGCCTATTTTAACGAGCTGGACAGCTACGCAGAGAGCCTTGGGTTGAATACCCGTCAGATCATCGAAGGCGTGTGCCTCGACCCGCGTATCGGCAACCATTATAACAATCCGTCCTTCGGTTATGGCGGCTATTGCCTGCCGAAAGACACCAAGCAGCTGCTGGCTAACTATCAATCCGTACCAAACAATTTAATCTCTGCCATTGTGGATGCTAACCGGACGCGTAAGGACTTCATCGCCGACTCCATTCTGGCGCGTCACCCGAAAGTGGTGGGCGTGTACCGTCTGATCATGAAGAGCGGCTCGGATAACTTCCGTGCCTCCTCCATTCAGGGGATCATGAAGCGTATTAAGGCTAAGGGCGTACAGGTTATTATTTATGAACCGGTGATGAAAGAGGATGAATTCTTCCATTCACGTGTGGTTCGCGATCTGGAGGCCTTCAAAAAAGAGGCGGATGTGATCATCTCCAACCGGATGGCGGAAGAGCTCTCTGACGTGGCGGATAAGGTCTATACCCGCGATCTGTTTGGTAGCGACTGATACAGCAGTTAAAAAAGCCCGGCATTATCGCCGGGCTTTTTCTTATACCTTGTAAAATCCGCGGTACCAGTCAACGAAGTTTTTCACGCCATCCTTCACCGAAGTCTGCGGTTTAAAGCCGATGACCTCATACAGGGCGGAGGTATCCGCGCTGGTCTCCAGCACGTCGCCAGGCTGAATCGGCATCATGTTTTTGTCAGCTTCAATGCCTAACGCCTCCTCCAGCGCCGTGATGTAGTCCATCAGTTCGACAGGGGAGCTATTACCAATGTTATAAACGCGATACGGCGCGGAACTGGTGGCAGGAGAGCCAGACTCAACCGCCCATTCACTGTCTGCCTGAGGGATCACATCCTGCAGGCGAACAATGGCTTCAGCAATATCATCGATATAGGTGAAGTCGCGCTTCATCTTACCGAAGTTATAAACGTCAATACTTTTGCCTTCCACCATAGCTTTGGTGAACTTAAACAGCGCCATATCCGGACGACCCCACGGCCCATAAACGGTAAAGAAACGCAGACCGGTCGTTGGCAGCCCGTAAAGATGGGAGTAGGTGTGGGACATCAGTTCGTTGGCTTTTTTGGTCGCAGCGTAGAGCGATACCGGGTGGTCAACGGAATCATCGGTCGAGAAAGGCATTTTGCGGTTCAGGCCATAGACCGAACTTGATGATGCGTACAGCAGGTGCTGGACTTTATTGTGACGGCAGCCTTCCAGTACGTTCAGATGACCGACCAGGTTAGCTTCTGCGTAGGCGTGTGGATTATCCAGGGAGTAGCGTACGCCTGCCTGCGCGGCGAGATGAATGACGCGATCGAATTTTTCATCGGCGAACAGGGTAGCCATACCTTCGCGGTCAGCCAAATCGAGCTTATGGAAGGTAAAGTTCGCGGACGTCAGAAGATCAAGACGCGCCTGCTTCAGGTTCACATCGTAATAATCATTGAGGTTGTCGATACCCACAACCTGATGACCCGCATCCAGAAGCCGCTTGCTGACATGTGCGCCGATAAAGCCTGCTGCGCCAGTGACCAGAAATTTCATAACTGTCCTCATCTATGACTTATCATGTCCGGTGCGTTAAGTACCGGATTTAAGGTATGATAACGCGATGCGCAGGGTTACCAAACATCATATTTTCGATATGCCTCATCGGATTCCTATAGAAAATCCGTCAACAATCGATAAACTATACCTGAAACTTTATTATTTGCGCTTTTTGGCCTTCTAAGGATTATATGACGCAGAACAACAATAACGTGGTCACGCGAAGCAGTGACCCTGAGCAGATTGATTTAATTGATCTTTTGGTACAGCTGTGGCGTGGAAAATGGTTAATCGCTGCGTTTGTCGCCATCGCCATTATTATTGCTGGGGTGTACCTGAGTTTTGCCAAAGAGAAGTGGACATCTACTGCGATTATCACTCAACCTGATGCAGCCCAAATTGGCGGCTTTAGCAATGCACTCAACATCCTCTATGGTAGTAATGCGCCAAAATTAACCGATATCCAGGAGAGTGTGATTACTCGTTATAACGCCTCTTTCTCTGCATTGTCCCAGACACTGGAAAATAAAGTTGACGCAGAAAAACTTACTATAGAGCCTACAGTTAAAGGTCAAAATTTTCCCTTAAGTATCAAATATGTAAGTGGTTCAGCCGAAGCGGCGCAAAAGCAGGTCGCACAGTATATTCAGCAGGTTGATGAGCTGATTCAAAAAGAGCTTGAAGTTGACCTTAACGACAACATCAAGCAGCAGGTCGCCAGCCTAAATGATGTATTGAGTAACCAGGAGACGATTGCTCAGGAACAGAAGGATTTACGCATCAAGCAGGTTGCAGAAGCGTTGAAATATGCTGAGGCGGCAAATATTACTACCCCAAAAATTCAACAGACTCAGGATGTTACTCAGGAAACGATGTTTCTGTTAGGTACCGAAGCACTGCAAGCCATGGTTGCGCGTGAGTCTTCACGCCCTCTGACGCTGCCCGACAGTTACTATCAGAACAAACAGAAACTGCTCGATATTCAGAAGCTGAAAATCGATCCGGAAACCATCCATGCCTATCGTTACGTGATGAAGCCGGATCTGCCGATTCGTCGCGATAGCCCGAAACGTTCAATCGTACTGGTTCTTGCGGTGCTGCTGGGCGGGATTATTGGCTCCGGCGTTGTCTTAGGCCGCAACGCGCTGCGTAACTATAACGCCAGAGCCTGATACAGATTCAACAGCTAAAAAAACCGGGTTTCCCCGGTTTTTTTATTTGTGCCGCTGGCGCAGATTCTCAATCACCGTCGTTAAGTCCAGATCTTGATCCTGGAGCAGCACCAGCAGGTGATACATCAGGTCAGAGGCTTCATTGGTTAGTTCAGCCCGGTCGTTCACGGTGGCGGCCAGGGCTGTCTCAACGCCTTCTTCACCCACTTTCTGCGCGATGCGCTTAGTGCCGCTGGCATAGAGCTTCGCGGTATAGGAGCTTTGCGGGTCGGCCGTTTTGCGTTCGGCCAGCAGTTGCTCCAGCTGGTACAGGAACAGCCACTGGTGGCTGGCGTCGCCAAAGCAGCTGCTGGTGCCCAGGTGGCAGGTTGGTCCGATAGGGTTTACCAGCACCAGCAGGGTATCGTTATCGCAGTCCGGGGTGATGCTGACCACATTGAGAAAATGGCCGGAGGTTTCACCTTTAGTCCACAACCGCTGTTTGGTGCGTGAGAAGAAAGTCACTTTGCCGCTATCGACGGTCTTCGCCAGGGCGTCCTGATTCATATAGCCCAGCATCAGTACTTCACCGGACACCGCGTGCTGCACCACCACCGGCATCAGGCCGTCGGTTTTTTCCCAGTCCAGCTGCGCACGTTGTTGCTCTGTTAACATACCCTAATCTCCACGCCCTGATTCGCCAGGAACGTTTTTAACTCACCAATATTGATAATCTGCTTGTGGAATACCGAGGCCGCCAGCGCGCCGTCAACATCGGCATCACGGAAAGCTTCCAGGAAGTGCTCCATCGTGCCTGCGCCACCCGAGGCAATCAGCGGCACATGGCAGACGGCGCGCATCTTTTTCAGCTGCTCGAGGTCATAACCGTTGCGCACGCCGTCCTGGTTCATCATATTCAGGACAATCTCCCCCGCACCGCGCTTCTGCACTTCCTGTACCCACTCCAGTGTCTCCCACTGAGTCACGCGGGTACGGCTCTCATCGCCGGTGTACTGGTTAACGTGGTATTTGCCGGTGGCTTCATCAAACCAGGTGTCGATGCCGACCACAATGCACTGTACGCCAAACCGATCCGCGAGACGGGTAATCAGTTCGGGATCGGCCAGGGCAGGGGAGTTGATGGAGATCTTATCGGCGCCAAAGGAGAGAATTTTGGCCGCATCGTCCGCCGATTTAATTCCACCCGCCACGCAGAAAGGAATATCGATCACTTCCGCCACGCGCGCCACCCAGCTTTTATCCACCACGCGTCCATCGCTGGAGGCGGTGATATCATAAAAGACCAGCTCGTCAGCCCCTTCTTCCGCATAGCGTTTTGCCAGGGGAACGATATCACCGATGATTTCGTGGTTGCGGAACTGCACACCCTTCACGACCTGACCATCCCGCACGTCGAGACAAGGAATTATCCGTTTTGCCAGCATTGAATCGCCTCCGTCACAGTAAATTTTTCTTCCAGCAGGGCGCGACCAACGATAACCCCACGAACGCCCGTCCCGCGCAGGGCCGCGATATCACTTAAATCACCAATGCCGCCTGAGGACTGGAACGCCACCTGCGGATAACGGGCGCAGACCTCTTCATACAGCGACACGTTGGAACCGGCCAGGGTGCCGTCGCGGGAGATATCGGTGCAAAGAACATGCTTCAGGCCCACCGGCAGATAGAGATCGACCAGCGCCTCCAGCGTCACGCCAGAGTTCTCCTGCCAGCCGCTGACCGCCACCTGTTTCTGACCCTGTTCATCAATACGCACATCCAGCGCCAGCACCAGGGCGTCGGCGCCAAAGCGTCTGAACCAGCCTTTTACCGTCTCGGGATCTTTCACCGCGGTGGAGCCTACCACCACGCGCGCCACGCCCGCGTCGAGCAGCGCCGCCACATCTTCTTCGGTACGCACGCCGCCGCCAACCTGCACCGGAACATTAACGCCCGCGACCAGTTTTTTCAGCAGCGGGATCTGGCGTTTGGCCGGATCTTTCGCCCCGGTGAGGTCAACCAGGTGTAGCACCTCGGCGCCCTGGGCGGCATAGTCCTGAAGGCGTGGCAGCGGATCTTTACCGTAGTCGCGCTGCTGGCCGTAATCGCCCTGGTGCAGACGGACAACCGTGCCGTCAATCAAATCTAAAGCAGGAATAATCATCACATCTCCAGGAAGTTTTTCAGCAGCTGCGCGCCTGCGGCACCGGAACGCTCCGGGTGAAACTGCACGCCGTAGAAGTTATCTTTCTGCACCGCGGCGGTGAAAGGCTCGCCGTAATGACACTGAGCGATAGTGTGTGTGTTCACCGGCATTGCGTAGCTGTGCACGAAATAGAAGTACGCCCCGTCCTCAATACCACGGAACAGGCGATCGCCCGCTTTCGGGTAGACGCGGTTCCAGCCCATGTGCGGCAGAGGTAAACCGTGATCGGTCATTTTCGGCACGTCTTCATCAATAATGCCCAGCAGGTCCACGCCGTTGGACTCTTCACTGCGGCGGCCCAGCAGCTGCATGCCCAGACAAATTCCCAGCACCGGCTGGGTACAGGCTTTGATCAGTTCAACCAGTTCACGCTGGTGGATCTGATCCATCGCCGCCTGTGCCGTACCGACGCCCGGTAAAAAGAGTTTACTGGCGCGCAGCACCACATCCGGATCGCGGCTAACCAGCGGCTCGTAGCCGTGGCGGGCAATGGCTGATTTTACGGAGTTAAGGTTGGCACAGCCGGTATCGAGGATCACCACGTTCATTACAGCACTCCTTTCGACGACGGCAGCGTATCGCCTTCCACGCGAATGGCCTGGCGCAGGGTGCGGCCAAAGGCCTTAAAGAGGCTCTCCACGCGGTGGTGATCGTTCTTACCTTTGGTTTTCAGGTGCAGCGTCAGGCCCATGGCGTAGGAGAGGGAGCGGAAGAAGTGCTCAACCATCTCGGTGCTCAGGTCGCCTACGCGCTGGTAGGCAAAGTCAGCTTTATATTCCAGGTGCGGACGGCCAGAGATATCCAGCGCGCAGCGCGCCAGGCACTCATCCATCGGCAGCACAAAGCCAAAGCGGTTAATCCCGCGCTTGTCACCCAGCGCGAGCTTCAGCGCTTCGCCCAGCGCCAGGCCGGTATCTTCCACGGTGTGGTGATCGTCAATGTAGAGATCGCCTTTCACGCCGATCTCCATACGGAATCCGCCGTGGGTAGCGATCTGATCCAGCATATGATCGAAAAAGCCCACGCCGGTGTGGATTTTGCTGCCGCCTTCGCGATCCAGCCAGACCTTAACGTCGATCTGCGTCTCTTTGGTATTACGCTCCACGTGGGAGAAACGATCGCGTTTGGTCAGCTGCTCGCCAATCATCGCCCAGTTCAGGGCGTCACGGTGATAGCGCAGGCCCGTAATTCCCATATTAGCGGCCAGTTCTATGTCGGTAGCGCGATCGCCAATCACGTAGCTGTTGGCTTTATCCAGCGCCGCTTCGGCCAGATACTGCTCGACCAGCTTCACTTTCGGCTTACGGCAGTCGCAATTATCAGCGGGTAAATGCGGGCAAATCAACACTTCATCAAAGGCGACGCCCTGTGAGGTCAGGATCTGCATCATCAGATCGTGCGGGCCGTCAAAATCGGCCTGCGGGAAGCTGTCGGTGCCCAGACCGTCCTGGTTGGTGATCATTACCAGCTTAAAACCGGCTTTTTGCAGCTTAAGCAGCACCGGAATGACATCGGCTTCAAACGCCAGCTTGTCGAAACGATCGACCTGAAAATCCGAGGGTGGTTCCGAAATAATGGTGCCGTCACGATCGATAAAGAGGTACTTCTGGCTCATACTTTCTCCGCATTCAGGGCGCCGATAACGCGCTGGCTCTCTTCCCGGGTGCCTACGGTAATGCGTAAGCAGCCACTCAAAGAGGGTTGTTTGTTCTGGTCTCTAAGGATAATGCCCTGATCCCACAAAGATTTAAATACTGCACTCGAGGCGGTAAAACGCGCCAGAATATAGTTGGTTTCTGAGTCGAAAACCTGTTCAACGCAGGCAATGGTTTTAAGTGCGCTGACCAGATACTGACGCTCGTCAACGATCTGCGCCACGCGGCTGCGCATGGCCGTAATGCCGTCTGCCGACAGCGCCTGCGCGGCGATATCCGCCACTGGCGTCGAGAGCGGATAAGGCGCAATCACCTTCATCAGCAGATCGATCACCTCTTTATTCGCCAGGGTAAAGCCGCAGCGCAGCCCGGCCAGGGCAAACGCTTTTGACAGGGTCCGCAGGATCACCAGGTGCGGATACTCTGCCAGCCAGCCGGCCAGTGTCGCCTGGGGGCAAAACTCAATATAGGCTTCATCGGCGACCACCAGGGCTTTGCCGCGGGTCATCTCCAGCAGGGCGCGAATATCCTGCGGATTAATCAGCTGGCCGGTGGGGTTATTCGGGCTGCAGACAAAGACCACCTTCACGCCGTCGAGATTATCGGCAATACCCTGTAAATCAAGCTGCCAATTTTCCAGAGTTGGCACTTTACGTAGCTCAACGTTGAAGGTTTCTGCGCTGACGCTGTACATGCCGTAGGTCGGCGGGCAGTAGAGCACTGCGTCTTTACCCGGCTCGCAGAAGGCGCGGATCAGCAGTTCGATGCCTTCATCCGCACCGCGGCTCACCAGCACCTGCTCCGGTTTTACACCAGCGTAGGCCGCATAGTTTTCAATCACCGCTTTCGGCTGACACTCCGGGTAGCGGTTCAGCGTCTGCTGGGTCAGCTCAAAGGCGACAGGCGTCGGAAATTCATTGGCATTCAGCCAGACATCGCCATTGCCCCCCAGGCGGCGGGCAGACTGATACGGGGTCAGGGCGCGAACGTTGTCGCGGGCTAACTCTTCAATACTCATGCTTGCTCCTTCAGGGCGGCAACGCGCAGCGTCACGGCATTTTTGTGGGCGGTCAGGCGTTCAGCGGCGGCCAGGGTTTCAATCGTCGCGGCAAGAGAGGCAAAGCCCTCGCGGGAGAGTTCCTGCACGGTCATACGCTTCTGGAAATCCGCCAGCCCCAGGCTGGAGCAGGTGGCGGTATAACCGTATGTCGGCAGCACGTGGTTCGTTCCGGAAGCGTAATCCCCTGCGGACTCCGGGGACCAGTCCCCAAGGAATACCGAACCGGCGCTGGTGATGCTGTCGACCAGCTCACGGGCGTTGCGGGTCTGAATGATCAGGTGCTCCGGGCCATAGAGATTAGAGATGGCGATGCACTGGTCCAGATCCCGGGCGACAATCAGGCGGCTGGCAGAGAGCGCCTGACGGGCAGTCTCTGCCCGGGGCAGATCCGCGAGCTGACGTTCTACGGCTTCACCCACTCGTTTTGCCATATCTGCATCCGGTGTCAGCAGGATAACCTGTGAATCCGGGCCGTGCTCGGCCTGGGAGAGCAGATCGGAAGCGACAAAATCCGGGGTCGCGCCGCTGTCTGCAATCACCAGTACCTCCGACGGACCGGCTGGCATATCGATGGCCGCACCGTCCAGCCGCTGGCTGACCTGGCGCTTGGCTTCGGTGACGAAGGCGTTGCCCGGGCCGAAGATTTTATCCACGCGCGGAACGGACTCCGTCCCCAGCGCCAGCGCCGCAATAGCCTGCGCCCCGCCGACGTTGAAGATCTCCTGTACCCCGCACAGCTGCGCGGCATAGAGGATTTCATCGGCAATCGGTGGCGGAGAGCAGAGCACCACTTTACGGCAACCGGCGATACGGGCAGGGGTCGCCAGCATCAACACGGTAGAGAAGAGCGGAGCGGAGCCACCCGGAATATACAAGCCCACCGAGTCGACCGGACGGGTCACCTGCTGGCAGCGTACGCCGGGCAGGGTTTCCACATCGACGGTTTGTAGCTTTTGCGCAGTGTGGAAGGTATCAATGTTCTGTACCGCGACAGCCATCGCCTGCTTTAACTCATCGCTCAGACGCGCTGCGGCCTCGGTAATCTCCTGCTCACTCACCTTCAGCGCCGCGACGTCGATTTTATCAAACTTAGCGCTGTACTCCCGCAGGGCGTCGTCGCCGCGGGTTTTCACATTTTCCAGAATCTCCGCCACGGTGCGGGTAATGCTCTGTGACGCGGAGATAGCCGGGCGCATCAGCAGGTCGCGCTGCTGTTCCGCGCTACAGGTGTTCCAGTCGATCACGGTGTTAAAGCTCATGGTTGTTACTCCATCATCTTCTCAATCGGCAACACCAGGATTGAACTGGCGCCCAGCGCTTTCAGTTTTTCCATGGTTTCCCAGAACAGGGTTTCGCTGCTGACCATGTGCATTGCCACGCGCTGCTGATCCCCTGCCAGCGGCAGAATAGTTGGGCGTTCAGCGCCTGGCAGCAGGGCAATCACTTCATCCAGGCGTTCAGTAGGCGCATGCATCATGATGTACTTAGATTCACGGGCCTGGATCACTCCCTGAATTCGGGTCAGCAGGCGGTCAATCAGCTGCTGCTTGGCTTCAGGCATTTCGCCGTCGCGCTGGATCAGACAGGCTTTGGAGCGGTAGATCACTTCCACTTCGCGCAGGCCGTTCGCTTCAAGCGTGGCGCCCGTGGAAACCAGATCGCAAATTGCATCAGCCAGACCGGCACGCGGCGCAACTTCAACAGAACCATTCAGCAGACAGGATTTAAACTGCACGCCCTTCTGATCGAGGTAGCGCTTCAGCAGGTGAGGGTAGGAGGTGGCAATTCGCTTGCCGTTCAGGGAAGCCGGGCCGTCCCACGGTTCGTCAGCCGCGGTGGCCAGCGACAGGCGGCAGCCGCCAAAATCCAGACGGCGCAGCGTGAAGTAGCGCGGATCTTCGCCCTGGGCGCGGCGGGTCAGCAGCTCTTCTTCCAGCACGTTTTCGCCAATGATGCCCAGATCCACCACGCCGTCCATCACCAGGCCCGGAATGTCATCGTCACGCACGCGCAGAATATCAATCGGCATATTCTCTGCCAGCGCAATCAGACGCTGCGTGTGCAGGTTAATTTTTATGCCACAGCGCGCCAGCAGTTCGCGTGAATCGTCGCTAAGACGACCTGATTTCTGCATAGCTATGCGTAAACGTGAATTATCTAACATTGTCGGTTCCTCATGATCCTGTTGTAACTTGCCTGAACACGGTCCAAAAAAAAGCCCCCGGAAGATGATCTTCCGGGGGCTTTTTCTTGCGTTCATGCACCACTGGAAGATCTAACTGTCTTCCAGCACACATCGCCTGAAAGACTAGTCAGGATGATGGTGATGATGGTGGTGTTTAAATTGAACGCGTGTCATAAAATTCTCGATGAATGCTTATTCATGTGATGTCGTTTAACCTAAACCACTTGCGCTATATAAAGCAAGGGCTTTTTTTAATCATTAAATGATTTCATATTAGCGCTATCAATTGTCAGTTCAGCGTGGCTGGCGTAGCCTTACAGCAGAGGCGTAATAGTCAGGAGAAAACGCATGAAAAAGGTCGCAATTGTCGGTCTGGGATGGCTTGGAATGCCGCTGGCTATGTCGTTACAGGCGCGGGGCTGGCACGTCACTGGCAGCAAAACCACCGCAGATGGCGTCGAGGCGGCGCGGATGTGCGGTATTGAGAGCGTTGAGTTGCGCCTTGAGCCGGAACTGGTATGCGACGCCGATGACCTGGACGCTCTGATGAATGTGGATGCGCTGGTATTAACGCTGCCGGCACGTCGCACCGGTCCGGGTGAAACCTATTATCTGCAAGCGGTGCAGGAAATTGTCGACAGCGCGCTGGCACACCATATTCCGCGCATTATTTTCACCAGCTCAACCTCGGTATATGGCGATGTCGAAGGTGCCGTCAAAGAAAATATGCCGCGCCAGCCGGTAACCTCCAGCGGGCGTGTTTTAAAAGAGCTGGAGGACTGGCTGCATAATTTACCCGGCACCCAGGTGGATATATTACGGCTTGCGGGGCTGGTTGGGCCTGGCCGTCATCCGGGGCGCTTTTTTGCCGGAAAATCAGCGCCTGACGGACAACATGGTGTCAATCTGGTACACCTTGAAGATGTTATTGGTGCGATTACTCTGCTATTACAGGCTCCAAAGGGCGGGCACATCTATAATATATGTGCGCCCTCTCATCCGACACGCAGTACATTCTATCCGATGATGGCTCGTCAGCTTGGCCTGGCACCACCGCACTTTCACGATGCCCCTGGAGAGGGGAAGGGCAAATTGATTGATGGGAACCGCATCTGTCATGAACTGGGATTTGAGTATCTCTTTCCCGATCCGCTGGTTATGCCTATGGAGTAACGCCGCTGGCGGAGCGTAAGCGCACCACAAGGGGGTGAGCATGAAACCGCTGCTGGATGTCCTAATCATCCTCGATGCCCTGGAAAAAGAGGGGAGCTTTGCTGCGGCGTCGGCGAAGCTCTTTAAAACGCCCTCCGCCCTCAGTTATACCGTTCATAAGCTTGAAAGCGACCTCAACATTCAGATCCTCGACCGTACCGGTCACCGGGCGCGCTTTACCCGCACCGGAAAAATGCTGCTGGAAAAAGGGCGGGAAGTGTTGCATTCAGTACGCGAGCTGGAAAAGCAGGCCGTCAAACTGCATCAGGGCTGGGAAAATGAGCTGGTAATCGGCGTAGACGACACCTTTCCCTTTTCACTGCTCTCGCCGCTGATTGAAGCCTTCTATCAGCGACACAGCGTTACCCGGCTTAAGTTTATCAACGGCGTCCTCGCGGGCTCTTGGGAAGCGCTGGTGCAGGGGCGGGCAGATATCGTCGTCGGCGCATTACACGAGCCGCCCCAGCTCAGTGAATTTGGTTTTGCCTGTCTGGGGCAGCTCGAACAGGTCTTCGTCATTGCCCCGCACCATCCTTTAGCCCAGGAGCCAGAGCCAATTAACCGCCGGGTCATTAAAAGCTACCGTGCCATCGTGGTGGGCGACAGCGCTTTGCCTGGCTGCACCGCGTCATCGCAGCTGCTCGACGATCAGGAAGCCATTACCGTTTTCGATTTTAAAACCAAACTGGAACTGCAAATAAGCGGCTTAGGCTGCGGTTACCTTCCGCGTTATTTAGCTCAGCGTTTTATCGAAAGTGGGGCGTTAATTGAGAAGCAGGTGATGGCGCAATCCAGTTATGATTCAGTATGGATAGGCTGGAATGAACAGACTGCTGGCCTCGCCAGTGCCTGGTGGCGGCAGGAAATTTTAGCAAATAGTGCTATTGCTGCTGTTTATGCCCAAAGCGAAGCCGGAAAATCAAGCAATTAGTATGAATTATTGTTTCAAATTGCCGTCGCACCCTTGCCTTTTCGCCTCAAACCAGGGCAAAATGCGCCGCTGCAAACATATAAATAATCGACGATATAAAAGGCGTCGGTTATTTTTTTTTGCATGTAAGAAAATCATTTAAATCCAAGAGGCCGGGCTTCGTACCGGATAGATATTTACTAAAATCCGACAGTTGTTGTCGCTGAGGAAGAAAGAAATGGGGCAATCATTCGCTTACGTGGCGGTATTCACCGTAAAGGAGAATAACTATGTCGCATAACGCAACTCCAAAAACCTCTCGCGTGGAATTACGTAAAACGCTTACGTTGATTCCGGTTGTTATGATGGGCCTTGCCTATATGCAGCCGATGACGCTGTTTGATACATTCGGTATCGTATCAGGCCTCACTGACGGTCACGTTGCAACGGCGTATGCCTTTGCGCTGGTCGCGATCCTCTTTACTGCGCTGAGCTACGGCAAGCTGGTTCGCCGCTTCCCGTCCGCAGGCTCTGCGTACACCTATGCTCAGAAGTCCATTAGCCCGGCTGTTGGCTTTATGGTGGGCTGGTCATCACTGCTGGACTATCTGTTCATGCCGATGATCAACATTCTGCTGGCAAAAATTTACTTCGAAGCGCTGGTGCCTTCCGTGCCGTCGTGGATCTTCGTTGTGGCGCTGGTGGCCTTTATGACCATCTCTAACCTGCGCAGCATCAAGACCGTTGCCAACTTCAACACCCTGATCGTTATCCTGCAGATGGCGATTGTGACGGTCATTGTCGGTCTGATCATCTACGGCGTTTCTCACGGTGAAGGTGCGGGTACGCTGGTAAGCTCACGTCCGTTCTGGTCTGAAGATGCGCATGTTGTGCCAATGATCACCGGTGCGACGATCCTCTGCTTCTCGTTCCTGGGCTTCGATGGTATCTCTTCTCTGTCTGAAGAGACGAAAGACGCAGAGCGTGTCATCCCGCGCGCTATCTTCCTGACGGCGCTGCTGGGCGGCATCATCTTTATCGGTGCGTCTTACTTCCTGCAGCTCTACTTCCCGGATATCTCTCGCTTCAAAGATCCGGACGCGTCACAGCCAGAAATCATGCTCTATGTTGCGGGTAAAACCTTCCAGTGGGGCGTGCTGATCTTCTCCAGCGTTACCGTACTGGCATCCGGCATGGCGGCGCACGCGGGCGTTTCTCGTCTGATGTATGTCATGGGCCGCGACGGCGTATTCCCGACGCGCTTCTTCGGTTATGTTCATCCGAAATGGCGTACCCCAGCATGGAACGTGCTGCTGGTCGGTGCGATTGCGCTGCTGGCGATTAACTTTGACCTGGTTACCGCTACCGCCCTGATTAACTTCGGTGCGCTGGTTGCCTTTACCTTTGTTAACCTCTCCGTGATCTCGCAGTTCTGGATCCGTGAGAAGCGCAACAAAACGCTGAAAGACCACTTCAACTATCTGCTTCTGCCGGTCTGTGGCGCGCTGACCGTGGGTGCGCTGTGGATCAACCTGGAAGAGAGCTCCATGGTTCTGGGTCTGATCTGGGGTGGTATTGGTCTGGTTTACCTGGCATGTGTGACTAAAAGCTTCCGCAACCCGGTACCGCAGTACGAAGACGTCGCCTGATTAATAGACCACAAAACCCGTAGGCCCGCGCCACCGTAGTGCCGACGGGCAAAAAAAGCCGGAGACATCGCCTCCGGCTTTTTTGCTTTCTCAGGTCACACTATCTCCTGCGCATACTGATACAGCGCTTTCAGCAGTGCCTGCTTCTCCGCATTGCCTTCATACTCACCGTAGAGCATCTCCAGCTCCTGGGCATAAGCCTGTAAATACTCCGGCGTAAAGACGGTACGGCGATGCTGCAACCAGCGCTCCTGCTCGGCCTCATCCAGCGTGCCGGGGAAATTTCGCGCGCGGTAGTTAAACATCAGCTTCCTGATACGCTCATCCACAAAGGTAATGTCCAGAGCGGGCAGGTTGCGGGGATCGGTCTGCAAAACGATGTTCATGGCATTGCGGTCCGCATCGCTGAAAAAGCCGTTATAGAGCTGGGCATCGACATTCTCAGAAGGAATAAATGGTTCCGCTTCAGCGAAGATCGCCACCGCTTTTTCCCGCACCTGCGGGTTTTCCCGCAGCAGCTTCAGGTTAGCCAGGCAGCGTTGACGATCGATGCCCAACCGCTCGGCATCGATCGGGCGCAGGGTGTTGGCTGGCGCCAGCACCGGACACTTATTGATATGCACCAGCTTCACCGGTACGGCGGCATCGTCACCCAGCGCCTCTTTCGGCGTATACAAACGCTCGCGAAGCTGGTCGCTGTCGAGCGTCAGCAGCGGGGTAATATCGCCAGCCAGATCCACCATAATCACCGCGTTGCGGTTGTCCGGATGCCAGGCCAGCGGGGCGACCCAGCTGGTGTTGCCTCGCCAGGCGCCAAACATCCCGGAGATGTGCATCAGCGGTTTCATCTGCGGCACATCAATCAGAGTGGTTAATTTTTGCTTGCTGCGATGGCTTAGCAGATATTCAAACAGCTTCGGCTGTCGGGTCTTAACCAGCTTCGCCATCGCAATGGTGGCATACACATCCGCCATGGCATCATGGGCATTACTGTGTTCAATGCCGTTCGCGCGGGTCAGATGCTCCAGACGGAAGCTGGGCAGCCCGTCGTCGTTTTCCGGCCAGTTAATCCCCTCCGGACGCAGGGCGTAGCAGGCGCGCATCACGTCGAGCAGATCCCAGCGCGAATTACGATTTTGCCAGCTCCAGGCGTAGGGATCGTAGAAGTTACGGTAGAAAATATGGCGGGTTACTTCATCATCGAAGCGCACGTTGTTGTAGCCCACCACGCAGGTGTTGGGCACGGTGAACAGGTCGTGAATGCGACGGGCAAACTCAGCCTCATTCACCCCTTTCTCGCGGGCCTCCTGCGGCGTAATACCGGTCACCATCACTGCCCCCGGCTGGGGTAAATAGTCATCGGCCGGTTTGCAATAGAATACCTCCGGCTCGCCAATAACGTTGAAATCCGCATCGGTGCGGATGGCAGCAAACTGGGCAGGGCGATCCAGCGAAGGGCTGGTGCCGAAGGTTTCGTAATCGTGGAATAAAAAAGTCGGGCGCGCGGCGGAGTCAGACACCAGTAATACCATCCTGTTTATGAGTGACACTGCTATGGTAAACCATCCGGCCAGGCACGCCGAAGAAAAAGCGCTGCCCACCTGCAAATTTGCGACCTGGTATCCGGGAAAAACATGCGTGCTGTCACATTTTTTTGCAATTATTCCAGGTATCCAGCGGGAAACTTCCGTAAAAAGGGCAACGATTTTAAATGACCTGAGGATATACCGTTGAAACGCCGTCTGTTTATTGCTGTTTCTTTACTCACTTTGAGCATTTCATCCGCGCTGGCTGCCGACCCGATTAATTATGCGCCGCAGCCGCCAGCTATCCAGGCGGGTTCCTGGGTGCTGATGGACTATACGACGGGACAAATTTTAACGGCGGGCAACGAACATCAGCAGCGCAATCCGGCCAGCCTGACCAAGCTGATGACCGGCTATGTGGTTGACCGCGCGATCGACAGCCATCGCATTACGCCGGACGATATGGTGACCGTAGGCCAGGACGCGTGGGCCAAAGGGAACCCGGTTTTTAACGGCTCCTCGCTAATGTTTTTGAAAGCGGGTGAACGGGTCTCCGTGCGCGACCTCAGCCGCGGACTGATTGTCGATTCCGGGAATGACGCCTGCGTGGCGCTGGCCGATTACGTGGCGGGCGGACAGCCGCAGTTCGTCAATATGATGAATGATTACGTTAAAAAGCTGAATTTGCGCGACACCCACTTTGAAACGGTACATGGTCTCGATGCGCCGGGCCAGCACAGCTCCGCTTACGATCTGGCGGTGCTCTCCCGCGCCATCATCCACGGCGAGCCGGCGTTTTACCATATGTACAGTGAAAAGAGCCTGACCTGGAACGGTATCACCCAGCAGAACCGGAACGGTCTGCTGTGGGACAAGTCGCTCAGCGTGGATGGCCTGAAAACCGGACACACCTCTGGCGCCGGCTTTAACCTGATCGCCTCTGCTGTTGACGGTGAGCGCCGTCTGATTGCTGTCGTCATGGGGGCTGAAAGCCCAAAAGGCCGCGAGGATCAGGCGCGCAAACTGCTCCACTGGGGCCAGCAGAATTTCGATACCGTGCAGATCCTGCGTAACGGTAAGCAGGTGGGCAACGAGCGCATCTGGTACGGCGATAAAGAGCGTATCTCGTTAGGTACCGATCGGGACTTCTGGCTGGCACTGCCAAAGGCGGAGCTGCCGAACATCAAGGCGAAGTATGTCCTCGATAAGAAAGAGCTCGAAGCACCGATTGCCGCCCATCAGCGGGTCGGGGAGATCGAACTGTACGATCGCGATAAAGTGGTAGCCCACTGGCCGCTGGTGACGCTGGAGAATGTGGGTAAAGGCGGGATGTTCTCGCGGCTGAGCGACTATCTGCACCATAAGGCGTAGCGCCTGGAGGAGCAGGCTGGCGACAGTGCGAGCCTGCTCCCATAATAGACAGGTCATTATTGTTAAACCGCTTTTTTCTGCATTACAGTGTATGTATATACAGTAAACAATCGGAGGCAGCATGGACTACAGCATCACGCACCAGAATAAACGCAAAATTGCCGGTTTTCATATGGTTGGCCCGTGGGAGCAAACCGTTAAGCAGGGTTTTGAACAACTGATGATGTGGGTAGAGGGGCGTCAGATCCAGCCGCTGGAGTGGGTGGCGGTCTATTATGATAACCCTGACGAAGTGCCTGCCGAAAAACTACGCTGCGACACGGTTGTCACCGTGCCGGACGATTTTGTTATTCCTCCCAACAGTGAAGGGGTGATCCTGACCGAAGTGGCGGCAGGCGACTACGCGGTGGCGACGGCCCGCGTTGAGAACCATGATTTCGCCACGCCGTGGAATCGGTTTTTCGACAGTCTGCTTGAGGATGTCGATTACCAGATCGCGCCAAAAGCCTGTTTTGAACGTTATCTGAATGATGGGAATGTCGACGGCTACTGGGATATTGAGATGTTTATTCCTGTACAGAGCCGCATGGCATAACGGTTCCTTAATGCCCACACTTAACAGGGTTTTTCTGCCGGGGAGCACAACTCCGGCAGAAAACGCAGTACAATCAGGGTTTGCCGTAAAGCTGGAGAGCGTGTGCGCCCCGACAAATCTCTAACGCCTTTTGAAATTCGACTGTATCGTCATTACCGCATCGTACATGGATGCCGTATCGCGCTGGCGTTTATCCTCACTTTTTTACTGGTGCGTCTGCTGGCCGTGCCGGAAGGGACATGGCCGCTGATCACCCTGGTGGTCATCATGGGGCCGATCTCCTTTTGGGGGAACGTCGTTCCGCGCGCGTATGAGCGCATTGGCGGCACCATTCTGGGCTCGGCAATGGGGTTAATTGCCCTGAAACTGGAGCTTATCTCTCTGCCGTTGATGCTGCTGTGGTGCGCGGCGGCCATGTTTCTCTGCGGCTGGCTGGCACTGGGCAAACGACCCTATCAGGCGCTGCTTATCGGTATCACCCTTGCGGTGGTGATTGGTGCGCCGACCGGGGATATGCAAACTGCGCTTTGGCGAAGCGGTGATGTGATCCTGGGGTCATTGCTGGCGATGCTCTTTACTGGCATCTGGCCGCAGCGGGCCTTTTTGCACTGGCGTATTCAGATGGCGAACTACGTCACCGCCTTTAACCGGGTCTATCAGGCGGGCTTTTCCCCCAACCTGGTGGAACGACCACGGCTGGAAAAACACCTGCAAACCATCCTCAACGATGTGGTCAAAATGCGCGGTCTGATTACCCCGGCCAGCAAAGAGACCCATATCCAGAAAGCGATCTTTGAAGCGATCCAGACCGTGAGCCGCAATCTTGTCTGCATGCTCGAGCTACAGATCAACGCCCACTGGTCCTCCCGGGCCAGCCATTTTGTGATGCTGAATGCCCGGACCTTAAAAGAGACGCAGCAGATGACACAGCAAACGCTGCTCACCATTGCCCATGCGCTTTATGAAGGCAATCCGCAGCCCATACTGGCGAACACCGAGCGGCTGAACGAAATCGTTGCCGAGCTGCGTCAGCTGATCAACGATCATCACAATGAAAACGTGGCGGAAACGCCCATACACGGCTATGTATGGTTGAGCATGGAACTTGCTCGCCAGCTGGAATTATTGTCGCATCTAATCTGCCGGGCATTGCGCAAATAAAAAGCGGCTATGCAGGGTTGTGTTGTCTGCTGCTTCGATTCAGCAGAAATTGAGGTTATGATAGGGACAACGGAAAATTATTGTCATCAGCAATCGCTGTCAGTAAGGTTAATGCTATCGCGGTTGTTTAAACGAATCCGAATCTCACATTATCAGGGGTGTAAAAATGGAAACAACTAAGCCTTCGTTCCAGGATGTTCTGGAGTTCGTCCGCCTGTTCCGCCGCAAGAACAAACTGCAACGTGAAATCCAGGACGTTGAGAAGAAGATCCGTGACAACCAGAAGCGTGTTCTGCTGCTGGACAACCTGAGCGATTACATCAAGCCAGGCATGAGCGTTGAAGCAATCCAGGGCATCATTGCCAGCATGAAAAGCGACTACGAAGACCGCGTAGACGACTACATCATCAAAAACGCCGAGATCTCTAAAGAGCGTCGCGAGATCTCCAAGAAACTGAAAGTTATGGGCGAGATGAAGCACGCGGAAGCCAAAGGCGAGTAATCACCGCCAAAAAGCAAAGCCCCCCGACAGGTCGGAGGGCTTTTTTTTGGGCGCCGGTCTACCGTCATCAGAAAAGCAAAAAGCCTGCTCGAAAGCAGGCTTTTTAAATGTGGCTCCTCTGACTGGACTCGAACCAGTGACATACGGATTAACAGTCCGCCGTTCTACCGACTGAACTACAGAGGAATCGTTGTGGAGCGTTATCTTAGCGGCGAAAAAACTTTTGTCAAACCTGATCTTAGTCCGATTCGACCAACTGCCGATTCTGTCACCAGTTTGTCGTAATTCCCTACATATTTTTGTGGGAAATACTTTGCAGGATCTGCATTTCTCCCTCATTATTTGAAATGTAGTTTCAACTTTCTCTTTAAGGTCCACTTTGAACGTCACCTCCGCTTTACGCCAGGCCGTGATGCGCACGCGCTGGTATAGCAAACGCAAGAGCTACAAAGTTCTCTTCTGGCGCGAAATCACCCCCCTTGCCGTGCCTATCTTTCTGGAAAATACCTGTGTACTGCTGATGGGTGTGCTTAGCACTTTCCTGGTCAGCTGGCTCGGTAAAGAGGCGATGGCGGGTGTCGGGCTGGCCGACAGCTTCAATATGGTCATTATCTCCTTCTTCGCGGCGATAGACCTCGGTACCACGGTGGTGGTGGCCTTTAGCCTGGGCAAGCGCGATCCGCGCCGGGCCAGGGCTGCTGCGAGGCAATCGCTGGTGATCATGACGCTGTTCTCCATTGTACTGGCGGCGGTGATCCACTATTTTGGCGAAGAGATTATCGATGTGGTGGCTGGGGAAGCGACCGGAGAAGTAAAAGCTCTGGCGCTGTCGTATCTCGAAATGACGGTGCTCAGCTATCCGGCCGCGGCGATTGCGCTGATTGGCAGCGGGGCGCTGCGTGGGGCAGGGAACACCAAAATTCCGCTGTTGATAAACGGTGGGATGAACATCCTCAACATTCTAATCAGTAGCGTGCTGATTTACGGGCTTTTTTCCTGGGACGGGCTCGGTTTTATCGGGGCCGGTCTGGGTCTGACTATCTCCCGTTACATTGGCGCCATCGCCATTATTGTGGTGCTGGCGGTTGGTTTTAACCCGTCACTGCGCATCAGCCTCAAAAGTTATTTCAAGCCGCTCAACTTCGCCATTATCTGGGAAGTGATGGGGATCGGCGTCCCCGCCAGCATTGAGTCGGTGCTGTTCAACGGCGGCAAGCTGTTGACCCAGATGTTCGTGGCGGGAATGGGTACTGACGTGATTGCCGGTAACTTTATCGCCTTCTCCATTGCCGCGTTGATCAACCTGCCGGGTAACGCGCTGGGTTCCGCCTCCACTATTATTACCGGTAAACGGCTCGGGAAAGGGCAGATAGGCCAGGCGGAGCGCCAGCTGCGCCATGTCTTCTGGCTTTCGACAATCGGGCTCACGGCCATTGCCTGGGGCACCGCGCCGTTTGCCAGCCTGATGGCGTCGTTCTACACCCATGAGCAGGATGTAAAAGACGTGGTGGTTATCTTAATCTGGCTGAATGCCGCCTTTATGCCCATCTGGGCGGCGTCGTGGGTGCTGCCTGCCGGGCTTAAAGGGGCGCGGGACGCCCGTTTTGCCATGTGGGTTTCGATGCTCGGGATGTGGGGCTGCCGCGTAGTAGCAGGTTACACCCTGGGGATCATGCTGGGTATGGGGGTGGTGGGTGTCTGGCTGGGGATGTTCCTCGACTGGACGGTTCGCGGCGCGCTGTTCTACTGGCGAATGGTCAGCGGGCGCTGGTTATGGAAATATCCGCGGCCTGTGCGTGAAAATGTGGCGGCGATCCCCGCAGAACGGATAGTGAATGCGCAAAGTGGGGAATAAATCGGCAAACGATGCAAAATCTGCATTCTGCCTTTGACAACGCCAGGTGGCATCGTTAATATTCGCCCCGTTCACACGATTCCTCTGTAGTTCAGTCGGTAGAACGGCGGACTGTTAATCCGTATGTCACTGGTTCGAGTCCAGTCAGAGGAGCCAAATTTTAATCTTAAGAGAGCGCAGTGACTCTTAGGATGCTTTAAAGCCAGATTAACCCGGCCATCTGAGTAAGATGGCCGGGTTTTTTGATCTCTGTCGCTTTTGCGGCCTGGTCGGGAACTTCACGCTCCGTTGGCCGTTTCTGATCCCCCATGGTCTCCTTCACTGATACCGCTATTCGCAAGCTCAGCCTCGTAGATAAATCCTTCACATCCGGCAAGCACCCGCGCAGTCAGTTCCAACCCTTACTGATATTTTCTTCGAATGCTTAATCCTCGAAAGCTTTTATAGCTTCCTGATAGATCACCTTAAAGAAACAGTCATCACGACCCAGAAATTTCTATTTCCAGATGATTAAGGCGTTATTAAATTACACCAATTATAACGGATAATAACATCTTCGCTTTTGTAGCTGACATAAATAAAGATAAAACAAGAATAATATAATTACAGAACTATTAGTAACAATGGCAACGATCTTATTAATACAAATGATTTTATCATCACTGCAATTAATACCAACGAGCATAAGTAGTAATGAGTAATAATTTTAACACCGTCGCCAAACCAGGGGGCAATCTTTGTAATCTGGCATGTGATTATTGTTTCTATCTTAAAAATAATGTGTCCCGTCCTGCCTGTACCGTAATGGATGACGAAACGCTGGGAGCCTATATCCAGAATACCATTGCGTCGACACCCTCTATGAGCGTGGAGTTTTGTTGGCAAGGTGGTGAACCCACATTATGTGGACTGGCGTTCTTTGAACAGGTGGTTGCGCTGCAACAGCGTTACCGTGGTAACAAAACCATTCACAACAGCCTGCAAACCAACGGCATTCTGCTTGATGATAAGTGGGCCCGTTTTCTGAAAGAGAACGATTTTCTGGTGGGGTTATCAATTGATGGGCCCGCTTCACTTCACGACGCATGGCGTAAAACGCGTGCGGGAAAACCCTCCTGGAAAAAAGTCGTACAGGCAATTCGCTGCCTTCAGCAGCACGATGTCCCGGTTAACGCCATGGTGGTGGTCAGCCATCAGTCTGAGACTCAGGGACAGACCCTCTACCGTTGTCTGACCCGGAAACTGGGCCTCCGCCATATTCAGTTCATTCCTCTCGTTGAACCTGCGTTTCCCTGGTCAGTGACGCCAGAGGGCTGGGGGGAATTTTTGTGCGCTATTTTCAATGAATGGCTGGAACAGGATGTCGGAGAGGTGTTTATCCAGTTTTTTGACAACCTGCTTGGCGTATGGACAGGGCAGCCCGCAACACTTTGTACAATGCAACCGACCTGCGGACAGAGCTTACTGGTTGAAAAAAATGGCGATGTCTACAGCTGCGATCACTTTGTCTCACCGGAATATAAGCTGGGCAATCTTAAACAGGACTCAATGGCCGTTCTGGCCAGTTCGCCGTTTCAACGGCAGTTTGGGCAAGAAAAGGCCCGGCTTTCCTCACGCTGTATGAACTGTCACTGGCGCTTTGCCTGCCATGGCGGATGCCCTAAACACCGTATTATCGCCGAGGGCAACGAGGCACAGAATTACCTCTGCGAAGGCTATTTAGCTTTTTTCCGCCATATCACACCCTATATGAACGTCATGAGAACGCTTCTATTAAATCACCAGCCGCCCGCATTGGTGATGAAAATTGCCCCGGAAATCCGGGCGCAGGTAGTAAAATTAACGGAGTCTGGAGAATGAAAGAAAAGAATATAATAAATGAAAATCGTCGTGATTTATTAAAAGGCCTGGGGATTGCCGTTGTTGCCAGTCTGTTGCCAGAAACCGGAAATGCAGCGCAGAGCTGTGCTGAAACTAAACCTGCCTGGGATAGGCCGTTTACAGGTAAAATTCCGGAAACCCTCCCTGAAGGCTATAACATTTTATTGATAACCTGCGATCAGGAACGTTTTTTCGATCGTTATCCCTTTCCTGTGCCTGGACGTGAGCGGTTGATGAAAACAGGGGTGACTTTTACCAATCACCAGAATACGGCCAACGTTTGTACACCTTCACGGTCAGTGATGTATACCGGGTTACATATGCCGCAAACCCGCATGTTTGATAACCTTGGCTTTCCATGGATGAATTACGATCTTGATCCTGAGCTCCGCACCGTCGGTCATATGATGCGTGAACTGGGCTACTACTCCGCTTACAAAGGAAAATGGCACTTAACACGGGAAATCGATCAGCCTGTTGCTGGGAAATCGGTAGAAGATATTGATATTGCAGAAATCCCAACGCCTCGCCTGAACCAGATTATGGAAGAGTATGGTTTTTCTGACTATCACGGTATTGGCGATCTTATTGGTAAAAGTAAAGGCGGCTATTTCTTTGACTCGGTGACCACAGGGCAAACGATAAGCTGGTTACGTAATACCGGGCGCCCGCTGAATGATGAGAACAAACCCTGGTTTGCCGCCGTTAATCTGGTTAATCCACATGATGTGATGTTTATCGATACTGATGAAGCGGGTGAAAAAGTGCAATGGAAAGGCGCAATGGATAAAGAAAATCATACATTGCTCCCGACACAGCCGCCGCATAATAAAATTTATCAGCAGAGCTGGCCTGATTATCCTCTTCCGGCCAACCGCCACCAGGCATTTGACGAACCCGGAAGACCTGCCGCACATAAAGAGTATCAGAATGCCCGGGCCGTCATGGAGGGGCAGTTTCCAGACGAAGATCGCCGCTGGCGCAAATTGCTGGATTATTATTTCAACTGTATTCGCGACAATGACCGGCATCTTGAGGCTATTCTCAACGAACTGGATAATCTGCTCCTGACCGATAAGACCATCATCGTTTTTACCGCAGACCATGGGGAATTAGGCGGGGCACATCAGATGCATGGCAAAGGTTCATCAGTTTACAAAGAGCAGATTCACACCCCGATGATTATCCGCCACCCCGCTTATCCGGGAAACAAACGTTGTAATAGTTTAACCAACCATCTGGATTTAGTGCCGACGCTGGTGGGTCTGACCGGATGTGATATAGAAAAACGCAGTAAAGTTCTGGCTGGCAGGAAAGGCCGCGATATGAGCGTACTGCTTAGTCAGCCAGAAAGAGCAGGTGTACATACCCTTCGCTCTGGCTCACTTTATTGCTATGGGATGATCTTATATATGGATGCGAAATATACTGCACAATTCAGAGCGCTTGCAGCCCAAAAGCTTCCCCATGAGGAGTTCAAAAAAGAGATATCTAAAATAGCGCCTGATTTTAAGCACCGCTCCGCTATCCGAATGATTAATGATGGTCAGTATAAATTTGCTCGCTACTTCTCCCTGAAACAGCATAATACTCCAGTGACACTGGAAGCATTGCTGGATAATAACGATGTTGAACTCTTCGATATCGTCAACGATCCCGATGAAAACCATAATCTGGCTACAGAGCCGGAACGCTATCGCGATCTGATCATAAAAATGAACGACAAATTAAATCAGCTGATCGCGGATGAACTCGGTGTGGATGATGGCAGCTATATGCCACTATTTGATGGAGGCCACTGGAATCTGACGGCTTCAGAAATGTACCAGTATATGCGTGATTAACATCTTTCCGCTTCCCTGAAAATGGGTCGGTAAACCGAAAACGGTAACCCGAAGGTTACCGTTTCTGGTCTTTGTGCTTTAACCGTGTACGCGAACAGGCGCCGTGGCCGCGATCAGCCATGGGCGCGCCTCACTGTTAACGTGCGGCGAGAGTGCCTCACGCACCTGGTGATGATAATCATCCAGCCATTTAATCTCTTTTTCGCTCAGCAGATGCAGATCCACCTGACTCAGGTCGATGGGGACCAGCGTCAGCGACGCAAAGCGGCAGAAGCCCGGTACGCTCTCCACCACCTCTACCTGGTTTTCAATGCGAATGCCATATGCATCGGCCAGGTAATAGCCCGGCTCGATGGTGATGATATTTCCCGCCACCAGCGGCCAGGGGTTAACCTTCTTCGCGATACGCTGCGGATTTTCATGGATCAGCAGCTGATGACCCACGCCATGTCCGGTGCCGTGATCAAAATCGAGCCCCAGCCCCCACAGCTCACGCCGCGCGAACGCATCGATCTGATGCCCGCAGGTTCCGGACGGGAATTGCAGGGAAATAAGCGAGAGAAAGCCTTTTAGCACGGCGGTGTAATGCAGACGGCACTGGTCGCTCAGCGGCCCGAAAGCCAGCGTGCGCGTGGCGTCGGTCGTGCCGTTGTGATACTGCCCGCCGGAATCATTGAGGTAAAAATGATTGCGGGTGATAGCCGCATTAGTCTGCTCGCTGGCGTGGTAATGGCACATCGCCGCATTGCTGCCAGAGGCGGAGATAGTGGCAAAACTCTGCTCGATAAAGCCCGGTCGCTGCTGACGGAAGAGAAGCTGCTGCGCCTGGGCTTCCAGCTCGGTAATGGGTTGACCAGAGGCTTCGCGACGCGGCACCTCGTGCGCCAGCCAGGCCAGGAAATTGACCCATGCCACGCCATCCTGATGGTGGCTGTCGCGGTAGCCCGCCAGCTCAATCGGGTTTTTGTACGCTTTTATCGCGGTGATCGGGTCAGCGTGCCAGAGAATCTCCCCCTGCGGCTCTACGGCAAAGCGCAGGGCGACAGGGGCGGAATCGGCATCCACCATCACGCGCTTACCGGCGCACAGCTGCTGGCTTTGCGACAGAAAATCGGATTGAGGCGCCAGCGTCAGGCTCTCCAGCAGCGCGGGCGGAAGCGCGCGGGTTTTTTCAGGCGTGACAAACCACGTCACCGCGCCGTCGCGGCTCAGCAGGGCAAACGAGTTCGGTACCGGGCTCGTCGGAATATCGCTGCCGCGTACGTTCAACAGCCAGGCGATGTTATCCGGCTGGGTGATGGCCAGATAATCGGCGTGCTGTTCTGCCAGAATGGCAGCAACGCGCTGGCGCTTGTCGGTACTGCTTTCACCGCTGATCTCCACCGGCATTTCGCGGATGGCACCCGCAGGCGGGGCCGGACGATCCTGCCAGAGGGTATCAAACGGCGATGCATTCAGGGCGACAAGCTCACAGTGACTGGCATTGAGTGCTTCATACTGGGTATGGGTCATCAGCATCGCTTCAAAGGCGATACGCGCCCCGGGCTTCATGTTCTGCTGTAACCAGTCTGCCAGCGGATCGTTGTGCAGATGCAGGATCTCAATCTCGGCCAGATTAACCTGTTCCCGGGCCTGAACCTGATAGCGTCCATCAACAAACAGCAGGGCGCGATCGCGCAGGATCAGGGCGTGTCCCGCCGAGCCGTCAAAGCCGGTCAGCCAGGCGAGAATATCGTCATGAGGGTGGCAATATTCGCTCTGAAAGGCATCGGCGCGGGGGACGATAATGCCATCCAGCGCCTGGGTCTCCAGCCACTGGCGCAGGGTGGATAGGGGTGAGGTGGTTTGCATAACTTTCCTTTTTTATGATCAGCGGAACGGCGGCTCGTTAAAGGTACGCAGTTTACGCGAGTGCAATTTATCCCCTTCGGCGCGCAGCAGATCGATAGCGCGAATGCCAATCTGCAGATGCTCGGAGATCGCCCCCTCGTAAAAACGGTTTGCCTGGCCGGGAAGTTTAATTTCCCCGTGCAGCGGCTTGTCGGAGACGCAGAGCAGAGTGCCGTAGGGTACGCGGAAGCGGTAACCCTGAGCGGCGATGGTGGCGCTCTCCATATCAATCGCCACCGCGCGGCTCAGGTTAAAGCGCAGCGCCGAGGCCGAGTAGCGCAGCTCCCAGTTACGGTCGTCAGTGGTAACAACCGTGCCGGTGCGCAACCGTTGCTTAACTTCTTCTCCCGGCATGCCGCTCACCTCTTTGGTGGCGTCGTACAGCGCCCGCTGCACTTCGGCGATGCTTGGGATCGGAATGTCCGGCGGCAACACCGCATCCAGCACATGGTCGTCACGCAGATAGGCGTGGGCGAGCACGTAATCGCCAATCAACTGGCTCTCACGCAGGCCGCCGCAGTGACCAATCATCAGCCAGACGTCCGGGCGTAGCACGGCGAGGTGGTCGCAGATGGTTTTGGCGTTCGACGGGCCCACGCCAATGTTAATCAGGGTGATGCCCTGACCGTCGGCGGTGACCAGGTGCCAGGCGGGCATCTGGTGTTTTTTCCACGCCAGGTCAGAAATGGCCTGCTCCGGCGCTTCGGTTTCGGCGGTGATCCAGATCCCGCCCGCGCAGGAGAGAGCAATATAGGGGCTGTTGGGATCGAGGATCTGGCTACAGCCCCAGCGGACAAACTCATCCACGTAACGGGTGTAGTTGGTGAACAGCACAAATGGCTGAAAGTGTTCTGCGGGGGTGCCAGTGTAGTGTCGCAGGCGCGCCAGCGAAAAATCGACCCGGCGGGCATCAAAGTGCGACAGCGGGGAAAACTCCGCCGGATGGTAGATCCCGTCTGCGGTCTCATCGCCGATCTGCGAAAGCTCGGTGGTCGGGAAATGGCGCGTTAAGCCCGCGCTCATGGAGCGGTCCAGGGTCAGCTCTGAGCCATCGATAACGTACGGGTAGGGGATCTCATGGCGCGAGGGCTCCACGGTGATATGGGCACCGTAATCCTGATACAGCAGCGTCAGCTGCTCCTCCAGGTAAGGGCGGAACAGCGTCGGACGGGTGACCGTGGTGGAGTAGCAGCCAGCGTGAGTGAATCGCGCATAGGCGCGGGTCTTCGGCGTATTGGTGGCGCTGCCATCCCAGGTCACGGAGAGTGACGGATAAACAAAGAGGCCATTCATTCTGGCCTCGGCATCGGGGAGCGTTCCGTCTTTGATATAGTCGCTGATGGCGCTGCGCAGGGCGTTAACCGCCTGATCGTACAGCGCATCCAGCATGTCCAGTGCCTGAGCCGGGGTCAGGCTGGAGTCCTTATTATTCATCTCTGTCTCCTTGTTCCACAGGTGTACGGCGTTACCCGATAGTATGTCACCTGTATGTGAAACAAAAGTGAGATCAGGTAGCGGCCGGTTTCATCACCAGGCAGGTGGCGGCAGAGAGCAGGCACCCGGCCAGCAGGTAGATCGCCACGCTGTGCCAGTCACCGCCGGAGAAGGTCACCAGCGCGGCGGCAATAAACGGCGTAAAACCGCCGCCTACTACGCTCGCCACCTGATAGCCAACCCCGGCGCCACTGTAGCGGTAACTTGCGCCAAACATCTCAGTGAACATCGGCTGCTGGACACACACCACCATGTCATGGGCGATATTCGCCAGCAAAATGGCAAACACCACAATCCAGATAACGGACTGGGCTTCGAGGGCCATAAAGAACGGGAAGGTACTCAATGCGCCCGTTAACGCCCCGGTGATATAGACCCGACGGCGGCCAAACCGGTCCGCCAGCCAGGCAAAACAGGGAATAGTGAGACAACTGATGCCCCCCACCAGCAGGCCGATATTCAAAAACAGCTCCCGGGGCAGGCCGAGATTCTGGGTGGAGTAGCTCAGCGCAAAAGCCGTGACGATATACATGGTCAGCAGCTCGCACAGGCGCAGGGCGATAATTTTCAAAAACGCGGCCGGATGACGGATCAGCGCGTCCATCACCGGCAGGCGACGCTTCTCTGCGGGTTGTTGCCGCTGCTGCTCGAACTCGGCAGACTCATCCATCCTGTTACGCACCCACAGTGCCCCCAGCACCAGCACAATGCTGAAAAGGAACGGGATGCGCCAGCCCCAGCTCAGGAACTGTTTATCGGTGGTCAGCGTGCTGATCAGCGACACCAGCCCGGTAGAAAGCAACAGACCTACGCCATAGCCCACCTGTACGCCGCTGCTATAGAAGGCTTTTTTCCGTGCCGGGGCGCTTTCAACGGACAGCAGCGCGGCGCCACCCCATTCGCCGCCGACGGCAAAACCCTGCACGGCCCGCAGGGTCACCAGCAGAACCGGTGCCCACCAGCCAATAACGGCAAAAGAGGGGAGGAGACCAATCAGCGCTGTGGCGATGCCCATCATCCAGACCGTCAGCATCAGCATTCGCTTGCGGCCCAGCTTGTCGCCGAAATGGCCGAAAATCACCCCGCCCAGCGGGCGGAACAAAAAACCGACGCCAAAGGTGGCAAAGGCGGCGAGGGTGCCCATCGCCGGATCGATCTGCGGGAAAAACTCACGGTTAAAAACCAGCGCGGCGGTAATGCCGTAGAGCAAAAAATCGTACCAGTCGACTACCGCACCGGCAAAACTGCCGAGGGCCGCGCGGCGCGCGCGATGCAGCGATGGTATAGCCCCGTCGGGGGACGAGGAGGCGAGGGTGGTATCCATAGTGATCCTGTCTGACGTTATTTTTTATAGGTATTAGAAAGAATATCGCTCACGTTGCGGTCGCCCTGAAACGGCGACGGGTATGAGACTACCGCGATAGCGGACGGGTGAAAACGATTTTATCCCCGCGTGAGGTAAACGGGTGATATTCATTGAAATGATGGTTTGTTAACTGGCGATAAACACAGCAACAGGGCTATGCTTGTCAGATACGCGGAGCGACAGAGGAAGGGAATAATGCGTCGTATAATGAAGTTGGGCTTTATCGCTGCTTTATTGGTCAGTCAGCATGCGCTGGCGGTGAGTTATCCGTTGCCGCCTGAAGGGAGTCGTCTGGTGGGAGCCTCGCAGGTGATCACCGTTCCGCAGGACAACAAACTGCCGCTGGAGGCGTTTGCGGCCCAGTACGGGCAGGGGCTCAGTAATATGCTGGAGGCGAACCCGGGCGTTGATCCGTTTTTGCCTCAACCCGGTACACAGCTGGTAGTGCCGCAACAGCTCATCCTCCCCGCAACCGTGCGTGAGGGGATTGTGGTCAACGTGGCGGAGATGCGCCTCTATTATTACCCGCCAGGGGGTAGCACCGTTGAGATCTTCCCCATCGGTATCGGCGAAGCCGGGCGCGAGACGCCGCGTAACTGGGTAACCGCCGTCGAGCGCAAGCAGGACGGGCCCACCTGGACGCCAACCCCAAACACCCGTCGGGCTTACGCCAAAGAGGGCAAGACTCTGCCCGCGTTTGTACCTGCGGGGCCGGACAACCCGATGGGGCTGTATGCGCTCTATATCGGCAGGCTTTACGCAATTCATGGCACCAATTCAAACTTTGGGATCGGGCTGCGCGTGAGCCAGGGCTGCATTCGTCTGCGCAACGACGATATCAAATACCTCTTCGATAATGTTCCGGTCGGGACGCGCGTGCAGCTTATCGATCAGCCGATTAAAGTCACCACCGAGCCGGACGGCAGTCGTTGGGTCGAAGTGCATGAGCCGCTGTCCCGTAATCGTGCGGAGTTTGAATCGACAAATAAGGTGCCGCTACCGATGACCGCAGGGTTACGCGCCCAGCTCAACGGCGCGGATGTGGATGCCGTGAAGGCTAGCGGGGCGCTGGAGCGCCGGTCGGGGATGCCGGTGAATGTCGGTATCGGCGCACAGAGCATGCCGCTGGTCATGACGTCCAGCCAGTAAGCCTGGCCGTAAGAATAAAAGCCCGCTTAAGTCTCCTTAAGCGGGCTTTTACTTTAATGCAGGTAAAGCGTCTGTCAGAGTAAAATTACGCTGGGTTTTCATTGTTGGCTTAAATGAAAAGATAAATACTCTGGTGAAATATTTACCAGCTTATTTAAAACCCAGATTTTATGAAACGTTTCAGAAATATCCTTTTTACCGTTTTGCTGGCACTCTCTGGCGCATCGTCAGCCTATGCGGGCGTTAATATAGGCGGAACGCGAGTGATTTACGACGGCGGAAAAAAGGAAGCAGCCATTAGCGTTTCCAATCCCGATACCGTGCCTTACCTTATTCAGTCATGGTTTGATAATCAGGATAATAGCACCGGAAGGATCCCCTTTATTATTACGCCTCCTCTGTACCGACTGGATCGCGGTCAGGAGAATGTGATGAGGATCGTCCGCGCCGGGAATTTACCGGACAATAAAGAATCGATGTACTGGTTAAATATCAAGGCCATTCCTGCGGCGGAAAAAAAAGCGAACTCGCTTCAGATTGCAGTAAAAACACGCATCAAATTAATTTATCGCCCTTCGTCATTAAAAGGAAAGGTGCCTGAGGATTTTGCTGAAAAATTGATTTGGAAAATTTCTGCGAATCACGTTTCGGTGCGTAATCCGGGTAATTATTATATGAATTTTAATGAAATTTCCGTTGCGGGAAAAAACGTGCCTGAACCGACTTTTGTCGCATCAGGCGCATCGGCGTCGTTTTTACTTCCGGCAGGGGTCAGTTCCGGGCCTGTCACATTTAAATTGATTAATGACTATGGTGGTGTCGGAGCGACACATCATGCCGCTATTTAAGGCGTTGATAACCAAGGGATGGTTAATAAAAACTCATTATGCGCACGATATTATGTTGCTGGTTTCCACCGACCCGGCTCGCCTTATTAATTATACTGGCTTTACCCGGTGTGATGCAGAGCGCCTGTGCAGAGGAGTATTTTAATCCGGCACTGCTGGAAGTCGATAATCCCTCCATGAAAGGCGTTGATCTCTCATCCTTTGCGCGTGGTGCGCAGGTGCCAGGGAAATATCGCGTTGAGGTGGTTGTTAACGGTCAGACGGTGGATACACGCGAAATTGCATTCAGATCGGTTGCCACGACCCGGGGTGATAATCGTCTGCAGCCTTGCCTGTCGCCAGGTTTGCTACAAAGTTATGGCGTCAAAACCGATCGCTTCCCCGGGCTCGATACCGAAAGCGAATGCGTAGAACTCGCCGCCATTCCTCAGGCGTCTGCCGACTTTATCTTTGGTGCGCAAAAACTGTTGTTGAGTTTTCCGCAGGCCGCACTCACTTCCCAGGCGCGCGGCTATGTTGCGCCGGAAATGTGGGACGAGGGGATTAACGCCTTGCTGCTGAATTACAGTCTCAGCGGCGATAATACCTGGGGCAGAAACAGCACGACGAATAACAGCCATAGCGAGTATGCCAACCTGCGCCCGGGTATCAATATGGGGCCCTGGCGTCTGCGAAATTATACAACCTGGCGCCGGGATAACGACGGCAAAGCGCAGTGGGATTCGGTTTACACCTATGCCCAGCGCAACATTATCCCCCTGAAAAGCCAGCTGACGCTCGGCGACAGTTCATCGCCTTCCGACGTTTTCGACAGTATCCCTTTTCGCGGCGGTCAGCTGGCCTCTGATGATGAGATGCTGCCGGACAGTCAGAAAGGGTACGCGCCCGTGGTTCGCGGCATTGCGCGCACGAATGCCCAGGTAGTTATCCGCCAGGATGGCTACATCATTTATCAGAGTTATGTTGCCCCGGGCGCATTTGAAATTACCGATATGTATCCCACCGGTGGCGCCGGTGATTTAACGGTTTCCGTTAAAGAAGCGGACGGCAGCGAACATGATTTTGTGGTGCCCTATGCCTCTGTGCCTGTTCTGCAGCGAGAGGGGCGGTTGAAGTACAGCCTGACGGGCGGTCAGTATCGTCCCAGTGACAGCGAGGTTGAAAAGCGTCCGCTGATGCAGGGCACCGCCATTTATGGTCTGCCTCAGGGCTTAACACTCTATGGCGGCATACAGGTATCTCGCCCATATCACGCCTGGGCCCTTGGCATCGGTAAAAATATGGGAACGATTGGCGCCTTGTCAGTGGATGTCACCCAGGCGTGGTCGAACCCTGCCTCGATGAGCAAATCAAGCGGGCAAGCCTGGCGCGTACGCTTCAGTAAAAATTTCACCGATACCGGAACCAATTTTTCGGCGACCAGCTATCGCTACTCTACGGCAGGCTATTACGCAATGCAGGAGGTGCTGGATGCCGACGGCGAGAGTGATTCGTTGCAGGATCGTCGGCGTAACCGTGCTGAAATGACGTTAAGTCAGACGCTGGGGCCCGCCTTCGGCTCCCTCACCGGCAGCGCAATCCGTGAGGATTACTGGAATGCTGACAAGACGATGAGCTCATACAGCGTCAGCTATAACAACGCATGGAACGGCATTACCTGGGGGCTGAGTTATAGCTACAGCAATAATGCGAGCGCAGCGGGCAGCGGCGGGGGGAAAACGTACGATAAAGATCGGATCCTGGCATTAAATATCAGCATTCCGTTGGATCGTTTCCTGAGTCATACCTGGGCCAGCTACAGTCTGAATACCAGTAAAAAAGGAAACACAACCCAGACGGTGAGTCTGAGTGGCACGGCGCTGGAAGAAAACGCCCTGGACTGGAGTATGCAGCGAGGGTATAGCAACAACGCAGCAGGTCGTACCGGTAATCTTAGCGCTGACTATCACGGAACCTACGGCGAAGTGACCGGCGGTTATAGCACTGACGAAAATATGCAGCGCGTCAACTACGGCCTGAATGGGGGGATTTTGGTTCATGCCAACGGGATGACGCTGGCTCAGCCTTTTGGCGAAACCATCGCGTTGATTAAAGCCCCGGGCGCGTCGGGCGTGGGCGTCTCTGGCCAGACCGGCGTGAGAACGGATTTTCGCGGTTATACTGTCGCCAGCAATGTCTCGCCATATCGCAAAAATAGCCTGAGCCTGGAGACGGAAACGCTACCTGATGATGTTGAACTGCAATTAACGACTCAGACCGTTATTCCTACTCGCGGTGCGGTGGTCAGCGCGAAATATATCGCTAACGTGGGGATCCGTGTATTAATGACCCTGACACGGGGAAATGGGCTGCCCGTTCCCTTCGGAACTACGGTGACCCTTGCCCGAGACAAAAATTCTCGCGGATTTATTGTTGGGGATCAGGGCCAGGTTTACCTCACCGGACTCGAAAACAGCGGAGAGCTCATTGCACGCTGGGGCCAGGCAGCGGATGAACAATGCCGCGTTAATTATGTGCTTCATGAATCTGCAATTAATTCCGGAGTGGTATTAAGCAATGAAATATGCAAATAAAATTATGGGCGCTAAGATCCCTGGCGTATTACTCATAATGGTATGCTGGTTTTCCAGCTTTGATGTGTTTGCCGATTGTGTATTTGCTGAGGGCCAGGGACAACAAATCCTGAGCTTTTCGCCCAATAACGTGATAGTGCAAAGAGATGTACCCGTTGGCTCCGTAATCTATTCAAGTTCGACCGGAGTAGGCCAGAAACTGCTGGAATGCAAGGGTGACACAAATACTAACTATTATAAAATGACTTATCTGGGTGGCGTAGCGACATCGATTACCCATGCCTATGCGACCAATATTCCCGGTGTGGCTATTGAAGTAAACTTTTCGTGGGCATATCTGGACAACCCGCCCTCCACCGATAATACAGTTTCAGGTTCAGTGAACCTCCCCCCGATTAGCTATACATTGTATAAAACGGGCGTTATTCAGTCCGGTGCATTCACTATCGGACAGCTTGGCACCTGGTCGGTATCAGGAATCACACCCGTTATTGTTCATTTGAACGGGGGAGGCATTACCCAGGTGGCCTGTTCGATCACTACACCTAATTTAACGTTTCCGATAGGCAATGTTTCAAAAGCGGATTTTGGCACAACGCCAGGCTTTACCCCTGGAAAAACCAGCACGCAGAATCTTGGCCTGGATTGCGATCGAGCTGCCAATATCTATGTCACGTTGAACGGACAGCAAAACCCGGATGTCAGCGATCCCAGTGTAATGGCATTAAATAATCAAGGTGGCGCTAATACCGCGCAAGGCGTTGGGGTGCAGTTATTATATGATGGTAAACCTCTTATTATTAACAGCAGGCTGGCGTTAAAAACATCCAGCGGCGGGAAAGAGTTATTTCCTGTTACTGCCCGTTATTATCAGACAAAAAATCATGTCACTGTCGGTGAAGCGAATTCAACTGCTACGCTGACACTGACATATCAATGACGTTTGTCATATCTTAATATCATGCCAAGGTGGGCTAAAATGAAAAAATGTTTATGCTATTTGACCGCATCCATTTCCGCTGTTCTTTTTGCTGGCAATATTTACGCGGCAGATACGGTGGGTATCAATGTCACAGGAAAAGTGATTGCTACTCCCTGTAAAACACTTAATGGTGGCTCCAGTACATTGAACGTGGACTTGGGACAATCCATCGCGGCCACGTCCTTAGAGGCGGCAGGTTCGGGGTCACCCATAACCATGTTTGATTTACCTGTGACCGACTGCCCGGCCAGCACCACTAATGTAAAAGTGACTTTTACGGGTACCCCTGACCAGACAGATGCCACGCGATGGGCAAACAACGCGGCGCAACCTGCAGCCAATACTGCCGTTGAGTTATCTCAGCAAACCACGGGAACCATTTTGAGCAATAACAGCTCATTAATCGGTGCTGTGGAAGGGGGGAGTACCACTTTCAAACTTCAGGCGCGCGTTTATTCGAAAGCGGGAACCGTTATGCCAGGGGACGTTTCTTCAGCCATCGTGGCCTCTTTCGAATACCAGTAAACCCGGTGGTGCCGACGCTGTCGGCACCCGTGCACAAAAACAAAAAGCCCGCATAAGTTTCCTTAAGCAGGCTTCTTAAATTTGGCTCCTCTGACTGGACTCGAACCAGTGACATACGGATTAACAGTCCGCCGTTCTACCGACTGAACTACAGAGGAATCGTGTGAACGGGGCGCATATTATCGACGTGGGTCGCCGTTGTCAAAGGGTGATCTCCTCTGTTTGACGCGTTTGCTGACAAAATCAGCAAAGTGATGCTTTCCCCAGCGGATTGCACGTTTTTGGTGCGGATATACCCCGAATGGGGCAGATCATAAACCGCTGTTTCACTTTAAAATGCGACGACAGTGATTGGATTTCCTTATTTTCAGCCGCTTAGCGGACATATCGGACCTCTTTTAAAAACTGGCAAGCATCTTGCAAAACCCTCTGTACATTCGCGCCGGAACCGGCAACGCATTTCGTACAGGGGGCAACATGAACTTAAGACGACTGAAATACTTCGTAAAAATCGTCGATATCGGCAGCCTGACCCAGGCCGCTGAAGTGTTACATATCGCGCAGCCGGCACTGAGCCAGCAGGTGGCCACTCTGGAAGGTGAACTCGATCAGCAACTCTTGATCCGCACGAAACGCGGCGTGACCCCGACCGAAGCAGGCAAGATCCTTTATACCCATGCACGCACTATTTTGCGCCAGTGTGAACAGGCGCAGCTGGCGGTGGGCAATGTCGGGCAGACGCTGACCGGCCAGGTTTCGATTGGCCTGGCACCGGGTACGGCGGCCTCGTCTGTGACTATGCCGTTATTGCAGGCGGTGCGCGCAGAGCTGCCGGAGGTACTGGTCTACCTGCATGAAAACAGCGGCGCGGCGCTGAACGACAAATTACTCAGCGGACAGCTGGATATGGCGGTGCTTTACGATCGCTCCCCCGTGGCGGGGATCACCAGCCAGCCAGTACTAAAAGAAGATCTCTATCTGGTAGGGACGCGGGATTGCCCGGGTCAGAGCGTCGATTTAACGGCGGTGGCCGAGATGAATCTGTTCTTACCGCGTGATTATAGCGCCGTGCGTTTGCGCGTCGATGAAGCCTTCTCGCTGCGCCGTCTGACGGCGAAAATCATTGGCGAGATCGACTCCATCTCTACCCTGACCGCTGCCATTGCCAGCGGAATGGGGGTGACGGTGCTGCCTGAATCGGCTGCGCGATCGCTCTCCAGTGCCGCTAACGGCTGGATGGCGAGAATTAGCTCGCCGTCCATGAGCCTGCCGTTATCGCTTAACGTCTCGGCCCGCGGCTCGCTGTCACCGCAGGCGCAGGCGGTGAAAGAGATCCTGATGTCGCTGGTGAGCCGCCCGTCGCTGGAGAACCGCGAGCTGCAGCTGGTCAGCTAATATTCCATAAAAGCATAAGTTGCGGATTTTTATTATTTGTTTACACGGCGGACGCACTTTAACAATAGCGTCATGTCAGTTTCGCCGGAGTGAACCGTGAATTTCCAGCAGCTTAAAATTATCCGTGAGGCGGCCCGTCGGGATTACAACCTGACCGAGGTCGCCAACATGCTCTATACCTCTCAGTCGGGCGTCAGTCGCCATATCCGCGAGCTGGAAGAGGAGCTGGGCATTGAGATCTTCATTCGTCGCGGCAAACGTCTGCTGGGAATGACCGAGCCCGGCAAAGCACTGTTGACCATCGCCGAACGTATTCTCAATGAAGCCAGCAACGTGCGCCGTCTGGCAGATCTCTTTACCAACGACGCCACCGGCGTGTTAACTATCGCGACCACCCATACTCAGGCCCGCTACAGCCTGCCCCCGGTGATCAAGGCCTTTCGGGAGCTGTTCCCGGATGTGCGCCTGGAGCTCATCCAGGGTACGCCCCAGGAGATAGAGATGCTGTTGCAAAACGGTGGGGCGGATATTGGCATTGCCAGCGAGCGCTTAAGCAACGATCCGCTGCTGGCGGCGTTCCCGTGGTTTCGCTGGCATCACAGCCTGCTGCTGCCCCCAGACCATCCGCTGACGCAGGTCTCTCCGTTGACGCTCGAGGCTATCGCAAAATGGCCCTTAATCACCTATCGGCAAGGTATCACCGGGCGGTCACGCATTGATGAGGCCTTCAACCGCAAAGGGCTGACGCCGGATGTGGTGCTCAGCGCCCAGGACTCCGACGTGATTAAAACCTACGTCGAGCTCGGGCTGGGTATCGGGCTGGTGGCGGAACAGTCCGGCGGCGAGCACGAGCAGGGGAGCCTGGTGCGTCTTGATACCCGTCATCTTTTCGATGCCAACACCGTGTGGCTCGGCCTTAAGCGAGGGCAGTTGCAGCGCAACTATGTCTGGCGCTTTATCGAACTCTGCAACGCCGGATTGTCGGTAGAGGAGATCAAGCGTCAGGTTATGGAGCCGGAAGAGGTGGCGATTGACTACCAGATATAGCCAGATTAACCCTGCGATGCGGGGTTTTAACGGTGAGAAATAGCAAAAAGCCCGCTTAAGTTTCCTTAAGCGGGCTTCTTAAATTTGGCTCCTCTGACTGGACTCGAACCAGTGACATACGGATTAACAGTCCGCCGTTCTACCGACTGAACTACAGAGGAATCGTGTGAACGAGGCGCATATTAATGGCCTCGCTATTTTGTGTCAACACTAAATTCAACGCACTGATTCAATTGATTAATTATGACACAGGCTGCTGTTTTAGTGTACTTGCGCGGCGGAATCTTCGCCAGGTCCTTCATTTTCACGTAAACGCTGTAGCGGGTCCTGCTGGTAAAAGTGGCAAAAACGCTGCCACAGGGCCGGGAAGCGCGGAGCGAAAAGTTCGGGTGCACTGAAGAAATATTCCGACAATACCGCAAAGCATTCGGCGGGATCGGTGGCAGCATAGGCGTCGATACTGGCCGCGCTTTCGCCCACCAGATCGATCTCATCCTGAATATTGTTCATGGCGGCGTGCAGATCGTGTTCCCAGCCTGCCACTTCACGCAGGGGAATAAAGGGAACGCCGCTGGCGCGATCGCCGTTACGGGTATCCAGTTTGTGGGCCACTTCGTGAATGATGAGGTTGAAACCTGACGCATCGAACGAGTCCTGAATATCCAGCCAGTTGAGGATAATCGGCCCTTGCTGCCAGCTCTGACCGGACTGCACCATCCGCTGATTGTGCACCAGCCCGATCTCATCCTCCCATTCGTCATCCACTACAAAAGGTGCCGGATAGATAAGAACTTCATGAAAACCGTCCAGCCACTCGATCCCCAGCTGCAGTACCGGCAGGCAAAAGAGCAGCGCTATGCGGGTGCTTTTGCGATCGTCGAGCTCAAAACCCTGCAATGGAACCAGGCGTTTTTGCTGTAAGAACCGTATGGCAAGCTGTACCAGACGCGATTTATCCTCATCCGATAAGGTGGACAGGACGGGGATCGCCAGGGCCTCTTCCCACGGCAGCGCCGCGCTTCGGGCGGATTCATTCGATTTCCAGGGCCACTTAATCATCGCTTTGCTCGCAAACTCGTCACTTGAACAAAATTGAACGGTTATGGTCTGTTAAAATGCCAAATTACCCGGCATGATGGCAACATCAAAACGGAGAGATGCCGGAGCGGCTGAACGGACCGGTCTCGAAAACCGGAGTAGGGGCAACTCTACCGGGGGTTCAAATCCCCCTCTCTCCGCCACGCTCTCTTCCGTCACCCTTTCCGCACGTTTTCTCGTCAGAGATCTTTTACGCTGGCTACCTTATCATTCCACTTATGTGGAGTAATAGCCCTTTACTGCCTCAAGACAATATATGTGAGCTAAATCAGGATGTTTATCGGAAGAGGTTGAAGTGCATTCATTACTCCTGGTGGCAATACTGTCTGAGCAGGGCAATCTGCTCGGGCCGCAGGCGATAGCGATAGACCGGTCGGCCGGTCGCGCCGTAGTGAATGCTGGTGTGCAAAATGTTGACCTGCGCCAGCCAAATCAGGTATTTGCGGCAGGATACCCGCGAGATATTAACTGCGCCAGCCAGTTCGTCGGTGGAGAACTCCGTTTCCGGATGCGCATCAATCCACAGGCATAGCGTTCGCAGCGTCTGCGGGGTTAACCCTTTTGGCAGACGGCGGCTGTCTGCCAGCGCCGGCGCACCGCCACGCAGAAGCCGGTCAACATCAGCCTGGTCATAATACTGATGCGCTTCCATCAGCTGCTTTTTTTCGCGCCAGCCCTTTAGTGCCTCTTCGAAACGCGGGAACTGAAACGGTTTGATCAGATAGTCCACCACACCATAGTGCATGGCGACCTGAATAGTGGCACCATCAGAGGCCGAGGTAATCATAATGACGTCTGTTTTGCGCCCGGATGCCCGGATAACCGGCAGCAGGCTCAGGCCATTATCGCGCTGCATATAGACATCCAGCAGGATCAGGTCAACCTGCCGGGCAGGGGAGTGAAGTATGGCCCCGGCTTCTGCCAGGGAAGTGGCTACGCCGCAGCAGCAAAAACCCTCAACCCGATTGACGTACTGGCGGTTAAGATCGGCCACCATGGCATCGTCATCAACAATTAAAACATGTATCACGCGCTATTCCTTTCACTCTCCCAGGGGAGTTGCACAAAAAACTGGGTAAACACGCCCGGTTCCGATTCAACGACGATCTCTCCGCCCAGATCCTCGATCTGCTGACGGGCCAGGTATAATCCCACCCCCCGGTTCTCCCCTTTGGTAGAAAACCCTTTGCTAAAAATGGCGTGCAGATGTTCCGGGGCGATGCCCGGACCATCGTCGCTCACCTCGGCGCTAAGCCAGCCCTGCTGATAGTGCAGCAGCAGACCGATTTCGCCCTCGGGCTGCCCAGTCATAGCATCAAGCGCATTTTCAATCAGATTACCCAGCACGGTAATCAGCCCGGCGACCTGCTGCGCATTGGGATTATCCGGCACCTGACTGGCATCGGAGAGCGTCAGGCGAAACCCTGTCTCTCTGGCGCGATTGATTTTACCCAGCAGAAATCCTGCGACCACCGGCGATTTGATGTTGCGCTGTAGCGTGCCGACATCGGTCTGCCAGGCGTTGGCGGTCGACAGAACATACTCTTCCAGTCTGGCATAGTGCTTCATATGCAGCAGCCCAAGTATCACATGCAGCTTGTTCATAAACTCATGGGAGTGGCTGCGCAGCGCATCCAGATAGTTCACCATACCGTCCAGCCGTTGCAGGAGCTGGCTAATCTCCGTCTTATCACGAAACGTCGTGATGGCGCCCATCAGCTGATTATCGCTCCTGACGGGCAAGGTATTGCAGAGCAACAACCTGCCGTGGCAGTTGAGCTCCTGGTCCTGGCGAGCCATGCCGCTACGCAGCACCTCGCGCAGATTCGCCAGCAGCGGTTCCTCGTGCAGGGCCTTGCTGCTGGCGCTGATATTCAGGATCTGGCGGGCGGCGTGGTTGACCATCGTTACACGCCCCTGCTGATCCACGGCGATCACCCCTTCGCGCAGGGAGTGCAGCATCGCCTGACGTTGTTCGAGCAGGGCTGAGATTTGATAAGGCTCCAGCCCAAACAGAATGCGCTTCAGCATCCGCACCAGTCCCCAGGCGCCGAGCGCGCCCAGCAGCGCGCTGAACAGCACCAGCCAGATGGCGTCCCAGCGATTGCGGGCGATCTGCTGCTCTACTTTATTCAGTGAGATCCCCACGGCAACGACACCAATTTGCTGGTGGTGCGCGTTATACACCGGAGTGAACACGCGCAGCGCCTCGTCGAGTACGCCGTGATTGATGGCGACATTCTCTTTATCCTCCAGCGCAGGCCGCAGATCGGCCCCAATAAAAGCTTTGCCGAGCAGGGCGCTGTTAGGATGGGAATAGCGGATCCCCTGCATATTGGTGACAACGGCAAACAGCAGATTATTACGCTGCATCACTGCCATAGCGACAGGCTGAATAATGTTGCTGTCCGGCGGGAAGGATAAGCCGCGGATCACCTCCGGGTTGTCGGCCAGGGTTCTGGCGACGGCGAGAGCGGTATCCCGCACACCATCACGGGTGGCGCGGGTGATTTGGGCAAAGTAGAGAACAAAAATCACCAGTAATATTGCGCCCGTTACACCGTACACCATCAGCGTGACCAGCGTGTTCAGTTTCATTGGGCGCTTGTGCGTGGGGGGAAGGGGCGGCAAATCGCGCATTGAAACTCCGGTCAAGAGGGAAAGGGGGGCATTATCGCTGATGGGCGGGATTTGTAAAAGCGATGTAAAACTGGTGGCGACAGAAAGTAAAAAGCCCGCTTTGCAGCGGGCTTAAGAGCGTTTGGCGATCTCAATCAGAACTGGTAAACGATACCCATCGCGAACTGGTCATCAGCATGCGCGCCAGTAATACCCGCTTCGTCTTCATCCAGCAGGTTGAATTTATAGGCGGTATAAACGTTCATGTTTTTGTTGAAGTAGTACCAGGTACCCAGTTCAACATAGTTCACCAGATCGGCATCAACGCCGCCATGACCGTTACGTGCATACAGGTCTTTGCCCTGGGAGTAGACGTAGCCCAGAGAAGGACGCAGGCCGAAATCGAACTGGTACTGGACCACGGCTTCGACGTTGCGGGTTTTGTTAGCGAAACCCGCATCTCCCGCCCAGGTCATGTTACGGGTTTCACCGTACATCACCGCAGCATAGAGGTTGTTGGCATCATACTTCGCTGCCAGTGACCAGATTTCTGCGGTATCGCCGTAGCCGTCAGCAGTCTGCTTGTTGGTACGGTCAGACTTACCGTATACACCCACGAAGCCGAAGCCATCAAAGTTGTAGGCCAGAGAAGTGCTGTAGCCGTCACCGTTGGCTTTTTTCATCTGACGATCGTTGTTTTTACCCTGGTACTGGAGGGCAAAATCCAGACCCTCAACGGCACCAAAGAAGTCGCTGTTGCGATAGGTCGCCACGCCGGTTGTGCGGCCAGTCATGAAGTTATCGGTGTGAACCCAGGAGTCGCCACGCCATTCCACCAGCATATCGGTGTATGCACCTGCATCGTACGCCACGCCGTAGTTACGGCCATAGTCGAACGAACCATAGTCACCGAATTTCAGGCCTGCGAACGCCAGACGGGTGCTCTCATCCTGCTCGCCTTCCGGAGTGCTGGCGTTCAGGTTGTATTCAAACTGGCCATAACCGGTCAACTGGTCGTTGATCTGCGTTTCGCCTTTGATACCGAAACGGGCATAGGAGGTATCGGCATTCTCGCTGTTGCTATCATCGGTCTTGTCCCAGATACGCTCACCGACCATTTTTCCGTACAGATCGAATTTATTGCCGTCCTTGTTGAAAATCTCCGCCGCATTAGCCGCGCCAGCGCATAATAAAACAGGGACAAGAACTGCCAGAACTTTTCTTTTCATTATATATTCCTTTGTGTGTATTTTCTTCATGAATATACGTAAGCCCCTCCGGGTTACGGAGGTAATACTATTTCAGTGCAGGTTTTTTCTGTTTAAAAATAAATGTAACACAATTATTTGGAGTATTTCAAAATATTAATATAAGTGTCTTTATATGTTTATTTTATACGTTTAAGACAAGCATATACGGTGATTATTGATTTTTATATCAGTTAGTTATTGATGGTTTGGATTTATTAGGTTGCTTTATGTTTTCAGGACGGGAAAAAGTAATAAAAAAGCCCGATAATATTATCGGGCGAAGATAAGGGTAATTTAAGGGTGTTTAATCATGAAACGACAAAAAAGCTCATAACCTCTTTATCATTACATAATTATAAGCTTTAGAAAACAGGTTTATCGGAATACTGAGAGCAAAATAATGCCGCAATATAATTGATCTCCTGCTGACCTCTCATTAGCGCGTAAGCGAAGCCGCGTAATAAACAGGCACGCTTAAAAATTGCTTAAGATCAACTTAACGCAAATCGGCAGCATAAAATCTGCTCAGGAGAGTGCATTAAATAGAAAAATGTGATTTATTTCACATTTTATATTATTGATGTGAATGTAGTGGTGCTGCTGCGCTGAGAGGAGAACATGGCAATGAAAAACGAACGCAGCCTGGGCGGCAAACTGGCATTGTGGGTATTTTACGCCTTTTGCGGCTACTTTCTCTGGGCGATGGCGCGCTATGTATGGGTCATCAGTAAAGTCAGCTCGGTATCAGGTTCGCTGATTCAAAGCGATCCCGGCTCGACAGCCGGCAAGTGGCTGGGCGCCCTGTGCGGCTTTCTGGTATTGAGTGTTGTGGGGGCGATCCTCGGCGGCATTGCCTGGTATACCCGGCCGCGTGATATGTCAGATCGGTAAATAGTTGCTATTGTACAGCTTTTCACTTTATGGAAAGCGCTATGGAACTTGTGCAGTGGCAGCAACGCTTTGAAAACTGGCTGACGGCGCATTACGCCAGCGAGGATACCGCCCATGATATCTCCCATTTCCGTCGTGTCTGGAACACCGCTAAACGCCTGATGGCTGACCAGCCGGTCGATGCGCTGGCGATCCTGGCCGCCTGTTATTTTCACGATATTGTCAGTCTGCCAAAAAATCATCCGCAGCGAGGCCGCTCGTCGCAGCTTGCAGCGGAAAAAACGATCGCGATCCTGCGCGAGGACTTTGCCGATTTCCCGCCCCCACGCTACCCAGCCGTTCAGCATGCGATTGAAGCGCACAGTTTCAGTGCCGGGATCCCGCCGCGCACGCTGGAAGCGAAAATCGTGCAGGATGCTGACAGACTGGAAGCCCTGGGTGCTATTGGTCTGGCACGCGTGTTTGCCGTCTCTGGCGCGCTGGGTGTGCCGCTTTTCGACCCGGAAGATCCCTTTGCCGATGAGCGCGAGCTGAACGACCGCGCCTTTGCGCTTGACCATTTTCAGACCAAATTGCTGCGCCTGCCGCAGACGATGCAAACCGCCGCCGGGCGTGAGCTGGCGCGTCAGAGCGCTGATTTTTTAATCCAGTTTATGGCCCGGCTGAGTGCCGAACTACGCGGTGATTACGAAGGCACCGACAGTGCGGTGTTACAGCGTTTCCGGGAAAGTCTGTAAAGGCTTTCTGTGTTACTCTCTTTTAACCCCTTTTGGTCCGGTTAAATGTATGCAGGAAAATGTATCAGTGACGGAGTCCGCGTTTTTGCTGGCAGAAAAATCAACGGCGTCAGTGCAGGCGTTATTGTGCCAACTGCTGGAAATTTACGATGCCAGAACGCTGGCGCATCTGCTGAATGCTCAGGGCGAAAGCCACTGGAGCCCGGCAATCATTAAGCGGCTGGTGACCAGTGAGCGGGCAGGGCGTCGTCTCAGCGACGGCGAATATAGCGTCTTGCAAAATCTGCTGCCTCGTCCGCCAGCCTGTCATCCTCACTATGCTTTCCGTTTTGTCGATCTCTTCGCCGGGATCGGCGGCATCCGCCACGGCTTTGAGGCGATTGGCGGGCAGTGCGTGTTTACCAGCGAATGGAATAAACACGCGGTGCGTACCTATAAAGCCAACTGGTATTGCGATCCTGACGCGCATCAGTTCAACGAGGACATTCGCGAAGTGACGCTCAGCCACCAGAGCGGTGTGACGGACGAAGAGGCGGCGCAGCACATTCGTGACAACATTCCTGCCCATGACGTCCTGCTCGCGGGCTTCCCGTGCCAGCCGTTTTCCCTGGCCGGAGTATCAAAAAAGAACGCGCTGGGCCGCGCGCACGGCTTTGCCTGCGATACCCAGGGAACCCTCTTCTTCGATGTGGCGCGCATTATTGATGCCCGCCGCCCGGCCATCTTCGTCCTTGAAAACGTCAAAAACCTGAAGAGCCACGACGGGGGCAAAACGTTCCGCATCATCATGCAGACCCTGGATGAACTGGGATATGACGTGGCGGATGCCACTGACAGCGGCCCGGACGATCCTAAGATCGTTGACGGTAAACATTTTCTGCCGCAGCACCGCGAGCGCATTGTGCTGGTAGGCTTTCGTCGCGATCTCAACCTGTGTGGTAATTTTACGCTGCGGGATCTCCCGGGGCTGTGGCCGACCCGACGCCCGACCATTGCCGATCTGCTTGAGCCCGTGGTGGACGCCAAATTCATTCTCACCCCGGTGCTGTGGAAATATCTTTATCGCTATGCCAAAAAGCATCAGGCGAAGGGCAACGGTTTTGGTTTCGGCATGGTCGATCCTACCAACCCACACAGCGTCGCCCGCACGCTGTCGGCACGCTATTACAAAGATGGCGCCGAGATCCTCATCGACAGAGGCTGGGATAAAGCCCTTGGCGAGCGCGATTTCGATGATGCCGAAAACCAGCGCCACCGTCCGCGCCGTTTGACGCCGCGGGAGTGCGCGCGATTGATGGGATTTGAAACCCCTCAGGGCTACGGCTTCCGCATTCCGGTATCAGATACACAGGCCTATCGCCAGTTTGGTAATTCGGTGGTCGTGCCAGCTTTTGCAGCTGTCGCCCGGTTGCTGGAGTCGCGCATTTTGCAGGCAGTTGAGAAACGCAAGGCTGAGGCCGCGAATGGCGGACGTTCATAATAAAGCCACCCGCAGTAAAAACATGCGCGCCATCGGCACGCGGGATACGGCTATCGAAAAACGGCTGGCCGGCCTGCTTACGGAGGTCGGTTTTGAGTTTCGTGTGCAGGATGCCGCCCTTGCCGGACGGCCTGATTTTGTCATCGACAGCCATACGTGTGTGATCTTTACCCACGGCTGTTTCTGGCATCGTCACGACTGCTATCTGTTTAAAGTCCCGGCGACCCGCACCGATTTCTGGCTGGAAAAAATTGGCAAGAATGTCGCGCGTGATGCACGAGATATCGCTGTGTTGCAGGAGCAGGGCTGGCGGGTGCTGGTGGTGTGGGAGTGCGCGCTGCGCGGCAAAATGAAGCTCGATGACAGGGCGCTCACGGAGCGGCTGGAAGAGTGGATCTGCAGCGGCGGTAACGCCGCGCAGATCGACACGCAGGGCATTCGCCCGCTTATGGTTTCTCAGCCTGACAAGAGGTAACCACCGGTTTTGCCGGCAGCAGGTACTTGCCGAGCGTCACCAGCACCACCGCCATAATAATAATCCCCAGCGCCAGCCACTCTGTCGCCGAGAGCGATTCCCCGCCAAGACCCGTGCCCAACAGGACGGCCACTACTGGATTGACATAGGCATAGCTGGTGGCGACCGCCGGTGAGACATTGCGGATCAGAAACATATAGGCGTTAATCGCGATCACCGAACCGAAAATCGCCAGATAGCCCACCGCCAGCCACCCTGAGAGGTCGGGTAGGGCGGTCATTTTCTCCCCCGACAGCAGGGACGCTGCCAGCAGTACGATCCCGGCGGTGACCATCTCAATGGCGCCGGCCATCATGCCGGAGGGCAATTCAATGCGCGAGCCGTAAACCGAACCAAACGCCCAGCTCATCGAGCCAATCAGGATCAACACCGCTCCCCACGGATTACCGCTGAGGTTACCACCGCTGTTAAGCAGAATAATGCCCACCATCCCGATGGCGATCCCCAGCCACTCCAGCTTGCGCGTTTTGATGCCAAAAAGACGGCTGAAGCAGAGGGTGAACAGCGGAACGGTGGCCACCACCACCGCGGCGATACCGGACGGCACATTCTGATGCTCGGCGACGGTGACAAAGCCATTGCCCACCGCCAGCAGCAGGACGCCAATCAGGGCGGCATTGATCAACGGACGCAGCGGCGGCAGCCTATGGCCGCGCAGGAGCAGAAACGCCAGCAGCAGCGTACCCGCCGAGAGGAACCGCACCCCCGCCATCAGCAGAGGGGGCCAGCTTTCCACCCCAATGCGGATCACGAAGTAGGTGGAGCCCCAGATGATATAGAGCGCAAACAGGGCGCCCGCTAATGGTAAGACTTGCCTGAAACGCATACTCCCTCACGGCGAATTAAAAAGGTCGCATATAGTTAACGTGAAAACTATCACGCTGGCGAGTCCTTTAATTGTGTCGTTGATGTGAATAATTTGTTGACATATACGGGGTGGTTTCGAGGTTTGCGGTTTTACTCCATACTGTTGTGGTAATTAACAAAAAGAAGGAACCTTATTTTGGCGGGAAGTAGCTTATTAACTCTGCTGGATGATATCGCCACGCTGCTGGACGATATTTCACTGATGGGAAAACTGGCGGCGAAAAAGACCGCAGGCGTGCTGGGTGACGATTTGTCGCTAAACGCCCAACAGGTGACGGGCGTGCGTGCCAACCGGGAACTGCCCGTGGTCTGGGCCGTGGCGAAGGGATCGTTGCTCAATAAAGTGATCCTCGTGCCGCTGGCGCTATTGATCAGCGCCTTTATTCCGTGGGCCATTACGCCGTTGCTGATGATCGGCGGGGCGTTTCTCTGTTTTGAAGGGGCGGAGAAAATCCTCCACTCCCTGGCATCACGTAAAGATAAGGAGAAGGAGTCTCCGGCCGCGCGGCAACAGCGTCTGGAAGCGCTGGCAGCAAAGGATCCTGTCGCGTTCGAGCGCGATAAGGTGAAGGGGGCTGTTCGCACCGACTTTATTCTGTCGGCGGAAATTGTCGCCATCACTCTGGGTATCGTGGCGGATGCGCCGCTGCTGAATCAGGTGCTGGTGCTCTCGGGGATCGCCGTTCTGGTGACCATTGGGGTTTACGGTCTGGTAGGGCTCATCGTCAAACTGGACGATATCGGCTACTGGCTAAACGAAAAGCGCAATGCGCTGGCGAAGGCCACAGGCAAAGCGCTGCTGGTGATTGCGCCCTGGCTAATGAAGTCGTTATCGGTGATTGGCACCCTGGCGATGTTCCTGGTCGGCGGCGGGATTGTGGTGCACGGTATTGCGCCGCTGCATCATGCCATTGAACACTTTTCAGAATCGCAAGCGTCTGTTATTGCAGCCATTTTGCCAACCTTACTCAACCTTGTGCTCGGCTTTATCATTGGCCTTATCGTTGTGGCAGTCGTGAAAGTTGTGGAAAAAATGCGAGGGCACTCACATTAATAGGTTGAAGCTATACCAGGCATAACTGTTATTCCTCGACTAAATTGATACAGTTTCACACTGATAAAGGAGGCGGTTATGGTCTTTCTGGTCAGCGATGAAGTTAAGCCTAAAAATGGCGGCCCACGTATGGTCGTCACCGGCTATGCAAGCGGAATGGTGGAATGTCGCTGGTACGACGGTTACGGCATCAAGCAGGAAGCGTTTCATGAAGATGAGCTTCAGCATGGTGATGGCACCCGGCGACAGGACAAGGCTTAAGTCACGCTACGCCCGGCACTGCCGGGCGTTTTTGTACGTTATAATCGCGCCAACCGCAGTAGCATTGCAAAATCAGCCAGGCTTTGACGTCATGCAGATGGCGAAGGTGGCCTTCACGGAGTAGGTGTGGAGCACGACATCGTTTCAGGAAAAGACGCTTTTACGGCACGACATCGCTTTCATCCGGGCCGGGTTGTTAACATCTGCTTTATTGTCGTCCTCATCTTCTCCACGCTGTTGACCTGGCGTGAAGCCGTGGTGCTGGAGGATGCGTACGCGGCCAGCCAGAAAAATCATCTGGAGACGGTGGCCAATTCACTGGATCGCCAGCTTGAGTTCAGCGTGGAAAAGCTGCTGTTCTTTCGCAACGGCATGCGCGACGCCCTTGAAACGCCCCTCGCATCCCCACTGTTGCGTAATACTGTCGACCACTTTAACGATCTGCAGGGCAAGCCCTCCTGGCAGCTGACCTTCGATGTGCGTCGCACCTTACCCTTGAACGGTGTTTCTGATGCCTTTGTACGGCAAACCACCAGCCTGTCACGTGATGATGAACGGATTGAAAGAGAGTTGAGCGCCGCGTTTGAAATGGGCTATTTGCTGCGCATCGACTCTCCGGCAGCACACGCCAGGCGCGTGGTCTATGTTTCCCGCGCCGGGTTTTACGTCTCAACCGATCCCACCGACTGGGGAGGTGACATTATCTCCCGTTACTATCATTTGGTCACACGTCCGTGGTACACCGGCCAGTCGGAGCGTGAGAACCGGGCCCGAAGCGTGCGCTGGTTTACGCATGGGGCAGACGATCGCACCGTTACCGTCAGCGTACCGGTCGATTACCAACGCTACTGGTACGGCGCGCTGGCGTTAGAGTTTACGCTCCCGGGGCTGAAGAAACTGCTGCAGGATGCAGTAGACGGCAATGGTGAAGGTGAGTTCCAGCTCTATGATAAAGGCTTTAATCTGCTCGCCACGTCGGAGAATATTGCGGACAACGTGAATCATTTTGACGAGCGCGAGCGGGCGCAAATTGCCGCTGCTCTGGAAAAAGATACCGAAGGGGATATCCGTCTGGGGAGCCGCTACGTCAACTGGCATCATCTGGATCATTTTAATGGTCTTGTGCTGCGCATCCACACCCTGAGGGAAGGGGCGAACGGTGATTTCGGCAGCATTACTATCGCGCTGGCGATGCTGTGGCTGCTCTTTACCGCGATGCTGGTGGGCTCATGGTTTGTGATCCGCCGGATGGTCAGCAATATGTACCGCCTGCAACACTCGCTGCAGTGGCAGGCCTGGCACGATCCGCTGACCCGGATAAATAACCGTGGCGCGCTGTTTGAGCGGGCAAAAGCGCTGGCGAAGCGGTGTGAACAGCAAAATCAGCCCTACTCGGTGATGCAGATGGATCTTGACCATTTCAAACGGGTTAACGACAGCTTTGGTCACCACGCGGGGGATAAAGTGCTGACGCATGCGGCTGGCTTAATTACCCGCACGATAAGGGACACCGATGTTGCCGGACGTGTCGGCGGAGAAGAGTTCTGTGTAGTGTTACCGGACACCGGGCCGGAACAGGCGATGGCAATTGCCGAGCGGATCCGCGAGCGCATCAATCGTCGGGAAATCCTGGTGAAAAAAAGCCAGACGACGCGCGTCAGCGTGTCGATTGGCGTCAGCAGCGCAGAGGAGAGCGGTAACTACGATTTTGAACAGCTACAGTCCATCGCCGACGCCCGGCTTTACCAGGCGAAGCAGCGAGGACGCAACCAGGTGGTGGGTCAGGACGAGAAGAAGTGATCCAGCGCTTCACGCCAGCCAGCAGGACCAGGCTGGTGGGTGTGGTAAACCCGCGCCGGATCGTCGTTTTTGAGCGTAATTCCCTGGCGATTGATGCCTTTAACCACCACCGCGAAATCGACACTATCCAGCAGCGGCGCGTCGTTTGGCCCGTCACCCAGACCGAGAGTAGTGGGAAGCGCGCCTTCGCGCTGCAGGTATTGCTCGTTGAGCCAGTTAATCGCCTGATCCTTACCGCCGCGCTCATCAAGAATGTGCCAGAACCGTGCGCCCTGAACATACTTCAACCCCAGCGCGGTCAGCGCATCTTCAAACGCAGCCATTCTCTCATCGCTGTCGCGCCAGATGAGCGTCACCGAGGCTTCATGCAGTTTCGCCAGCCTAGCACGGGCATAATTAAGACCGGTCCACTCACTAATAACCCGCTCGTCCACGTCATCGAAGGTGGTGAATTTGTAACCCTCCCGGGCGCGCAATTGATTGATGATGTTAACGATATCGGCATGGGGAGCGCCATTGATTAACCGTGGGGCGTTGGGATGGTCATCCCAGCGGACATCCAGCTGGATCACCGCGCCATTTTCGGCAATAAAGGGCAAGCCCTCCAGCCCCAGATCGCTCTGGATCTCCAGCATCTCCGCCGCGGTTTTGCTGCTGCAGAGGATCACCGGGATCTGATGGTCCTGTAAGGTATCCAGCCAGCCAAGAGCGGGCTGCCAGTCATAGGTGTGAATATCCAGCAATGTGCCGTCCAGATCGCTATAGATAAGCAGCGGATCGTCGAGTGAAGGCATAGCATCTCCCCTAACAGATGAAGGTCTTTTATAAGAATTTTCTTAAAATAAAATTCTGCAAAACGGTTATCTTATGGAACCGATCCCGCGCACCCCACGGCTGACGCCTGTTGGGCAACTATAATCAACATTTTAATTGCACAGGGAAACTATAAATATGAAGAATATTTCCTTGTCTTGCAAAAAAATTGCAGATAATGTTTACGCGACATCAGATTTCCTGGTGTAACGAATTTACAAGTGCTTCTTGCATGAGCAAGTTTGATCCCGGTCACCCCATGACCGGGATTTTTTTCGCATCAGCGATTCACCTCTGTGACGCTGAAATCATGGATATCCAGCTCAAAGGCTTCAGCCAGCTCGCGCCAGGTATGGTAATCCCGATTGTTAACCCGTACCCGGGTAGGGTCATCCTCTATGCGCTGTACTTCGCTCTCGCTGATTTCATTGATCGCGGCGAGCAAGGCATCCACATCAACATTCACTTCCCGTTTAGCCGTTTCGCTGTACTCTTTTTCGGTCTTCATTGCGTACTCCTCGTTTACCCTTTACAGCTTTAAGTATAGACCGCCGATAAAAGCGGCAATCGCGCAGCAACACGCTGCCAGTTTTCACGTTTTGTTCTACACTGGCTCAAAACCAGAGGAGGATTTTATGAACGTCAACGATCGGGTAACCGTCAAAACCGACGGCGGGCCGCGTCGCCCGGGTGTGGTACTGGCAGTTGAGCAGTTTAATGAAGGCACGATGTATCTGGTCTCGCTGGAGGACTACCCGCTCGGGATCTGGTTCTTTAACGAGCTTGGCCACCCTGACGGGATTTTTGTTGAGAGCGTGGAGTAACATGCGTGTCGGCTGACGCGGGCTGGCGCGGCCGAAATGAAAAATCTCTGGCATAGCCAGAGATCGGTTTACGTGGCAAAAAGGGAAGGGGTTAACGCAGATTAACGTAAATTCCGTTGGTCACATTGTCGGTCAGGCGAACGACATGATAGATCACTTGCTTATTATGCGTTTTAATCTTCCTTTTAATATTTCCTTTATGTGACGATACGGTTTTCGCCTTGATATTCATCTGGTCTGAAATCTGAATCGTTCCCTGTCCAGCCATCCACATTCGCAGCATGCTGGATTCAGTTCGGCTTAATGATAAAGTGGGAAAATTAAATTTCGCTACACTCTTTATCTCTTTGTTTAAATAATCCCCGATCAGTTCATCCAGCGATTCCGGCTTAATAGATTTCGAACTAATCAGAAGATTCTGACGCACCCGCAAATATTCATCGAAATGGATATTGGCTATAGCCATAAAAACAATAAACAGGGTGCCGGGATGCTGATTAATGATCTGCTTTATTTGCTGACTGTTGGCGGGATCGTGAATGAAACAGTCCTCATTAATAAACACCACACCTGGCGTAAGGGCGTCACATGCGGCGGCAAGTTCGTCAACCGTATGTACATCGTTGATCTCTTTTTTCTTTACCCCTCTGCTGGCCAGATACCCGGTTAACCCTAGCCGGGTGTAACTGCATAAATCCATAATGATCGTTGACATGGCATACCCTCACTCAATGCATAACGATAATTCACCACCTGCCTGAGAGCTCTTTAACAGCCAAACGGGATGGAAAAATAAATTACCTGTGAGCATTACAAGGACTTTCAGGCGAACTCACTATCCCGTAAAGTTACGTATAATTTGCCAGGAAACTTCTTAAAGTAAAGTAAATGTTGAATTATGTGAGGAGTATAAAAGCATTAAACCCGCTCCAGATATATCCTGGCAGATGTTTCTCATTTTCTATTTTAGGAATATCCTCAGAAAGACAATATAAAAAAGAGGGTTTATTGTTTCACGGAAAGCTCGCGCACGATATTGGCCAATAAATTAAATATTTCACTAAATAGATGTTCGCAGAATGGCGCAATAAGCGGCATTAAGAGGCCGATAAGCACAAGGCCGATAGTCAGGGTGATAGGGAAACCAATGACAAACACCGACAGCTGTGGCGCCATACGGTTAAGTAAACCCAGCGCCAGGTTGACGATCAGCAGCAGGGTAATCAGCGGCAGCGCCAGCATCAGGCCGTTAAGGAAAATCAGCCCGGCCGCACGGGTCAGCGCCATAAAAGCGTTGCTGTTTACCGGCTCCCCGCCAATCGGCAGGGTGTGGAAGGTATCCACCAGCATCGAAATCAGCCACAGATGCCCGTCAAAGGACATAAACAGCAGCATCGCCAGCAGGTCGATGATACGAGCAATGATCGGCATGTTAAGCCGACTGCCAGGGTCAAAGAAGGTGGCGAAGGAGAGACCCATCTGCAGACCAATCAGCTCCCCGGCGGTGCGCACGGCGGCAAAGGCAAACTGCATCGTAAAGCCGATGGCCACGCCAATCAGGATCTGCTGTAGCCCAACCCACAGGGCTGGCGCGGAGAAAATTGGCACATTTACCGGCGGCAGCGTTGGGGCAACGATGATGGTAATGAGAATAGCCAGGCCCAGCTTGACCCGCTTGGGTATCGCCCGCTCGCTCAGGATCGGCGCGGTGGAGATCAGGGCCAGGATGCGCAAGAGCGGCCAGAAGTAGAGGCCCAGCCACTCAAGCCACTGGATGCTGGTAACTTGCAGCATACCTAGCCGATGATATAGGGCAGGTTAGTGAACAGATTGCGCATGTAATCCAGCAGCAGGTTGAGCATCCACGGCCCGGCGATAATGATCGCCACAAACACGGCGATGATTTTCGGGATAAACGACAGCGTCATCTCGTTAATCTGCGTGGCGGCCTGCAGGATACTGATGATCAGACCGGTGACCAGCGCCACCAGCAGCAGGGGAGCGGCAACGGAGATGGCGACCTTCATCGCTTCCGTGCCCATCATCATGACCGATTCTGGCGTCACCGGGCGCTCCTTAACTGTAGAAACTTTGTGCCAGCGACCCCACCAGCAGCTGCCAGCCGTCCACCAGGACAAAGAGCATCAGCTTGAAGGGCAGGGCAATGGTTGCTGGCGGCACCATCATCATCCCCAGCGCCATCAGGACGCTGGCGATAACAAGGTCGATAATCAAAAACGGAATGAAGATCGTAAAACCAATCTGAAAGGCGGTTTTCAGCTCGCTGGTGACGTAAGCGGGCAGCAGAATGCGCATCGGCACCGCCTCAGGCCCCTGGATCGGCCCGGCGTTCGCCAGACGGGCAAAGAGCGCCAGGTCAGCTTCGCGGGTCTGACGTAGCATAAATTCCCGCAGCGGTTGCGCCCCTTTTTCCAGCGCCTCCTGCATGGAGATCTTCTCTTCGCTGAAGGGCTGATAGGCGTCGGTGTAAATCTTGTCGATCACCGGCGACATAATGAAAAAGGTCAAAAACAGGGAGAGACCGAGCAGCACCTGGTTAGGCGGCGCGGACGGGGTACCCAGGGCGTTTCGCAGCAGACCGAAGACGATGATGATGCGGGTAAAGCTGGTCATCATCAGCAGAATAGCCGGGATAAAGGTCAGCGAGGTGATAAACACCAGCGTCTGAACAGGCAGAGACCAGCTCTGACCGCCATTGGCCATCGGCGTCGAGATCAGGCCGGGCAACTGGGCATACACGGCGGGAGCAAACAGGCCAACCCCGGCAAGCGTAAGGGATAACAAACGGCGCATCACGATCTCCCGGAACGCTTAAGCAAACTCTTCATCACGGACTGAAAATCCTGTGGAACCTCTGTGCGACTCTCCTCAGAGACCGGCGCAGGCGGTAATTTATGCAGAATATTAATGTTTGAGGCGGTCACACCCAGCACCAGCCGGGCGTCTTCTACTTCAACGATCACCACGCGCTCACGCGGGCCCAGCGAAGTGCTGGCAGCGAGCTTCAGCCCGCGGGCACCGGCGGTTTTGCCCGCCAGTCCCACGCGTTTAGCCAGCCAGGCGGCAACGAGAATAAAGGCAATAATACCCAGCAGCGCGCCGCTGACCTGAAGCAGCGGCGAACCTGGCACCGCAGAGGGCTGAGAGACGACTGCCTGGGTCTTCATGCTTAACGGCTCAGACGACGCATACGTTCAGACGGGGTAATGATGTCGGTGATACGCACGCCGTACTTATCGGCGACAACCACAACTTCACCCTGGGCAATCAGGTAGCCGTTGATCAGAATATCCAGCGGCTCACCGGCCAGGCCATCCAGCGCCACGACCGAACCCTGCGTCAGGCGCAGCAGCTCTTTAATGGTCATGCGGGTACGGCCCAGCTCCACGGTCAGCTTGACCGGGATATCCATAATCAGATCGATATCCTGCAGCGTACCGCTGACGTCGCCGCCGCCCAGCTGCTGGAATACCGAATCGGCAACGCTTTTGCTGGCCGGTGCTTTTTGTTCGTTTAACGCCTCAGCCCACAGATCGTCCAGTGCTCCGGTGTTGTCATCGGACGGATTGTTCATATCACTCATTTGGGCTGTTCCTCATTCAGAGAATTCAAAATCGGGTTGATCAGGTGCTCAACGCGTAACGCGTACTGATTATTCACGGTGCCATACTGGCTGGTCAGCACGGGCACGCCATCCACATGCGCAATGATGCGGTCGGGTTTTTCTATCGGCAGAACATCGCCGGGTTTTAATTTTAAGATCTGCGACAAACGCAGCGGCACGTCGGCAAAATTGGCCACCAGTTCTAACTGGGAGTGCTGAACCTGGCGTACCAGGTTCTCACGCCAGTTCTGATCTTCATGGCGGGAGTTCTCCAGCGGCGGGTTCACCAGCACTTCGCGCAGCGGCTCAATCATGCTGAACGGCAGGCAGATATTGAATTCGCCGGTCAGGTTGCCGATCTCCACGTGGAACGGGGTGTTGACCACGATGTCGTTTGGCGAGGTGGTAATGTTGGTGAACTTCACCTGCATCTCGGAACGCACATACTCCACGTCGAGCGGGTGGATCGCCTTCCATGCGTCGCTGTACCCCTCAAGGGCCAGCTTCAGCATGCGGTTGATAACGCGCTGTTCGGTGTGGGTGAACTCGCGGCCTTCCACTTTAGTCGGGAAACGTCCGTCGCCGCCGAAGAGGTTATCTACGGCGATAAACACCAGGCTTGGCGAGAAGACGAACAGACCCGTGCCACGCAGCGGTTTCAGATGGATTAGGTTGAGGTTCGTCGGCACCGGCAGGTTACGGGCGAACTCATGATACGGCTGAATGCGGATCGCACCGACGGTAATATCCGGGCTACGGCGCAGCAGGTTAAACAGCCCCATACGGAACTGACGGGCAAAACGTTCGTTGATGATCTCCAGCGCCTGCAGACGCTCGCGCACCACGCGACGCTGGGTATTGGGATCGTAGGGGCGAATATCACTTTCGCCCGCCAGGCCCGCTTTTGGTTCGTCGGCTTTATCGCTGTCGCCGTTGAGCAGCGCATCGATTTCCGCCTGAGAAAGAATACTGTCGCCCATGTCGTTACCGCAGAATGAAAGCTGTATACAGAACGTCGGTGACTTCCTGCTTTGGTTGACCGCTGATCAGAGGCGCGGCCAGCGTTTGCTTAATGGCTTCCACCAGCTTCTGCTTACCTTCATCGGTAGAGAGCTGGGTGGCATCCTGACGAGAAAACAGCAGCAGCAGACGGCTGCGCACTTCCGGCAGGTATTCACTCAGACGCGCGCGGGTAGCTTCGTCTTTCAGACGCAGCGTAATGCCCACGTAAAAGACGTGATCGGCGTCGCCCAGGTTAACGGTGAACGTATCCAGCGCAAAAAAGACAGGTGCCGCCGGCGGTGGTGGCTCCACTTTGGCTTCGGCTGAAGGGGCTTTATTCATACGCCAGTAGCTGTAACCTGCGGTGGCGCAGGCGGCGAGCGTAATTAACACCAACAGCGGGATCCAGATGGAACGCTTACTTTTTTTGGTGATGGCGGAGTCAGTCATCTGTTGCGTGCTTCCTGTTTCGGGACTGCTAATGTGGTGATTATCCCGTGTCCTGTCGCCGTCAAAGGGTCGAAAAGACGGGGATAATCACGCTACCTCTGGCGTTTAGGTTTAGGCGAAGATATCGACGGCACTGTTTCCACGGGCTGCAGACTGCAGCGAGGCCGGTGCCGCCAGCAGCTCATCGCTCTCTTCATCAAATCCGCCGTTATTGCCGGAGCGGGATGCCTGCTGCTGATGCTGAGAGGAGGCCTGCTGTTGACCGTTAAAGTTTTCACTGCTGATGCTGCTTTGCGTAAGCTGAATACCGTTTTCCGCCAGCTGAGTACGCAGCACCGGCAGTGCCGCTTCCAGCGCCGCGCGAACGTGGCTGTGGCCTGACACCATCTGCAGCTGCGCCTGGTTATCATCCAGCTTAAGCGTAATTTGCACCTGGCCCAGATCTTCCGGGTGCAGACGCAGCTCGGCGCTCTGCTGGCCCTGACGGGTGAACAGCGTGATGTGCTGGCTGATGGTCTGCTGCCACTCATTGCTGCCCAGCTGGGCGCTGACCACCGGTGCGGCGGCCATCGTCGGCTGAGCAGAGGTAAGATTGCTGACAATCGGCCCCATCGTGATGGTCGGCCCGGTCGGGGATGGTGTGCTCTCAGCCGCCTGTCTGGTCGTTGCCGCGGCGACGGCTGGCGTCAGTTGGGTGTCAGAAGCTAAGGCCGCACCTTTATCCTGAGCCACGTTTTTTGCGGTGCGCAGCGCATCGGTATCCAGCGCTGGCTGATGACCACGATCGCCATTCAGCGTCGCCTTCACATCCAGGCTTCCGGCGCTCACTGGCTGAGGCGCGGCCGCGGTTGCGGTCTGCTGGTGGGGAAGCATCGCCATGAGGGCGCTTAATCCCGCCAGCTCTTCCTCGCTAAGCTCCGTTTTGCTGTCAGCCTCTTTAGCGGCCTGGGCCAGCGATTTCAGCACCTCGCTTTTGGCGACCGGCAACAGGCCGTGTGCCAGCCCCGGCTGGCTGGCATCTTCATCGGATAGCGTCAGATCCTGACGCGCCAGCAGCTCGGCAAGCTTGCCGGCATCGGCGTCAACGTCGCTATCGGCGGCACCGGTTTGCAGCGCCGCCTGGGCGAACTTGCCGCCCGATGAGTGGAGATCGTTCAGCGTCAGGCCGACATCTTTGCCCTGACCTTTGGCATCGCTTAACGCGCCCGCCAGCAGGGCAAGAAAATCCTGCGCGCCGTCGGCCGCTTTTCCGCCCCGCGCGCCAGCCGTAAGATCGCTGTCGCTCGAAAGCAGTTGTTGAAGGGTGATCATTCCGGGGTCCTCATTGATGCCCGCTGGGCAAATTCATCCATTTTTTTCTGATCGAGACGGCTTTCCGCCAGGGTTGCGGCGGCAAGCTGGCGATCCTGCAGTGTCTGCCAGGCCTGTAAGCGCTGTTTCTTCTCTCGCCAGGCTGTTAACGCAAGGTCGACTTTATTGCTCCACTGAACCACCTGCTGGCGATGCTGTTCGATCGCTTTCTCCAGCGTCTGGATGAACTGTTGATAGTTGATCCAGCGCTGGCTGCCGATGCCCTGCGTCATATCGGTATTGAGGTTGGTGCGATACTCATGCTGGTAGTCAATCAACATCTTCAGCTGCTCTTCCGCCTGTTGCTGTCCGCGGCGCATCACCCCAAGGTGCTGCGCGGCATGATCAACATCCTGCTCGGCCAGATCTTTCAGCGTGGTTAATGCGCCGTGTTGTGCCATGACATTCGCCCTCTACCTTGTTACACCTGCGGGAAGATCATCTCCAGAGCCTGGATTGAGCTTTCCCAGTCGGCCTTCTCAAAAATACCCTGCTGCAGATACGCCTCCAGATGCGGCCACAGGGCAATCGCCTTGTCGAGCATCGGGTCGCTGCCTTTGGCATACGCCCCGACGCTGATCAGATCGCGGTTGCGCTGGAAGCTGGAGAGCAGCTGTTTGAAGTTACGCACCCGGGCGTAATGCTTCTCGGTAATCAGCGCCGTCATCGCACGGCTTATAGAGGCTTCGATATCGATAGCCGGATAGTGGCCCGCTTCGGCCAGGCGGCGCGACAGGACGATATGGCCGTCGAGGATCGCGCGTGCCGAGTCGGCAATCGGGTCCTGCTGGTCATCGCCTTCGGTCAGCACCGTGTAAAAGGCGGTAATGGAGCCCCCGCCATTGATGCCGTTCCCGGCGCGCTCCACCAACGCCGGGAGTTTGGCAAACACCGAAGGCGGGTAGCCTTTGGTAGCCGGTGGCTCGCCAATCGCCAGAGCGATCTCACGCTGGGCCATCGCATAACGGGTCAGGGAGTCCATGATCAGCAGCACGTGCTGGCCGCGGTCGCGAAAATCTTCGGCGATACGGGTGGCATAGGCAGCCCCCTGCATGCGCAGCAGGGGAGAGACATCCGCCGGGGCGGCAATCACGACCGAGCGGGCACGCCCCTCCGCACCGAGGATGTTCTCGATAAAATCTTTAACTTCACGGCCACGCTCGCCAATCAGCCCCACCACGATAACGTCGGCCTGGGTGTAGCGGGCCATCATGCCGAGCAGCACCGATTTTCCGACGCCGGAGCCGGCAAAAAGGCCCATACGCTGGCCGCGACCGACGGTCAGCAGGGCGTTGATCGGGCGCACGCCGGTATCCAGTACGTGTTCGATTGGGGTGCGTTGTAACGGGTTGAAGGGCGGTGTGACCAGCGCCCCGGTTTCGGTGGTGTCGGGCGCGGGCAGGCCATCCAGCGGCTTACCGGCGCCGTCCAGCACCCGTCCGAGCAGCGCCGGGCCGAGCGGCAGTTGCTTGCCGCTGTGCAGTCCGTCGCTGGAGAAATTTTTGGCATAGACCCGCGCGCCGGGCAGCACGCCTTCGACCTCTTCCAGCGGCATCAGGAACAGACGCTGGCCGTTAAAGCCGACCACTTCGCTCTCGACTTCGTGGATCTCGTTACCGTCCTGCCGTTCGATAATGCAGGTGGCCCCCAGCGGCAGTTGCAGGCCCGTCGCCTCCAGTACCAGACCGGTGGCGCGGGTTAAGCGGCCATAGCGACGAACGGGGGGCAGTTGCGCCATCTTCGCTTCAAAGTTGTCGAGGGTGGTGAGCCAACGGGTGAGGCGAGCGGTCATCAGATGACTCCCGGTGCCGCCAGGCGGCACAGTTCCTGCCAGCGGGTTGCCACGCTGGCATCCAGATCCCCTTCATCGGCAGAGACTTTGCAGCCGCCGTGATGCAGGGTCGGATCGCCGCGCAGACGCCAGCCGTGCAGGCTCAGGGTCGCGCCGAGCATCTCTTCCACGCGCTGCAGATCGTCTGGGTGGACGCGCAGCTGCGGTTTGCCGCTGAACAAGGGCTCCTGCTGCAGCAACCCCTGGATCTGTTTGATAAGCGAAGAGTTATCCACTGGCGGCGTATGGCCAATCACCTGGCGTGCCGCCTCAAGCGCCATCTGCATCAGGCGCGAGGCGATCACGCTGTCCAGCGCGTCCAGGGTATTCTGGAACTCGCTCACCAGCTGCTGCATCCGGGCATGGATCGGCGCCTGCTGCGAACGCGCCTGTTCTAACCCCTGGGCCAGCCCCTGAGTCAGACCTTCCTGATAGCCCTGCTCCTGGCCTTTCTGCCTGCCTTCGTTCAGACCGGCCGCGTAGCCTTGATCGTGCGCCTGCATCTGGATCTGCGCCAGCTGCTGCGCGCGCTGCTCCTCTTCGCTCAGCTCTGGCGCGTCCTCTTCCTCGCCCAGATCGGCAGAAGCGACGGCCGCAGGCACAAATTCCGCGCGGGGAGGGGAGAGATCGTCCGGGGTCCAGACTTTCCACGGCAGTTCATCAGACATAGGTATCCTCGCCGCTGCCTACCACCATCTCGCCGGTTTCTGCCAGACGACGCACAATAAGCAGGATCGCTTTCTGTTCGTTTTCCACCTGAGACAGACGGACCGGGCCACGGTTGGCAAGGTCGTCGCGCAGGATATCCGCCGCACGCTGGGACATGTTGCGCAGGAACTTCTCGCGCAGCGGCTGTTCGGCGCCTTTGAGGGCGATAAGCAGCGATTCGGAGTCCACTTCCTGCAGCAGGCGCTGGATACTGCGGTCGTCCACGTCGACCAGGTTTTCGAACAGGAACATTTCGTCGATAATTTTCTGCGCCAGTTCGCCGTCGAATTCGCGCACTGCGGTAATAACCGCCTCTTCCTGCTGCGTTTTCATCAGGTTGATAATTTCGGCCGCCGTTCTCACGCCGCCCATTTTGCTGCGCTTGAGGTTCTGGCCATCAAGCAGGCCATTCAGTACCTCGGTCAGTTCCGCCAGCGCCGCCGGCTGGACGCCGCCGAAGGTGGCGATACGCAGCATCACATCGTGACGCAGGCGCTCGTCGAACAGCGCCAGAATATCGGCCGCCTGACCACGCTTAAGGTGAACCAGGATAGTGGCGATGATCTGCGGATGTTCGTCGCGAATAAGATCGGCTGCGGTCTGCGGCTCCATAAAGTTGAGCGTTTCGATGCCGCTGGCGGTATCGCGGGTCTCGAGAATATCCTCCAGCAGGCTGGCGGCACGCTCTTCGCCGAGGGCTTTGACCAACACCGAACGCAGGTATTCGTTGGCATTGACGTTGAGCGCCGCAAACTGTTCCGCTTCCTGCTCAAACTCCGACAATACGTCGGTCAGCTGTTTGTTGGAGATCTGACGCACGTTGGCCATTGCCGCACTGAGAATCTGCACTTCGCGCTGGGAGAGGTGTTTGAACACCTCCGCCGCCCGGTCCTCGCCAATGGTCATCAGCAGGATGACGCTTTTATCCGTTCCGGTAAGGTTACTCATTTTCGTTACTCATCCACTGGCGAATGACCAGCGCCACGACGCGCGGATCGTTATCTGACATTTCGCGAATACGCTGGCTCATCACCTCAGCGCCCATGCGCTGGTTAGCACGGCGCTGCTGCAGCTGTTCGTCTTTGCTGAGACGGACTTCCACCGCTTCTTCTGTTTCCTGACGCAGCATGGTCTGCTCTTTCAGCGCCTTCGCCTCTTCGGCGCGGCGTACCAGCTGCGGACGTACCGCTTTACGCCACAGCAGCCAGGCGACAATCACCACCAGCAGCCAGCGACCGGCATCCATCATCTGGGCGATAAAGGACTGAGTTTTCCAGAACGGCAGCTCGCCGCTGTTATCGTCAACCGCACTGAACGGCGAGTTCACGACGTTTAAGGTATCGCCACGCGTCTCTGAGTAACCCATCGCTTCACGGGTCAGGTTTTCAATCTGTTTCATCTGCTCGGCGGTCAGCGGTAGCGGCTTACCGTCCGGCAGAGTTTTGTAGTTGACGACCACCGCCACGGAGAGACGCTGCACATCACCCGTGTTCATTTTGGTGTGGCGAATGGTGCGATCGACTTCGTAGTTAGTGGTTTCGTTGCGGCTGCTGGTGCGCGGGCCGGAATTGGCCGCAGCCGCCGTTTGCTGCTGATTCGCCTGCTGACCGTTCTGCGGGTTCTGCGCTGGCGCATTAATCGGCGCAGTGTTGGCCGGGGCTGGTTGGTTAGAGAGCGCACCCGGTACGCCCCCCGGGAATGGGCCGCCCACCTGCAGATTTTCATTTACCTGACGCGAACGCATCACCGCCTGGGCGGCATCGCCGTTCGGACGATACTGCTCTTCGGTCTGCTCTTTATCGGAGAAATCGATCTGCGCGGTAACCTGGGCATGAACGTTGGTTGTCCCTACAATCGGCCCGAGAATGGCTTCGATGCGGCTCTGAATGCGATTTTCCACATCAGTGGCATATTTCAGCTGTGCGTCATTGAGGTCGCGATCGCCGGTGTTGGATTTGGTTAACAGACGACCCGTCTGATCCACCAGGGTCACATTACCCGGCGGTAAACCCGCCACGGCGCTGGAGACCAGATGCACCACCGCACTGATTTGCCCTTCGTCCAGCGCGCGGCCAGGCTGCAGATTAACGGTGACGGATGCCGAAGGGGCTTTTTGTTCCCGGACAAACAGGGTCGGTTTCGGCATGGCCAGGTGCACGCGGGCGCTTTTCAGCGGACCCAGCGTTTCGATGGTACGGGCCAGTTCGCCTTCCAGGGCGCGCTGATAGTTCACCTGCTCGCTGAACTGGCTGATGCCAAATTTTTCCTGATCCAGCAGTTCAAAGCCTACTGCCCCGCCTTTCGGCAGGCCTTGCTGGGCAAGACGTAAGCGGAGTTCATGAACTTTATCGGCGGGGACTTCCAGCGCGCCGCCGTTATCCGCGAAGCGGTAAGGGACGTTCATCTGGGTGAGCTGGGTGACGATAGCGCCGCCATCCTGATCGGAAAGGTTGCTGAAGAGCGTGCGGTAGTCTGGTTGTTTGGCCCATAAGACCATAGCGACAACAATCGCGATGGCGGCAGCGCCTGCCACGATCAACGGCACTTTAGGGTTCGCGCGCAAGCGGCTCATCCATTCGAGAGATTTAGTTTGAGGGCTTGTTGTTGCTGACGCACTCATAGCGCACCTCGCGACTCATCGTGGATTTCATTATTAGTGTGGAGAAACAAAACAGACTCCCGGGTCGGCAAACACACAAAAAATTCCATAATCATGGCTGTGCCATTATTTGTTGAAACGGGAATTTCTATGCGTCAAATAACCTGGTTTTTTAACGCTATTTAGCGCCTTTATCTCATTGACAGACTGCTACTCTTGAGCGCGTAGAAAACCATCAGGGGAAAGTCATGGCAATACAGGGCATTGAAAGCGTCATCAGCCAGCTCCAGGCGACGGCGATGACCGCGCGTAATCAGAACGTGGCTGATGTGCAGTCGACGGTCAGCTTCGCGGGCCAGCTGCATGCGGCGCTGGACCGGATCAGCGACACGCAAACCGCGGCGCGCGTGCAGGGCGAAAAATTCACCCTCGGCGTACCGGGCATTGGTCTGAACGATGTGATGGCCGATATGCAAAAAGCATCGGTATCGATGCAGATGGGCATTCAGGTGCGTAATAAACTGATACAGGCGTATCAGGACGTTATGTCGATGCAGGTTTAGTCCTTCTGGTGCTGGCGACGCGACGGCTTTAATGCCACACTATTTTTTTCGACATAGACGGAATCATGATGAAAAAAATAGCAATTATAGCGGGGCTGCTGGCCTTAACCGGTTGTGTGCAGGTCGACAGATATCAGGATGTGATCAAACATCCTGTCCCGGCTGAACTGGCGGGTTACTGGCAGTCGAAAGGGCCGCAGAGCAGCATGGTCAGCCCGGAAGCGATCGCGACGCTGGTCGTGACGCAGGAGGGGGATACCCTCGATTGCCGGCAGTGGCAGCGCGTGGTGGCCGTGCCGGGGAAAATCATGCTGCGTTCTGACGATTATTACAACGTCACCCGCAAGCTGGATATCTACCCGCTGGAGCGGGAAGGCTCCGCCATTGAGTACGATGGCATGAGCCTGCAGCGCGTCGACAAACCTACCGTCGAGTGTGCAAATTACCTGAGTAAAAATCCGCTTGAGAGCAAGCTGCCTTAAGGGATTTGCAGGCCGGGCAGGGGCAACGCCGCCCGGCTATCAACGCACGACTATTCCGCTTCTATAACCCACACGCTGACGCTGCCGCCGTTGCAGGTGAAGACGCCGGTACCGGTTTCGTCGGTGATGACCACCTCTTCCCGGTTACCGAGAAAATCTTTCCAGGTTTTATGACCGTAGTTTTCCCCAAGCGTAATGGTTTTTTCGCCTTCGTCACCGTTAGAGAGCACCACCACGCAGCCGGGATTATCGTCGGTGCCGCTGCGGCTGAAGGCGATGCAGTTAGGGTGATCGAACCACAGAGTCTGAATGCCGTGAGCAAAGCGCTGGCGGGCAAGAATCAGCTGATCGAGCTGCTCAATTACCGGCATATCGATGTGGTACATCTCGCCGTCACCACCGGTATCGTCATAGCTGGCGCCGTACAAATCGGGGTAGAAGACGCTGGGAACGCCATTTTCGCGCAGTAAAATCAGGGCATAGGCCAACGGCTTAAACCAGGCTTCAACCGGTGCCTCCAGCGCCTGTAGCGGCTGGGTGTCATGGTTAGCGACCAGGGTCACCGCATGGAACGGAGCGGCCTCCACCAGCGTGCCGGTAAAGATCTGGCTCATGTCGTAATCACGTCCCTGCAGCGAGGCTTCGTGAAACTTCATGTGCAGCGGGGCGTCAAACAGCATGGTTTTCCCCTCCACCTGATCGATATATTGTCGCAGTTTATCAACATCTGGCGACCAGTATTCCGCCACGATAAACAGCGGTTTCGGCGCTACCTCCTGGACATGTTCGATCCACTCTTTATAGAACCAGGCCGGAATATGTTTCACCGCGTCCAGACGGAAGCCGTCGCACTGGGTTTGCTCCATCAGCCAGCGCGCCCAGTATTTGATCTCCTCGGTTACCGCACGGTTGCGAAAATCGATGTTTTCGCCCATGAGGTAGTCAAAATTTCCCATCTCGTTATCGACCTGATCGTTCCAGCCTTCGCCGGTGTAATCATTGACGATCTTGAAGATGCCGTTTTCATCAGGGTTTTCGATATGATCTATGCCGCTGAAACATTTGTAATCCCAGATGAATTTTGAATACTTTCCGGCGCGAACCGGGAAGGTGTAGCGGGTCCAGGCTTCACACTCGATAATCTCGTCATCGATCTGGTTGCGATCGTCGGCGTTCACCCGCTGAACGCGGATGGCCTCTTTCTCGTCGGCACCCATTTTGTGGTTCACAACCACGTCCATCAGCACCGCGATATTGTTGCGTTTCAGCGCGTCGATAGCGGCAAGCAGCTGGGTTTTGTCACCATATTTGGTGGGAATAGATCCTTTTTGATCGAACTCGCCGAGATCGAAAAGATCGTAGCAGTCATAGCCGACAGAGTAGCCGCCGGTCGCGCCTTTATACGCCGGGGGCAGCCAGACCATGTTGATACCGATATCATTTAAGCCGTCGGCGCGCTCGGCCACTTCCGGCCAGAGTTGACTGCCTTCAGGGTAATACCAGTGGAAGAACTGCAAAAGGGTGGGGTTTTTCATCTTCCGTGCTCCAGAAGCCGTTTCGGCGGACTTCTGGAGTATGGATCATAAGAATCATAACGGGGTGATATTAGTTAAATTTTCCGGATACAAAATATTGCCAGACAGTCTGCCGTACGTAGAAGTGACCGATTGTTGTTTGCCGGTTTGGGTGATCAATTCACGCAGTTCATCCATTCTTACTTTCAACAATGCCTTAAGCTCAGTCTCATTTTGCAGTACTTTTTCAAGAATAAAGCGTGCCTGCTCAATTTGCGCAGGAGGGCATGCGGAGATAGGGTTATGCGAGATGCCCTCGACTAACTGAACGTATTCCACTTCTTTTTCAATAAGCTCATCCCACTGACCGGAATGAGCGAGGTTCAGCATGGCAATACTCAAGGCATGGAGAGCATGCCAGTTGTTGAGAGCTGAGCTAGGACTGTTCATCAAAATTATCCTGAAATAGAGGCAGCATCGGGGCCGATTTGTTTCCACGCGTCAGCAATGTTATTCAATAAGCCCTCAACCTCGACGATCGCCTCGACATCATTTCGTAGGTTCGCTTGTAATAAACGACGAACCATATAGTCATAAAGTGCGGCGAGATTTCCCGGCAACTCACTGTCAACATCCATATTCAGGCCAGCCTTTAAGCCATTGTCGATGATGTTAATGGCTTTAGATAAAGCTTCGCCTTTCTCCGGCAGTTGGCCTGCTTCAAGAAACAGGCGGGCCCGAACAAGGGCGCTATGCGCCCCATCGAACAACATGACAATTAGCTGATGTGGACTGGCGTTCATTACCGCGCTTTCCACCCCTATCTGCTGATAGGACTGAACACCAGAGGTGTTGTACATATTTGCTCCTGAAATTACGATGAACTAGAGAACTGTTGAGTCAGGTAGTTACCTGTATTCGTCATTTTCGTCACGAGGACGTTCAGACTGGTAAACTGTGTTTTATAACGCTCCATGGTTGCTTCAATAGAGGCTTCCATCGCGTCATATCGCTTACCCAGCGTTTTGATCGTCGCATTGATACCGTCTTTCGCATTCTGGATCACGCCGGTACTGCCTGCGCTGGTACTCAGCATGGTATCCAGCGTTTTGCTCATTTTGGTGGCGAGCCCCGTCGTTTTACCGTCACCGATAAAATACTGCTGAACGGCATCCGGATTATCGGCCAGAGCTTTTTTCAGCTTGTCGGAATCAATTTTTAAATTGCCGAGTGTTCCATCCGTCGCGCGGTTAGGATCCTGAGTTACCCCAAGCTGAGCCATGATCTGCATTGAGCCGCTTTGCACTTCGGTCAACAAACCGCGCAGCTGAGACTGAATACCGCGGACATTGCCATCACCCACCAGTGCACCATTACTGGAGGACTGGCTGTCGGCTCCCGCCTCGACAGCAACATACTTTGTGACGCTGTTGATTGTGGATTGCAGCGAGTTATACGCTGTCACCCAGTCAGAAATTGCTTTTTGGTTAGCGTCCGTTGCACGGGTAATATCCAGCGATTCGTCAGCTTTACTCTCTGCTTTCAGGTTGAACGTCACGCCCGGAATCGCATCGGAAATCGTGTTTGACTGACGCTCAATCGTAATATCGTTCACCACGATAGTGGCATTTTGTGCAGCGGCCTGAACGTTCAATGCACCGGTTTTGGCTGTTGAGTCATAGCCAATTGCACTTTGTAATTTGTCGTCCCCAGTGACTTTTATCGTCATCTCACCGTCGGTACCGGTGGATTTAGACGTCAACATAAGGCGGTAATCACCATCTTTCGCTTTGATTACGCTGGCGGTCACATTGCCGTTTGCTTTATTAATGGCGCTGGCAATACCGTTCAGGGAGGTGTCGGAATCCGACAGTTCCACTTCCAGCGGCTTTTCGGTGCCCGGCTGGGTAATCGTAATTTTGCGCGTGGTGCCTGTTGTGTCGCCTAACGCATCGGTGTTGCTGCCAATAGTCCCGGTCGTCAGAGACTGCGCTTTTGCAAGGTGGTTGACGTTCACCGTATAAGATCCGATAGCCGCTTCGGATGATGTTGTCGCCGTAAATGCCGTGTTGGTACTACTCACCGCCGTCGAGTTCCAGGTAGTGGTTTTACCCAGAGTCGCAGTTGCCGTCTGCAGACTGGTCATGGCGCTCTGCAGTTTGCCATACGCGCTTAATTGCGCGTTATAGGTCGTTTGCTGGGAAGTAATCGTTGTTAGCTTGGTTCTTTCCGCTGCTTCTAACTGATTGTACAAATCCCCGAGTCCTGCAGAACCTATCCCGAGATTACTGATAGTTGCCATGCATATTTTCCTTAAAAGACGAAGTAGTTCAGAACTCGTTATCGGCGTCTTGGGATAAAAGTTTACGGCCTCAAAAAAAAAATAATCTAAGAAAAAGCCGCCACTGAATAGGGTATATGGAGGGATTGCGTCAGGTCGTGAAGATCACCCTAAGAAGTAAAACGTCGATTGAGAGAGTGAAAACAAAAGAGTGAGTTTGCGTTAGGGGGGATTTATTCAGAAAGACTAAATGTGATTTTTTTAATAAAATTCTTTGTTTATCATCAGGTTAAAATTTTTTAAAAATTGATTCTAAAGTCTTTTGGCGACCCGTCGATAACCTTGTTGACGGTGAGAGACGCCGTGAGTGTTAGGCACCGAAACCTAAACCCAATTTTGAAGGAATGAAAATTATGGCAGTTATCAATACTAACCTGTTGTCCCTGACTACTCAGAACAACCTGAACAAATCTCAGTCTTCCCTGGGTACAGCAATCGAGCGTCTGTCCTCCGGTCTGCGTATCAACAGCGCTAAAGACGATGCAGCGGGTCAGGCGATTTCTAACCGCTTCACCTCTAACATCAAGGGTCTGACTCAGGCTTCCCGTAACGCCAACGACGGTATCTCCCTGGCGCAGACTGCTGAAGGTTCTCTGAACGAAATCAACAACAACTTACAGCGTATTCGTGAGCTGTCAGTTCAGGCGCAGAACGGTACTAACTCTGCTTCCGACATCGACTCCATCCAGTCTGAAGTTAACCAGCGTCTGCTGGAAATCAACCGTGTTGCTCAGCAGACTCAGTTCAACGGCAGCAAAATCCTGTCCGGTAACACTGCTGGTTCTGATATCAAAATCCAGGTGGGTGCTAACGACAGCGAAAGCATCAACATCAGCATCAATGCAAACTCCGAGTGGAACAAACTGGGTGCATCTGCTGTTGGTGCCGAAGCGAGCGCATCTGTTACTGTAGCAACTCTGACTACTGGTACTGCTACAGTTACAAACACCACTGGTGCAGGTACCCCAACTGATACCGCGACCGCTACTCAGGCGCTGACTAAAGCTGACGGTCTGGATCGTTCAGTCGGTACTTACTCTGGCGGCTTCGACGTACTGTCCTCTGACGTTCTGAAAGACGTTGATGCAGCAATCAAAGCAGTTGATAACCAGCGTTCAGATCTGGGTGCGATTCAGAACCGTTTCGAATCCACCATCTCTAACCTGAGCAATACCATCACCAACCTGTCTGCTGCACAGTCCCGTATTCAGGATGCTGATTACGCGACCGAAGTTTCCAACATGTCTCGCGCGCAGATCCTGCAGCAGGCTGGTACTTCTGTACTGTCTCAGGCGAACCAGGTTCCTCAGGGCGTTCTGTCTCTGCTGCGTTAATATCGCCTCTTTTTCTTCAAAGGTCAGCCTGCCGGCTGGCCTTTTTTTATGTGTATATTTTGATATATCCAGGCATTTATCTTTGTTGCGCATATTCAAAAACACGAATGCTATGCAAGATTAAGAGCAAGCGTTTACGCATATTATTTCTATTATAAATGCCTTATAATTCGGTGAATTTTAAGGCCGTGAACTAATCAAATTCCAGAGACTACAGATGAATAATCAAAACCAGAAGGACATCAATATGTTAATAGAGCAGCTATCGATGCTGCGTTTTCAGATGTCACGCGTAGATGGAAGCTATAAGGTAAGTCCTATCCGTCTACTGGATGGCGGAGAAATTCATGGCCACTCTAATGAAAATGAGCACTCGTGGAGAATGATTAACGGAGAATTATTTTTCCATGCTGATAATGGGAAAATCAGTACCGCATTTGGCAAACCCTTTATGGAAAATGGAAAGCTAACTTTTATTGGCGACTTTGTCCTCGTGCCACAATGGAAGATAAAACATAAACTTACGCAAATTGATTTTGTTAATGACACCCTTGAGGTCAATCCTAAACAGACAAAAATAGAACTCAAAGATTATATTGAAGAGTTCAATTGGGATATTGGGGATCATACCTACGGTAAGCCATTAATTCTGGAAGCAAAAATGGCGGGTCTTAAAATCGGCAAATTCTGCTCTATAGCCCCCGGCGTGATGATCATCCTGGGTAATCATGTCACCAATACGGCGACAACCTATCCGTTTTCTTCTTTAAAATCGTTCTGGCCCGGAGCCCGACGTAATCCTATTGAAGACCATAGCACTAAGGGCGATGTGAATATTGGTAATGACGTGTGGATGGGGAGAAATGCCATTATCATGTCAGGTATCACCATCGGTGATGGCGCTGTTATTGCAGCTAATAGCGTTGTGACCAAAGATGTTAAACCTTATTCTATTGTCGGTGGCAACCCGGCCAAAGTATTACGCATGAGGCACAGCGACGATATCATTGAAGCCCTGCTGCAGATCAAATGGTGGGAGTGGAGTGACGAAGAGGTTGATAGTAGAATTAAATACCTGATGTCAGACATTAATGAATTTGTCGCACGCTTTAAAGCGTAAAAGTGCATGTCCCGTTAGCGTCTACTCCCCTGGGCTAACACCACAAACAGAACGGCCTCACGCATAAAGTGGTATGCTTGCCACGTACCGCGAGGCCTTTTCAGTCTGCCTTTCCCGCTCTTTGTACTCGCATGCCATCGCAGGCCCACCCATCCTGGCGGCGTCAGCTCATTTCCGTTAAGTTGATTGTTTTTTATACTGTTCAGGTAAACGTGAATTAAGGGGTAATTGATCAGGCTGCTCCGCGAATTGAGCCGAGATGAGCTTTGCTACTCTGCCACCATATCAGAATATGAGGTGGACATATGAATAACGTGGTCAACAACGAAACGCCGATAGAGTTTACGCCCTCCGGATCCCGGCGTCTTTACAGCTCTATAGACCATATTCGGGCTGTAGCGTGGCTCTATGGGGTGGAGACAGCGCGTACCCGACATGCATCGGTGCTGGTACTGGGATGTGGTAACGGAGAAGAGTTACTCGCTACGTCGGTCAAATATCCGTACGCAAACGTCGTGGGTATCGAGCTGGAGACCGAAAATCGCCAGGATGCAATGTTAGCCACCCTGGCCAGTGGCAGAGATAATCTGCAGCTTTATTCTGCTTCAATAGAAACCTTTCTTGAGGCTGATTTAGGCAAATTTGATTTCATCATCGTGCAGGGCAGTTTCACCTTCCTGGCAAATTCGCTAATGGATGCGATTTTGCTCTCCTGCCAGCAGCGTTTAAGCGAGAGAGGGATCATTGCCGTTGACTGGTTTTGCCAGCCAGGTGCCAGGTTCACAGAAACGCTTCGCGATGCGATGCAGATCCACAGCAGCCGGGCCGAGACCCACCATGGGCAGGTCGATCACGCCCGTGCGATGTTAAACTGGCTTGATCAAACCACTGTTGAGACCAGTACCACTAAGAAACTGATCTCTCATATCAATGAAACTTCCCAGGGGCTCTCTGACGCGCTGCTGAGTCATCATTATCTGAGCAGCGATCATACTGCCAGCTACCTGATCGAATTTAACGAGCGAATCGGGAACAACGGGCTGGTTTATGTGGGTGATATTCGACCTGCCACCGAACATACCAGCTATTTTGACGATGACATGACTCAGTCATGGCTTGAGCTGTCTAATGGCGCCGGGAAAATCTTAACCCAGCAATATCTGGATATTGCGGTTAACCGTAACCGCCGTTTTAGCTTATTAGTAAATGCGAGCAGAAGCGGTGAAGTTCTGGAAACCGTTGATTACAGTCGTCTGGCTGGTATGCGCTGGGCGGGCAGCTTACGCCGCAAAAGCCAGAATATTCGCCACAGCCCTAACTTTTTGGTCGGGCATGACGGGACACCGATTGCTACGGAAGATATTACTACGCTTGGGATCCTCGATATCCTGGGTGAGGCCTGGCCGCTTAGCGTCAGCTTTGAACAGCTCGTGTTCCATACTCGCCTGCCTGATGACGATCCACTGGAGTATAACGAACTGGCCCACCGGAAAAAGGTGCTGGCTGCGCTGACCGCCCTGTTCAAAACCAATTTCGCTGGCTTGCATTTTCTACGTGAGGCGGAGCCTGCCTCTGAGCAACATGAGTTAGTTGTGGTGCCCGCTGTTACTGCGCAACTTCAGGCCCGGCCTGATAGCAGCTCGCTCATCAATCTCTGGTATGAAACGGTAAATGTCAGTGATGAAGAGCGTACCTTCTTACTCGATACTAAAATCACACAGGATGAAGAACATCGTCTGTTGTTAGAAGGGCTGATCTTCAAAGGGTTACTGACAGGCTCGGTCATCGGCTGGAAACGTTATTATCAGCTAAAGGCTAGCCAGGCAGATCTTACAGAAGTAGGGCGCATTGCCACTGCATTGCTACTGTTCTCCAGTAATGAATCGGCTGGCGGATTCTATACCAGTGAATGTGAGAAAATTGCTAATAAAATGACCTTATCAACCCAATCCGGTACAGAACCGGAAGTTGATGCGGATATGATTATTGAAATTAATAAACTCATTATTAAAGGGGAAAATGGCAGGGCTCGTGAGCTGGTAGCTGAAAAGCTGCCGTTACTTCAGGAAACCTTAAACGGCAACTATTATCTGGTTCGTTTCTTCAAGCGCGTGGCGGATTATCCGGCGGCCATCCTGGCTCTGACTCGCATGCTCTCCTTTAATTCCACCAGTCTGTTTATCTATTCAGAACTGGCTATGGCCCTGTACGACTACCGTATGTCGTGGCCGGCTGGGCGTTTAGCCAGGGCTATTTTGCGTTGCGATAACACCAGCGGTCCGGACTGGTATCTGTTGGGTATTTTGCATAAAGAGAGTAAAACGCTGGAGCGAGCGGAATATTGTGCCCGTCGAGGTGTGGAATTAGTGCCGACCAGCAAACAGATGGTTAATCTGTTAGGCAGCTGTTTGTGCGATCAATCTAAAACGGATGAAGGCATAGCATTCCTGAAACAGTCGATAAAAGATCCTGCGGTCGATTTTGGCAATATGGGGGCACTGGCGTTTATTCTGACGCACAGCGGCAATGCCTCTGTGCAGGAAATTTTAGAATGCCACCTTGGTTACGCTAATGGCGCAATGCACTGGGCCGAGCAGCAAAAATTTGAGGGTTACCAACCGGCAGATAAATCTATTAACCGCAAATTACGCATTGGCTTTGTCTCGGGCGATTTCAAAGAGAACCATCCGGTTAACTTCTTCTTCTTACCTGTCTGGGATGCACTGGACAGAAGCAAATTCGAGCTCTTTGCCTATAACAGCGCCCCTGCGTATGGAAGAAATGCCGGCACGGACTATTACGAGAAGACCTCTGACGGCTGGCGAGAAGTTCAACATACCAGCACTACGGAACTGGCGGAAATGATCAAGCAGGATCAGATTGATATTCTTATCGATCTGGCTGGTCATACGGCGTTTAACCGTCTGATGACGTTTGCGTTGAAACCTGCACCGGTGCAGATCTCCTGGGTGGGCTACCATGCCACCACGGGACTGCCGACCATGGATTATTATGCGACCATATTCCCGGTACCGAAAGATCCAGCACTTGAGGCGCAATTCACGGAGAAATTGATTTATCTTTCACTGCCACGCAATTTCGGGGCAAAGGAAGAGAGTCCGGACATTAATATCTTACCTGCGTTTGAAAATAATCATTTCACCTTTGGAAGTTTTAACCGACCAAATAAAGTGAATGACAGCGTCCTGGATGCCTGGGCGGAAATTCTATTGGCGGTTCCAACGGCCCGGATGATTGTTGCCAATATGCCAATGGTGACATGGCCAGAACTGGAACATAAATTTGAAATACGCGGTATCGATAAAGACCGCATCACGCTGCGTGAAGCAACCGATATGCAATCCTATTTGAAAGCGCATAATGAGGTTGATTTGCTGCTGGATACCTTCCCGTTCACCGGTGGAACGGTAACCAGCCATGCGGCCTGGATGGGTGTGCCGACGGTCTCACTTTCAGGGGAAACGCTGGTGTCGCGCCAGGGGGCATCCATTATGTATTCGCTGGATTTACCTGAATTTATTGCGCACAGTAAAGAAGAGTATGTCGCCAATGCAGTAGGCTGGACGCAGCGTTTGAATGAACTTTATTCGATTCGCATGAATCTTCGTAACAGCATGAAAATTAAAAATAATCAGAAAGAAAGTATCGCTGGTTATGTTGAACAGATGCTGTATAAGTGCTGGCAAGATTATTGCGAAGGGCGTGAGCCTGAAAGTTTCTCGGTAGGAGAAATTTATGATGTTAATAAATAAAGCAATTTCTTAACTTCTCTCATCGGCAGCAAGGATATCTTAATTATCCTTGCTGCAATCTGTCTGCATTTAGCTTAACTCTCAAAATACCCCCCCATTTCACCCCTATTCACACGATTAAAACCCCTCCAGAATCGGATAATCATGCCGATAACTCAACTAACGCAGGGCTGTTTATCGTGAATTCACTCTATACCGCTGAAGGTGTAATGGATAAACACTCGCTGTGGCAGCGTTATGTTCCGCTGGTGCGTCATGAAGCATTGCGGCTTCAGGTACGTCTGCCGGCGAGTGTGGAACTGGACGATCTGCTACAAGCGGGCGGGATCGGGTTACTGAATGCAGTTGACCGATACGACGCTCTGCAAGGAACGGCATTTACGACTTACGCAGTACAGCGTATTCGTGGTGCGATGCTGGATGAACTGCGCAGCCGGGATTGGGTGCCGCGCAGCGTTCGCCGCAATGCACGCGAAGTAGCGCAAGCGATGGGGCAGCTGGAACAGGAGCTTGGACGTAACGCGACGGAAACCGAAGTTGCGGATCGTCTGGGGATCACTACTGCCGACTACCGTCAGATGTTGCTCGATACCAACAACAGCCAGCTCTTCTCTTATGATGAGTGGCGCGAAGAGCATGGCGATAGCATTGAACTGGTGACGGACGATCATCAGCAGGAAAACCCGTTGCACCAGTTAATGGAAGGCAACGTACGCCAGCGCGTAATGGAAGCTATTGAAGCTTTACCGGAACGCGAACAACTGGTGCTGACCCTTTATTACCAGGAAGAGCTCAATCTCAAGGAGATTGGTGCCGTGCTGGAAGTGGGGGAGTCGCGGGTTAGCCAGCTGCACAGCCAGGCCATTAAACGCTTACGTACCAAGCTGGGTAAGTTATAGGTGATCCTTGTCACCCGTTAAGTGCCGCACAACGTATTGACAACCAGGAGTTATCATGACGGTGCAGCAATCTAAAAGACGGCCATTAAGCCGCTACCTGAAAGACTTTAAACATAGCCAGACGCATTGCGCCCATTGCCATAAATTGCTTGACCGCATCACGCTGGTCCGTCGTGGAGAGATCGTCAATAAAATCGCGATCTCCCGTCTCGATACCCTGCTGGATGAAGCCGGATGGCAGCAAGAGCAGCAGGAGTGGGTGGCGTTATGTCGTTTTTGTGGCGATCTGCACTGCAAAGAGCAGAGCGACTTTTTCGATATTATTGGCTTCAAGCAGTTCCTGTTTGAACAGACAGAGATGAGTCACGGAACGGTGCGCGAGTATGTTGTGCGTCTACGTCGTCTTGGCCAGCATCTGACCTCGCTGAATATTTCCCGTGAGCTTCTGACCGACGGTTATCTGGATGAAAACCTTGAACCGTGGCTGCCTGCGACCAGCACCAACAACTACCGGATCGCGCTGCGCAAATATGCGCAATACAGGTCGCAAATGCCGATGGCGGTGAAGCAGAAAGTCCACCGTGAAACAACTTCTGATATATATTAAAAATGAATAACATGTAGCGCAGTCGTGTTTGACCTTGCGGCCGAACGCCCTACACTACAACCAAAATTCCAATCATATCGGGGTATGTATGAAATTTGCACTTCTGGGTCGTCAGGCGCTGATGGGTGTAATGGCCGTTGCGCTGGTTGCGGGTATGAGCGTCAAGACCTTCGCTGCAGAGGGTCTTTTAAACAAAGTTAAAGAGCGCGGCACGCTGCTGGTTGGGCTGGAAGGAACCTACCCTCCGTTCAGCTTCCAGGGTGACGACGGTAAACTGACCGGTTTTGAGGTGGAGTTTGCTGAAGAGCTGGCAAAACACCTCGGTGTTAAAGCGTCGCTGAAGCCGACCAAATGGGACGGCATGCTGGCCTCGCTGGACTCAAAACGTATTGATGTGGTGATTAACCAGGTCACCATCTCTGACGAACGTAAGAAAAAGTATGACTTCTCCACCCCGTATACCGTCTCCGGTATCCAGGCGCTGGTGAAAAAAGGTAACGAAGGCTCCATTAAATCTGCTGCCGACCTGAAAGATAAAAAAGTGGGCGTCGGTCTGGGGACCAACTACGAAGAGTGGCTGCGCCAGAACGTGCAGGGCGTTGATATCCGCACCTATGACGACGACCCGACCAAATACCAGGATCTGCGCGTAGGCCGTATTGATGCCATTCTGGTTGACCGCCTGGCGGCGCTGGATCTGGTGAAGAAGACCAACAACACTTTGGCCGTAGCCGGTGATGCCTTCTCCCGTCAGGAAGCGGGCGTTGCGATCCGCAAAGGCAACGAGGATCTGGTCAAAGCTGTTGACGGTGCCATTGCCGAGATGCAGAAAGACGGCAGCCTGAAGGCGCTCTCCGAAAAATGGTTCGGGGCAGACGTCACAAAGTAAGCAGTTGACTGAAAAAAAGGCGCTTTGATAAGCGCCTTTTTTATTTCCTCGCCATCAACGTGCATAATAAAAAAATCAGACTTAGACAGGGTTATGGAGGTTTTCATGTCATTACAGAACCTGACGCGTTTTCCGCGCCTGGAATTTATCGGCGCGCCGACGCCGCTGGAGTATTTGCCGCGCTTATCGGATTACCTGGGGCGCGACATCCTTATCAAACGTGATGACGTGACGCCCATAGCAATGGGGGGCAACAAACTGCGCAAGCTGGAGTTCCTCGCGGCGGATGCGCTGCGTGAAGGGGCCGACACGCTGATCACCGCAGGCGCTATCCAGTCGAACCATGTTCGCCAGACCGCTGCCGTCGCGGCAAAGCTGGGGCTGCACTGTATCGCCCTGCTGGAAAACCCGATTGGCACAAAGGCGGAAAATTATCTCAGCAACGGCAACCGTCTACTGCTGGATCTGTTCAATGTACAGATAGAGATGTGCGATGCGCTGACCGATCCCGTGGCGCAGCTGAATGCGCTGGCGACCCGCGTTGAAGCCCAGGGTTTTCGCCCGTATGTGATCCCGGTTGGCGGTTCGAATGCGCTGGGTGCGCTGGGCTACGTCGAAAGCGCCCTGGAGATTGCCCAGCAGTGTGAGGGCACGGTCGGTCTCTCCTCGGTGGTGGTGGCCTCCGGCAGTGCAGGCACCCATGCTGGGTTGGCGGTCGGGCTTGAGCAGCTGATGCCGGAGGTTGAACTGATTGGCGTCACCGTATCGCGCAGCGTAGCCGATCAAAAACCGAAGGTAGTGTCGTTGCAACAGGCGGTGGCACAGCAGCTGGAGGTGAGCGCAAAGGCGGATATCGTGCTGTGGGATGACTATTTCGCGCCGGGCTACGGCACGCCTAATGATGAGGGGACCGAGGCGGTGAAACTGCTGGCGCGTCTTGAAGGGATTTTGCTGGATCCGGTCTATACCGGCAAAGCTATGGCCGGGCTTATTGACGGAATCGAACGGAAACGCTTTAAAGATGAAGGCCCGATTCTGTTTATTCATACTGGCGGGGCGCCCGCTCTCTTTGCCTACCATCCTCATGTCTAAATCACAGGCAGAAAAATCATAATGCAAGAAAGTATCCAACTGGTGATTGATTCGTTGCCCTTCCTGCTGAAAGGCGCCGTATTTACGCTGCAGCTGAGTATTGGCGGGATGTTTTTCGGTCTGGTGCTGGGCTTTGTGCTGGCGTTGATGCGCATGTCGCCTCTGCTGCCCGTGCGCTGGCTGGCGCGTTTTTATATTTCCATCTTCCGCGGCACGCCGCTAATTGCCCAGCTGTTCATGATTTACTACGGCCTGCCGCAGTTTGGTATTGAGCTGGATCCCATCCCGGCGGCAATGATCGGCCTGTCGCTTAATACTGCTGCCTATGCGGCGGAAACCCTGCGTGCAGCCATCTCCTCCATCGACAAAGGCCAATGGGAAGCTGCAGCCAGTATCGGGATGACGCCGTGGCAGACCCTGCGCCGGGCCATCCTGCCGCAGGCCGCGCGCGTGGCCCTGCCACCGCTCAGCAACAGCTTTATCAGTCTGGTAAAAGACACCTCGCTGGCGGCCACCATTCAGGTGCCGGAGCTGTTCCGCCAGGCGCAGTTGATCACCTCGCGCACGCTGGAGGTCTTTACCATGTATCTGGCTGCCTCGCTGATCTACTGGATCATGGCAACCGTGCTGTCCGCGCTGCAAAACTATTTTGAAAACCAGCTTAACCGCCAGGAGCGTGATCCGAAATGAGTGCTATCGACGTTAAAAACCTGGTGAAGAAATTTCACGGCCAGACGGTGCTGCACGGTATCGACCTGGAAGTGCAGGAGGGCGAAGTGGTGGCGATTATCGGGCCCAGCGGGTCCGGTAAAACCACGCTGCTGCGCAGTATCAACCTGCTGGAGCATCCGGAAGCCGGCACCATTCGCGTGGGTGATATCACCATTGATACCGGTAAGTCGCTGGGTCAGCAAAAAGGGCTGATTCGTCGTCTGCGTCAGCACGTCGGCTTTGTCTTCCAGAGCTTCAATCTGTTTCCCCATCGCACGGTGCTGGAAAACATTATTGAAGGGCCGGTAATTGTCAAAGGCGAACCCAAAGAGGAGGCCACAGCCCGTGCCCGGGAGTTACTGGCAAAAGTGGGGCTTTCCGGGAAAGAGGGCAGTTACCCGCGCCGTCTCTCCGGTGGACAGCAGCAGCGTGTGGCGATTGCCCGCGCGCTGGCAATGCGTCCTGATGTGATCCTGTTTGATGAACCGACCTCAGCCCTGGATCCGGAGCTGGTGGGGGAGGTGCTGAATGCCATTCGCCAGCTGGCACAGGAGAAACGTACTATGGTCATTGTCACCCATGAGATGAGCTTTGCCCGCGATGTGGCAGACAGGGCGATTTTTATGGATCAGGGACGTATTGTGGAGCAGGGGCCGGCGAAAGCGCTGTTTGCCGATCCTCAGCAGCCCCGTACCCGGCAATTCCTTGAGAAATTCCTGATGCAATAGCATATTTGCTTTTAATTGCTCCGGAATTAATCTCCGGAGCAAAATATTCATCCCTGAAAAGAATGGTCCCGCGATTTTATCCCGCCACAAACCCCCTAAGTGCATAAAATCTGTAGATAATTACCTCAGGGTCGATATTTTATACATATAAATAAGATTTATGTGTTAATTTAAGAAATCATAATAATGATTATCTTTACAGGGGCTTCATTCACTTGGTATGAAGGATTTAGACTTTTTTACATGGCGACGGGAGTGCTATCTCCGTTTTCAGGAGATGACATCCGCCAGCGAGGTATATCCCGAACTTCAGCGTCAAACTCAGAACCTGGGTTATGAGTATTTCGCTCTCTGCGTCCGTCATCCGGTACCGTTTACCCGACCGAAAGTCTCGGTGCATTCAACCTATCCGCAACAGTGGATGGCGCACTATCTGGCGGAAAATTATTTCACCATCGATCCTGTGCTGAAACCCGAGAATTTCGTCCACGGGCACTTACCCTGGAACGACGCCTTATTCGCCGAAGCGCAATCCTTATGGGACGGCGCGCGCGACCACGGCCTGCGCAAAGGGATCACCCAGTGTCTGATGCTGCCTAATCATGCGATGGGGTTCCTGTCGGTCTCCAGCACCAGCCTGTCGGTTAATATGATGGCGAATGAAGTGGTTGAGTTGCGTCTGCAAATGCTGGTGCACATGGCCTTGACCACGCTGCTACGCCTGGAGCATGAAATGGTGATGCCACCCGAGATGAAATTCAGCAAGCGCGAAAAGGAGATCCTGAAATGGACAGCGGAAGGCAAAACCTCAGCAGAAATAGCGATTATTCTCTCTATCTCTGAAAACACGGTGAACTTCCACCAGAAGAATATGCAGAAGAAATTCAATGCGCCGAATAAAACGCAAATAGCCTGCTATGCGGCAGCGACGGGCATTATCTGACTACACTTCAGTTCTGCGTGGCAGACGAGTAAACGGCTGAATGCACTGCTTTCAGCCGTTTTTGTTTTATTGACGGTAAGCTTGCTTGATTTGCTTAACGGTGCTGGAAAATACCTCAGCCTGAGCCTGGTCTTCCATCTGCGCAATCTGGCGTTCCATCTTAATGATCACACGACCGGCATCCGCCTGGCCCATTGCCTGCAGCATCAGGGTCAACAGAGATTTCAGACAGGAGACTTCCTGTGCCAGTTCTTGATTATTCTCAGCAGTGGCAAAATCAGGTGTGCTCATTTATTTTCCTCATGATAAAAACGGCGCTTGAGCGCATAGTTCAAAGTTCAAGGCGGCGGAGTATACCACAAGCCTTAAAAAAAAACGCAGTGCTTGTTTTTTGTACTTTTAGCCGGTTTGGTTATTTAATTGAATGACCGTTCGCCCTACACTTTTAAGGCGTTAAGCGCAGGGTAATTGTTTAACTAAGGTAGTTAACAGGTTAATTATTGTTACAAAATTACGTGTGGTATTTTAACAATAAGAAAATAGCCTCTCAAATCTGTAAATTTTTGAAAACATTAGCCTAAAAAATGATGCCTAAGCCGCATGGCGCAAGGCTTCCGTTTCCAGTTGATGTACAAGTTAATTTCCAAAAAAGAGAGTTATAACGAAGGCCTGCATTTTTTAACGTTTTCAGTTTGCGATAAAAAACGTTAATATGAGCCGAATTAACTGTCTGTAGCGTTATCCCTATTCTGGAGAATTTCCTTTGATCAACGTCCTTCTTGTTGATGACCACGAACTGGTGCGCGCAGGGATACGACGCATTCTTGAAGATATTAAAGGTATAAAAGTTGCTGGCGAGGCCTGCTGCGGTGAAGATGCCGTCAAATGGTGCCGGACGAATAGTGCTGATGTTGTCCTGATGGACATGAACATGCCCGGTATTGGCGGCCTTGAAGCAACGCGTAAAATCGCGCGCGCCTGGGTTGATACCAAAGTGATCATGCTGACGGTTCACACTGAAAATCCCCTTCCTGCAAAAGTGATGCAGGCGGGCGCCGCGGGTTACCTGAGCAAGGGCGCAGCCCCTCAGGAAGTGGTTAACGCTATCCGTTCTGTCTATTCCGGGCAGCGCTATATCGCTTCTGATATCGCGCAGCAAATGGCGCTCAGCCAGATTGAACCAGAAAAGACCGAATCACCGTTTGCCAGTTTGTCTGAGCGCGAATTGCAGATTATGCTGATGATTACCAAAGGCCAGAAGGTGAATGAGATCTCTGAGCAGCTTAATCTCAGCCCAAAAACGGTGAACAGCTACCGCTACCGTATGTTCAGTAAGCTGAACATTCATGGCGATGTCGAACTCACTCATCTGGCCATCCGTCATGGTCTGTGCAATGCCGAGACCCTAATTAGTCAGTGAGTGAAGTGTTTGATTCCAGTGCTTTCCTGAAAACCGTCACCAGCCAGCCAGGCGTCTACCGGATGTATGACGCAGGCGGGACGGTTATATACGTCGGTAAAGCGAAAGATCTTAAGAAGCGTCTTTCCAGCTATTTCCGCAGCAATCTTGCCTCCCGCAAAACTGAAGCGCTGGTCGCTCAGATCCAGCAGATCGACGTCACTGTGACCCACACAGAGACCGAAGCGCTGTTGCTGGAGCATAACTACATTAAGCTCTACCAGCCGCGTTATAACGTGCTGCTGCGCGATGACAAATCCTACCCGTTTATTTTTCTCAGCAGCGATACACATCCACGTCTGGCTACCCATCGCGGTGCCAAACATGCGAAAGGTGAGTATTTCGGCCCGTTCCCTAACGGCTACGCCGTGCGGGAAACGCTGGCGCTGCTGCAGAAGATATTCCCGATTCGCCAGTGCGAAAACAGCGTCTATCGCAACCGCTCTCGCCCTTGTCTGCAGTATCAGATTGGTCGTTGCCTCGGGCCCTGTGTGGAAGGGCTGGTCAGCGAAGAGGAGTACGCACAGCAGGTAGAATATGTGCGCCTGTTCCTGGCCGGTAAAGACGATCAGGTGCTGAACCAGCTTATCGCCCGTATGGAGAAGGCCAGCCAGGCGCTGAACTTTGAAGAGGCGGCGCGGATCCGCGATCAGATCCAGGCGGTACGACGGGTCACGGAAAAACAGTTTGTCTCTAATACCGGCGATGACCTGGACGTGATTGGCGTGTCGTTTGATGCGGGCATGGCCTGCGTGCATGTGCTCTTTATCCGCCAGGGTAAGGTGCTGGGCAGCCGCAGCTATTTCCCGAAAGTGCCGGGCGGTACAGAACTGGGTGAAGTGGTCGAGACCTTTGTCGGCCAGTTCTATTTGCAGGGCAGCCAGATGCGAACCCTGCCGTCGGAAATTTTGCTCGATTTTAATCTCAGCGATAAAACGCTGCTGTCAGATTCGCTGTCGGAGCTGGCGGGACGCCGGGTTAACGTCCAGACTAAACCGCGCGGCGATCGTGCCCGCTACCTCAAGCTGGCGCGCACCAATGCGGCAACGGCATTGACTACTAAACTGTCGCAGCAGTCGACTGTCCATCAGCGTCTTATCGCGCTGGCAACCGTGCTTAAGCTGCCGGAAGTGAAACGGATGGAGTGTTTCGACATCAGCCACACGATGGGGGAGCAGACGGTGGCCTCCTGTGTGGTATTCGATGCTAACGGACCGCTGCGGGCGGAGTACCGGCGCTACAACATTACGGATATCACTCCCGGTGACGATTACGCAGCCATGAATCAGGTGCTGCGCCGTCGCTATGGTAAAGCTATTGAAGAGAGTAAGATCCCGGACCTTATCCTGATTGATGGTGGTAAAGGCCAGCTCGCCCAGGCAAAATCCGTTATTGCCGAACTGGATGTAAGCTGGGATAAGCATCATCCGCTGCTGCTGGGCGTGGCGAAAGGCACCGATCGTAAAGCCGGGCTGGAGACGCTGTTCCTTGAGCCGGAAGGGGAGGGCTTTAGCCTGCCGCCGGACTCGCCTGCGCTCCATGTGATCCAGCATATTCGCGATGAGTCGCACGATCACGCCATTAGCGGTCACCGTAAAAAACGGGCAAAGGTGAAAAATACCAGCACTCTGGAAACGATCGAAGGGGTCGGGCCAAAACGTCGCCAGATGTTGCTGAAATATATGGGCGGTTTGCAAGGATTACTCAACGCCAGCGTAGAGGAAATTGCAAAAGTGCCAGGTATTTCGCAAGGGCTGGCAGAAAAGATCTACTACTCGTTGAAACATTGAGGGCTCTGTAGCAACATAGGGCTAATAATTACTGACAACAAACAGTTACCGTCACTATGCGATTAAATATCCCTACATTGCTGACGCTTTTCCGCGTCGTTCTCATTCCTTTCTTCGTACTGGCGTTTTATCTGCCATTTGTCTGGGCGCCTTTCGCATGTGCACTTATCTTTTTTGTTGCGGCAGTCACTGACTGGTTCGACGGCTACCTGGCGCGTCGCTGGAATCAAAGCACCCGTTTCGGCGCGTTTCTCGACCCGGTGGCTGACAAGGTGATGGTGGCCATCGCCATGGTGCTGGTGGTTGAGCACTATCACAGCTGGTGGGTCACACTGCCTGCGGCAACCATGATTGCCCGTGAGATTATTATCTCTGCCCTGCGCGAGTGGATGGCGGAGCTGGGTAAACGCAGCAGCGTGGCCGTCTCCTGGATCGGTAAGGTCAAAACCACCGCGCAGATGGCGGCGCTGGTATGGATGCTGTGGCGTCCAAACGAGTGGGTAGAGTGGGCGGGTATTGGCCTGTTTATGGTCGCGGCGGTGCTGACGCTGTGGTCAATGTTGCAATATTTGAACGCCGCGCGTGGGGATTTGCTTGATCAGTGATCGTTTCGGCGCAATTTTCAGCAAACGATCTATCCTTGCGAAAATTAACGTTGACTCAAAACGTCAGGTAAGTAGAATGCAACGCATCGAACGACGGCACGGCCCGTTAGTCGATAGCAAAATCAAGTGATTAGCATAATGACTTGATAAATGCGGGAATAGCTCAGTTGGTAGAGCACGACCTTGCCAAGGTCGGGGTCGCGAGTTCGAGTCTCGTTTCCCGCTCCAAATTTAAGACATGCGCAATAGCGGGTGTCAGTCGTAAGACAAAAGATTTAAGGCGCGTTAGCAAAGCGGTTATGTAGCGGATTGCAAATCCGTCTAGTCCGGTTCGACTCCGGAACGCGCCTCCACTTTCTTCCCGAGGCCGGATGGTGGAATCGGTAGACACAAGGGATTTAAAATCCCTCGGCGTTCGCGCTGTGTGGGTTCAAGTCCCACTCCGGCTACCATGGGAAAGACAAGAATAATCAAAGCAATAAGCAGTGTCGTGAAACCACCGAAAGGTGGTTTTTTTGTGCCTGAAATTTCATCGCCCTCTCAAACTTTCCTCGTATTCACCGGAATTAATCACCTTTCTTTACGACCAGCTTCGCGTTACGGATAACTATTCTGTAAAAAGGTAGTACTCGCTAATAACGACCATTTCGCGAGAGGTTCAAAATGAACAAACTGACCTTGATTACCGCGTTAGTGACATTCGCTGCATCATGCGCCTGGGCTGCGGGCGATGACGATATCATCTATGACAGCCACGGCCATCCCATCCGCCATGATAAGCAGGATGATGATCCGGGCAAACAGCGCAGTGACGACCACACCAACCGGCGCAGCGAGCACAATTAGCGGCAATCAGGGTTTACCAAACAGACGCGAGATCTGCGCCCCTTTCAGGAAAATAAACGCTAACAGCAAACCGCCCCACAGAGCCATGGTGATGTAGCTGCTCACGCCCAGAATATTGAGGCCGCTCTCCAGCATCTGGAGCAGGATCAGCGCCATCACCATGCCAAAGACTTTACCGAAGCCTCCATCCGGATTTACCCCGCCCAGTACAGCCGCCAGAATCGACACCAGTAGATAAGATTCACCGTAAGAGGCCTTGGCTGAATTGAGTTTCGACATCATCAGCAGGGCGGCGATCACGCACAGCACCGAGGAGAGTACATAGACCCAGATGAGGGTTTTACGGGTGTTAATCCCGGAGTAGTGGGTCGCCTGCTCGTTAGAGCCGATCAGGTAGAGGGTGCGCCCGAAGGCGGATTTTTCGAGGATCACCCACAGTACGACCACCACCGCCAGAAAGACCAGCAGCGGCAGCGGGATGCCGAGGATGTTGGTGTTGTTAATCACCAGAATATAGTCCGGGAAGTTAGAGATCGCCGAACCTTTGGAGATGAGGATATTAATGCCTTTCAGCAGGGTCATGATCCCAAGGGTGGCTAAAATCGGCGAGACCCGCACCACGGCAACCAAAAATCCAATCACCGAACCGATCGCCAGGGCCATGACTAACCCGGCGGCAATCACCAGCAGAATGCTGCTGAAGGTTGGAGGATAATGGGTAGCGACCCAGGCCATCACCAGCCCGCAGGCGTTCATGGTGGCGATGATGGACAGGTTGATCCCCCCGGTGAGGATCGTCACCGCCATCGCGAGGGCCAGCACGCCGAGAATCGGCATTTGCGAGGCAATGGACTGGAAGTTAGCGGCTGACCAGAAGACCGAGGGTATCAGGAAGCTGAACGCGATCACCACCACCGCGATTAACACGCTCAGGTAAATCTCGACGCGATCCTGGGTTTTGTTGGCGCTCATACTATGACTCCCTGACCTTTACGCTGACTCCATGCCGTCATACTGATACTGGTGACGATCACCACCCCGGTAACGACCGTATGCCAGTACGAAGAGATCCCTAACAGGTTAAGACCGTTCTGCAACACGGCGAGTAAAATCACCCCTAACAGGGTGCCGAGTAAGGTGCCGCGCCCGCCGACGATACTGGTTCCGCCTAACACCACGGCGGCGAGCACCGTCAGTTCGTAGCCCAGCAGGGAGTCGGGCGCGACGGTTAAGACGGTCGCGGATTGCACTACGCCTGCCACCCCGGACATCAGCCCCATGTAGCCATAGACAAACAGCTGCATTTTAAAGATGCCAAATCCCATGCGGGAGGCCGCCTCCCGGTTGCCGCCCATGGCATAAATCATCCGCCCGACGCTGGTTTTATTCATGATGAAGCCGGTTAACGCCACCACCGCCAGCAGGGTGAGGATCGGCAGGCTTAAGCCATAATCGTAGCCATCTGCGGCGGTGAATTTGAATAGCATCACCCCCTCTTCAAACCACTCAGGATAGCTGTAGAGCCAGACGCCTTTGGTCAGGTAGAGCAGCAGGCCGTAAAAAATATTCAGGGTTGAGATGGTGATAATGATGGAAGGCACGTTGAGCCGGTTGACCAGCGTGGCGTTGATCAACCCGAGCAGCAATCCCAGCCCCCCGGCCAGCGCAAACGCGAGGGCAAAATTACCGGTGGTACCCTGAATCAGCGTCACCATCACGTACTGTGAAATGATGGTCATGGCGGGAAAGGAGATATCGATCCCGCCGGAAATCAGCACAATAAACAAGCCGCAGGCCAGAATGGTGAGCATGGCGTAGTTATTGATTAGATCATAGATATTGCCTAGCGTCAGGAAATCGCTGCTGGCAAACGACAGATAGCCGCCAATCACCAGAATGGTCAGGCCTAAAAACAGCTCGTGGGTTTTGATCCCGAATTTATTAACCATTGACCACCTCCGCCAGCGCGGCTTCCGAGGTCTTTTCCGGGAGGAGTTCCGCGACGATCTCACCCTTGCGCATGACTAAAATGCGATGACTGTTAAAGTAGGCTTCATCGATCTCATCGGTGATCATCAGCACCGCGATCCCCTGGCGCGACAGGGCAGAGATGATTTGATAGATCCCCGCTTTATTGGCAATGTCCACCCCGACGGTGGGGGAGTCGAGGATCAGCACCCTGGGATTGATCGCCAGCCATTTGGCTATCGCCACACGCTGGGCGTTGCCCCCGGAGAGGGTATTGACCGGCAGATTGACGCTGCCAATTTTAATGCTCAGCTGCCCGACTAAATCGGCGACAACGCGGTCCGCTTTGGCTCTGTCTAACAATTTAAAGGGGGTTTTCAGCCGTCGAAGCACGGTAGAGATAATGTTGTCGTTGATGGACTGTTCCATCACCAGGCCGGTACTCATCCGGTCTTCAGAGACATAGCCAATCCCGGCATTGATCGCATCCCGGTTGCTGGCGAAGCGCACCGCTTTGCCTGCCAGCACTATCTCCCCGGAGTCAGGCTGCGTGAGCCCAAACAGGCTCAGGCAAAGCTCTGTTCTGCCCGCACCGAGTAATCCGGTAATGGCGAGGATCTCACCCTGATGCACCTGAAATGAGATGTTCTTGTATTGGTGATGCTTAGTGAGGTTCTTAACGCTCAGCGCTACGTCGCCAAGTTTTTCTATCGGCGGTAATAACGCATACGAAAACTCTTTACCGGTCATCAGGAAAGCGAGTTTTTTATTATTGATGTCGCTGGCAGGCCAGGTGCCAACCAGGGTGCCATTTTTGAGCACGCTGATACGGTCGGAAATAGAGAGCACTTCATCCAGACGGTGGCTGACAAACACGACGCAAATGTTTCTTTTCTTTAAATCGCCAATCACCCGCAGCAGTCCTTTTACCTCCTGCATGGTGAGAGAGGCGGTGGGCTCATCCATAATAATCAGCCTGGCTTCCTGGGCCAGCGCCCGGCAGATCGCCACAATCTGACGCTGGGCAATGGGCAGGGATTCTACATTGGCATCCAGATCCAGCTCCGCCTCAATGCTTTTCACGGTGCGCGCGGCGATGCGATGGATCTCGCTCTTATTCACCAGCAGATTATGGTGATGCTGGTGGATCGCGATGTTTTCCGCCACGGTGAGATTCGGGAACAGCGAGAGATCCTGATAAATAACCTGTATTCCGGCTTTCACCGAGTCGATGGGGGAGAGGTGGGAGCGGGGCTTACCGTCAATGACGATCTGAAAGCCTGGATCGGGTTTATAGACGCCAGAAATAATTTTTATCAGCGTCGATTTACCGCATCCGTTCTGCCCGGCCAGACAGTGAACCTCCCCGGGAAATAGCGTCAGGGCGATGTTATCCAGCGCTTTCACACCGTAGAACGTTTTGCTGATATGACCCAGTGAAATAAACGGCTCCATTATTACCTCTCAGGGGCTCACACAGCACGCCCTTATTGCGACGATCGCAGCAGGGCGTGCAGAACCAACGGGTTAATACAGACTGTCGATATTTTCTTTCGTCACGCGCAGGACTTTGTGGAATTTGATGATGCGTTTTTCGGTATCCACATCCGCTTTACCGAGATTGGGGATCTCAAGACCCTGAGTAATCTCTTCTCCCTTCAAAACCTTATCGGCCACGGCGGTAATGGCGTAACCCGCAGAGGCAGGGTCGTAGGTGATGCCCATGGCGATATCACCGCTCTTAATCAGGGAAGCGGCCTGAGAGGGGATCATCATGCCGTAAACGAACACTTTGCCTTTCGCCCGTTTCTCTTTCACCGCGCGGCCCGCGCCAATGGGTCCCTGAGAGCCAAAGGAGACAATCCCTTTCAGGTCGGGGTGAGCTTTCATCAGGTCGATGGTCGTCCGGCGGGCATCGTCGATATTCTCGGCCACCGGCATACGGCTGGTGACTTCATGCATATCCGGGTAGTGCTCTTTCTGATATTTAACGAACAAGTCCGCCCACAGGTTATGTTGCGGCACGGTCAGACTGCCGACATAAATAACATAGCCTCCTTTACCGCCCATGGCTTTGGCCATCTCTTCAACGTTATCGGCGGCAAATTTTTCGTTATCAATAATTTCAACGTCCCAGTTGGCGCTCGGTTGTCCGGGAGATTCGTTGGTTAATACCACGATGCCAGCATCCCGCGCCTTTTTAAATACCGGCTCGAGCACATCCGCATCGTTGGGGACAATCCCGATCGCCGATACTTTTTTCGCGATTAAGTCCTCAATAATTTTTACCTGCTGCGGGGCATCTGTGCTGGAAGGGCCTACCTGAGAGGCTTTAATACCGAGGTCGCTGCCGGCTTTGGTGACACCTTCCCCCATACGATTAAACCAGGGCATGCCATCTATTTTTGAAATATTTACCACTTCAATTTCTTTCGCCATTGCGGAAGTGGAAAAGACCATCAATCCCAGCAAACCAGCCGACAGTAATTTTGTTAAGCACATTTTACTCATCTCATACCTCTGAATGGTGGTGAAAATAAATGATAGTGATAACGTTGTTTCGCTGTTTGACCTACCCGTGTGCGTTTTAATATTAGGTGATAATAATCCTTTCCTCGCAGACTTTATCCCGGATAAAGCCAGGGGAAATAGCAAGTTAGCTCCGCTGGTTTAAAAGAATTAACAGTAGGGTTTTCATATTTATAATGTTATGGAACTACTGGCTTATCGCATGGACTATTTTGCCAATACTCTGTTTTGGGATTTCCATCACTTATTAGGTTTACTGCGCCATCCGCCGGGCTGAAGCAACCGTCTGGCGCGTTTGGGAGAAACTGCCGCTTTTTTTGACTTCAAGCCTGTACAACCGGCGCTGAAAAGCGCCTAATACCGTCTCCAAAATTTTTATCATTCACAGTTAACAGGTCTGTTATTGATGAATAAATCCCATCGCTTCGCGCCAGCGCCTGTCTGCTGTGATGAACCTCTGTGCTGTCGGCCCGTTTTGCCGTCGCCAGACTCATTTTCAAGGGACAGATAGCCATGCAGCGTCGACAATTTCTTAAAAATAGCGTTCTTCTTTCTGCCGCAGGTTTAGTAGGCCCGGCTCTCGCCAGCGAGACGGTAAAAACCAGCCTGGCGCCCATAGCGCCGGTGATGCGCCGCCGCTTTGTCTTGTCGCAAACCTATAAACTGGTGCCGCCGCAGGGCTCCAGCGGCGTCGTGAAGCTGTGGATCCCGCTTCCGGTGGATACTGCCTTTCAGCAGATGACCGGCATGGCGTTTACCGGCAACTATCAGCAGGCCTATGTCACCACCAACAACGCTTATGGCGCGAAAACCCTGTTCGCAACCTGGCCAAAAAGTGAAGGCGATCTGCTGCTTCAGCTCGATCTTGAGATCGAAACGGCGGACTGGGAGCCGCTGAAACATGACGCGCTGAAAAACTGGCAGGCACCGGAACAGATTGTTTATCCGCTGGCGGTGAAGCCATACCTGCTGCCAACAACGCACACACCGGTTGATGGCCTGGTGCGCGAAACGGCGCAAAAAATTACCGGCGGCGAAACCGATCCACTGAAGAAAGCGCGCCTGATTTACGAATGGGTCAGCAGCCATATGGAACGCGATAACGACGTCATTGGCTGTGGCACCGGCGACGTGGCGACCATTCTGCAAAGCGGCAAGCTCAGCGGCAAATGCACCGACATCAGCTCGGTGTTTGTGGCGCTGGCGCGCGCCAGCGGGATCCCGGCGCGGGAACTGTTCGGCATCCGTCTGGGCAGAGCCAACAAACTGGAGCGCTACTCCGCCAGCGCCTTCGGCAAAGCCGATAGCGCGGGCGTGGCCGATGTCAGCGGCGGACAGCACTGCCGCGCGGAGTTTTATCTGGCCGGTTACGGCTGGCTGCCGTGTGACCCGGCGGACGTCACCAAAATGCGTCTGGCGGAGAAAAAAGCCCATCAGGATCCCGATGTGCAGGCGGTGAATGCTTACCTCTTTGGCAACTGGGAGATGAACTGGGTGGGCTTCAACTATGGGCGCGATTTTGAGCTCTATCCGGGGACGGAGCAGGGGGCGGTAAATAACTTTGGCTACCCCTATGCCGAGGTGGACGGCGATCCACTCAATTTCTACGATCCAAAGGTGTTCACTTACCACTATGTCTCAACCGAACAACGCTAAGGGGGCAGGCCTTACCCTGCTGACGGCAGCCGCGGCTGCCGTTACCGCCGGGCTCTGCTGCGTCGGTCCGCTGCTCTATCTGCTCTTTGGCATCTCGGCGGCGGGGTTTGCCGGGCTCAGCCAGCTTGAGTTCCTGCGCCTGCCGATGATTGTGCTCTCCCTCGGGCTGATGCTGCGGGTGTTCTGGCGGCTCTATTTTTCAAAAAGGCTGTGGTGTACCGGGCGTTTAACCCTGGGGCAGATGCGTCTGCTGTTCTGGCTCACGCTGCCGGTGCTGCTGCTGGTGCTGTTCTACCCCACGGTGGTGACCTGGGTTTATGAGGTGATGGAATGAAACGACTGTTGATAAGCGCGTGTCTGCTGCTTCCGCTGTTTGCTCAGGCGGCGAATCAAAAAGTGGTGCTGGATGTTCAGGGCATGACCTGTTCGCTGTGCGTCATTTCGGTTAACCAGGCGCTGCGGGAAACCGAAGGGGTAGTGAAAGCGAAAGCGTCATTAAAGACCCGACAAACCGACGTTATCGTCGCGGAAGGTTTCCCTGTCGAGACATTATTACAGGCGGTGGCGAAAACAGGTTATACGGCGACGCTCAATCATATTGAAAAGCTGTAAATATAATACGAACTCATGATGGATTAATTGTTGTTTAATGTATTTTTGCCTTTCCCTGGATGAGGGAAAGGCGATATTTCAGACAATTATGAATAATTAATGATGATACGCCTTAAGTTTTATAAATATATTGTTACGAAACATTGATCTTCCCGTTCGTCCGCTCTATCTTTTGATAAGTTTCTCCATAAAACGATCCTTTTTATCCATGCCTTTTCTTTATCGGCGGTGGAGCGATCCTTGCTCTCAGCGTTTTTACACTATATTTTGGGTGATGGTAAATATGAATATAACAGCCAGCAAATATACCCTCTGGATCCGCGATATTACGCTCAATCCCTGGATCGCCTTTTATTTTCTTCAGTCGGTACTAATAAATTACTCTTTCGGCTACTCATTCAGCGCAATCTATACGGTGGCATTTTGCTGCGTGCTGTTAGTGCTCTGGCGAATCACCCCCCGCCTGCAAAAAGGCGTTATTATCCTGTGCAGTCTGCTGGCTGCGATCTACTTTCCTTTTCAGCAAGCGTATGGCGCGCCAAATTTCAATACGCTGTTAGCATTACATTCCACCAATTTTAATGAGTCCGTCGAGATCCTGACGATATTTCCGTGGCACAGCTATCTGGTGTCATTCATTATTCTGGCATTAGGCCTCATTGCACTCCGGCGTAAGATTATGCCCAAACAGGGCTGGCGCCGTTTCGATATGCTCTGTCTGGCCTTTAGCGTCCTCTGTTTCTTTTTAACCCCCCTGAAAAACCTGGTTTACTGGGGGCACTTTACCCTGATGGACGTGGGGTATCCGGTGTTCCGCTTTGTAAAAGATGTGGTGATCAACAATCGGGAAGTGGTTACGGAGAAAGCCCGCATGCTGGAGCTGGCCAAAGTGAAGGACAACTGGACCGTTCTGGCGGTGAAGCCCCGCTACCATAACTACGTGATGGTGATCGGTGAAAGCGCACGCCGGGATGCGCTGGGTGCCTTTGGCGGGCAGTGGAATAATACGCCGTTCGCCAGCTCGGTGAAGGGAATCCTGTTTACCGATTACATTGCCGCCAGCGCCTCCACCCAAACCTCGCTGGGGTACTCCCTGAGCCGGGTGAGTGGTGATACGCCGGAGTATCAAAATAACGTTGTCACGCTGGCGAATCGCGCCGGATTTCAGACCTGGTGGTTCTCCAATCAGGGGCAGATTGGCGAGTACGATACCGCCATTGCCAGTATTGCGAAGCGGGCCGATGAGGTGCAGTTTCTCAGAAAGGGGTATTACGAAGACGAGAGTAATCCTCGGGACGAAGCCTTACTGCAGATGACCCAGCAGGTGCTCTCAACCCCGCGCATACAAACGCGACTGATTGTCCTGCACCTGATGGGTTCCCATCCGCAGGCCTGCGAACGCACCCAGGGGAAATACGCCGAGTTTGTGCAGTCGAAAGAGACCTCCTGTTATATCTACAGCATCACCCAGACCGATACCCTGTTAAAACAGCTTTATCAGCAATTGCAGAACACTGGCGACAGTTTCTCGATGGTCTACTTTTCCGATCACGGTCTGACCTATAAAGCCCGTCTGACCGGCGGGCAATATATGGCTCACGGTGATGCCTGGCAGCAAAACTACCAGGTGCCGTTTATGATCGTATCGAGTGACGATAAAGAGCACCGCCTGATCAAAGCCCGGCGTTCCGCCAATGATTTTCTCGATTTCTTCTCGGTCTGGACCGGCATTCAGGCGAAGGAGCTGACGCCGAAATACGCATTTGTCTCGGAACAGGAGGCGGGCAGCGCCTGGGTGACCAACTTTAAGATGCAGAAAGTAGATTTCGCGCAGTTGCCGGACGATTTCCACCCGTAGGGGGCGCCGGTTACGCTCAGTCCATCTCATTAACAGCAAAACAGATACCCGGTGCAACGGTCATGATTTAACCTTTTTTGCACCAGCTAAGACCGCGGATAAACAGGGAAGAGAACCGTTTCTGTGTTACCCTGCACGCCATTCTATTCTGCAGGAGATTGACCCATGACTGAAGGCCCGTTAAACGAAACCGAAATGGAGTGGCTGGAAGAGACCTTAATGACCTACGGTCATGATGACGAGTCCGTTATGGATGTCTCAGAACTCGACGGTATGTTGACCGCGGTGCTTTCCGGCCCCGTGGTGGTGGAGCCGGACCGCTCGCTGGTGGCGGTGTGGGGCGGTGAAAAGAACATTCCGCGCTGGAAGAACGAGCGCGAGATGAACCGCTTCATCGATCTCTGCTTCAAGCATATGAACGATATCGCCGAACGCCTGAGCGACTACCCGGATCAGTTTGAACCGATGTTCGGTATGAACGATGTCGACGGTGAAACCTATACCGTGGTGGAAGAGTGGTGCTTCGGCTATATGCGCGGCGTGGCGCTGACCGACTGGTCATCCCTGCCGGAGTCACTGCGTGCCGATCTGGATTTAATTGCCCTGCACGGCTCCGAAGAGAACTTTGAGCGCCTGGATTCCTTCAGTGAAGAGGAGTTCCAGCAGAGCATCGAGGGGATTCGTCCGGCAGCGCTGCGTCTGTATAACTACTGGATTGCCAACCCGCAAGAGCCGGTTACTCAGCAGCCGGTGATCAACGGCACCAAAGTGGGACGCAACGATCCCTGTCCGTGCGGCAGCGGCAAGAAATTCAAGAACTGCTGTCTGCATTAACAGCGCCCGGCGGCGTTTCGCTTGCGCGGGCCTACACTATTCGTAGGCCGGGTAAGCGCAGCGCCACCCGGCATCATTGCACGCTATCCCACCTCTGGCAGCAACCCCGCCGTAATCCCGAACTGCACCAGGATTATCGCGATCCCGCAGGCGAAGACCAGACAGAGCACAGGCTTACCGCCTGGTACCCGGTAGTTCCCTTCAGGATGATGCTTACGGCTTTGCCAGACCAGCAGCGAGGGCAGCAGAAGCGCCAGCACCGCCAGCGCCACGCCCGCGTATCCCAGCGCCATCACAAAACCCCGTGGGTAGAACAGGGCGAAGGCCAGCGGCGGCAGAAAGGTGATCGCCCCGGTCTGGATACGTCCGCTGAACGTGCGGCTGCGCTGGAACAGGTCGGCGAGGTAGTCGAACAGACCCAGCGCCACTCCCAGGAACGAGGTCGCCAGGGCGAGGTCGGCAAAGAGATGCACCGCCAGCTCAACGTGCGGCGAGGCAACCACTTCGCGTACGGCCTGTAACAGCCCGTTCAGCCCACTATGGTTTGCCAGCATTCCCATGAAGCTCGACGAGTTGATACTGCCGAGGGTGACCAACTGCCAGAAGATGTACGCCACCAGCGGAATGGCGCTGCCAGTGATAAAGATCCAGCGCAGCTTGCGCACGTTGCCATTCATATAGCTGACAATGCTCGGCACGCTGCCGTGAAAACCAAACGAAGTAAAAATGACCGGTATAGCCGACAGTGCCAGCCCTTTCTCCAGCGGCAGCGTCAGTAAGTTGACCTTATGAATGTGCGGGACCAGCAGGGCCAGCATCACCACCAGGAAGACTATTTTTGCCGAGAACAGGAGGCGGTTGAACAGATCGACCAGCGACGTGCCCACGCAGACCACGCCCCCACCAATCAGGGTAAATAAGATCACCCCTGTGGCGGGAGAGATATCAGCGTTGAACCCGTCATTGACGCTGGAGGCGATTAACTCCCCGGCGCCGCTGATGTAGGCTGCCGTCAGGGCATACATCAGGAACATCATGCTAAAGCCGGCGATCCACTGGCCGAATCGCCCCAGATAACGCCCGGCCAGCGATCCCAGCCCGGTATCGGCTGGAACGTGTTGATACACTTCGAGCAGCAGCAGGGCGGTGTAACACATCAGTGCCCATAGTACGCCCAGTAACACCAGCGTAACGCCAAAACCGACACCTGCCGCCGCCAGCGGCATCGCCAGCATCCCGGCGCCAATCGTCGTTCCGGCGACGATAAAAATACTACCCAGCGTTCTGTTCTTCACGTTTTCCTCTAAAACCCTACGACACGACGACAAAATCTGCGGCGCAGAGTAAGGGAAAAGAACGGACTCGTCAAACCGGCGTTACAACGAGTGTAATTTAATCTTTACGTTATTTAACTTAAGCGTCGCTCTGGTCATATGCCCGTAAAAATGAGGAGGTTTGCCTACTTCATAAGAGCAATGTTTTCGCCCGATAATCAGGCGTAACGTAAACGTTTCTTATAAATATTCAAAAAAAGTGAGACGGCGATGACGGCCAGTAATCCCTTCTGTGCGAAATGGAGTCGTTCAGGCAATTTATTGTGTCACGGGCACTGGATAATTAGCTGGCAGGGCCAGGTGCTAACCTTACCGGAGGCTAGGCGGGAAAAGGATATGGGTACCTGGGCCATCTATTCGATTATCGATCCCGAAGATGAGACCTTTGCCCAGGGGTTGCAGGAAGATGAGTGGATCATTGAAAACGTCGAATGGCTGACCGATCTCTTTTTCGACCACGGCGTTCCGCTGGAGACGGCCAGCTATCGCCAGTTTTATCAGGCGGTCAATAAACAGGACTGGCGCTGCACCAGCTGTGCGGGTTGCATGTAAACCTGCGCCAGCGCAAAGCGTTGTGGGGAGGAAAGGGTTAGGCTGCGCCTTTTCTTCTGGAGGGTTTATGGCATCCATTCATGGGCACGATGTGCTGACGATGATGATCGAGTCCGGCGAGCAATACAGCGAAGAGAGTCTGATTGCCGCGATTACGGCGCGTTTTGGTGACGAGGCGCGTTTTCACACCTGTTCAGCCGCGGACATGACGGCAGCAGAGCTGGTGGCATTTCTGGCGGCGCGCGGTAAATTCATTTCGCAGGCGTCGGGTTTTTCAACTCATGAAAGTAAAATCTGCCGCCATTAATAATAACGCGGCGCCAGATAGCGCCGCATGAATATTAATTTTGGGCATCGAGCGTCGACAGCTCTTTATCAATAAAGTACAGACCTTCACCCGATTTTCCGGCCAGGGTGAGTTTATCGATAACCGATTTAAACAGCTTCTCTTCTTCGTGCTGTTCTGCCACATACCACTGCAGGAAATTAAAGGTGGGATAATCCTGGCTGGTCATAGCCGCGTGTACCAGTTCGTTAATTTTTTGTGTGATCAGCTGTTCATGCTCGTAGGTAGCGCGGAACAGTTCATCTAATGAGGCATATTCTGCAAATGGCGATGCTACCGGGTTGATGCGCGGCAGGCTGCCGGTATCTGTAAGATAATCAAAGAGACGCTGCATGTGTGTCATCTCTTCCTGGGCGTGACGACGCATAAACGCCGCCGCGCCTTCAAAACTGTGATAGCTACACCAGGCACTCATCTGTTGATAGAGCAGGGAGGAGTAAAGCTCCAGATTCATTTGCTCATTGAGCTTGTCGATCATTTCACTTTTAAGCATGGTGTGGCTCCGTTTTATTATTAACTGGTCAACGTGAGCGTCACTATAATTTGTTATTTATTTATTTGCAAAAAGTAAAATAAATATTTAAGCAATCATAATACGAATGGGAATAAAACGCATTGCGCGCAACTCAAATATATTAATGAGAATTATTCTGTTTCGTGTTCAGAATTTTATTGCCAGCTCTAAAGCTGGCAACGAAATTAGTAATAAGCCGAGGTCGTGACGGCAGGGGCGGGGGCGTAACCGTGGCACTGGTACTGGATAGTGACGGTTTTGTTCAGACACAACGAGCCGCTGATCACGCTACAGGTTTCGATCGGCTGACCGTAGGCCTGGGCTGTACTGTATCCCATGGCCTGACATTCGCGGGTGGCAGTGCCACTTGTTACATAAGCATCATCATAAGAGGTCTGGAATAGTGGCTGACCATAATCAAGCCTGACGACCCCCGAGGTGACATCGACGCTGCTCACTTCAGCTTTGCGGGTAATACCGCAACCTGCCAGTAACAGCACCAGACCGACCGTGCATAATCTCTTCATAGAACACTCTGAATGCATTGAAATAACCTATACTAACGCCAGACGTAAAGCGCAATGCCAGGAATAACCACCTGTTCTCTCTTTTCTCTTCGCCACGACCATCCGGCTCCTTCAATCATAAGCCATCCTTTTGCGAACCGGTGCTCACATCCCTCTCCATCAAAATTGTGAGCGCATCTTTGTTTTTTGAAACTATTTTTCACTTAATTTGAAAGTGCGTTTGCTTAGTAGTAAGGTGGATTGAGTAAGCTATTCACAGCGGGGTGCCCCGCATCGCATTCAGGAGACGAAGTATGAAAATTGCACTGATGATGGAAAACAGCCAGGCGCAAAAAAACGCCATCATCCTCAAGGAATTGAACGCCGTTGCTGAAGAGAAAGGTTTCCCGGTTTATAACGTTGGGATGAGCGACGAAAACGATCACCACCTGACCTATATTCATCTGGGGATCATGGCGAGCATTCTGCTGAACTCTAAAGCGGTTGATTTCGTGGTGACCGGTTGCGGTACCGGCCAGGGTGCGCTGATGTCCCTGAACATCCACCCGGGCGTGGTGTGTGGCTACTGCATCGATCCTGCTGACGCCTTCCTGTTTGCACAGATCAACAACGGTAACGCACTCGCCCTGCCATTTGCCAAAGGCTTCGGCTGGGGTGCAGAGCTGAACGTGCGCTTTATCTTTGAAAAAGCCTTCACTGGCCGTAAAGGCGAAGGTTATCCGCCAGAGCGTAAAGAGCCTCAGGTTCGCAACGCGGGCATCCTGAATCAGGTGAAAGCGGCTGTGGTGAAAGAGAACTATCTCGACACCCTGCGCGCCATCGATTCGGAGCTGGTTAAAACTGCGGTTACCGGTCAGCGTTTCCAGCAGTGCTTCTTCGAGAACTGCCAGGATAAAGAGATCGAAGCCTTTGTCCGCGGTATTATCGGCTAAGTTGCTAACACCGATAAAAAGCCAGCTTGCGCTGGCTTTTTTTATGCCCCTTTTCTGGATACCGCACTGCCGGCATCTTTTACCAGCCTCAGGGTATCGACCATCCCCAGCAGACAGACCAGCGCAATCGCCACAAACGCCAGCCGGAAGCTGATGCCCGGTAGCGACGCCATCCCCAGCCATTCGCTACACAGTTCGCCGATGCGGATCCCGATGGCGCCGAGGGTGATCCCCAGCCCCACTGCCAGCTGGGTGGCGGTGGAAAATAGGGTGTTGGCATAGCTCATTTGCGGCGAAGGCACATCCGCAAAGGCAAGGGTGCTGATGGCGGTAAACTGAATGGAACGGAACACGCCGCCGAGATAGAGCACCAGCATGATAACCCACACCGGGGTTTGCGGGGTCAGGAAAGCGCAGGCCAGCAGGGCCAGCACGTTCAGCGCGCCGTTGATCAGCAGCAACTTTTTAAACCCCAGCCCGCGCAGCAGTGGCGTGGTGGCGGGTTTGATGGTCAGGTTACCGACGAATACCGCCAGCACCAGCAAACCGGAGTGGAAGGCATCCATGCCAAAGCCCACCTGAAAAAGCAGCGGCAGCAAAAACGGCACGGCGCTGATGGAGGCGCGAAACAGCGAGCCGCCAAACATCGTTACGCGAAACGTGGGCACCTGCAGGGCATCAAGACGGATCATTGGCCACTCGGTGCGCCGGAAATGACGCAGGGCATAAATCATGGTCACCATCCCTGTTGCCAGCAGTGCAAGGGTCACGCCTGTATTCACCTCCTGCGCCCCCATCATCTCCATGGCATAGACCAGGCTCACCATCGCCACCGAGGTGGCGATAAAGCCCGGCGTATCGAACGGGCGACGGGTCTCTTCATAGATATCGGGAATAATGCGCAGTGCCAGCACGATAGCTATTAGCCCTAACGGCACGTTAATAAAGAATATCCAGCGCCAGTTGGCATAGCTGGTAATAAAGCCCCCCAGCGGCGGGCCGATGATGGGTGCCACCAGCGCGGGCCAGGTGAGGGTGGCGATGGCGGTAATCAACAGGTGCTTGGGCGTGGTGCGCAATACGGCAAGGCGGCCTACCGGCACCATTAATGCACCGCCCATTCCCTGCAGTACGCGCATGGCGATGAACTGATCCACGCTGGTGGCGAGACCGCACAGCACCGAGGCGAGAGTGAAGATCGCCAGGGCAAGGGTAAACACCTTACGCGCGCCAAAGCGATCGGCGATCCAGCCGCTGGCCGGAATAAGTACCGCCAGGGTGATCAGATAGGCGCTGATCCCGAGATTAAGATCGACCGCCTGTACGCCAAAGCTTTTCGCCATATCGGGTAATGCCGTGGCGATCACCGTACCGTCCAGAAACTCCATAAAGAACGCGCCGGCCACCAGCAGCGCGGCGGGAGAGATCCCGCTGGCCGCTTTAGCGGAGTGATTTTTAGTCATTTTTTCTCTGTCACTTAAAATTTTTTTTAAAAATTTACGGGAACCCGTGGTGCGATAATTTACTGATTAATATTAGATTTTAATCGGAACGGTGTTTTGTTTTAAATAAACTGGCGTGATGAATATCACAAAAACATTGATTTTTGTGATGAAGGTCATATTATAGCCGCATCAACATTAACACCTGCATAACACCTAGCCGGAGCATACCGATGAAATTGCGCAAAATCCTGAAAAGCATGTTCGAGTCCTACTGCAAGACCTTTAAGGACGTACCGCCAGGCGCGATGTTCTGATAAGAAAAACCTGCTCCGGCAGGTTTTTTTGTGCCTGTACGCCGCATCAGGGCTGACGTTTTGCTACTATGACGGCCTTTCAAACAGGAGAAGCCTATGTCTCAAAACCTGAGTGCCGATCAGGAACTGATCTCTGACGTCGTTGCATGCCAGCTGGTCATCAAACAAATTCTTGATGTGATTGAAATCATTGCTCCCGCAGAAGTGCGCGAGAAAATGTCCAGTCAGCTGAAAAACATCGATTTCGCCAGCAATCCTGCGTCGGCCGACCCTGTTACGCTGCGCGCCGTGCAGAAAGCCATTGCGCTGATCGAGCTGAAATTCACACCGCAGGGTGAGTCTCACTAAAATAAACCGGTGTTTTGATTTTATAAACGGTTTTGTGAGAATAATGTGAACGGGCGACCCAGGGTCGCCCGAAATGTGAGTTACATGAAGCTCTGCACCAGTAGGGTAGTGACTCTTTTGCAAAAAATTACCCGGCACAGGCCGGGTAATTCAGTTAACGCGCAGAATCAGTGGTGCTGACGGCTGACGACGTTAAGCAGCTGGCGATCGGTCTGTTCCAGACCCATGCCGGTGAGACGTGCCTTGCGAACTTCATCAAGGATGGTTTTGAGTAATACCCCATCCTGCTGCTGTTCTTTCTCAATATCATGCAGGAAGTTAAGCGTAGAAGTGTCTTTCATTTTCCGCGCTTCATCCGTTAATTGATTCAGCGTCTGACAGCGCTGCTCATACTCTTCCAGCGTGCGCTGGAAAACTGCTTCCAGGCAATTGCACTCTTCGTCAGTCATATCCACGGGTTTCAAAACCGGCATAGCGCCTGATGCTTTTAAAAAATCGAAAACGCGCATCATTTGCGTAACGTTGCTCTGCGCCTGGAGGCGCAGGAAAGTCGCGGAACCGGTTAGCTGATGTTCTGAACACCACTCGCTGAGGTGCAAAGAGAGATTAGACGCATGAAACTCGAGGTTCATCTGCGTGTTGAGCCTGGTGATCATATCCGAGACAGCCATATCCATTCCCTTTTCTTCGTTTATGTAACCAAAAAATAATCATCATTAACGATAGTTCACTACAGAATAAAAGCATTCTGTTTTCCCTGTATGTGATCCCAAATTCGTTTCAGGCATCAGGTAAAATTCATCATAACAGCGAATCCATTATAAGAAAATCCTTATAAATATATTCTTACTAAACCTTACCCCCCATCAGGAATTAAAAAAAATGGAGGATTTGGAGAGGGGAGGGTCGAGGTTGAAGATGATTAAGAGATTGTATTATAGGGATTTGTATAAATTTAATGCTATCCGAAAAGTGAAATTACTTTATGTTTTTCTCAGGAGCGGTGAAATAGGCGCTTAGCGAAAAAAAAGATAATTATTCCTGTCAGGTGGAATACAGATAATTCTGGTAATTAATGGATTTTTACACCTGGCTAAAATTGCGTCAGATCATTTTTGCTGGAAATAGTGCGATATGTGATCCCGCTGGAAGTTTTCCGCTACACACGCTGTGAAAATGAAACATTGTTTTATATTCCCTGACGGAGTTCATTATGGCAAAAGTAGCGGTGCTGCTGGCACCCGGATTTGAAGAGGCGGAGGCGATTATCACTACTGATATCCTGCGCCGTCTCAACATTGAGGTAGATACCCTGGCCTGCGCCGAGTCGCGGGCGGTTGTGAGCTACCATAATATCCCGATGGTGGCGGACAGCACCCTCAGCGAAAAAATCGACAGTTACTACGATGCGGTCGTATTACCCGGCGGCCCGCAGGGCAGCGTGAATCTGGCGGCCAGTGCCGATGTGGTGCGTTTTGTCGCCGCGCATGACGAAGCGGGTAAATTTATCGCTCCAATTTGTTCGGCTGCGGCGCGTGTGCTGGGCGGCAATGGCCTGTTAAAAGGGCGTCGCTATGTCTGCTCGGGGGAACTCTGGCAGGAGATTCAGGACGGCGAATATGTCGATGCGCCAGTGGTGGAAGATGGCAACCTCATCAGCGGCAAGGGACTGGGCCATGCCTTTGACTTTGCGCTGACGCTCTCAGCACGTCTGCTGGGTGAGGAAGCACCGGTACGCGATCACGCCGAGCATATCTACTATCCCTGGTAATATTATGCCGGGCGCCCACGCGCCCGGATCACAAGGATATCTTAGCTAATCTTATGGACTAATCTGCTTTATCCCTTTCTATTTGTCAGACAAATACCTGCATATTTATGTCTTTTTCCGCTGAATCTATGTACGCAATTACTGTAATTCTGCGGTGTGATGGCGCTCTCTTATGGATGATTAATTTCCCGCTAAAACTATCTCAAGCAAATGCGCTTCATACACGCCTGGCGCTAATGCCTTGTTTTAAGTCCGATTAAAAACATTTTAGTTGTTATTCCCCTACAAATTAAAACGCTAAAGCTGGAGTTAACCATGCACAAATTTACTAAAGCGCTGGCGGCCATCGGTCTGGCTGCCGTTATGTCACAATCCGCTATGGCGGAGAACCTGAAGCTCGGTTTCCTGGTGAAGCAACCGGAAGAGCCATGGTTCCAGACAGAGTGGAAATTTGCCGATAAAGCCGGGAAAGATTTGGGTTTTGAAGTCATTAAAATTGCTGTGCCTGATGGTGAAAAAACGCTGAACGCCATCGACAGCCTGGCAGCCAGCGGCGCGAAAGGGTTTGTCATCTGTACTCCGGATCCAAAACTGGGCTCGGCTATCGTGGCGAAAGCGCGTGGCTACGACATGAAAGTCATCGCCGTGGACGATCAGTTCGTGAACGCCAAGGGCAAGCCGATGGATACCGTGCCGCTGGTGATGATGGCGGCGACCAAAATCGGCGAGCGCCAGGGCCAGGAACTCTATAAAGAGATGCAAAAACGCGGCTGGGACGTGAAGGACACCGCGGTTATGGCGATCACCGCCGATGAACTGGATACCGCACGCCGTCGCACCTCCGGTTCGATGGAAGCCCTGAAAGCGGCCGGCTTCCCGGAAAAACAGATCTACAAAGTGCCAACCAAATCCAACGACATCCCGGGCGCTTTCGATGCGGCCAACTCCATGCTGGTGCAGCATTCTGAAGTGAAACACTGGCTGGTGGTGGGGATGAATGACAACACCGTCCTGGGCGGCGTGCGCGCCACCGAAGGCCAGGGCTTCAAAGCGGCAGATGTTATCGGCATCGGCATCAACGGCGTTGATGCGGTGAGCGAGCTCTCTAAAGCGCAGGCCACCGGCTTCTACGGTTCTCTGCTGCCAAGCCCGGACGTACATGGCTATAAATCCAGCGAAATGCTCTACAACTGGGTCACCAAAGGTGCCGAGCCAGCGAAATTCACTGAAGTTACCGACGTGGTGCTGATCACCCGTGACAACTTCAAAGCAGAGCTGGAGAAAAAGGGACTGGGCGGTAAGTAATTCCACTGTGATTGCGCCCCCCGGGCATCGGGGGGCCAGACGTTCACTACTCGATCCTCGGAGACGTTATGCAACAGTCTGAACCGTATCTCTCTTTTCGCGGCATCGGCAAAACCTTTCCCGGTGTCAACGCGCTGACCGACATCAGCTTTGACTGCTATGCGGGTCAGGTTCATGCCCTGATGGGTGAGAACGGCGCCGGAAAATCCACGCTGTTGAAGATCCTCAGCGGTAACTACACCCCCACGACAGGCACCCTCGCCATCCAGGGCAAAGAGGTCGCCTTCGCGGACACCACCGCCGCGCTGAATGCCGGTGTCGCCATCATCTACCAGGAACTGCATCTGGTGCCGGAGATGACCGTGGCGGAGAACATCTATCTTGGGCAGCTTCCGCATAAAGGCGGTTTTGTTAACCGTTCGCTGCTCAACTATGAGGCCGGTCTGCAACTGAAGCACCTTGGGCTGGATATTGATCCCCAGACCCCACTGAAGTATCTCTCCATCGGCCAGTGGCAGATGGTGGAGATTGCCAAGGCGTTGGCGCGCAATGCCAAAATTATCGCTTTTGACGAACCCACCAGCTCGCTGTCGGCGCGTGAAATCGAGAACCTGTTCCGGGTGATCCGCGAGCTGCGCAAAGAGGGGCGCATCATTCTGTATGTGTCGCACCGTATGGAAGAGATCTTCGCCCTCAGCGACGCTATTACCGTGTTTAAAGATGGTCGCTATGTCCGCACCTTCAGCGACATGCAGCAGGTCAACCACGACCTGCTGGTGCAGGCGATGGTGGGGCGCGAACTGGGTGATATCTATCACTGGGAACCGCGCCAGTATGGCGGCGAACTGCTGCGCCTTGAAGAGGTTAAAGCCCCGGGCGTACGCACCCCGATAAGCCTGACGGTGCGCAGCGGTGAAATCGTTGGCCTCTTCGGGCTGGTAGGGGCAGGGCGCAGCGAGCTGATGAAAGGGTTGTTTGGCGGCACCCGCATCACCGCAGGCCAGGTGTTTATCGACGGCCAGCCTGTCGATATTCAGAAACCGGCCCATGCCATTCGCGCAGGGATGATGCTCTGCCCGGAAGACCGCAAGGCCGAAGGGATCATCCCGGTGCACTCGGTACGGGATAACATCAATATCTCGGCCCGCCGGAAGACCATCCGTGCCGGATGCCTGATTAACGACACCTGGGAGGTTAGCAACGCCGATCACCACATTCGTTCACTTAACATCAAAACCCCGGGCGCGGAACAGCTGATCATGAACCTCTCCGGTGGCAACCAGCAAAAGGCCATTCTGGGCCGCTGGCTGTCGGAAGAGATGAAGGTGATCCTGCTGGATGAACCGACGCGCGGTATCGACGTGGGCGCCAAGCACGAAATCTATAACGTCATTTACGCCCTGGCAAAACGTGGCGTGGCGGTGCTCTTCGCCTCCAGCGATCTGCCGGAAGTACTGGGCGTGGCCGACCGTATCGTGGTGATGCGTGAAGGGGCCATTGCCGGTGAATTGCTACATGAACAGGCGAATGAACAGCAGGCGTTAAGCCTCGCCATGCCTAAAGTCAGCCAGGCTGTCGCCTGAGTAAGGAGAATAAGATGTCCTCTGTCACTACATCCGGAGCGCCAAAATCGGCCTTCAGCTTTGGGCGGATCTGGGATCAATACGGCATGCTGGTCGTGTTTGCCGTACTGTTCCTCGGCTGCGCCATCTTTGTGCCTAACTTCGCCACCTTCATTAACATGAAAGGGCTGGGGCTCGCCATCTCCATGTCGGGCATGGTGGCCTGCGGGATGCTGTTCTGTCTGGCATCCGGCGACTTCGACCTGTCGGTCGCCTCGGTTATCGCCTGTGCGGGTGTCACCACTGCAGTGGTCATTAACATGACCGAAAGCCTGTGGATTGGTGTGGCGGCCGGGCTGCTGCTCGGTGTGCTCAGCGGGCTGGTGAACGGCTTCGTGATTGCGCGCCTGAAAATCAATGCCCTGATCACCACGCTCGCCACCATGCAGATTGTGCGCGGGCTGGCCTATATCATCTCTGACGGTAAAGCGGTGGGGATTGAAGATGAGCGCTTCTTTACCCTCGGCTACGCCAACTGGCTCGGTCTGCCAGCCCCTATATGGCTGACCGTCGGCTGCCTGATCATCTTTGGTTTCCTGCTCAACAGAACCACTTTTGGCCGCAATACCCTGGCGATTGGTGGTAATGAAGAGGCGGCGCGTCTGGCGGGTGTGCCGGTGGTACGGACCAAGATCATCATCTTCGTGCTTTCCGGTCTGGTGTCGGCGGCGGCGGGGATTATTCTGGCTTCACGTATGACCAGCGGCCAGCCAATGACCTCTATCGGCTATGAGCTGATCGTCATCTCAGCCTGCGTTTTAGGTGGCGTATCGCTGAAGGGCGGCATCGGAAAAATCTCATATGTGGTGGCCGGGATACTGATTCTTGGCACGGTTGAGAACGCCATGAATCTGCTGAACATCTCCCCGTTCTCGCAGTATGTGGTACGTGGCCTGATCCTGCTTGCGGCGGTGATTTTCGACCGTTACAAGCAAAAAGCAAAGCGCACCGTTTAACCCTTTTTTCCACCCCCTCCCGACTTAACTTTTAAGTGTAGCCCCCCTTCCCAGCCGCAGCGGGAAGGGGGATGTCAAATGGCGAGCCCCGTCACACTGTCTATACTTACATGGCTACTGAGATGTTTGCCGTTTTTCATCTCGCCAACTGTAAGGAGGATCAGGGTGGCCGATACGTTAACTTCACCGCCTTTACTATCAGAAAACTTTGCGTACTTTTTCGACCTCGACGGGACCCTTGCTACCATCAAGCCACACCCCGATGAGGTAGTTGTTCCCGCAGAAGTATTACAGGCACTGAATCAGCTGGCACAGCTGAATGAGGGGGCACTGGCATTGATATCAGGGCGTTCAATGGCCGAGCTGGACCAGCTCGCCAGACCCTACCGTTTCCCGCTTGCCGGTGTACACGGGGCGGAGCGCCGCGACATCCATGGTCATTCGCAATCCGTTTCCCTTCCCCCGGATCTGATCCAGACGCTGCATGCGCAGCTTACAACGGCGCTTTTATATCTGCCTGGCACCGAACTTGAAGCCAAAGGGATGGCATTTGCAATCCACTACCGTCAGGCTCAGGAATATGAGAAGAATATTTTCGCCCTGGCGGAACAGATCGTGCACGACAATCCGCAGCTGTCACTCCAGCCTGGTAAATGCGTGGTCGAAATCAAACCGAGAGGGATCCACAAAGGCGAGGCTATCTCAGCCTTTATGCATGAAGCGCCTTTCCTCGGCAGAACGCCGGTTTTCTTTGGTGATGACCTCACCGATGAGCATGGCTTTGAAGTGGTGAATCAGCTTAAAGGGGTATCAGTGAAAGTCGGCGCAGGTGAGACCAAAGCCAGCTGGCGGCTGGCTACGGTACCTGATGTCTGGCAATGGGTAATTAAAGCCGCTAACCATCAACAAGAACAAGAAATAGCGCAAATTAACAGGAGAAAACCTTATGGGTCGCTTGATCGTAGTTTCTAATCGCATCGCTCCCCCGGATGATAAAAAAGCCAGCGCAGGTGGCCTGGCTGTTGGGGTGCTGGGGGCGTTAAAAAATACGGGGGGGCTCTGGTTTGGCTGGAGTGGAGAGATTGGTAATGAGGACAAACCGCTAAAAAAGGTGACGCGCGGGAATATCACCTGGGCTTCATTTAATCTCAGTGAACAGAATTACGATGAGTATTACAGCCAGTTCTCCAACGCCGTGCTGTGGCCTGCGTTCCACTATCGCCTCGACCTGGTAAAGTTTAAGCGCGAGGCCTGGGAAGGGTACACGCGGGTCAATAGCCTGCTGGCCGATAAGCTGCTGCCGTTAGTCCAGCAGGACGACGTGCTATGGATCCACGATTATCATCTGCTGCCGTTTGCCGGCGAGCTGCGCAAGCGCGGCGTAAACAACCGGATTGGCTTCTTCCTGCATATTCCGTTCCCGACCCCGGAGATCTTCAACGCGCTGCCGCCGAGCGACGAGCTGCTTGAAGAGCTTTGTGATTACGACCTGCTGGGCTTCCAGACCGAAAATGACCGCCTGGCCTTCCTTGACAGCGTGGCCAGCAAAACGCGCCTGACGGCGCATGACGATGACTCGCACTCCGCCTGGGGCAAGCGCTTCCGCACTGAGGTCTATCCGATTGGTATTGAGCCGGACGAGATTATCGAGCAGGCCTCCGGGTCACTACCGCCTAAGCTGGCGCAGCTGAAAGAAGAGCTGAAGCACGTAAAAAACATCTTTTCCGTTGAGCGTCTCGATTACTCCAAAGGGCTGCCGGAACGCTTCCAGGCTTACGAGACCCTGCTGGAGAATTATCCTGAGCACCACGGTAAGATCCGCTATACCCAAATCGCACCGACCTCGCGCGGCGAGGTGCAGGCCTATCAGGACATCCGACATCAGCTTGAGAACGAAGCCGGTCGCATTAACGGCCGTTACGGCCAGTTGGGCTGGACGCCGCTGTTCTATCTCAACCAGCACTTTGAGCGCAAGATCCTGATGAAGGTGTTCCGCTATGCCGATGTCGGCCTGGTCACGCCGCTGCGTGACGGGATGAACCTGGTGGCGAAGGAGTATGTCGCCGCGCAGGATCCGGCCGATCCGGGCGTGCTGGTGCTGTCGCAGTTTGCCGGTGCCGCTAACGAGCTCACCTCGGCGCTGATCGTTAACCCGTACGATCGCGACGATGTGGCCAATGCTCTGCACCGTGCGCTGAATATGCCCCTCACGGAGCGTATTTCACGTCATGCCGACATGATGAAAGTGATCCGCGAAAATGACATAGACCGCTGGCAGGCGCGCTTCATTGAGGACCTGAACCAGATCACTCCCCGTAGCGTGGAGAGCAATCTGCAAAAAAAGGTCGCAACCTTTCCTAAATTAGCCTGATTATATTCCACTCGGCGTTTTATTCTGCGCCGAGTGGAATTAAAAGCACATCAACCTGACTGTTGCTGACGATTGTTTTAGCGGAACATGCTGCGCGTGAAAAAAAGCTGTGGTTGTGATTTCCGCATATCACCAGGTCTACCTTTTGCTTTTGACATATATCACTTATCTGCTCGCTTAATTCTCCTGTCGCGCACAAAGTTTGCGCGATGGGATATTCTGCGCGGGCAATGAGCTCGTCAAGAAATTGCCTGGTTTCCTCCTGAAGAACACCACGAATATCTTCCAGCATCGGTGCTGCCAGTTGATTATACATCTCTGGTTCGGCCATTAACGTGACCACCGTAATACGCGCCTGCGTTGGCCTGGCGATAGCAACCGCTTTGGCGATCAATTGATGACTTTCAGGAGAAACTGAAACAGAAACAAGGATATGGGAATAGCTCATTTTACCCACCTTCATTGTGTGGTTATTGCACATACTTCAGCATTAGCGCGAATGCTTTTTTTGCGCAATAGCCAAAGATGGCATTAGTGTGACAGTTGTCATAATTATTCATTAATTATTCTTATGCAATGAATTGCAGGGGGACTGGACGAAAGGGCAAAAATCCGCTTCCTAAACGTAAATCATGCGCTTTGAGCCCGCTGTAATCGCAAAAAATCCACCTAAATGCTTCAACTAAAAATGATAACGCCAGGTAATAACTTTTGTCACTTTTTCATATAAGCCTTTGTTTTAAAACCATATTGACAAAGTGTTTCTGTGATAGATATGGACTGGTTTGTTGCCAGTTTACGCTATGACAACGACAGGCAATTAACATGCCCTCTTTGTTCATACTTCTGCATGAATATTCGCCCGGAAAGAATATATTCTGCGCTTAATTGCTCATAAAACAAACAAATTAGAAGGAGTGCTGATGGATTTTTGGGTAAAATTCACTTATATTATGTGATCTGCGTCACATTTTTTTTAAATTTCAGGTGAAGCCACATTGTATGTGGTACATCGGACGGGTAAAGTTGCCGCGAATTAGGAAAAGTCTTAGTTAATTGTAAGAAGCGATAAATGTGTAAGAGACAGATTTTGTTTTTCTTAACGTGATTCATCGATACAAAACTTAATTCAACTATGCGTTTTAGCCTTTTCTTTTTTTTACCGGGGTTTTCCCGGCGACATCACGGGGTGCGGGTTGACCGCACAAGAAATTAAAGTGTTATTCGGGAAGGAATAAATGAACACATCCGAATTGCTAAAACACATCTATGACATCAACCTGTCATATTTATTACTTGCACAACGTTTGATTAGCCAGGATAAAGCCTCTGCAATGTTTCGTCTGGGTATTCAGGAAGAAATGGCCACCACGCTTGGCGGTTTAACGTTGCCGCAAATGGTTAAACTGGCCGAGACAAACCAACTGGTTTGCCAGTTCCGCTTTGATAATCACCAGACCGTCACGCAGCTGACGCAGGAATCCCGCGTGGATGATCTGCAACAGGTTCACACCGGCATTCTGCTTTCTACCCGTTTGCTTAACGAAATCAGCCAGCCTGATGACGTAGCCCGTAAGAAAAGGGCCTAAAAATGAGTGAGAAGAGCATTGTTCAGGAAGCGCGTGATATTCAACTGGCCATGGAACTGATTACGCTAGGTGCTCGTTTGCAAATGCTGGAAAGCGAAACCCAGCTGAGCCGTGGCCGTCTTATCAAGTTGTATAAAGAATTACGTGGCAGCCCACCCCCAAAAGGGATGCTGCCATTCTCTACCGACTGGTTTATGACCTGGGAGCAGAATATTCATGCTTCCATGTTCTGTAATGCCTGGCAGTACCTGCTCAAGACCGGCTTATGCAGCGGCGTTGATGCGGTCATTAAAGCGTACAAACTTTACCTCGAGCAGTGCCCGCAGCCTGAAGAAGGCCCTTTGCTGGCCCTGACCCGCGCATGGACATTGGTGCGTTTTGTTGAGAGCGGATTGCTGGAACTCTCCCGCTGCAACTGCTGCAGCGGCAACTTTATCACCCATGCACATCAGCCCGCGGGCAGCTTCGCCTGCAGTTTGTGCCAACCACCGTCTCGTGCGGTAAAAAGACGTAAACTTTCCCGGGATGCTGCCGATAGTAATCCACAACTGCTGGATGAACAGATCGAACAGGCTGTTTAACCCTAACGTGTGGGCAAGGATCCAGCAGCGGTAAGAGATTACCGCTGCTTTTTTTTGCCACGCAGAAGGATAAACCCCGACCTGCGCATCCTGGCTACAGTCACTAGCGGAAGGATGATGTCGTGCTTATCGTATTAGGTTACCTGGTAGTTCTCGGTACAGTTTTCGGCGGTTACATGATGACCGGCGGGCACCTTGGGGCACTCTATCAACCGGCCGAACTGATTATTATCGGTGGTGCAGGGGTGGGGGCGTTTATCGTTGGCAACAACGGCAAGGCGATCAAGGGAACGTTAAAAGCGTTGCCGTTACTGTTCCGTCGTTCGAAATACACCAAAAGTATGTATATGGACCTTCTGGCGCTGCTCTATCGCCTGATGGCCAAGTCGCGTCAACAGGGGATGTTCTCCCTGGAGCGCGATATTGAGAATCCGAAAGAGAGCGAGATCTTTGCCAGCTACCCGCGCATTATCGCCGATAAGATGATGCTTGAGTTTATCGTCGACTATCTGCGTCTGATCATCAGCGGCAACATGAACACCTTCGAAATCGAAGCGTTGATGGATGAAGAGATTGAGACGCATGAAAGCGAAGCTGAAGTCCCGGCCAACAGCCTGGCGATGGTGGGTGACTCCCTGCCTGCATTCGGTATCGTTGCGGCGGTCATGGGGGTCGTTCACGCCCTGGCCTCGGCGGATCGTCCGGCGGCTGAACTGGGCGCCTTGATCGCGCACGCCATGGTGGGAACCTTCCTCGGCATCCTGCTGGCGTACGGATTTATCTCTCCGCTGGCGACCGTATTGCGTCAGAAGAGCGCTGAAACCACCAAAATGATGCAGTGCGTCAAAATCACGCTGCTCTCGAATCTTAACGGTTATGCCCCGCCGATCGCGGTAGAGTTTGGCCGTAAAACCCTGTACTCCAGCGAGCGTCCGTCGTTTATTGAGCTTGAAGAGCACGTGCGCGCTGTGAAGAACCCAAACCAGCAGACGAGCACTGAGGACGCATGAAAAACCAGTCCCATCCCATCGTCATAGTCAAAAAGCGCAAGCATAAAGGGCATGGAGGCCATCATGGTGGCTCGTGGAAAATCGCCTACGCCGATTTCATGACCGCGATGATGGCGTTTTTCCTGGTGATGTGGCTGATCTCTATCTCCAGCCCGAAAGAGCTGATTCAGATCGCAGAGTATTTCCGTACCCCGCTGGCAACGGCGGTGTCGGGGGGGCCGCGTATCTCCAACAGCGACAGCCCGATCCCGGGCGGTGGAGATGACTACACGCAAAAGCAGGGTGAGGTGAAGCGCGAGCCGAACATCGACGAGCTGAAAAGACGCATGGAGCAGAGCCGCCTGAAAAAACTGCGCGGCGATCTGGATCAGCTGATCGAAGCGGATCCGAAGCTGCGCGCCCTGCGTCCGCACCTGAAGATCGATCTCGTTCAGGAGGGGCTGCGCATTCAGATTATCGACAGCCAGAACCGTCCCATGTTTAAAACCGGCAGCGCCGATGTGGAGCCCTATATGCGCGACATCCTGCGCGCCATTGCGCCAGTGCTGAACGGGATCCCTAACCGAATCAGTCTTTCCGGTCACACCGATGACTTCCCTTACGCCGGTGGCGAAAAAGGGTATAGCAACTGGGAGCTCTCGGCAGATCGTGCAAACGCATCCCGTCGTGAGCTGGTGATCGGCGGGCTGGACGATGGCAAAGTGCTGCGCGTCGTCGGCATGGCCGCTACCATGCGCGTGACCGACCGCGGCCCGGACGACGCCATCAACCGCCGTATTAGTCTCTTAGTGCTCAACAAACAGGCAGAGCAGGCCATCCTGCACGAAAATGCCGAAAGTCAGAATGAGTCACTGGATGATTTAAAACAGCCAGGCCCTGCGCCTTCGGCTGCCGTTCCAACATCGCCACCAGCCAATCCGAGGTGATAGCGTGAGCATGGATATTAGCGATTTTTACCAGACGTTTTTTGATGAAGCCGACGAGTTGTTGGCGGATATGGAGCAACACCTGCTGGACCTGGTGCCCGAGGCGCCGGATTCAGAGCAGCTCAACGCCATATTTCGCGCAGCTCACTCCATTAAAGGAGGCGCCGGTACGTTTGGCTTTACCATTTTGCAGGAAACCACTCATCTGATGGAGAACCTGCTCGATGAGGCCCGACGCGGTGAGATGCAGCTCAATACCGACATTATTAACCTGTTTTTGGAAACGAAAGACATTATGCAGGAACAGCTCGATGCCTATAAAAGCTCGGAAGAGCCGGACGCTGCCAGCTTTGAATATATCTGCAACGCGCTGCGTCAGTTAGCGCTGGAAGCCAAAGGCGAGACGGCAGCCGTTGCCGTCAGCCCGGCAAAACTGAGCGTTGTTGAGCCCGCTCCGGCGGCCGCGCCTGCCGCTGACAACCGTCTGCGCGTGGTGCTGTCCCGCCTGAAAGAGAGCGAAGTTAACCTTCTGGAAGAAGAGCTGAGCAATCTCGCCACCCTGAGCAACGTGGTGAAGGGCAAGGACACGCTGGCAGCTAACCTCGATGGCGGCATCAGCAAAGATGACGTGATCGCCGTGCTCTGTTTTGTCATTGAACCTGAGCAGATTGACTTTGAGGCCGTGACCGATGCACCGGCTGCAGAAACGGCGGAAGTGGCCGAAGTCGCGGCTGCACCGGCGGTACCGGCCGTGGCACCTGCCGCGCCTGCGCTGAAAGCCGTTCCGGGCGAATCCGCTGCGCCAAACCGCGGCGAGCGTGAAAAACCGGCCGCCCGCTCCAGCGAATCGACCAGTATTCGTGTCGCTGTGGAAAAAGTGGATCAGCTGATTAACCTGGTGGGCGAACTGGTGATCACCCAGTCGATGCTGGCCCAGCGCTCCAACGAGCTGGACCCGGTCAACCACGGCGATCTCATCACCAGCATGGGCCAGTTACAACGTAACGCCCGCGATCTGCAGGAATCGGTGATGTCCATCCGTATGATGCCGATGGAGTATGTCTTCAGCCGCTTCCCGCGTCTGGTGCGCGACCTGGCGGGCAAGCTCAATAAGCAAATCGAACTGACGCTGATGGGCAGCTCCACCGAGCTGGATAAAAGCCTGATTGAGCGCATTATCGACCCGTTAACGCACCTGGTGCGTAACAGCCTTGACCACGGGATCGAACTGCCGGAAAACCGTGTTGCCGCAGGGAAATCCCCGGTGGGTAACCTGATTTTGTCTGCGGAACACCAGGGCGGGAACATCTGCATCGAAGTGACCGATGACGGCGCAGGCCTGAATCGCGAGCGTATCCTGGCGAAAGCGATGTCGCAGGGGATGGCGGTCAGCGAAAACATGACCGACGAAGAGGTGGGCATGCTGATCTTTGCCCCAGGCTTCTCCACCGCGGAGCAGGTCACAGATGTCTCCGGGCGCGGCGTGGGTATGGACGTGGTGAAACGTAACATCCAGGAGATGGGCGGCCACGTTGAGATCAAGTCGAAGCAGGGCTCAGGCACCACTATCCGCATTCTGCTGCCGCTGACGCTGGCGATCCTCGACGGCATGTCGGTCAAAGTGGCGGACGAAGTGTTCATCCTGCCGCTGAACGCGGTGATGGAATCGCTGCAGCCGCGTGAAGAAGATCTGCACCCGCTGGCAGGCGGTGAGCGCGTGCTGGAAGTGCGTGGCGAATACCTGCCGCTGGTGGAACTGTGGAAAGTGTTCGACGTGGACGGCGCCAAAACAGAAGCCACGCAGGGGATTGTGGTTATTCTGCAAAGCGCAGGCCGCCGTTACGCTCTGCTGGTCGATCAGCTGATTGGTCAGCATCAGGTGGTGGTGAAGAACCTCGAGAGCAACTACCGCAAAGTACCTGGCATTTCAGCCGCCACCATCCTCGGCGATGGCAGCGTGGCGCTGATCGTCGATGTTTCGGCGCTTCAGGGATTAAATCGTGAACAACGTATGGCGCACACAGCCGCCTGATTCAGTTAAGAAGGTAAAAAAATGACCGGTATGAGTAATGTAACCAAGCTGGCCGGCGAGCCATCAGGGCAGGAATTCCTGGTTTTCACCTTAGGTGACGAAGAGTACGGTATCGATATTCTGAAGGTGCAGGAGATCCGTGGCTATGATCAGGTGACCCGCATCGCCAACACGCCAGATTTCATTAAAGGCGTGACCAACCTGCGTGGCGTTATCGTGCCAATCGTCGACCTGCGCGTGAAGTTCAGCCAGGGCGATGTCGAGTATGATGACAATACGGTCGTGATCGTGCTCAATCTGGGCCAGCGCGTGGTCGGGATTGTGGTTGATGGGGTTTCCGATGTCCTCTCCCTGACCGCCGAGCAGATCCGCCCGGCGCCGGAATTCGCGGTTACGCTGTCCACCGAATACCTGACCGGTCTGGGGGCGCTCGGTGACCGTATGCTGATTCTGGTGAATATCGAGAAGCTGCTGAACAGTGATGAGATGGCGCTGCTGGACGTGGCGGCAAGCCACGTAGCCTGACGCCATCACCGCTGCGGCGGCCAGGACAACACTTCAAGGGGACCATGCTGGTCCCCTTATTTATTTTTCCCGTTATGTACCGACCTGCTCTTATTTTCTGCCCGTCATTTATTCAAATTGTGAATATATTCATCATCCGAATCCAGGTAATAGTTTCTCTGGCTTAACTCTTATTTAACCGCTATTAAAATAACCAATGAAAACAAGAAGATATATTGTGATCTGTATCACATTATTCCTATTTTTTATCTCGTCTGGCTTCGATGTTCAGGAGTTTTAAAAATTTATCCTATTGTTATTAAAAGATAATTTTTGTCAATACGCCGTTTGTCTTAGCCGTCTGGCTAAAGTGGTTGTTCGCGGTGCCTTAATCTAAATTGATTTTAACCACCTATTAACAATAGTAATGGGTGCTAACAATTTGAGCGTTATCAAAAATAGAGGATAACGACGGCGACATTTTCTGGAGGGTGGAAAATGAACAGAAAAATTTTGGTGTTATTGGCGGGATCGGCCCTGGCGATGGCGGCAGTTCCGGCACAGGCGGTAACCAGCAGCGGGACCATTGGCGCAACCCTGACCTTGACCAACGGCTGCCTGATCAACGGATCGCCAAACCAGAACGGCATTAACTTCGGTACCCTCGATTTCGGTACCCATCCGGCAACCTTCTCCACGCTCACCACCCAGCTCACCGGAGCCAATGGGGGCAATACCTTTACCATCCAGTGCACCACCGACAGCTACACGGTCGCCATTACCGGCAATACCAATTCCACCTCGCCGGGAACGGTTGTGGGTACGCCCGGCACGCCAGCGCGCTATCTGGTCAACACCGCGAATACCGCTCAGGGTGTGGCATATAGCCTGTTCAGCGACAGCAGCTTTAACAACGTGATCGCCAATAACGCGCCGATCCCGGTGGCCTCTACCGCAGGCGGGGTTAATAGCTACACGCTCTATGGCCGTATTACCGGCGGCGGCAACAGCGTCACCGTGGTCCCTGGCACCTACACCGACACCATAAACGTCAGCGTCACTTACTAGCCGCGCGATTGATGAAGCGCGTGACCATATCACTCCTGTCGTGGAGTGAGGGGAGGCTGCATGCCATTTTTTGCCTGGTCGCCCTGATGCTGACGACGACCAGTGCCCGGGCGGTGACCAGCCAGTCGTTTCAGGTGAATGCCACCATTACTCCCGGCTGCTCGGTGACTTCCGGCACCGGCGGAGTCCTGGGGGCGCTCAATTTTGGCAGCTACAGCGGGGTGCAGAGCGGCCAGGTCAGCACCAGCTTTGTGCCTAATGGTTCGCTGAGTATCGCCTGCACGCCGGGGGTGGCGCTGAGCATGAGCATCGACGGCGGACAGTATTACGCCTCGGTGCGCAATATGCAGCGCGCCGGCGGCACCCAACGGGTCGCCTACCGGCTCTACAGCAGCAGTTCGCTGGGGGCAAACAGCGAAATCGGCGTTAACCAGGCCGTACCCGTAACCTATACCAATAGCAATAACATCGCCCTGCCGCTGTTTGGCGTGGCGCTTCTGACGGGCTTTAGCCCGGCCGGGAACTATTCAGATCAACTCACCGTGACCTTGTCCTGGTGATACAGGGAGAACGACCATGAAGGCATTTGCAAGCGGCCCGCTGGCGCTGCTGGTGGCGCTGGGGATAACGGCGCACGCCGCCCAGGGCGCGGCATCCATTCTGCTGTGGCCCATCGATCCCTGGCTATCGGCCGATACCAAAGCGACCGAGCTGTGGGTGCAAAACCAGGGCAACAGCGCCACCACCATGCAGGTGCGCATTGTGCGCTGGCGCCAGGAGGGCGGCCTTGAGCGCTACACCGCCCAGCAGGAGGTGGTAGCCAGCCCGCCGATTGTCACTATTGCCAAAGGCAGCAAGCAGCTTATTCGCCTGATAAAACAGGGCGAGGTGCCGATGGGGGTTGAGCAGGCCTACCGCATCATCGTCGACGAAATTCCCCAGCCTCAGGACAACACCACGCCGCAGATCGGCCTTAAGCTGCAGATGCGCTACTCCATTCCGCTGTTTGTTTACGGCCAGGGGATCGAAACCATCAAAGAGGGGGAGCATCATGCCCTTGCCGAGCCGCGCAACCTGAGCTGGCGGGTTATCCGCGAAAACGGCCAGCCCGCGCTGCAGGTACGTAACCGGGGTGATGTCCACGTTCGGCTCAGTCAGGTTTCCCTGACTCAGGGCGGACAGAAAAGGACCATGGCGGACGGTCTGCTGGGGTATGTTTTGCCGGGCAGCGAACGCAGCTGGCCTCTCCCCTCAGGCATCACCCAGCCGGGTCAGATGAGTGCGCAAATTAATGCCAGGGATACCGAATGGCAGTCGGCCCCCGTCAACTGAAACCCACGATGATGATCCTGCTTTGCGTCTCCACGGCAGGCTGGGCCAACACCGGCGACGATGCGCTACCGCCGCCGCCCGCGCCCCAGTCCCTGAACGACGAAGCGGTCTTTCAGCTGGCGCTGATCGTCAACCACTACGATACCGGGCTGGTGGTGCCTGTCACCCGGCGCAACGGCGATTATCTGGTCTCCAGCGCTGACCTGCTGCGCGCAGGCCTGCCGCCGGAAAATGTCCCGCCGGGGGAGGTTAATCTGACGACCCTCGCCGATGTGCGCAGCGAGTATGACAGCGCCGGGCAGCGCCTGCTGTTGAGCGTGCCCCGGGAGTGGATCTCCGCCCGGGTCACCCCCTTTGGCGGCGAGCTGACCCAGAGCACTCCCCACTACGGCAGAGGGGCGCTGCTCAACTATGACTTCTATACCAGCAAGACCGATCATGCGGGCGGGCAAGCCTCGCTCTGGCATGAGTTCCGCTACTTTGACGAGCGGGGTTCTCTCTCCTCCACCGGCTTTGTGCGCAAAAACCTCTCCGGCGGCAGCATGCAGGAGGGATACGTGCGTTACGACACCACGCTGCTGGTCACCAATGAAGATAATGCCACCACCTGGACCGCCGGGGATGTCATCAGCGATGCCGTCAGCTGGAGCAGCAGCGTGCGCATGGGGGGCATCAGCTATGGCCGCGACTTTTCCCTCCGCCCGGATCTGGTCACCTGGCCGCTGCCGGAGTTCTCCGGGGAAGCGGCGGTGCCCACCTCGGTAGACCTGTTCGTTAACGGCTATCGCGCCGGCTCCACCCGCCTGCAGCCGGGGCCGTTCACCCTCACCAATCTACCCTATATCAACGGCGCCGGAGATGCGGTGCTGGTCACCACCGATGCGTTGGGCCGCCAGGTGAGCACCACGCTGCCGTTTTACGTCACCAGCGAACTACTGAAGGCGGGGCTGAGCGACGGGGCGGTGACCCTCGGCAGCCTGCGCCGCAACTACGGTATTGAAAGCTTTGATTACGGCCCGGCGGCGGGGAGCGGCTCTTACCGCTATGGGCTGACCGACTGGCTGACCCTCGAAGGACATGGCGAAGGGGCCGAAGAGCTGGCGCTGGGCGGTGTGGGTACGGTGGTAAAAATGGGGCGTTTCGGCGTGGTCAATACCGCATATACCCGCAGCCGGATGTATGGTGAAGAGGGGGGGCAGATTAACTGGGGCTACCAGTACAGCACCAGCGAATTCAGCATTGCTACCCAGCACAGCCGCCGGGATCGCGGCTTTGGCAACCTGGCCCTCTACGACCAGCCGACGGTATACGACGAATTCAACCAGCCCATCGCCAGCCTTAGCCGCAATACGGACCAGTACTCCCTGAGCCTTAATCTGGGTGATTATGGCAATATCGGCGCCGCCTGGATTGGGGTGGAGAGTTTCGACAGCGAGAAAACCGAGCTGCTCAACCTCTCCTGGAGCCGCAACCTGTGGCGCAGCAGCAGTATCTATCTTGCCGCCAGCCGGGACCAGCAGCGGGGCGACTGGACGGTCGCCCTGTCGCTGCAAATTCCGCTCGGCGAACGCGACAGTGCCGCCGTCACCCTGGAAAACACCCCGGACGCGGGCAGCACCCAGCGCATCAACTACAACCACGCCATGCCCACCGACGGCGGCTTTAGCTGGAACATGGCCCTGGCGAACCAGTCCCGATCCCGCAGCTACCAGCAGGCCTCGCTGGGCTGGCGTAACAACAATATTGAAGTGCAGGGCGGCACCTACGGCGAGCGCGACATGATGACCTGGTGGGGCGAGGCGCTGGGCTCGCTGGTGCTGATGGACGGCGAACTCTTTGCCGCCAATAAGATCAACGACGCCTTCGTGGTCATCAGCACCGACGGCAAGCCCGACGTGCCGGTAAGCTACGAAAACCAGCCGGTGGGAAAAACCAACCAAAATGGCTACCTGCTGGTGAGCGGCGTATCCGCCTACTATCCGGCGAGCTACAGCATCAACACCCTGAACCTGCCCGCCGATACCCGGCTAAAAGAGACCGAGCGGCGGGTGGCGCTGCGCCGCAACAGCGGGTATCTGGTGGATTTCCCGATGGAGGAGGAGCGGGTGGCCAGCGTGATCCTGCACGACGGCGAGGGCCAGGATATTCCGCTCGGCAGCCAGGTGCGACGCGCCTCACGCGCCCCGGCCACCGTGGGCTATGATGGCATCGCCTGGCTGGAGAACCTGAATGACGTTAACCCACTGGAGGTGCGCACCCCGGAGGGCAAATATTGCCAGGTGACCCTGACCCTTGCCCCTAACCCGGACCATAAGCTGCAAACTTACGGCCCGCTGACCTGCAGGCTGGCACCATGAGGCGCCTGCTGCTGTTACTGCTGCTGTTGGTCTCCGGTACCGGCTGGGGGGCCTGTACCGTCAGTACCGTCAACGCCAGCTTTGGCAGCGTGACCTCTTTCGCCCTGAGTGGGGGCAACGAGGTACAGACCACCGGCACCCTGGTGGTAAGCTGCGATGCGGTGCTAAACCTGCTGACCAACGACTCCATTACCCTCAACTACACCGGCGCCACCGTCAGCGCCGCCAGCCGCGCCACCCTGAAACGCACCGATAACGCCACCATCACCGATGTTATTCCCACCCGACTGTGCGGTGCGTCGGGCTGCACCGGCACCAGCGAAGTGCAGATCGCCCGCTCCTACACCTGGAGCGGTAGCACGCTGCTGGGGCTGCTCGGTTCCAGGCAGTACAATATTCCGCTCTATTTCCGCACCGTCGCCGGGCAGAACGTCAGCGCCGGGCCCTATCAGGTGACGCTTAACTTCAGCGTTAATTACAACGTCTGCCAGGTAGGGGCCGTGGGGCTCTGCCTGACCCCCCAGACCGGTACGGCGGTGACCAGCATCACCCTCAATATGAACGTCACCAATGATTGCAGCGCCATGACCACCCCGAACATCAACTTTAACAGCGCGCCGCTGGTACAGAATTTCCCTACCATCTCCCAGTCCATCGCCGTCACCTGCACCAAGGGCAGCGCCTATACCATCGGCATCAATAACGGCCTCAACGCCCTGAATAATGTCCGGCGCATGGCCAGCGGCAACAACCGCATGAGCTATGAGATCTATAAAGAGGCCACCGCCAACCGCTGGGGCGTAAGCGGCACCGAGCGCTGGTCGAGCGGAGCCTCATCCCAGGTGAGTACCGACGGCCTGCTGCGCACCTATAACTACACTGCCCGCATCCTCCCCAACCAGACCACGCCCCCTGCCGGCAACTACAGCGATACCCTCGTGGTAGACGTCGCGTTCTGAACCGCGCTTTTCCCTTTCGCAAATGTAAAGTTCCTCTCAGTTGTGCCGATAACACCGAGAACAAAACAATGAGAAGGTGTTGTATGTTGAACCGTATGCGCGTTGTGACAATGCTGATGTTGGTGCTGGCTGTCTTCGCTCTGCTGCAGCTCGTTTCCGGCAGTCTCTTTTTCTCTTCCATTAAAGCCAACCAGGACAGTTTCGCGGTTTCTAACGCGTTCCGGGTTCAACAAAGTGAAATCACCTCCACCTGGGATTACCTGCTGCAAACGCGCATCAACCTGAGCCGCGCCTCCGCACGTATGGTGACCGATCCCGCTAAGCCGCAAACGGAACTGATGAACAGCGCCCGCACTACGCTGGCGGAAGCGGATAAACACTTCAAAGCTTACAGCGCCATCCCTCCACAGCCTTCGATGGAGCAGGTGAGCCAGACCATCAATGAGGCATACCGGGACTATGCAGCGGCGCTCACTGAACTGATCCAGTTCCTTGATAACGGCAACATGGAGGCCTATTTCGCCCAGGCAACCCAGTCAAAACAGAACGCGCTGGGGAGCGCTCTGCGGGATTACGTTTCCGCGTCCGACGCGCGTAACCAGGCGGCGTTTAATGCCAGCGTGAAGGATTACACCTTCGCCAAATGGCAGATGGGGATCCTGGCCCTGGCGCTGGCGATCGTACTGGTGGGGGTCTGGTACGGCATTCGCCATACCCTGCTTAACCCGTTAAACCGTGTCATCGACCATATCCGTCACATTGCCAGCGGCGATCTGACCCAGTCCCTGACCATCACCGGGCGCAGCGAAATCACCCAGCTGGCCATCAGCGTTGACCACATGCAGCGCTCGCTGAGCGAGACGGTGGCGAACGTGCGTCAGGGCTCGGAGGCCATCTACACCGGCACCAGCGAAATCGCAATGGGTAACAACGACCTCTCCTCCCGTACCGAGCAACAGGCGTCGGCGCTGGAAGAGACCGCGGCCAGCATGGAGCAGCTCACCGCCACCGTGAAACAGAATGCGGATAACGCCCGCCAGGCCTCACAGCTGGCGAACAGCGCCTCTGAAACCGCACAGCGCGGCGGCAAGGTGGTGGATGGCGTGGTGAAAACCATGCACGACATCGCCGGAAGCTCGAAGAAGATCGCTGACATTATCAGCGTGATCGACGGTATCGCCTTCCAGACCAATATCCTGGCGCTGAACGCCGCGGTAGAAGCGGCGCGTGCCGGTGAGCAGGGGCGCGGCTTTGCGGTGGTCGCCGGTGAAGTGCGTAACCTTGCCAGCCGCAGCGCCAACGCGGCGAAAGAGATCAAAGCTCTGATTGAAGACTCTGTCGCGCGCGTCGACACCGGCTCGGTGCTGGTGGAGAGCGCGGGCGAAACCATGAATGACATCGTGAATGCCGTTACCCGCGTCACGGACATTATGGGGGAAATTGCCTCCGCTTCCGATGAGCAGAGCCGTGGTATCGACCAGGTGGCCCTGGCGGTATCGGAAATGGATCGCGTCACACAACAAAACGCCTCGCTGGTTCAGGAGTCCGCAGCCGCTGCGGCGCAACTGGAAGAGCAGGCGAGCCGTCTGAAGATGGCCGTCTCGGCGTTTCGTCTTAACTCTGGACCTGCAAGCACGGTTTCATCGCGCGTCAGCCCGCAACCGGCCGCGCCGGTTAACGCACCGGCTTACGTACGCGCAGTGGCAACCGGGAAAGATGAGAATTGGGAAACATTTTGATTGTACGTTAAATCGCGGCTGCTGGCCGCTAAATGGGAGCGTGGATGTTAAATCGTATTCGTATCTCGACCACCCTGTTTTTGATTTTGATTCTCTGTGGGGTGTTGCAGGTTGGCAGTAACGGCTTGTCATTTTGGGCTTTTCGCGATGGTTATCAAAATTTACAGGAGATGCAGGGCAGTAATCAGCAGCGTGAGCTGCTTACCCAGAGTCGGGCAGTCTTGTTGCAGGCCAGCACGGCGCTGAATAAAGCGGGCACCTTAACCGCCCTGAGCTATCCGCCCGATGACATTAAGGCGCTGATGGTGACCGCACGCGGTAGCCTGAAGCAGGCTGATGGCCTGTTCAAAACCTTTAGCGGCCAGGCGGCGATTAGCGCGAAGGACGCAGAGCTGAAAAAAGCGATGCAGGGTGCGTTCAGCCAGTGGTATGGCGATCTGGAGCATCAGGCGACGTGGCTTGAGAACAACCAGCTGTCAGATTTTCTGACCGCACCAGTGCAGGAATCGCAGGCGGCATTTGACGCCAGCACCGACGCCTGGCAGCAGGAGATCAATAACTTTGTGCAGGCGGCGGGGAATGACAGCCGCAACAGCTACCACATGTCCGGCGTGATTTTCGCCACCATGATTGTGCTGGCGGTGTTGCTGACCAGCGCCGCGCTGTTCTGGTCGCGCAAGATGATTGTCCAGCCGCTGGCAATTATCAGCAGCCATTTCGACAGCATTGCCAAAGGCGATCTGGCGCGGCCGGTGGCGGTATACGGCAAAAATGAAATTTCGGCCATTTTCGCCAGCCTGAAGGCGATGCAGGGCTCGCTGCGTGAAACGGTATCGGAGGTGCGTCAGGGCAGTTACGCCATGCACACCGGGATCGCCGAAATTGCCGAGGGCAATAACGATCTCTCTTCGCGCACCGAGCAGCAGGCGGCATCGCTGGCGCAAACGGCAGCCAGCATGGAGCAGTTAACCGCCACCGTCGGGCAGAACGCCGACAACGCCCGCCAGGCCTCTGGTCTGGCAAAGAGCGCGGCGCAGACGGCGAAGAAGGGGGGCGAACAGGCATCCCACGTGGCGAACACCATGAATGAGATCGCCGCCAGTTCGCAAAAGATTGGCGACATCATCAGCGTGATCGATGGCATCGCGTTCCAGACCAATATTCTGGCGCTGAACGCCGCGGTCGAAGCCGCCCGCGCGGGTGAGCAAGGGCGTGGCTTTGCGGTGGTGGCCGGCGAGGTCCGTAACCTGGCGAGCCGCAGCGCCAACGCGGCGAAAGAGATTAAGGTGCTGATTGAAGAGTCGGTGTCCCGCGTTCAGCAGGGTTCGGCGCTGGTGGATACGGCGGCGAAAACCATGACCGAGATCGTCAGCTCGGTCACCCGGGTTAACGACATTATGGGCGAAATCGCCTCCGCATCCGATGAACAGCGCCGCGGTATTGAGCAGGTGGCGCAGGCGGTAAGTCAGATGGATCAGGTGACTCAGCAGAACGCCGCGCTGGTGGAAGAGGCCGCGGCAGCCACCGATCAGTTAGCCGGCCAGGCGGATCACCTTACCTCGCTGGTGGCAGTATTTAATGTGAATGAACGTGTTGAAACAGTTACAGAAGTCGGGCGGTCGCAGGCCGTACCAGTCGGAACCTGAACGTGATTAAGTAAGAAGGCGCTATGACATCACCACTGCCCTCAGGGCAATCGTCATTATTGTTACAGATGACACAGCGCCTCGCGCTGTCCGACGCGCATTTCCGTCGGATATGTCAATTAATCTACCAGCGCGCGGGGATTGTGCTGGCCGATCACAAGCGGGACATGGTCTACAACCGCCTTGTGCGTCGCCTGCGCACGCTCGGACTGGATGATTTTGGTCGCTATCTGGGGATGCTGGAAGCAAATCCAAACAGCGCGGAATGGCAGGCGTTTATCAACTCCCTGACCACCAACCTGACCGCCTTTTTCCGGGAAGCACACCACTTCCCGGTGCTGGCGGAGCATGCCCGCCGCCGCAGCGGCGGCGAATATCGCGTCTGGAGCGCGGCGGCGTCGACAGGGGAAGAGCCTTACTCGCTCGCCATCACCCTGGCCGACACGCTGGGTACCGCCCCGGGCCGCTGGAAGGTGATCGCCAGCGATATAGATACCGAGGTGCTGCAAAAAGCACAGAGCGGGATCTATCGCCAGGAGGAGCTAAAAACGCTGTCACCCCAGCAGCTTCAGCGCTACTTCATGCGTGGCACCGGTCCGCACGAAGGGCTGGTGCGGGTGCGTAGCGAACTGGCAAATGCGGTGGAGTTCTCCATGGTCAACCTGCTGGAGAAGCAGTACAACGTGGCGGGGCCTTTTGACGCCATTTTCTGTCGTAACGTGATGATCTATTTCGACAAAACGACGCAGCAGGAGATCCTGCGCCGCTTTGTGCCGTTGCTCAAACCTGACGGTTTACTGTTTGCCGGGCACTCGGAGAACTTCAGCAATCTTGTGCGCGAGTTTAGCCTGCGTGGCCAGACGGTATATGCGCTGAGTAAGGATAAAGCATGAGTAAAATCAGGGTCTTGTCAGTTGATGATTCAGCGTTAATGCGCCAGATCATGACTGAGATTATCAACAGCCACAGCGACATGGAGATGGTGGCGACGGCCCCCGATCCGTTGGTAGCCCGGGATTTAATTAAAAAATATAACCCCGACGTGCTGACCCTGGATGTCGAAATGCCGCGCATGGACGGCATCGACTTCCTCGAAAAGTTAATGCGTCTGCGGCCGATGCCGGTGGTGATGGTCTCTTCTCTGACCGGCAAAGGGTCCGAAATCACCCTGCGGGCGCTGGAGCTGGGGGCGGTGGATTTCGTCACCAAACCGCAGCTTGGCATTCGCGAGGGGATGCTGGCGTACAGCGAGATGATCGCGGAAAAAATTCGTACCGCGGCAAGGGCGCGGGTTGCTACGCATAAGCCGCTGGCGGCCCCGGCCACCCTGAAAGCCGGTCCGCTGCTGAGCTCGGAAAAGCTGCTGGTTATCGGCGCCTCTACCGGCGGAACAGAGGCAATTCGTCATGTACTCCAGCCATTGCCGCTTTCAAGCCCAGGTATTCTGATCACTCAACATATGCCGCCAGGCTTTACCCGCTCGTTTGCGGAGCGTCTGAACAAGCTGTGTCAGATTAGCGTGAAAGAGGCGGAGGATGGCGAACGCGTTCTGCCGGGGCATGCCTATATCGCCCCGGGCGACAAGCATATGGAGCTGGCGCGCAGCGGCGCTAACTATCAAATCAAAATTCATGACGGGCCGCCGGTTAACCGGCACCGTCCGTCGGTGGATGTGCTGTTTCATTCGGTGGCGAAACACGCGGGGCGCAACGCCGTTGGGGTGATCCTGACGGGGATGGGCAACGATGGCGCCGCCGGAATGCTGGCGATGCACCAGGCTGGCGCCTGGACCATCGCGCAGAATGAAGCAAGTTGTGTGGTGTTCGGCATGCCGCGCGAGGCCATCAATATGGGTGGCGTCAGCGAAGTGGTCGATCTTAGTCAGGTTAGTCAGCAGATGCTGGCGAAAATCAGTGCCGGACAGGCAATACGTATTTAACGAGGAGTGTAGTTTTATGGCGGACAAAGAGCTCAAGTTTTTGGTTGTGGATGACTTTTCCACCATGCGTCGCATCGTGCGCAACCTGCTTAAAGAGCTGGGTTTTAATAACGTAGAAGAAGCAGAAGACGGCGTTGATGCGCTGAACAAACTGAATGCCGGCGGCTTTGGTTTTGTTATTTCCGACTGGAACATGCCGAACATGGATGGTCTGGAACTGCTGAAAACCATTCGTGCGAATGCCGCGATGGCCTCTATGCCTGTGTTGATGGTGACGGCTGAAGCGAAGAAAGAGAACATCATTGCTGCGGCACAGGCTGGCGCAAGCGGATATGTGGTGAAACCATTCACCGCGGCAACCCTGGAAGAAAAACTCGGTAAGATCTTCGAGAAACTCGGCATGTGAGGTACGGGAGATGATGCAGCCTTCGATTAAACCTACGGATGAGCATTCACCCGGCGACATAATTGCCCGCATCGGCAGCCTGACGCGTATGTTGCGCGACAGCCTGCGTGAGCTGGGCCTGGATCAGGCGATTGCGGAAGCGGCGGAAGCGATTCCCGATGCCCGCGACCGTCTGGATTATGTTGTACAGATGACTGCCCAGGCGGCAGAGCGTGCGCTGAACAGTGTTGAAGCGTCACAGCCGCATCAGGACGAGATGGAAAAGGGCGCAAAAGCGCTGACCAAACGCTGGGACGAATGGTTCGAAAATCCGATCGAACTCTCCGACGCCCGCGAACTGGTGACCGATACTCGTCACTACCTGAAAGCGGTGCCGGACCATACCAGCTTCACTAATGCCCAGCTGCTGGACATCATGATGGCGCAGGATTTCCAGGACCTTACGGGTCAGGTGATCAAGCGCATGATGGACGTGATCCAGGAGATTGAGCGTCAGCTGTTAATGGTGCTGCTGGAGAACATGCCGGAACCTTCCGCACGTCCACAACGCGAAAACGAAAGCCTGCTGAATGGCCCCCAGCTCGACACCACCAAAGCCGGTGTCGTGGCAAGCCAGGACCAGGTGGACGACCTGCTGGACAGCTTAGGGTTCTGATAGCCTGCGTTTTGCTGGAATTGCCGGGTGGCGCTGCGCTTACCCGGCCTACAAAACCTGCAATATCATCATATTGCGCGGTTCCGGTAGGCCTGTGCAAGCGAAGCGCCGCCAGGCAAAAACGCTACCTGTAAAGGTGGCGTTTTGTTCTTCCATTTTCCCTGTCACAGGCGAAAGCCCTAAATCAGCCCTTTTCACGCCCCTAATTAACGCATTGGTCAGGCGCGGCTTTGGCATCATATCGTCCAGACCTCTACCTGCGAGATGCTTGCCGTGGCAGAAGACAGCGACGACAAAACAGAAGCCCCCACACCCCACCGACTTGAAAAAGCGCGTGAGGACGGGCAAATACCCCGATCCCGAGAACTCACCTCGCTGCTGATTTTATTGGTTGGCGTGTGCATTATCTGGATAGGCGGGGAGTCCCTTGCCCGCAGACTGGCCGGCATGCTCTCGGCCGGGTTGCGCTTCGATCACAGCATGGTCAACGACCCTAACCTGATCCTCAGCCAGATTATCTTGCTGATCAAAAGCGCGATGGTCGCGCTGCTGCCGTTAATCACCGGCGTAGTGCTGGTGGCTATCGTATCGCCGGTGATGCTGGGCGGGCTGGTGTTCAGCGGGAAATCGCTGCAGTTTAAATTCTCCAAGCTGAACCCCTTGCCTGGTATCGCGAGAATGTTCTCCGCGCAGACCGCCGCCGAACTGCTAAAGGCGTTGATGAAAGCGACGCTGATGGGCAGCGTGGCGGGATTTTTTATCTGGCATAACTGGCCGGAGATGATGCGCCTGATCAGCGAGTCGCCGTTCACCGCCATGCGCAACGCGCTCAATCTGGTGGGGCTCTGTTCGCTGCTGGTGGTGCTCTCGATTATCCCGATGGTCGGATTTGACGTCTTCTTCCAGATCTACAGCCACATTAAAAAACTGCGCATGTCCCGCCAGGACATCCGGGATGAACATAAGCAGATGGAAGGTGACCCGCACGTCAAAGGGCGTATTCGCCAGATGCAGCGTGCCGCCGCACGTCGCCGGATGATGGAAGATGTACCGAAAGCGGATGTGATTGTTACCAACCCAACCCACTACTCCGTTGCGCTGCAATATGACGAAAACAAAATGAGCGCGCCTAAAGTGGTGGCGAAAGGGGCGGGGCTTATCGCGCTGCGCATCCGCGAAATTGGTAATGAAAACCGTATCCCGATGCTGGAAGCGCCGCCACTGGCGCGTGCGCTCTACCGGCATGCGGAAATAGGACAACAGATCCCGGGCCAGCTCTATGCCGCAGTCGCGGAAGTGCTGGCGTGGGTATGGCAGTTGAAACGCTGGCGTCTTGCCGGTGGTCAACGGCCTGTCAAACCTGAGAATCTCCCGGTGCCTGCCGCGCTGGATTTTATGAACGAGAAGGACTCTGATGGCTAATCTGGTGGCAATGTTGCGCCTCCCCGGCAACCTGAAATCGACTCAATGGCAGATCCTTGCCGGGCCGATCCTCATCCTGCTAATCCTGTCGATGATGGTGTTGCCGCTGCCGGCATTCATCCTCGACCTGCTTTTCACTTTCAACATTGCGCTCTCCATTATGGTGCTGCTGGTGGCGATGTTCACCCAGCGCACCCTGGAGTTCGCCGCGTTTCCGACCATCCTGCTCTTCACCACGCTGCTGCGTCTGGCGCTGAACGTCGCCTCCACCCGTATCATTCTGATGGAAGGGCATACCGGCGGCGCGGCGGCAGGTAAGGTGGTTGAGGCCTTTGGCCACTTCCTGGTCGGCGGCAACTTCGCCATCGGGATCGTGGTGTTTATCATCCTCGTGATCATCAACTTCATGGTTATCACCAAAGGTGCGGGGCGTATCGCAGAAGTTGGCGCGCGTTTCGTCCTGGACGGGATGCCGGGTAAACAGATGGCGATTGACGCCGATCTTAACGCCGGTCTGATTGGCGAAGATGAAGCGAAAAAACGCCGTGCCGAAGTGACCCAGGAAGCGGACTTCTACGGCTCGATGGACGGTGCGAGTAAGTTCGTTCGCGGCGATGCCATTGCCGGTATTCTGATCATGGTGATCAACGTGATCGGCGGCCTGCTGGTGGGCGTGCTGCAACACGGAATGGCTATGGGCCAGGCAGCAGAGAGCTACACGCTGCTGACCATTGGTGACGGTCTGGTCGCCCAGATCCCGGCGCTGGTGATCTCCACCGCAGCCGGTGTGATCGTAACCCGCGTCGCCACCGATCAGGACGTCGGCGAGCAGATGGTCGGGCAGCTGTTCAACAACCCGAACGTGCTGATGCTCTCTGCCGCGGTACTTGGCCTGCTGGGCATGGTGCCGGGAATGCCGAACTTCGTCTTCCTGTTGTTCACCGCCGCACTGCTGGGGCTGGCCTGGTGGCTACGCGGACGCGAAGCCAAACCGAAGAGCGAGCCTGCTCCGGTGAAAATGCCGGAAAACACCCAGGCGGTGGAAGCCACCTGGAACGACGTCCAGCTGGAAGATTCGCTGGGCATGGAAGTGGGCTACCGCCTGATCCCGATGGTCGATTTCCAGCAGGATGGCGAACTGCTGGGGCGTATTCGCAGTATTCGTAAAAAATTCGCCCAGGACATGGGCTTCCTGCCGCCGGTGGTGCATATCCGCGACAACATGGATCTGCCTCCTGCGCGCTATCGCATTCTGATGAAAGGGGTGGAGATCGGCAGCGGAGATGCCTATCCGGGGCGCTGGCTGGCCATTAACCCTGGCACCGCGGCGGGTACGCTGCCGGGTGAACAAACTATCGATCCGGCCTTTGGCCTGGCCGCCATCTGGATCGAAAGTGCCCTGAAAGAGCAGGCGCAGATCCAAGGCTATACCGTGGTGGAAGCCAGTACCGTCGTGGCAACTCATCTTAACCACCTGATTGGTCAGTTCTCCGCAGAGCTGTTCGGCCGCCAGGAGGCGCAGCAGCTGCTGGATCGCGTCACTCAGGAGATGCCGAAGCTCACCGAAGATCTGGTGCCGGGTGTCCTGACCCTGACCACGCTGCACAAGGTGCTGCAAAATCTGCTCGACGAGAAAGTGCCGATCCGCGATATGCGCACCATTCTGGAGACTCTGGCCGAGCATGCACCGCTGCAGAACGATCCGCACGAGCTGACGGCGGTGGTGCGCGTGGCGTTAGGCCGCGCCATCACTCAGCAGTGGTTCCCGGGTACCGGCGAGGTGCAGGTCATTGGACTCGACACGCCGCTTGAGCGTCTGCTGCTGCAGGCGTTGCAGGGCGGCGGCGGGCTGGAGCCGGGGCTGGCGGATCGTCTGCTGGCGCAAACCCAGGAGGCGTTGCAGCGTCAGGAGATGCTGGGGGCGCCACCGGTGCTGCTGGTGAATCACGCCCTGCGTCCGCTGCTCTCGCGCTTCCTGCGCCGCAGCCTGTCGCAGCTGGTCGTGCTGTCGAATATGGAACTGTCGGACAACCGCCATATCCGCATGACCGCCACCATCGGAGGCCAGTAATGCGTAAATTACTCTGGTTACTGGCCCTGCCGCTGATGGCGCAGGCCGCAGGGGAGGGGGCATGGCAGGCCAGCAGTATCGGCCTGACCCTTGCCCACCGTGGCGTGGCGGCTTCGTCACGCCCACTGTCGGCGCAGCAGCCGGTATCGGGCCTGATGACTCTGGTGGCCTGGCGCTATGAGCTGAATGGCCCGACCCCCGCCGGGCTGCGGGTGCGGCTCTGTTCCCAGACGCGCTGTACCGAACTGGATGGGGCCAGCGGCACGACCCATGCGTTCAACAACGTGCCCGCCGTCGAGCCGCTGCGCTTTATCTGGGAAGTCCCCGGCGGTGGTCGCCTCATCCCGGCCCTGAAGGTCCAGCGTAACGAAGTGATTGTGAACTACCGCTAACCCTCTGACTCCATTCCGTTCGCCCGAACGGAATGGGGGTGTCATTCCACAGGCTTCGTTATTTTTCCTGCTCTTCTTGCCCTGTTAATTTTTCCCTCACTCTTTTCATTAAGAGAATAGCTCTGGAAGTCAACATCCGGAGAATATACTCTACGCGCTGAGATAATGTGATATACATATCAATGATGGAACGCAATAATGCAAAAGGGAGCAGGTATGAAATTGAGCTTTCAGCAAGTATGCATCTTTTGGGGGGTTATGGATGTTTTATATCTGGCAACCTATGTCTGGAAGAGTAGTACCCAGGGGCGTATTCCTTTCGTTGATGATATTATCAATTTTAGCGCGCTTTATTCAGAACAGGGTGGCAGCTACTGGCTTCTTATTCTCTTTGTTTTGTCAATGATAACAACCCTGTCCATTGGGTTTTCTGCCCTGTTTCTCCTTACCGCATGGAATAAGGTCGGCTACCTGGTAGCTGCGCAGACCCCTTTGCGCCTGCTGGTGGTTGTGCCGTCTCTCACCTTTTTACCCTGGATTATGAAATGGATTACTCCGGGGAACGTCGCGGTGGCGTTATTTTTATTGCTGATTTCAGAGGCGCTAAAGGTCAGTTCGGTAATCATCTCAGGAAAATTAAATAAATAATGCTTAATCACTCAGGGATATTCTTTTAAAAGGATGAAGGTATGCATAAAAGTATTAAGGATTGTTATTTCGACGGCTGGAAAAAGGCGTTCGTTTATAAGGGGCGAGCGACAAGAAGAGAGTTTTGGTTATTTATCGTCATTAATATAGCGATTGTTCTCTTTATTGCCGCACTGAGTTATTGCTTTCTCATAGCATTGATTGCCGATCGTACCGGCCGCGGGGGAATGATACTGGTGTGGGCCTGGTTTGTCTGGCTTCCGCTCAGGGCGCTTGCCCCGGTAATCTTGCTCGTACCAGTCGTCTCACTGGGTATCCGCCGAATGCACGATGCAGGAAAATCGGGGTGGTGGTTTGGCGGGGCGCTACTCTTCATTCTGCTGATCCTGCCGCTCATTCTGACGGGTATTCATCAGGTTATGCTTATCCCGGTAGATAATCACTCTGCAGAGCAGGTGACGGCGTTCATCACGATTACGCTAAATGTATTAGCGGCTATCTCTATTCTCTGGCTTTGCTGCTTACCAACACAACCCTCTGAACAGACCGTTTAGTGATCGCTTTTTCGCCAGTTATCAGGCTATTCTGATGACTGGCTCGCAAAACTGACCCCTCCTTTTGAAGCAAAAGAAACGCTGTTTTATAAAACAGTGACACGCGTAGTAATTCTCTTTGCATTTTTGCCAGTTGCCGCCTGGCGGTGGCAGAAACAGAAAGGTATCCCGTAAGCGATACTCTTACTGTAACCGTCTAGTCACTCCCGTTGGCGTCGCGTTAACCGGGAGTCATCTAAAACTTACAGGGTCGACGGTAATGAAAACACGTAAAATTGGACTCGCGAACTATCTTGCTTACGGATCGGGTGATTTTCTCGGGGCAGGGACCACAGCGCTGACCGCTGCCTGGCTATTATATTTCTACACCACCTTCTGTGGCCTCACGCCGATTGAGGCTACCTTCATCTTTGCGGCGGCAAGGGTTCTGGATGCCGTCGTCAGTCCGCTGATGGGCTTCCTGACCGATAACTTTGGCACCACCTGGCTTGGCAAACGCTTTGGCCGCCGCAAGTTCTTTATTCTGCTCGGCATCCCCTGCGTCTTCAGCTACTCGCTGATGTGGGTCGGCGATATGGGCTTCTGGTACTACCTGCTGACCTATCTGATCTTCGATATCGTCTACACCATGATCCTGGTTCCATACGAAACGCTGGTGCCGGAGATGACCGACGATTTCAAGCAGAAAACCAAGTTCTCCGGCGCGCGTATCTCTATGGCGCAGATGTCGGCGATTCTGGCCTCGTTCCTGCCGGGTATTCTGTTAACCCACTTTGGTAAAGACAACGCCATCTCCTTCTTCTATGCCAGCCTGGTCTTCTCGGTGCTGTGCGCCCTGATGCTGACCTTCGTCTGGTTCTTCACCTGGGAACGTCCGCGTGAAGAGTGGAGCGAAGCCGCGCTGCGCGCCGAAGAGGAGAAGAAAAAACTGACCCTCGGCCAGAGCCTGAACCGTCTGTTCGTTGAGCTGAGCTCTACCCTGCGGATCAAAATCTTCCGCCAGCACCTGGGGATGTACCTTGGGGGCTACATCGCCCAGGATGTGTTCAACGCCGTCTTTACCTACTACGTGGTCTTTGTGCTGATGCAGGAAGCTTCTATGGCCTCGAATCTGCTGGGCACCATGGCTATCTTCCAGTTCCTGGCCGTTATCGCGATGATCCCGCTCTGCATCCGCTTTGGACCGGCACCGTCGTACCGCATGGTGGTGGTGCTGTTTGGTCTGGCGTCGCTCTCCTATGCCGGTTTGTATTACGCCGGTATGAGCGACATCTACGCGCTGCTGCTGCTGGTCTCTGCCCTGGCGGGTCTGGGTCGCGGTGGGATCAACTATGTGCCGTGGAACACCTACACCTATATCGCTGACGTGGATGAAGTCATCACCGGCCAGCGCCGCGAAGGGATCTTCGCCGGGATCATGACTCTGACCCGTAAAGCGTCCCAGGCGGGAGCCATCATGCTGGTGGGTATCGTCATGCAGATGTCTGGCTTTGTCAGCGGCCAGAAGGTGCAGCCGGAAGGGGTAAGCCACACCATTCTGATGATCCTGAGCGTGGGCACTATCCTGGTGCTGACCTGCGGCTTCCTGGTGTCGCTGCGCTTTAAGCTGAATTTACAGACGCACAGTACGCTGCGTGAAGAGACGGCCAAAATGCGTGAATCTGGCCGCGCGATGCCGGAGGCCGCCACGCCGCAGGCCCGCGCCACGGTTGAGATGCTGGCCGGTATGCCTTACGACTGCCTGTGGGGAAACAACAACATCGGCTATCTGAACCGCAATAAACCCGCTGCACCGTCCCTGAAAGAACGTGCTCCACTGAATTCGACATACAACAGAGGTTAAGATTATGAAGGTTTGGCCTGTCAAACATAGCCCGTTACTGCGTCAGCCAGAGCGTTTTATCGCCAGAGATGAACTGAAAACGCTGATCCAAAACGTGACGCATAACCTGGTGAACATTCACGATAAAACCGGCGAGTTTTTACTGCGGCTGGACGACGGGCGGGTAATCGACACCAAAGGCTGGGCGGGCTGGGAGTGGACTCACGGCGTTGGTCTCTACGGTATCTGGCAGTATTACTGCCAGACCGGGGATGAAGCGATGCGCGATATCATCGACAGCTGGTTTGCCGAGCGTTTTGCCGAAGAGGCCACCACCAAAAACGTCAACACCATGTCGCCGTTTTTGACCCTCGCATATCGCTATGAAGAGACGCGCAACCCGGCCTGGCTGCCGTGGCTGGAGAGCTGGGCGGAGTGGGCGATGAACGAGATGCCGCGCACCGATCACGGCGGTATGCAGCACATCACCCTGGCGGAGGAGAACCACCAGCAGATGTGGGACGACACCCTGATGATGACCGTCCTGCCGCTGGCGAAGATTGGTAAACTGCTCAATAAACCCGACTATGTTGAGGAGGCGGTCTATCAGTTCCTGCTGCACGTGCAGAACCTGATGGATCGGGAGACCGGGCTCTGGTTCCACGGCTGGAACTACGATGGCCACCACAACTTTGCCAACGCCCGCTGGGCGCGCGGCAACAGCTGGCTGACGATCGTTATTCCTGATTTCCTTGAGCTGGTGGATCTGCCAGAAAATAACGCCGTGCGCCGCTATCTGGTGCAGGTGCTGAACGCGCAGATTGCTGCCCTGGCGAAGTGTCAGGATGAGAGCGGCCTGTGGCATACGCTGCTCGACGATCCCAACTCCTATCTTGAGGCCTCAGCCACCGCCGGGTTCAGCTACGGGATCCTGAAAGCGGTACGCAAGCGCTATGTGGGAGCCGAATATGCGGAGGTGGCGGAGAGAGCCATTCGCGGGATCGTGAAGAACATCTCCCCGGAAGGGGAACTGCTGCAAACCTCGTTCGGTACCGGCATGGGCAGCGATCTGGCGTTCTATCGTCAGATCCCGTTGACCTCAATGCCGTATGGTCAGGCGATGGCAATCCTCTGTCTGACGGAGTATCTGCGCAAGTATTTTTGACCACTGCACTCCCCGGTGGCGCTACGCTTACCGGGGCTACAAACACAAAACCCGGCTTGCGCCGGGTTTTGTGTTATTGCGATAACCGGTTGAAGCGCCATCAGGCGTTAACCAGGCACCGATGTTACATACGCTCGACGGTTTCGATACCCAGGGTATCCAGACCCAGCTTCAGGGTCTTCGCCGTCAGCTGCGCCAGCTTCAGGCGACTGTTGCGCACCGCTTCGCTCTCGGCAGAGAGGATAGGGCAGTGCTCGTAGAAGCCGGAGAACAGGCCCGCCAGATCGTACAGGTAGGCACACATCACGTGCGGGGTGCCGTCGCGGGCGACCACGGAGAGCGTCTCTTCGAACTGCAGCAGACGCGCCGCCAGCTGCGCTTCACGATCTTCGGTGATGGTCACCTGCGTCCGGGCCAGTACGCTTTCATCGATGTCAGCCTTACGGAAGACAGACAGCACGCGAGTGTAGGCATACTGCATGTACGGCGCGGTGTTACCTTCGAACGCCAGCATGTTATCCCAGTCGAAAACGTAGTCGGTGGTCCGGTTCTTGGAGAGATCCGCGTATTTCACCGCACCGATGCCGACGGCGTTGGCCAGTTTTTCCAGCTCATCGGCAGGCATATCCGGGTTTTTCTCCGCCACCAGACGGCGGGCACGCTCCAGCGCCTCGTCCAGCAGATCCGCCAGCTTCACGGTGCCGCCCGCACGGGTTTTAAACGGCTTGCCGTCTTTACCCAGCATCATGCCGAACATGTGGTGCTCCAGCGGTACGGAGTCCGGTACATAGCCCGCTTTACGCACGATGGTCCACGCCTGCATCAGGTGCTGGTGCTGACGGGAGTCGATGTAATAGAGGACGCGATCCGCATGCAGGGTTTCGTAGCGGTATTTCGCGCAGGCGATATCGGTGGTGGTGTAGAGGAAGCCGCCATCCTTTTTCTGGATGATGACGCCCATCGGTTCGCCTTCCTTGTTTTTGTACTCATCAAGGAACACCACCGTCGCGCCTTCGCTTTCGACCGCCAGGCCTTTGGCCTTCAGATCGGCCACGATACCGGCCAGCATTGGGTTATAAAGGCTTTCACCCATCACGTCCTTACGGGTCAGGGTGACGTTCAGGCGGTCATAGGTGATCTGGTTCTGGGACATGGTGATGTCCACCAGCTTGCGCCACATCTCAAGGAAGTACGCATCGCCGCCCTGCAGTTTCACCACGTAGCTACGGGCGCGCTCGGCAAAGGCTTCATCTTCGTCGTAGTGCTTTTTCGCATCGCGGTAGAAGCCTTCGAGGTCCGCCAGGGCCATTTCACCGGCATTTTCCTGCTGCTGCTTTTCCAGCCAGGCGATCAGCATCCCGAACTGGGTGCCCCAGTCGCCGACGTGGTTCGCGCGGATTACGTTGTGGCCGAGGAACTCCAGGGTGCGTACCGCGGCATCACCGATGATGGTGGAGCGCAGATGGCCGACGTGCATCTCTTTCGCCACGTTCGGGGCAGAGTAGTCAACGACGATGGTCTGAGGCTGCGGCTGCGCCACACCCAGACGATCGGACTGCAACGCGGCATCGACGTTCTGCGCCAGGAAGGCAGGATCGAGGAAAATGTTGATAAAGCCCGGTCCGGCGATTTCGGTTTTGCTGGCGATACCGCTGAGATCCAGATGGGACAGAACCTGCTCTGCGAGTTGTCGTGGCGCCATGCCCAGTTTTTTCGCTACGGCCATCACGCCATTAGCCTGATAGTCGCCAAACTGTACTTTCGCGGACTGACGAACCTGCGGTTCACAGTCTGCAGGTGCGCCTGCAGCAATCAGTGCCTGACTGACTTTTTCTGAGAGAAGAGCCTGAATATTCACCGGGATACCTTACATTTTTGACGCGCGCATCACGTTGCCGCGCCCGTTAACGAATTTAGGCCGGGAGTATACTGCAATTGCCCGTTGCCGTCAGCACTGGCTCAAAACAGCGGTTGGTCGCAGGCCAGCAACAGAGTAAATTAACGCTTTTGCATGACGATAAGAGTACTGATGATGGCGAACTGGCAATCTATTGACGACCTGCAGGATATTGCAGCCGATTTACCGCGTTTCACTGACGCCTTTGCGGCGCTTTCCGCTCGCCTGGGTCTGGATATCGCTCCGCTCGCGGCGGACCACATCTCCCTGCGCTGCCATCAGAATGCCACGGCGGAGCGCTGGTGGCGAGGGTTTGAGCAGTGCGGCGAACTGCTCTCGGAGAACATCATCAATGGCCGTCCTATCTGCCTCTTTAAGCTGCATGAACCCGTCTGCGTCGCCCACTGGCGCTTTACAGTGGTTGAACTGCCGTGGCCGGGTGAAAAACGCTACCCCCACGAAGGCTGGGAGCATATTGAGATCGTCCTCCCCGGCGACCCGGATACCCTGAATGCCCGCGCCCTGGCGCTGCTCTCTGATGAGGGCTTAAGCCAGCCTGGCATTTTTGTGAAAACCAGCTCGCCAAAAGGGGAGCGCGAGCGACTGCCAAATCCGACCCTGGCGGTTACCGACGGCAGCGTGACGGTGAAGTTTCACCCCTGGACAATCGAAGAGATTGTCGCCAGCGAACAATAAAGCGAAAGAGTTGTGAGGTAACGCCGTGTCGCGGGGAAAGCGGCATGGCATGATGCAAAACCCAACAGGTTATAAGGAGATTTCGTGGCATTGCTGGAGATCTGTTGTTACAGCATGGCGTGCGCCGTGACCGCGCAAGCGCATGGCGCCGATCGTATTGAACTCTGTGCCGCTCCGAAAGAGGGCGGGCTGACCCCCTCTTATGGGGTGCTGAAATCGGTGCGTCAGGCGGTGAGCATTCCGGTTCACCCGATTATTCGACCCCGCGGCGGGGACTTTTGCTACAGCAGCGGCGAATTTAACGCCATGCTGGAGGATATCGCCCTCGTTAAGGCGCTGGGTTTCCCGGGGCTGGTCATCGGCCTGCTGAATGAAGATGGTCATATCGATATGCCGCGCATGCGCCAGATTATGGCTGCTGCAAAGGGAATGGCGGTAACTTTTCATCGCGCCTTCGATATGTGTGTAAATCCGCGGCAAGCCTTTGAAAACCTCGCGGAACTGGGGGTTGCGCGCGTGCTGACTTCGGGTCAACACGCCTCCGCCGAAAAAGGTATTTCATTAATTAAGGAACTAAAAGCCCAATCAGGTGTTCCAATAATAATGGCGGGTGCTGGCGTTCGCGCCGCCAATCTGGAGACGTTTTTGCGGGCAGGGGTGGAAGAGTTGCACAGCTCAGCAGGGAAGTGGCTACCGTCACCCATGCGCTATCGCAACACAGGCTTGTCGATGTCGACGGATGCCGACGCGGATGAATATTCCCGCTACGGCGTCGAGGGAGAGTCGGTTGCAGAGATGAAGGCGATAATTGCACGCTATTGTCGCTAAAACAGTTTTTACCGCGCATCATGTCGCCCAATATGATGCTTGTTTGTACCAGGCCCCTGCAATTTCAACAGGGGTCTTTTTTTATGCATTTTCCGGCGACACGGCACCGTTTTTGTAGGCCGGGTAAGGCGCAGCCGCCACCCGGCATAAATTACGGCTTGGTAGCAATCAACACTGCGCGAACCGGAGCCGGATAACCCTCAATCGTTTTGCTGCTGTCATTCGGATCGAGGAACTCGGCCAGAGATTCGGTGGTCATCCACTCGGTGCGGCGCTGTTCGTCGGTAGTGGTAGGGCAGACATCCGCGATGCGGATATCGACAAAACCGCACTTCGCCAGCCAGTTTTTCAGCGCCAGCGCCGACGGAATAAAGTAGACGTTACGCATCTGGGCATAGCGATCCCCTGGCACCAGCACGGTATTCTCATCCCCTTCCACCACCAGCGTCTCCAGCACCAGCTCACCGCCGTCGACCAGCTGATCTTTCAGCTGCCAGAGGTGTTCCAGCGGGGAGCGGCGATGGTAAAGCACGCCCATCGAGAAGACGGTGTCGAACGCGGCCAGCGCCGGGAGTTGCTCAATCCCCAGCGGCAGCAGGTGCGCGCGCTGGTCGTTGCCAAGCAGTTTGCGCACCGCTTCGAACTGGCAGAGGAACAGCTGGGTCGGATCGATGCCTACCGCCAGATGGGCGCCTGCGCCAATCATGCGCCACATGTGATAGCCGCTGCCGCAGCCGACATCCAGAATGGTGCGTCCGGTTAAATCAGAGAGGTGCGGCAGCACGCGCTCCCACTTCCAGTCTGAACGCCATTCGGTATCGATCTGCATGCCGTAGAGAGAAAACGGCCCTTTGCGCCACGGCATCAGGTTGCGCATCAGGTTTTCGAGACGCAGCATCTGGCCTTCGCTCAGCGGCTGTTCGCTCTCGGCGGTAACGCTGTGCAGCAGGTCGAGCTTATAGGGCGTCATCTCCGGCAGGAATTCCACCGCATTTTTCCACTGCTTAAACTGCCCGTGCAGGGATTCACGCTGCCAGGCGGCGATCTGCGCGGGCAGGGTTTCCAGCCAGTGGGAGAGGTGGTTTTTGGCAATCAGCTGATAAAAATTACCGAAATCAATCATGCGTTACCGCCTTTCAGCGCCACCAGTGAGCCAAAGTTGAAGCACTGGAACCACAGCTCGCTGTGCGGGAATCCAGCCTTGTGCAGACGGGCTTTGTGAGTCTCAACCGAATCGGTCAGCATCACATTTTCCAGCATGCTGCGCTTCTGGCTGATCTCCAGCTCGCTGTAGCCGTTGGCACGTTTGAAATCGTGGTGCATGTTGAACAGCAGTTCGCCGACGGTGGCATCTTCGAAACTGAATTTTTCCGACAGCACCAGGGCGCCGCCAGGGTTCAGCCCCTGATAAATTTTGTCCAGCAATAGCTGACGGTCTTCGGGCACCAGGAATTGCAGGGTAAAATTCAGCACCACCATCGAGGCGTTTTTAATCTCGATATGGCGGATATCGCCTTCGACCACTTCTACCGGGGTCGGGGCTTTCCAGGCGTCAATATGGCGCCGGCAGCGTTCAACCATGGCCGGTGAGTTGTCGACGGCGATAATTTTGCAACCGTCGTGCTTAATATTACGACGAACCGACAGCGTGGCTGCGCCCAGCGAACATCCCAGATCGTAGACCTGCGTGTCCGGCTGAACAAAACGTTCCGCCAGCATGCCGATCATGGAGATGATATTAGAGTAGCCGGGGACCGAGCGCTGGATCATATCCGGGAAGACTTCAGCCACCCGTTCATCAAAGGTCCAGTCGCCCAGACTGGCGATAGGCGCAGAAAAAAGCGTGTCGCGATCTGACATAACGTAAAAATCCGGGATAAATAAAGGGGCGTATTGTGCGCTAATGCAGTGAGAAAACCAACTCCCAGGGCATATACCACAGGTTAGCCAGCACCATTAGCACAAGCGAACACCAGGTCGCGCTCATGCCGGAGCGGCGCCAGCGGAACAGACGCTGATGGAGACCATAGTAGTGCATCAGGCGCCCAAGGATCAGCAGCAGGCCGCAGACGTGCACCATCCAGGTCTCTGCGCCATTCATTTCCATAAATAACAGCAAGATCAGTGCCGCCGGGAGATATTCCACCGCATTGCCATGAATGCGGATTGCGGTTTGCAACTCAGAGAAACCTCCGTCGCCATAAGAGACGCGGTACAACATCCGCAGGCGCGCAATATCGAACGAAAACTTGATTAACAGCAACGCACCCAGTACCGCATACAGCGCGCAAACCATACAAACTCCCTGTTTTTTGGCAGATGGCACTTCTATGATAGGGGGTGAGCTCAGAAAAGAGAAGATTGCTGCGGAATTGCGGGGGCGTCGCCGATGGACGGTGCCACGGCCTGCAAGGCGTGCCAGAGAGCATCGACCAGTTGTGGCGCCTGGGCGATATCAGGGGTATGCAAAAAAAGATATGGCGTGGCGGTCTGTTCCCACTTCGCCAGAGTCTGTAACCAGACAGCAAACAGCGCCTGGTTTTGCGGCATGTTGTCGCTACCGATAAAACGCACCATCGGATTGCTGGCGGTCATCACCGCATGTACCGGCACCTTCGGTTTTTTACGCTGGGCGTCGATGATGGCCTCGTTATGCGGCACGGCGGCGTGGACCGGGCGGCTGTCGAGAACGGTGCGATTGACGCCGCGCTCATGCAGACCGCGGTTAAGCGCTTTCTCCGCCTCGCCTTTCATGAAGAATTCAGGATGACGAACCTCAACTCCATAAGTGAACTCCCGGGGCAGGGCATCGAGAAACTGCCATAGCGCGGGCAGATCGCGTGGGCCAAAAGTGGCGGGGAGCTGCACCCAGTACTGGCCAATACGGTTGGCCAGCGGCGCCAGGCGGGTAAAAAATTCTGCGGTTAAATCGTCACAGTTACGCAGCGCAGCCTGATGGGAGATGGTAGCCGGGAATTTAAAGCAGAAGCGAAAGTCGTCGTCGGTCTGCTCCCGCCAGCGCGCCACCACTTCAGGTTTAGGCAGGGCATAGAGCGTGGTGTTACCTTCCACGCAATTAACATGTCGGGCATTCGTATTTAACTTACTGATTTCAATAATACTCTGGTGCTGCTTTGCAGGCTTTGGGGCATCTGTGGGGCAAAACTCGCAAGCCTCTGATTCAGCATCGCGATCTGCTCACTGCTGCTGTCAGCCATCCACGCCCCGTACACATTGAAGACCATCTGGGCGCTCGCATGGCCCATCTGGCTGGCAATGAAGCTGGGGTTAGCGCCAGCTGACAGTGACCAGCACGCATACGTATGACGCGACTGATAAGCTTTCCTGTGCCTTATCCCTGCTCGCTTCTCCGCTGCATCCCACAAATCACCTATCGAGTCGACTTTGTAGATGAACCCGACATGCTGACATCTTCTGACCAGTTGAGGGTTGAAAACAAATGTACAGTCGTGGCTCTCCGTTCTGCCGTACTCGCGCAGCTGCACATCAATGTGATGCTGCTTTCCAAGCCTGGTCATTTCCGCCTGATTCCTCAGGACGCTGATCGCGGGCTGGATAAGGTGTATGACCCTGTTTGTACTCGCCTCAGTTTTCGGTAGAGTGAATTCGCCCAGTTTTGTATAATTACGCCTGATTGTTATTGTTCCAGCTTCAAGATCGATATCCTCCCAGGCCAGGGAGGTCAGCTCCCCGTGACGTACCCCTGTGTAAACTGCAAGTGACCACAGGTTTTTCGTCTGCTGATGCCGGCATGCATCGATCAGGCGAATAAATTCGTCACGAGTTAGCGGATCTGGCTCTGCCCTGGCTTTTTTAAGAGGTTTCATCCCCTCGAAGGGGTTTGCCTCTACGTAGCCGTGATCTGCGGCAAACTGAAACATTCCGGCAATGGTTGTCATGTAATAATTCACGGTGACAACACTTCGCCCCTTCGCCGGGGCCTTTCCCTTCACTGGCGTCTGGTGACCGGTCAGCAAATCTTTCCTGATATACAGCAGCTCCTCTTTGGTCACTGCTGACACCAGCCGATTTCCCCCGATCCTGGGCACCACGTTCCTTGCGACTGACTCATAACGGTTGAGTGCGTTCGCGCAGATTTCCATCCTCTTCAGATCCAGCCACTTTTCTGCAAGCTCTGACACTGTAATTTCTTTTTTACCCACCCCAAAAGTCTTGAGGTTAGGGGAATCCGGAAACTGTGCCGCATACTCAAATGTGCCTGTACGGATGGCAAAACATACCGACGTCCGCAGTTCCCCGGCGATCTTCCTGTTCTTAGCGGTGTCAGGGACACCGAGACTTTCCCTGACACGCTTACCTTTAAAATTAAACCAGATGCGCAATGTGCCACCGTGGTTTTCGACGCCTGTTGGATATGTGACTTTATCCATGAACTCCTCCAGACGCCCAAGAGCGATATGAGATTACCTTTTTCATGGCATCAAATCACCCTGGCTGTTTGTTTTTCATCGAGGCGACCCATGCATCAACCGCTTTCCGGTTATACATGCACTCGCTGGAGGGTTTCGGGTTTCCGTCCGGTGAGACGTGCACGTATTCCCGCCCGACCATCCAGCACTCCTTTCTGGCCCGGAGGATGGTTCCAGGCTTGAGCCCGGTGACCGCGATCAGCACCTTTTCGCTTACCCAATCATTCGGGACCAGCAAAACGACATCGGCAGTATCACGCATTAGTACCCTCCATCTTCTTCTCGACGCAGTTTTCCCAACCACCGCAGCTGTTGACCATTTCTCCCAACCTCGAGAAACAGGCGTTCATCCAGCGCAACCCGCGAGGCGTTAGTGATGGCACGGTTCCCCAGTCAATGAAGTCCGAATTTTTTCGACCCATATAGCGGATAAGGTCAAGCATGTTGATGTAATGCGCGCGGCGGCGATCTAAATCCCAGCTCTTTTCTTCCAGATACGAGTCGATAAAACCCCGCAGCGCTGGCTGGTCTAGCGAAATATCACCGTACTGGTGGCGATATACCGGGCGACGGTGCAGGCTGACCAGATGGAACAGGTAGGCATCACACACCCATGTCAGCGCCTGCTGGTGGGCTTCCTCCAGTGAGCCAGCGGGATACCAGAATTGCTTATTCATACTAGCGCCCCTCAGGGGTATAAATCGCTTTATCGTGGAGGTACGCGCCATTCCAGGTCTTTTTCATTGGCAGCTCACCTTTCATGTACAGCTGATACAGGCGGTGGCAGCCTTTCTCCAGCAGCACTGGCGTAAACTTCGTGAAAGCATCCTTGCCGTGCGGCGTGATCTGCGTCTGGTCTTCGGTCAGATATTTATCACGGGCGTAGGAGGCAACGCGCCAGCGTGGGTCTTTTTCTGGATCGCGCTGCTCGTTGAAAACCCAGTCACGCTCGGACGCCCACCACATCATTTTGTTGATGTTGACGCCGTTCAGCGCCTTGCAGAATGCCGGGATCGTCATGCCTTTGGTGAAGTGCTTCTCCAGACTCTCGACGGTGGCACTGAGCGTTTTGTTTTCCAGCGCAGCGGCTTCGGCTCGTTCTTCAGCCTCGATAACCATCAGCGCCAGCTCTTTACGGCTGACTGGCAGGGCAATTGCGTCACGCTGTGTGAAGTAAAACTCCACCAGGTCTTCGTGGTAACCCCATGCCTGATCAGTTTCCAGCATTTTTGCGTGATTGGCTGCGCCACGCTCGGTCCAGAGAATCAACTGACTCGTATATTTACTAACCAACCCTCTTAAAGAGGGGAGCCTTTTGAACTCCTGCAATTCAGCACCTTCCACTTTGAAGAAGTGCTTACCCTCAACGAAACGCGATTCGTTGCGAGAAAAGTTATTTGTGAGCATTTTCTCCGTTGCACCGTAACCCACTGCCATTTGCTCGGTGGTCACTACGCGCAGGCCGCGATACTCGATGATCTGCAAGTCACGGGCCGCTACTGGTGCTAATTCTGCTTTCATTGCCATCTTCATTGCTCCTTAATGCAAAACGTGGTTGGCTGGCATTGTTTTACCGGTGCGCAACTGGGCAGCGAGATCTACAAATATCTCGTCGAGAAACTCTGCGAACCACGAATGACCGACTTCTTTCAGGCGCTGATCGTTGGCGTAGTAGAACTGGTAAACCGCCAGATAGCGTTCCTTAGGCTTGTGCTCGATCAGTGCGCATTCCACATGCTTAATCAGCAGATTTTCAATAAGTTCCCGGGTTAAGCCGAAAGTAAACTCCTCGGTTTTAAACTGGTATTGCCCATCACGGAGTCCCCAGCGGTTTTCGCAGCTGATGAGATAAAGCAGGGCGACCGTACCGCGCATGGACTGGACGACGGTTTGAGCCCACTCATGCTGCTCTTCTAACGTAAGGGAGCCTTTGCCATAGCGGTTTTCGTCAAGCATCCAACCAGGAATCGTTACGTCGGATTGCTTCTGGATTTCCTTCAGGCGAGCAACAAGCTGCTTCACGTTTTCTTTTTCATGGTCGGTCATTTATCTTTCTCCCGGTTATAGGTTTCATGGCTCATTACTTCCCAGCTCTTGCCGCCATCGCGTGAAAGCAGCCGCCAGCGGTGATTAACCTTCAGGCTCAGATTCCCGGAGCCGATCATGCGGCAGGGGTGAATCCTCCTCGCTCTGAACTGGCGCAACACGTGAGCCGCTTTGAGGTGAACCCACTCAGGAATTCGAATTGCAGTCAGCGTCACTTTTCGCCTCCGCGAGCCGCAGCTCCATGTCGCGAGCCATTTCAATAAACGTGTCCAAAGTGCAAATGTGCTCGTCGGGAGATAACCGCCGATCACACTTCACCTGCCCGTTTTCGATGTAGAGAACGACGCGACCAGTGAAGTCAGGCAGAACATGCAGATCGATATTCAGAACCGGGCGGCAACCCGGTTTAGCGTTTTGCTGACTTAACATGCTGACCCTCCGCTAATGCTGGTCTGTGCTTTTTGGCAAAATCCACCAGCTCCTTAATGAGATCGTCGATTAACTCTTTACCGCTTTCTGTCAGGAACTCGCCGCGGCCATTCACATCTACGGCGCTGCTATAAATTCCCCTGACCGCCTTAACCCCTTCGATGTTCCCGAACTCGCCCACGGCCTGTTTTTCAAATCGACTCAATAGGCCATCGAGAAGAATCTCTGTTAATTCGATTGTTTTTATTTCGCCTTTGGGCTGATTAATAATGATGCAATTGCTACCTGTCTTACGCAGGTGGCGGAGCAATGCTGCTTTAAGAATTCGACGCCGATATGTTTCGATTAATTTATCCATCTAAATAATCCTTCTTTGCGCGTCTTCATTCGCCAGTACAATTTTCTCCTCTGTTTCGGTCCAGGAATAAACAGAGCCAGCGAGGTCATAAGCCAGACCTAAAAGGCCATCAAGCTGGTAGCAATCGAAATCCTTATGATGGGCGTGGATGGTTTGCATAAGGAAATTGAGCTGTTCTGCTTTAACATTCAGTGTCTGAATATCTTGCCGTTGTTGAGTGGACATAAATTATCTCCCATATGCTTTCTTTAAAAAGAGATTGGCGATGTGCCAATATCCGGCGCTGCGCATTAATTGCGCTGTTTTATAAGCGGATTTATTTACCATAATAAAAACCCATTAAAAGGATGTAATATTCTCCAGCGATTAAACTGTATTTATTACAGGTTAAATTAAAGGGGTGGTTATTTGCTTTTAACTTTAACTGCCTGCTCTTCAATCAACCAGGCGCATACATCACCTGTGAGTCTGCGCAGTAGCGAGGCAATAGCTATCACTTCGGAATCAGCCATTCGGTCAGGATAAGACTCCATCATTCGACAAATAATTTCCGCTTGATGCGCACGCTCTGTTACTTGCTCTAATGAAATTTCATGCGCCATGATTTGCATCCTTTAATCCAGAAAGATATGCAGCTGTATGGGATATTTTATTTGTCGCAACACCCAATTCAGCAAGGTCAGCGATAATACTGGTGAGGTTGAGGATTTTATCTTTATTGATAATTTCCTCTTCTGATAAAGTAAAAATACTTAAGCTCAGATGGTTTATTGCTTCAAAAATAGAGATGGTTTTGCTATCACAATCAGAAGCAATTTCACCATAGTTAATATGAGAACAATTTTTGCTGTATCGAAAATCTTCGATATCAACTAACTGGAAAAACTTCTCAGTAGTTGGCTGGCTGGTCATTTAGTTAGCTCCGATGTTTGCCGATGAAATAAGCATACGATCACCAAAATTGTCTGTCAAACATATTTATGCGTGGCAAACATATTTCAGGTCTAACCAACTGTTTTCCTGACTTTAAAAGATATGTTTCAAAAGCAAAAAAAAAGAGCCCAAAGGCTCTTTAGTATGTGCGGGAATGAAGAGTTACGCGTGGCGTCGGAACTGTTGTGATTGGCTTAAAAGTACCTTTCCGCAAACGTGAAGCATGTCCATTTCTTCATCAGTGATCTGCCATTCTCTGTACAGTGGGTTATCTGAGAGCACATGGAGTTGAGTCTTGATTTTCTGAAGGCGCTTAACAAATAGATCGCCACTAAAATCAAAAACATATATGCCATCACCATCGAAATGGTTTACACCAACGTCAACAAAAATGAGATCACCAGGCTCGATTGTGCCCTGCATGCTATCGCCGCGAACGTTAATGAGCTTGACCTGATTTGCGGGTCTGTGGCCAAAGAGATTTCTCGCCTCTTCGGTAACGTACTCTATCGAACTAATAACTTCGATGAAGTCACGGGTAGAGTTGCCATTGCCTGCACTTGCAGAAACGTCCATCACATCAACTCGATACACGTCCCTTCTCCTTTCCGGTGAAAGTGAATTGATACTGTATGTATCTACAGTATCTTTTTTATCTTGGAAAGAGAATAGTTCAGAGAGTGGAACTTCTAACGCCTCGGCAATCTTTTTGAGGCTGGCTTCACTGTAGCCCTGCATGCCTCTTTCAAGCCGAGAAATATTGCCGACATCCCAGTCAGTCAGGGACGCCAGCTGGTTTATAGTCATTTTTTTTGCTTTTCGCAGCTCTCTAATGCGTTGCCCTACGTTCATCGAAGCACCCCCGCCAAATGTTATTTAATTTGTATTTTATACATAATTTTGCAACTCACACAACTCAACTTGCATAATATGTTTGTCACGCATATTATGTCTAAAACACATATGGAGTTATGCGCATGTTTACTACACCACTACGCAAAGCTCGCCTCAAAGCAAAGATGACCATTCAGGAGGTTGCATCATCCATTAAGTGCGACCCCGGTAATCTTAGTCGAATGGAGCGAGGTATACAGAGGCCATCTGCGGAAGTTGCTGAGAAGTTGGCCAAATTGTTCAGCGCGGAACTGACAGAGATTCAGATTCTTTATCCCGAAAGGTTTAGCTCTGATGGATATCACCCGTAATGAGCACCTGGTCATGCCTGACAACCATAGCCAGGCAGATTCGGATTGGATTAGGCAGCAATTATTAATCCTGACGCCAGCAGTACGGCAAAAAGCCATTCAACGCTATGCAGATGTGTATCAGGAAACGTTTGAAGCCGAGCCCGTTTCATACCGCAAGGAGAACCGGGCAAGGCATGAAGCAAACACACGGCTTCGCCTGTTCGTAAGGAATCAAGGCAGGGCATTACAGGGATATACCGCCGAACCGCCCCTGGCTGGAACGCAAGCGCGTTCTTGATTACTTCGGGTTTAAAGGTACCCGAACAGAAGCAGGCTTAAAGGTGCCTGTTTAGGTCGGCAACCAACTGACCCAAATCCTCATATGTACTAGGGAAGTAGTACGTTTTTATGGGGAAGAGGGAAAGGGGGGTAAGGG